>NZ_JAACFX010000008.1:0-330748 GCF_029237275.1 Pseudomonas sp. 3MA1 | reverse complement strand
ACGATGCATCGCCGATGGTAGTGTGGGGTTTCCCCATGTGAGAGTAGGTCATCGTCAAGATTAAATTCCGAAACCCCAACTGCGAAAGCAGTTGGGGTTTTGTTTTTGCGTCGCAGAAAAGCTGTGCTGCTAGCGCTTCGATCCCTCTCTGAAGTCCTTTGTCTGCTGTGATTTCTATGCAATGGCTTTGGGCGTGGCTATCATGCCAGCCTCATTGTAAGGCAGAGCTTGCATGTCGATGTTGTTAGAGCTTCTTAAGGATGGGCAATTTCACTCAGGGCAAGCCCTTGGGCGCGCGCTAGGTGTTACTCGTAGTGCTATATGGAAGCAACTGCAGCTTCTTGAGGCAGAGTTGGGGCTCGATATTCATAAGGTGCGAGGTCGTGGTTACCGATTGGCCTCCCCAATTACTTTGTTAAGTGCAGAGAAAATTAATCGTCTTTCTCCAGATGCTCCCTGGACGGTCCAGGTTTTTGACTTTTTAGACTCGACAAACGCTGAGGCGCTGCGCTCCATCGAGCGTGGAAGCGTTGCTCCCTTCCTGGTTCTAGCTGAGCGACAAACGGCGGGGCGCGGCCGGCGCGGTCGTAAATGGGTCAGCCCTTTTGCCGAAAACATTTACTACAGCCTTGTGTTGCGAGTTGATGGCGGTATGCGGCAGTTGGAGGGGCTCAGTCTGGTTGTAGGTCTGGCTGTGATGCAGACTCTTCGAGGCTGCGGTGTTCCAGGTGCGGGGTTGAAGTGGCCGAATGATGTTTTGGTCGGCCAAAAAAAGATTGCTGGAATACTTCTTGAGCTGGTGGGTGATCCTGCAGATGTATGTCATGTGGTCATTGGTGTTGGCATCAATGTGAACATGCAAGGTTCTGAAGAGGTCGATCAGGAGTGGACTTCAGTAAGGCTTGAGTCTGGCAAGGTCGTAGATCGCAACCAGCTTGCCGCTCGCCTGGGTGAGGTTCTGGCAACTTATCTGGAGCGTCATCGCTTGCATGGGTTTTCAGCTATCCAGCATGAGTGGGAGCAAAACCATCTATGGCAGGGACGCTCAGTATCTCTGATAGCGGGTGTAACTAGGGTCGACGGGGTTGTGCTGGGGATTGATCGTCAGGGAGGTCTGCTCCTTAAGGTAGGGGATGAGGAAAAGGTATATAGCGGTGGAGAGCTCAGTTTGAGGTTGCGCGACGACTCTTGAGCTCTGGCCAGCGCTAATTGGATTGGCTGTGGCACGTCCGCTGTCGTGAGGTGTTTATGCGTTGGTTGTTTCTGCTGTTATTGGTGCTCAATGTTTTCTACTACGTCTGGCATCAACAGGAGGCCCCGCTTCGGGCTAAAGAGGTGATGCCGCTCTCACTTTATCGGGGTTCTCAGCAGGATATTCGGCTGTTGAGCGAGTCTACTGAGGCGGTCGAGCGACGCGATAAGGGCCGTGTGGTCGATACGGAGGCGGGCTGTCTATATTTGGGAGGCTTTGCGCGTCGTGAGCCGGCTCAGGTGCTTGAGCGGCGTCTCGGTGAGTTGGGTGTCGAGGTCAAATTGCAGGCTTTGAATGCTCCTGGGTCATCAGGTTTTTGGTTGCGCATATCTCCTGAAAGCAAGCATCTATTGGATGATCCTCAGTTGCTGAGCCTTGCTAAGGAATTCAATGAGTTAAAACATAAAATAATGCCTTGTGAGGGGGTTGCAACTGTCGAATAGGTTGCATAGAATGGCGCCCGCTCCGCAGTGAAGACTTCTTGAAGTTAAAGCTAAAGAGCGAGGTCAATGCAGCTAACCTCAAGATTTAATTGAGAAAATGCTTGACAGAAGGGTGGCATAGTATATAATGCTGCCTCGCTTAGGAGGGGTTCCCGAGCGGCCAAAGGGATCAGACTGTAAATCTGACGTCTACGACTTCGAAGGTTCGAATCCTTCCCCCTCCACCAGATTTAGCGAGAGCTGCAGGCTCCGCGGGTATAGTTTAGTGGTAGAACCTCAGCCTTCCAAGCTGATGATGCGGGTTCGATTCCCGCTACCCGCTCCAAGTTTGCAGATTTTGCAAAGTGTTTTGCTCTTGTAGCTCAGTTGGTAGAGCACACCCTTGGTAAGGGTGAGGTCAGCGGTTCAAATCCGCTCAAGAGCTCCATATAACAAGGCAGATATGAAAATATCTGCCTTTGTTTTAATGGCTTGTGTGAGTTGCTTAATTCTTCTCCTAGGGGTGATTTCGATGGCTAAGGAAAAGTTCGAACGTAATAAGCCGCACGTTAACGTGGGTACTATCGGTCACGTTGACCACGGTAAAACCACTCTGACTGCTGCTCTGACTCGCGTTTGCTCCGAAGTTTTCGGTTCGGCTCGTGTTGACTTCGACAAGATCGACAGCGCCCCAGAAGAAAAGGCTCGTGGTATCACCATCAACACTGCACACGTAGAGTACGATTCGCACATTCGTCACTACGCGCACGTTGACTGCCCAGGTCACGCCGACTACGTCAAAAACATGATCACTGGTGCTGCCCAGATGGACGGCGCGATCCTGGTTTGCTCGGCTGCCGATGGTCCGATGCCACAAACTCGTGAGCACATCCTGCTGTCCCGTCAGGTAGGCGTTCCGTACATCGTTGTCTTCCTGAACAAGGCTGACATGGTTGACGACGCTGAGCTGCTGGAACTGGTTGAGATGGAAGTGCGCGATCTGCTGAGCACTTACGACTTCCCAGGTGACGACACTCCGATCATCATCGGTTCGGCTCTGATGGCTCTGAACGGCCAAGACGACAACGAAATGGGTACCACCGCTGTTAAGCGTCTGGTAGAAACTCTGGACACCTACATCCCAGAGCCAGAGCGTGCAATCGACAAGCCGTTCCTGATGCCAATCGAAGACGTGTTCTCGATCTCTGGTCGTGGCACTGTGGTAACTGGCCGTGTTGAGCGTGGCATCGTCCGCATCCAGGAAGAAGTTGAGATCGTCGGTCTGCGCGACACTCAGAAAACTACCTGCACTGGCGTTGAAATGTTCCGCAAGCTGCTCGACGAAGGTCGTGCTGGCGAGAACTGCGGCGTTCTGCTGCGTGGTACCAAGCGTGACGACGTTGAGCGTGGCCAGGTTCTGGTTAAGCCAGGCACCGTTAAGCCTCACACCAAGTTCACCGCTGAAGTTTACGTTCTGAGCAAAGAAGAAGGCGGCCGTCATACTCCGTTCTTCAAAGGCTACCGTCCACAGTTCTACTTCCGTACTACTGACGTGACTGGTAACTGCGAGCTGCCAGAAGGCGTTGAAATGGTAATGCCAGGTGACAACATCCAGATGACTGTCACTCTGATCAAAACCATCGCGATGGAAGATGGTCTGCGTTTCGCTATCCGTGAAGGCGGTCGTACCGTCGGCGCTGGCGTCGTAGCCAAAGTCATCGAATAAATTCTTGAAATATCTACATCGGGCCGACATAATGGTCGGCCTGATTTTGTTTTTAGGTCAGTAGCTCAATTGGCAGAGCGACGGTCTCCAAAACCGTAGGTTGGGGGTTCGATTCCCTCCTGACCTGCCAGATTCACTCAATGTGTCTGGCTTTCTTTTCACAGGATCTTCATAGATGACTCCTAAAGCTGAAGCTCAAGGCTCTCGCTTCGATCTGCTCAAGTGGCTCGTTGTGGTCGCTTTGGTGATTGTTGGTGTTGTTGGCAATCAGTACTATTCTGCTTCGCCGATCCTGTACCGCGTCCTAGCGCTGCTTGCTATTGCTGCTGTTGCCGCCTTTGTTGGCTTGCAGACTGCAAAGGGCAAGTCGTTCTTCGTGCTGGTTAAGGAGGCGCGCACTGAGATTCGTAAAGTCGTATGGCCAACCCGTCAAGAGACCACGCAGACCACTCTGATTGTAGTGGCTGTGGTTTTGGTCATGGCGTTGCTGTTGTGGGGCTTAGACTCCCTGCTCGGTTGGCTTGTTTCCTTGATTGTTGGCTAAGGGTGTCCCGTGGCTAAGCGTTGGTACGTTGTGCATGCTTACTCGGGTTACGAGAAGCATGTAATGCGCTCGTTGATCGAGCGCGTGAAGCTGGCTGGCATGGAAGATGGCTTCGGCGAAATTCTGGTTCCCACTGAAGAAGTGGTCGAAATGCGTAACGGCCAGAAGCGCAAAAGTGAGCGTAAATTCTTTCCAGGCTACGTGCTGGTTCAGATGGATATGAATGAGGGTACTTGGCACTTGGTCAAGGATACTCCTCGTGTCATGGGCTTTATTGGTGGTACTGCTGATAAGCCGGCTCCTATTACTGATAAAGAGGCGGAAGCGATTCTGCGTCGCGTCGCTGATGGTAGTGATAAGCCCAAGCCTAAGACCCTGTTTGAGCCGGGTGAGGTGGTTCGTGTTACTGACGGTCCATTCGCTGACTTTAATGGCACGGTTGAAGAGGTTAACTACGAAAAGAGCCGGATCCAGGTGGCAGTGCTCATTTTCGGTCGCTCTACTCCGGTAGAGCTAGAGTTCAGTCAGGTCGAGAAGGCATAACTGAACGAGAATCCCATACCCCGCAGCCTTAGGCTGTGGGGTTTTGTCGTCACTGGGATAAACGCGCAAGTAACCGGGGAGCCTTTCTAGGCGTCTGAACCCGTAATTGGAGTGCCTCATGGCTAAGAAGATTACTGCTTACATCAAGCTGCAAGTTAAGGCCGCTCAGGCCAACCCAAGCCCGCCCGTTGGTCCAGCTCTGGGTCAGCACGGCGTGAACATCATGGAATTCTGCAAGGCTTTCAACGCCCGTACTCAGGGTCTTGAGCCAGGTCTGCCGACTCCTGTGATCATCACTGTCTACAGTGACCGCAGCTTCACTTTCGAAACTAAGAGCACCCCTGCTTCGGTTCTGCTGAAGAAAGCTGCTGGTCTGACCAGCGGTTCCGCTCGTCCGAACACCGTTAAGGTTGGCACTGTTACCCGTGCTCAGCTGGAAGAAATCGCGAAAACCAAAAACGCGGATCTGACTGCAGCTGATATGGATGCAGCCGTGCGTACTATCGCCGGTTCTGCTCGTAGCATGGGCCTTAACGTGGAGGGTGTGTAATGGCTAAGCTGACCAAGCGCCAAAAGGCTATCGCCGGCAAGATTGAAGCAGGCAAGGCCTACAACTTCGTAGAAGCCGCTGCTCTCCTGACCGAGCTGTCGACCGTTAAGTTCAGCGAGTCCGTAGACGTTGCTGTGAACCTGGGCGTAGACCCACGTAAATCTGACCAGGTTGTTCGTAGCGCTACTGTGCTGCCACACGGCACTGGCAAGACTGTACGTGTTGCTGTGTTTACCCAAGGTCCAGCTGCTGAAGCTGCTCTGGCTGCCGGCGCTGATCGCGTAGGTATGGACGATCTGGCTGCCGAAATGAAAGGCGGCGACCTGAACTATGACGTAGTTATTGCTTCTCCGGATGCAATGCGCGTTGTAGGTCAGTTGGGCCAGGTTCTGGGTCCTCGCGGCCTGATGCCTAACCCGAAGGTCGGTACCGTTACTCCAGACGTAGCTTCGGCAGTCAAGAACGCCAAGGCTGGTCAGGTTCGTTACCGCACCGACAAAAACGGCATCATCCACACTTCCGTTGGCAAGGTCGGCTTCGACGCCGTCAAGCTGAAGGAAAACGTTGAAGCCCTGATCGCTGACCTGAAGCGTATCAAGCCAGCTTCTTCGAAAGGCATCTACGTCAAGCGCGTTACCCTGAGCACCACTATGGGCCCAGGTCTGGTCATCGACCAAGGTTCGCTGGACGTATAAGACACAGGTTGGCGCAAGCGATTGCGCTAGCTGCAAGATTGGGGTCCCTGCCTGGCGGGGGCTATCCAAGACCGTAGGCGACGCAAGTCTTAAACCTCAAGCCTACGCAGATGGTGCTCCCGGTTCCTTACCGAATCAGACACCAAAACGACATCCAGCCCAGGTTGGATGAAACGGTAACAAGCAGGAGTTAAACCCGTGGCAATTAAACTCGAAGACAAGAAGGCCATCGTCGCTGAAGTCAACGAGGCTGCCAAAGTCGCTCTGTCTGCTGTTGTGGCTGATGCCCGCGGTGTGACAGTAGGCGCAATGACCGGACTCCGTAAAGAGGCCCGCGAAGCTGGCGTTTACGTACGTGTTGTACGTAACACCCTGCTCAAGCGCGCTGTTGAAGGCACTCAATATGACGTGCTCAACGACGCGTTCGTCGGCCCTACCCTGATTGCATTCTCTAAGGAACATCCGGGCGCTGCCGCTCGTATTTTCAAAGAGTTCGCAAAGGGTCAGGACAAGTTCGAGATCAAGGCAGCTGCGTTCGAGGGCAAGTACCTCGCAGCAAACGAGATCGACGTGTTGGCTTCGCTGCCAACTCGCGACGAAGCTATTGCGAAGCTGATGAGCGTGATTCAAGGCGCTACCAGCAAGCTGGCTCGTACTCTGGCGGCTATTCGCGACCAGAAAGAAGCTGCTGCTGCCTAAGGCACCGCAAGCCCTTTCAAAATCATATGTTTAATTTGATGGCTGCGTAGGCTGTCACCCCAATACAGGAATTTATAGTCATGTCTCTGACTAACGAGCAAATCATCGAAGCAATCGGCCAGAAAACCGTTCTGGAAGTTGTTGAGCTGATCAAGGCAATGGAAGAAACCTTCGGCGTTACCGCTGCTGTTGCCGCTGCTGGCCCAGCTGCTGCTGCCGCTGTTGTTGAAGAACAAACTGAATTCAACGTCATGCTGACCGAAGCTGGCGAGAAGAAAGTTAACGTGATCAAGGCTGTACGTGAACTGACCGGTCTGGGCCTGAAAGAAGCCAAGGCTGTAGTTGACGGCGCTCCTGCCATGGTTCTGGAAGCTGTTGCTAAAGAAGCAGCTGACAAAGCCAAAGCAGCTCTGGAAGAAGCAGGCGCTAAAGTCGAGCTCAAGTAAGCATCGACTTTGTGTCTCCAGCCCAAGCGTTAAGCGAACGGCTGATGGCTGGTGGCTTTTGCCACCGGCCTTTTTCCGTTATTGGCGACCGACTGGGTCGGTGCCTTTAACGTGCTGTAACCCACCCTGTGCGGTGGCGCAAACCAAAGGGTTTGCACGATTTTCTGGCTGCTCCCGTCGGGAGAAGCCGAATAAGCAGGTGACCAAGCTGGGGAACGCTGATGGCTTACTCATATACTGAGAAAAAACGTATCCGCAAGGACTTTAGCAAGTTGCCGGACGTCATGGATGTGCCGTACCTCCTGGCCATCCAGCTGGATTCGTATCGTGAATTCTTGCAAGCGGGAGCGACTAAAGATCAGTTCCGCGACGTGGGCCTGCATGCGGCCTTCAAATCCGTTTTCCCGATCATCAGCTACTCCGGCAATGCTGCGTTGGAGTATGTCGGTTATCGCCTGGGCGAACCGGCGTTTGATGTTAAAGAATGCGTGTTGCGTGGTGTGACTTACGCCGTACCTTTGCGGGTAAAAGTTCGTCTGATCATTTTCGACAAAGAATCGTCGAACAAAGCGATCAAGGACATCAAAGAGCAAGAAGTCTACATGGGTGAAATCCCCCTGATGACTGAGAACGGTACCTTCGTAATCAACGGTACCGAGCGTGTAATCGTTTCCCAGCTGCACCGTTCCCCTGGCGTATTCTTCGACCACGACCGTGGCAAGACGCATAGCTCCGGTAAGCTGCTGTACTCCGCGCGGATCATTCCGTACCGCGGTTCGTGGCTGGACTTCGAGTTCGACCCGAAAGACTGCGTGTTCGTCCGTATCGACCGTCGCCGCAAGCTGCCAGCGTCGGTTCTGCTGCGCGCGCTGGGTTACACCACTGAAGAAGTGCTGGACGCTTTCTACACCACCAACGTATTCCATGTGAAAGGCGAGAGCCTGAGCCTGGAGCTGGTGCCTCAGCGCCTGCGTGGTGAAATTGCCGTTCTGGACATCCAGGATGACAAGGGCAAGGTTATTGTCGAGCAGGGTCGTCGTATCACCGCTCGTCACATCAACCAGCTGGAAAAAGCCGGTATCAAAGAGCTGGATGTGCCTCTGGACTATGTCCTGGGTCGTACCACTGCCAAGGCTATCGTGCATCCGGCCACCGGCGAAATCCTGGCAGAGTGCAACACCGAGCTGAACACCGAGATCCTGGCAAAAATCGCCAAGGCTCAGGTTGTTCGCATCGAAACTCTGTACACCAACGACATCGACTGCGGTCCGTTCGTTTCCGACACTCTGAAGATCGACTCCACCAGCAACCAATTGGAAGCGCTGGTCGAGATCTATCGCATGATGCGTCCTGGCGAGCCACCAACCAAAGATGCCGCCGAGACTCTGTTCAACAACCTGTTCTTCAGCCCTGAACGCTATGACTTGTCCGCCGTTGGCCGGATGAAGTTCAACCGTCGTATCGGTCGTACCGAGATCGAAGGTTCGGGCGTCCTGTGCAAGGAAGACATCGTTGCCGTACTGAAGACTCTGGTCGACATCCGTAACGGTAAAGGCATCGTCGACGACATCGACCACCTGGGTAACCGTCGCGTTCGCTGCGTAGGCGAAATGGCCGAGAACCAGTTCCGCGTTGGCCTGGTGCGTGTAGAGCGTGCGGTCAAAGAGCGTCTATCGATGGCCGAAAGCGAAGGCCTGATGCCGCAAGACCTGATCAATGCCAAGCCAGTGGCTGCAGCAGTGAAAGAGTTCTTCGGTTCCAGCCAGCTGTCGCAGTTCATGGACCAGAACAACCCTCTTTCCGAGATCACCCACAAGCGTCGTGTCTCTGCACTCGGCCCAGGCGGTCTGACTCGTGAGCGCGCAGGCTTCGAAGTTCGTGACGTACACCCGACTCACTACGGTCGTGTATGCCCGATCGAAACGCCGGAAGGTCCGAACATCGGTCTGATCAACTCCCTGGCGGCCTATGCGCGCACCAACCAGTACGGCTTCCTTGAGAGCCCGTACCGTGTGGTGAAAGACGCTCTGGTCACCGACGAGATCGTGTTCCTGTCCGCCATCGAAGAGGCCGATCACGTGATCGCCCAAGCTTCGGCGACCATGAACGACAAAGGTCAGCTGATCGATGAGCTGGTAGCTGTTCGTCACTTGAACGAATTCACCGTCAAGGCGCCGGAAGACGTCACCTTGATGGACGTTTCGCCGAAGCAGGTAGTTTCGGTTGCAGCGTCGCTGATTCCGTTCCTCGAGCACGACGACGCCAACCGTGCATTGATGGGTTCCAACATGCAGCGCCAGGCTGTACCGACACTGCGTGCCGACAAGCCGCTGGTAGGTACCGGCATGGAGCGCAACGTTGCTCGTGACTCCGGTGTTTGCGTGGTGGCTCGTCGTGGCGGCGTGATCGACTCGGTCGATGCCAGCCGTATCGTGGTTCGTGTTGCGGATGACGAAGTTGAGACCGGCGAAGCCGGTGTTGATATCTACAACCTGACCAAGTACACCCGCTCCAACCAGAACACCTGCATCAACCAGCGTCCGCTGGTGAGAAAGGGTGATCGGGTTCAGCGCAGCGACATCATGGCCGATGGTCCGTCCACCGACATGGGTGAGCTGGCACTGGGTCAGAACATGCGTATCGCGTTCATGGCGTGGAACGGCTTCAACTTCGAAGACTCCATCTGCCTGTCCGAGCGTGTGGTTCAGGAAGACCGCTTCACCACGATCCACATCCAGGAACTGACCTGTGTGGCTCGTGACACCAAGCTTGGCCCAGAGGAAATCACTGCAGACATCCCGAACGTGGGTGAGGCTGCACTGAACAAGCTGGACGAAGCCGGTATCGTTTATGTAGGTGCTGAAGTTGGCGCAGGCGACATCCTGGTCGGTAAGGTCACTCCGAAAGGCGAGACTCAGCTGACTCCGGAAGAGAAACTGCTGCGCGCGATCTTCGGTGAAAAAGCCAGCGACGTTAAAGACACCTCCCTGCGTGTACCTACCGGTACCAAGGGTACTGTCATTGACGTACAGGTCTTCACTCGTGACGGCGTTGAGCGTGATGCTCGTGCACTGTCCATCGAGAAGAGCCAGCTCGACGAGATCCGCAAGGACCTGAACGAAGAGTTCCGCATCGTTGAAGGCGCGACCTTCGAACGTCTGCGCTCCGCTCTGGTCGGCCATAAAGCCGAAGGCGGCGCCGGCCTGAAGAAAGGTCAGGAAATCACCGACGAAGTGCTCGACGGTCTTGAGCATGGCCAGTGGTTCAAGCTGCGCATGGCTGAAGATGCTCTGAACGAGCAGCTCGAGAAGGCTCAGGCCTACATCGTTGATCGCCGCCGTCTGCTGGACGACAAGTTCGAAGACAAGAAGCGCAAACTGCAGCAGGGCGATGACCTGGCTCCAGGCGTGCTGAAGATCGTCAAGGTCTACCTGGCAATCCGTCGTCGCATCCAGCCGGGCGACAAGATGGCCGGTCGTCACGGTAACAAGGGTGTGGTCTCCGTGATCATGCCGGTTGAAGACATGCCGCACGATGCCAATGGCACCCCGGTCGACGTGGTCCTCAACCCGCTGGGCGTACCTTCGCGTATGAACGTTGGTCAGATTCTCGAAACTCACCTGGGCCTCGCGGCCAAGGGGCTGGGCGAGAAGATCAACCGCATGGTTGAAGAGCAGCGTAAGGTGGCAGAGCTGCGCACCTTCCTGGATGAGATCTACAACCAGATCGGTGGTCGTAACGAAGACCTGGACAGCTTCTCCGATCAGGAGATCCTGGATCTGGCGAACAACCTGCGCGGCGGTGTGCCAATGGCCACTCCGGTGTTCGACGGCGCCAAGGAAAGCGAAATCAAGGCCATGCTGAAACTGGCGGACCTGCCAGAGAGCGGCCAGATGCAGCTAACCGACGGCCGTACCGGCAACAAGTTCGAGCGTCCAGTTACCGTTGGCTACATGTACATGCTGAAACTGAACCACTTGGTAGACGACAAGATGCACGCTCGTTCTACCGGTTCGTACAGCCTGGTTACCCAGCAGCCGCTGGGTGGTAAGGCGCAGTTCGGTGGTCAGCGTTTCGGGGAGATGGAGGTCTGGGCACTGGAAGCATACGGTGCTGCATACACTCTGCAAGAAATGCTCACAGTGAAGTCGGACGATGTGAACGGTCGTACCAAGATGTACAAAAACATCGTGGACGGCGATCACCGTATGGAGCCGGGCATGCCCGAGTCCTTCAACGTGTTGATCAAAGAAATTCGTTCCCTCGGCATCGATATCGATCTGGAAACCGAATAACACGTGACGCGAATCGAGAGCGGGGCAGGATTGCCCGCTCTCTGCTCCGCCAGGAGGAAAGGCCTTGAAAGACCTACTGAATTTGCTGAAAAACCAGGGTCAAGTCGAAGAGTTCGACGCCATCCGTATCGGATTGGCCTCGCCTGAGATGATCCGTTCGTGGTCGTTCGGCGAAGTTAAAAAGCCGGAAACCATCAACTACCGTACGTTCAAGCCTGAGCGTGACGGCCTGTTCTGCGCCAAGATCTTTGGCCCGGTAAAGGATTACGAGTGCCTGTGCGGTAAGTACAAGCGCTTGAAGCATCGCGGCGTGATCTGCGAGAAGTGCGGCGTTGAAGTTGCACTGGCCAAGGTTCGTCGTGAGCGCATGGCACACATCGAACTGGCTTCGCCGGTTGCCCACATCTGGTTCCTGAAATCGCTGCCGTCCCGTATCGGCCTGCTGATGGACATGACCCTGCGTGATATCGAGCGCGTTCTCTACTTCGAGAGCTACGTTGTTATCGATCCAGGCATGACTACCCTGGAAAAGGGTCAGCTGCTGAACGACGAGCAGTATTTCGAAGCGCTGGAAGAGTTCGGTGATGACTTCGACGCCCGCATGGGTGCCGAGGCTGTCCGCGAGCTGCTGCACGCTATCGACCTGGAGCACGAGATTGGCCGTCTGCGTGAAGAGATTCCGCAAACCAACTCGGAAACCAAGATCAAGAAGCTGTCCAAGCGTCTGAAGTTGATGGAAGCCTTCCAAGGCTCCGGCAACCTGCCAGAGTGGATGGTGTTGACCGTTCTGCCGGTTCTGCCGCCAGATCTGCGTCCACTGGTTCCGCTGGATGGCGGTCGCTTTGCGACTTCCGACCTCAACGACCTGTATCGTCGAGTGATCAACCGTAACAACCGTTTGAAGCGCCTGCTGGATCTGTCCGCTCCGGACATCATCGTGCGCAACGAAAAACGTATGTTGCAGGAAGCCGTCGACGCCTTGCTCGACAACGGTCGTCGTGGCCGCGCTATTACCGGTTCCAACAAGCGTCCTCTGAAATCCCTGGCTGACATGATCAAGGGTAAACAAGGTCGTTTCCGTCAGAACTTGCTCGGTAAGCGCGTTGACTACTCCGGTCGTTCGGTAATTACCGTAGGTCCGACCCTGCGTCTGCACCAGTGCGGTCTGCCGAAGAAGATGGCTCTGGAGCTGTTCAAACCGTTCATTTTCGGCAAGCTGGAAATGCGTGGCCTGGCCACGACTATCAAAGCCGCCAAGAAGATGGTCGAGCGCGAACTGCCAGAGGTCTGGGACGTTCTCGCTGAAGTGATTCGCGAACACCCAGTGCTGCTCAACCGTGCACCGACCCTTCACCGTCTGGGTATCCAGGCGTTTGAACCGGTACTGATCGAAGGCAAGGCGATTCAGCTGCACCCTCTGGTCTGTGCGGCGTACAACGCCGACTTCGACGGTGACCAAATGGCCGTGCACGTACCGCTGACGCTGGAAGCCCAGCTGGAAGCGCGTGCGCTGATGATGTCGACCAACAACATTCTGTCGCCAGCCAACGGTGAGCCAATCATCGTTCCGTCGCAGGACGTTGTATTGGGTCTGTACTACATGACCCGTGAAGCGATCAACGCCAAGGGCGAAGGTCGTGTGTTTGCCGACCTGCAGGAAGTCGACCGCGTATTCCGCGCCGGCGAAGCCGCTCTGCACGCCAAGATCAAGGTTCGTATCAACGAAACCGTTAACGATCGTGATGGCGGCAGTGTAAGCACCACCCGTATCGTCGACACTACTGTCGGCCGTGCGCTGCTGTTCCAGGTTGTGCCGAAAGGTCTGTCGTTCGACGTCGTCAACTTGCCGATGAAGAAGAAGGCGATCTCCAAGCTGATCAACCAGTGCTACCGCGTGGTGGGTCTGAAAGAGACCGTGATCTTCGCTGACCAGTTGATGTACACCGGTTTCGCTTACTCGACCATTTCCGGCGTTTCCATCGGTGTTAACGACTTCGTTATCCCGGATGAAAAAGCCCGCATCATCGGTGCTGCCACCGACGAAGTGAAGGAAATCGAGAGCCAGTACGCCTCCGGCCTGGTAACCCAGGGCGAGAAGTACAACAAGGTGATCGACCTTTGGTCGAAAGCTAACGACGAAGTATCCAAGGCGATGATGGCCAACCTCTCGAAAGAGAAAGTCATCGACCGCAATGGCGACGAAGTCGAGCAAGAATCGTTCAACTCGATGTACATGATGGCTGACTCGGGTGCGCGGGGTTCCGCTGCACAGATCCGTCAGCTGGCCGGTATGCGTGGTCTGATGGCCAAGCCAGACGGCTCCATCATCGAAACGCCGATTACTGCGAACTTCCGTGAAGGTTTGAGCGTACTCCAGTACTTCATCTCGACTCACGGTGCTCGTAAAGGTCTGGCGGATACCGCGTTGAAAACTGCGAACTCCGGTTACCTGACTCGTCGTCTGGTAGACGTGGCGCAGGATCTGGTTGTGACCGAGATCGATTGCGGCACCGAGCATGGCCTGCTGATGACTCCGCACATTGAAGGCGGTGACGTTGTAGAGCCTCTGGGTGAGCGCGTTCTGGGTCGTGTTATCGCCCGTGACGTATTCAAGCCGGGTACCGAGGACGTCATCGTTCCTGCCGGCACTCTGGTAGACGAGAAGTGGGTCGAGTTCATCGAGCTGAACAGCATCGACGAAGTGATCGTGCGTTCGCCGATCAGCTGCGAAACCCGCTATGGCATCTGCGCCAAGTGCTATGGCCGTGACCTGGCTCGTGGTCACCTGGTGAACATCGGTGAAGCGGTCGGCGTAATTGCTGCACAGTCCATTGGTGAGCCGGGTACCCAGCTGACCATGCGTACGTTCCACATCGGTGGTGCGGCGAGCCGGACCTCGGCAGC
Organism: Pseudomonas sp. 3MA1; assembly: GCF_029237275.1. Lineage (NCBI taxonomy): Bacteria > Pseudomonadati > Pseudomonadota > Gammaproteobacteria > Pseudomonadales > Pseudomonadaceae > Pseudomonas > Pseudomonas sp. 3MA1. The sequence goes on along the minus strand of NZ_JAACFX010000008.1, from coordinate 316,672 downwards.
GGACAGCGTCCAGGTGAAGAATGGCGGTACTGTCCGTCTGCATAACCTGAAGCACGTTGAACGTGTTGACGGTCACCTGGTAGCCGTATCCCGTTCCGGTGAGCTGGCCATCGCTGACGACTTTGGTCGTGAGCGCGAGCGCTACAAGCTGCCGTACGGTGCTGTGATTTCGGTGAAGGAAGGCGACAAGGTCGACGCTGGTGCCATCGTGGCCAAGTGGGATCCGCACACTCACCCAATCGTTACCGAAATGAAAGGTACCGTGACCTACGTGGGCATGGAAGAAGGCATCACGATCAAGCGTCAGACTGACGAATTGACCGGTATGACCAACATTGAAGTACTTGACGTCAAAGACCGTCCTGCTGCCGGTAAGGACATTCGTCCTGCGGTGAAGATGGTGGGTATGGATGGCAAGGATCTGCTGCTGCCAGGTACCGACGTACCGGCCCAGTACTTCCTGCCGGCTAACGCCCTGGTCGGTGTGGCCGACGGTGCGCAGATTGCGATCGGTGATGTTATCGCTCGTATTCCGCAAGAAACTTCGAAGACCCGTGACATCACCGGTGGTCTGCCGCGTGTTGCCGACCTGTTCGAAGCTCGTCGTCCGAAAGAAGCGTCGATTCTGGCTGAAGTCAGCGGCACCATCGCGTTCGGTAAAGAGACCAAGGGCAAACGCCGTCTGGTCATTACCCCGAACGACGGTAGCGATCCGTATGAGGAGCTGATTCCGAAGTGGCGTCACCTGAACGTCTTCGAAGGCGAGCAAGTGAACCGCGGCGAAGTTATCTCCGACGGTCCGAGCGATCCACACGACATCCTGCGTCTGCTGGGTGTGAGTGCGCTGGCCAAGTACATCGTCAACGAGATTCAGGACGTTTACCGTCTGCAAGGCGTGAAGATCAACGACAAGCACATCGAGACCATCCTGCGTCAGATGCTGCGTAAAGTTGAGATTGCCGAGTCCGGCGACTCCAGCTTCATCAAGGGCGACCAGATGGAACTGACTCACGTACTGGTAGAAAACGAGCGTCTGAGCGCTGAAGACAAGTTCATCTCCAAGTTCACCCGCGTCCTGCTGGGTATTACTAAGGCGTCCTTGTCCACTGAGTCGTTCATCTCGGCGGCCTCTTTCCAAGAGACCACTCGTGTACTGACCGAGGCAGCAGTGACTGGCAAGCGCGACTACCTGCGCGGCCTGAAGGAAAACGTGGTCGTGGGTCGTCTGATCCCGGCCGGTACCGGCCTGGCTTACCACAGTGAGCGTAAGCGCCGTCGTGATGCAGACAAGCCACTGCGTGTAAGCGCAAGCGAAGTCGAAGCAGCACTGACTGAAGCGCTGAACTCCAGCGGTAACTGAGGTCTGCAATAGATTGAGATGGGGCCCCGGTTTTTCCGACTGAGAATCGAGACACTTTTTGTCGAGGTTCGCTGATCGGGGAGCCCGGGGCCTTGCCTTGACTGGGGACAAGATCCTCTTTAGACTCTTGTACCCCTAAATTTGGTGGAGCTCCTGCTCTGCCATTTTGTTTATGTCGAAAGACAACAGTGGAGCTAGTAGATGGCAACTATCAACCAGCTGGTACGTCAGCCGCGTAAGCGTATCGTCGAGAAATCCGACGTGCCTGCGCTGCAGAACTGCCCGCAACGTCGTGGCGTGTGCACTCGCGTGTACACCACTACGCCGAAAAAACCTAACTCGGCACTGCGTAAAGTATGCCGTGTGCGTCTGACCAACGGTTTCGAGGTTTCCTCGTACATCGGTGGTGAAGGCCACAACCTGCAAGAGCACAGCGTCGTTCTGATTCGCGGCGGTCGTGTAAAAGACTTGCCAGGTGTTCGTTATCACACCGTTCGCGGCTCCCTGGATACTTCCGGCGTTAAAGGTCGTAACCAAGGTCGTTCGAAGTACGGTACCAAGCGTCCGAAGTAATCGGTCGTTTTGCAGTTTTTAATTATATTGAGTCGATAAGAGTAAGGTCGGGCACGCGTCCATTGGATCAACTGTCCCGAGCTAACCTGAAGACCGTTTGAGGGCTTATCAATGCCAAGACGTCGCGTAGCAGCCAAACGTGAGATTCTGGACGATCCGAAATACGGAAGCCAGATCCTCGCCAAGTTCATGAACCACGTAATGGAGAGCGGCAAGAAAGCCGTTGCCGAGCGTATCGTTTATGGCGCGCTGGAAAAAGTTAAAGAGCGCAAGAACAGCGATCCCCTGGAAATCTTCGAGAAAGCTCTCGACGCCATCGCTCCGCTGGTCGAAGTGAAGTCGCGCCGTGTAGGCGGTGCTACTTACCAGGTTCCGGTCGAAGTTCGTCCGTCCCGTCGTAACGCTCTGGCAATGCGCTGGTTGGTAGACTTCGCCCGCAAGCGCGGCGAGAAGTCTATGGCTCTGCGTTTGGCTGGCGAACTGCTGGACGCTGCCGAAGGCAAAGGTGCTGCAGTTAAGAAGCGTGAAGACGTTCACCGTATGGCTGAAGCCAACAAGGCTTTCTCGCACTACCGCTTCTAATCTCAGCATCATTCATTTTGCGAGGGCTTTATGGCTCGTACTACAGCAATCAACCGCTACCGTAACATCGGTATCTGTGCCCACGTTGACGCGGGCAAGACTACCACTACCGAGCGGATCCTGTTTTACACAGGTCTCAGCCACAAGATGGGTGAGGTGCATGACGGCGCTGCTACCACCGACTGGATGGTGCAGGAGCAGGAGCGTGGTATCACCATTACCTCCGCTGCTGTAACTACCTTCTGGAAAGGTTCGCGCGGCCAATACGATAACTATCGTGTCAACGTTATCGATACCCCGGGCCACGTAGACTTCACCATTGAAGTAGAGCGCTCTCTGCGCGTACTCGACGGCGCGGTCGTTGTGTTCTGCGGTACTTCCGGTGTTGAGCCTCAGTCCGAAACCGTATGGCGTCAAGCCAACAAGTACGGCGTTCCACGTGTTGTTTACGTGAACAAGATGGACCGTGCTGGTGCTAACTTCCTGCGCGTTGTCGGTCAGATCAAGAATCGCCTGGGGCATACCCCGGTTCCGGTTCAGCTGGCTATCGGCGCTGAAGATAACTTCGAAGGTCAGGTTGATCTGATCAAGATGAAGGCTATCTACTGGAACGACGACGACAAGGGTACTACCTATCGCGAGGAAGAAATTCCTGCTGATATGCTGGACCTGGCTAACGAGTGGCGCTCCAACATGGTTGAAGCAGCTGCTGAAGCCAACGAAGAGCTGATGAACAAGTACCTTGAAGAAGGTGACCTGACTCCAGAAGAGATCAAGGCTGGTCTGCGTGCGCGCACCCTGGCTAGCGAAATCGTTCCGGCTGTCTGCGGTTCTTCGTTCAAGAACAAGGGTGTTCCCTTGGTTCTCGACGCTGTTATCGACTTCCTGCCTGCTCCTACCGAGATCCCGGCGATCAAAGGTATCCATCCGGATCTCATCGAGAAGCCGAAGGATGAGCTGGTAGAGGCTGATTACGACGAGCGTCACGCTGACGATGCTGAACCGTTCTCGGCTCTGGCATTCAAGATCGCTACCGACCCGTTCGTTGGTACTCTGACTTTCGTGCGCGTTTACTCGGGCTTCCTGAGCTCGGGCGACTCCGTGATCAACTCGGTCAAGGGCAAGAAAGAGCGCGTTGGTCGTATGGTGCAGATGCACGCCAACCAGCGTGAAGAGATCAAGGAAGTACGTGCAGGCGATATCGCTGCCCTGATCGGCATGAAGGACGTCACCACTGGTGATACTTTGTGCGATCTGGACAAGCAGATCATTCTTGAGCGTATGGACTTCCCTGAGCCTGTAATTTCGGTAGCGGTAGAGCCGAAAACCAAGCAGGACCAGGAGAAGATGGGTATTGCACTGGGCAAACTGGCTCAGGAAGACCCGTCGTTCCGCGTCAAGACTGACGAAGAGACTGGTCAGACCATCATTTCCGGTATGGGTGAGCTGCACCTGGACATCCTCGTTGACCGCATGAAGCGCGAGTTCAACGTCGAAGCCAACATCGGCAAGCCGCAAGTTTCGTACCGCGAGAAGATCACCAAGAGCAACGTTGAGATCGAAGGCAAATTCGTTCGTCAATCGGGTGGTCGCGGTCAGTTCGGTCACTGCTGGATCCGTTTCTCGGAGCCGGACGTCGACGCGAGCGGCAACATCACCGAAGGTCTGGTCTTCACCAACGAAGTTGTTGGTGGTGTGGTTCCTAAGGAATACATCCCGGCTATCCAGAAGGGTATCGAAGAGCAGATGAAGAACGGCGTCGTTGCCGGTTATCCGCTGATCGGCCTGAAGGCTACCGTGTTCGATGGTTCCTACCACGACGTCGACTCCAACGAGATGGCGTTCAAGGTGGCAGCCTCCATGGCGACCAAGCAGCTGGCCCAGAAGGGTGGCGGTGTTGTGCTCGAGCCGATCATGAAGGTTGAAGTGGTAACCCCAGAGGACTACATGGGTGACGTGATGGGTGACCTGAACCGTCGTCGTGGTCTGATTCAGGGTATGGATGACTCGGTGTCCGGCAAGGTTATCCGTGCCGAGGTACCACTGGGTGAAATGTTCGGTTACGCAACTGACGTTCGTTCCATGTCTCAGGGTCGCGCGAGCTACTCCATGGAATTCTCCAAATACGCCGAAGCTCCGTCGAACATCGTCGAAGCTCTCGTTAAAAAACAAGGCTGATTCAGTCTCCCCTTTAGGCTAGGAGTTTATTGTCGTGGCTAAAGAAAAATTTGAACGTAACAAACCGCACGTCAACGTTGGCACTATCGGTCACGTTGACCACGGTAAAACCACTCTGACTGCTGCTCTGACTCGCGTTTGCTCCGAAGTTTTCGGTTCGGCTCGTGTTGACTTCGACAAGATCGACAGCGCCCCAGAAGAAAAGGCTCGTGGTATCACCATCAACACTGCGCACGTAGAGTACGATTCGCACATTCGTCACTACGCGCACGTTGACTGCCCAGGTCACGCCGACTACGTCAAAAACATGATCACTGGTGCTGCCCAGATGGATGGCGCGATCCTGGTTTGCTCGGCTGCCGATGGTCCGATGCCACAAACTCGTGAGCACATCCTGCTGTCCCGTCAGGTAGGCGTTCCGTACATCGTTGTCTTCCTGAACAAGGCTGACATGGTTGACGACGCTGAACTGCTGGAACTGGTTGAGATGGAAGTGCGCGATCTGCTGAGCACTTACGACTTCCCAGGTGACGACACTCCGATCATCATCGGTTCGGCTCTGATGGCTCTGAACGGCCAAGACGACAACGAAATGGGTACCACCGCTGTTAAGCGTCTGGTAGAAACTCTGGATACCTACATCCCAGAGCCAGAGCGTGCAATCGACAAGCCGTTCCTGATGCCAATCGAAGACGTGTTCTCGATCTCCGGTCGTGGCACCGTGGTAACTGGCCGTGTTGAGCGTGGTATCGTCCGCATCCAGGAAGAGGTTGAGATCGTCGGTCTGCGCGACACTCAGAAAACTACCTGCACCGGCGTTGAAATGTTCCGCAAGCTGCTCGACGAAGGTCGTGCTGGCGAGAACTGCGGCGTTCTGCTGCGTGGTACCAAGCGTGACGACGTTGAGCGTGGCCAGGTTCTGGTTAAGCCAGGCACCGTTAAGCCTCACACCAAGTTCACCGCTGAAGTTTACGTTCTGAGCAAAGAAGAAGGCGGCCGTCATACTCCGTTCTTCAAAGGCTACCGTCCACAGTTCTACTTCCGTACTACTGACGTGACTGGTAACTGCGAGCTGCCAGAAGGCGTTGAAATGGTAATGCCAGGTGACAACATCCAGATGACTGTCACTCTGATCAAAACCATCGCGATGGAAGATGGTCTGCGTTTCGCTATCCGTGAAGGCGGTCGTACCGTCGGCGCCGGCGTCGTAGCCAAAGTCATCGAGTAATCGACGACTCATGAAGAAGCCCCCGCTTGCGGGGGCTTTTTTATTGGGTTGACACTCTGTGGGGCCGTCTATAGAATTGCGCCTCCTTTTAACGGGCGTATTGCGCCCGGTGGGAATAGCAGCCTGGAGTCTGAAATCCAATGCAAAATCAGCAAATCCGTATCAGGTTGAAGGCTTTCGACCATCGCCTGATCGACCAATCCACCCAGGAAATCGTGGAAACCGCGAAACGTACTGGTGCTCAAGTGCGTGGTCCAATTCCACTGCCTACCCGTAAAGAGCGGTTCACCGTTCTGGTCTCCCCGCACGTCAACAAAGACGCGCGTGACCAGTACGAGATCCGTACTCATAAGCGTGTCCTGGACATCGTCCAGCCAACGGATAAAACCGTTGACGCACTTATGAAGCTTGATCTTGCGGCAGGTGTGGAAGTGCAGATCAGCCTCGGCTAAGACTCGGTCTTAGTCGTGTAACGCTCTGAAATGGGCGGCCATAGCGGGTGAAAGCCCCGTACACTCATGAGGTTTACAACATGACTATTGGTGTAGTCGGTCGTAAATGCGGTATGACCCGTATTTTCACCGAAGAAGGTGTCTCCATTCCGGTCACGGTCATTGAGATCGAGCCGAATCGCGTCACCCAGTTCAAAACTGAAGAAACCGATGGCTATCGTGCAGTGCAAGTCACTGTAGGTGAGCGTCGTGCTTCGCGCGTGACTGCTGCTCAAGCAGGTCACTTCGCTAAAGCGAACGTTGCTGCTGGTCGTGGCGTTTGGGAATTCCGTCTTGAAGAAGGCGAGTACCAAGCTGGCGATCTGATCAATGCAGAAATCTTCGCAGCTGGCCAACTGGTAGATGTTACCGGTCAGTCGAAAGGTAAAGGCTTCGCCGGTACCATCAAGCGTTGGAATTTCCGCGGTCAAGATAACACCCACGGTAACTCCGTTTCCCACCGCGTCCCGGGCTCTATTGGCCAGTGCCAGACTCCTGGTCGTGTATTCAAGGGCAAAAAAATGTCCGGTCATATGGGCGCTGAGCGCGTGACCGTGCAGTCCCTGGAAGTAGTGCGCGTCGACGCTGAACGCAATCTGTTGTTGGTCAAGGGTGCTGTTCCTGGCGCTACTGGCGGCAACCTGGTTGTACGTCCGGCGGCCAAGGCTCGCGGTTAAGGGGAAGCTGACATGCAATTAAATGTAAATGACGCTCAAGCGATCGAAGTTTCCGAACTGACATTTGGCGGCGAATTCAACGAGACGCTGGTTCACCAAGCAGTCGTGGCCTACATGGCCGGCGGCCGTCAAGGTAGCAAGCAGCAAAAGACCCGTTCCGACGTTTCCGGTGGCGGCAAGCGCCCATGGCGTCAGAAAGGTACTGGCCGTGCTCGTGCCGGTACTATCCGTAGCCCAATCTGGCGTGGCGGCGGTACCACTTTCGCAGCTCGTCCTCAGGATCACTCCCAGAAGCTGAACAAGAAGATGTATCGCGCAGCAATGCGTTCCATCCTTGCTGAGCTGGTGCGTACTGATCGTCTGGTCGTGGTTCAGGATTTCGCTGTTGAAACTCCGAAAACCAAAGATCTGCTGGGCAAACTGAACAACATGAGCCTGACCGACGTTCTGATCGTGTCGGACGCTGTTGATCAGAACCTGTACCTGGCTGCTCGTAACCTGCCTCACGTTGATGTACGTGACGTGCAAGGTTCCGATCCAGTTAGTCTGATCGCATACGACAAAGTGTTGATCACTGTGTCGGCCGTGAAGAAATTCGAGGAGCTGCTGGGATGAACCAGGAACGCGTATTTAAAGTTCTGCTTGGCCCGCACGTTTCCGAGAAGGCTACGGTTCTGGCAGACAAGAAAGGCCAGTTCGTTTTCAAGGTTGCTACTGATGCAACCAAGCTGGAAATCAAGAAGGCCGTCGAAAGCCTGTTCAGCGTGAAAGTGGAGCGCGTTACTACCCTGAACATTCTGGGTAAGAGCAAGCGTACCGCTCGCGGTCTGGGCAAGCGTAATGACTGGAAGAAGGCAGTTATCTCCCTTCAGCCAGGCCAAGATCTCGATTTCAGCAGCAGTGCTGAGTAAGGAAGGGGTGCATCATGGCAATCGTTAAATGCAAACCGACTTCCCCTGGCCGCCGTTTTGTGGTCAAGGTGGTCAACCAGGAGCTGCATAAAGGCGCTCCTCACGCACCGCTGCTCGAGAAGAAGTCGAAGTCTGGTGGTCGTAACAACAATGGCCGTATTACCACTCGTCACGTTGGTGGTGGTCATAAGCAGCATTACCGTCTGGTCGACTTCCGTCGCAACGACAAAGATGGCATCGCTGCCACTGTCGAGCGTATTGAATACGATCCAAACCGTACTGCTCACATCGCTCTGCTGCTGTACGCAGATGGCGAGCGTCGCTACATCATCGCCCCTAAAGGCGTGAGCGCTGGTGACCAGCTGATCGCAGGTGCTCTGGCGCCGATCAAGCCGGGCAACGCTCTGCAGTTGCGCAACATTCCAGTTGGTAGCACCGTACACGGCATCGAACTGAAGCCAGGTAAAGGCGCGCAAATCGCTCGTTCGGCTGGTGCTTCGGCTCAGCTGGTCGCTCGTGAAGGTGTCTACGTGACCCTGCGTCTGCGTTCTGGTGAGATGCGTAAAGTGCTGGCTGAGTGCCGTGCGACCCTGGGCGAAGTCTCGAACTCCGAGCACAGCCTGCGTTCGCTGGGTAAAGCTGGTGCCAAACGCTGGCGTGGCGTTCGCCCAACCGTTCGTGGTGTTGCCATGAACCCGGTTGACCACCCACATGGTGGTGGTGAAGGTCGTACCTCTGGTGGTCGTCATCCGGTATCGCCATGGGGCTTCCCGACTAAGGGCGCGAAGACTCGTGGTAATAAGCGTACCGACAAAATGATCGTCCGTCGTCGCAAGTAAATAGAGGGATACGACAGTGCCACGTTCTCTGAAAAAAGGTCCTTTTATTGATCTTCACCTACTGAAGAAGATCGAAGTGGCGGCGGAAAAGAACGATCGCAAACCAGTTAAGACCTGGTCGCGCCGTTCCATGATCCTGCCACAAATGGTCGGTCTGACCATTGCTGTGCATAACGGTCGTCAACATGTTCCAGTTCTCGTGAACGAAGACATGGTCGGCCACAAACTGGGCGAGTTCGCCGGTACCCGTACATATCGCGGGCACGTGGCTGACAAGAAAGCCAAGCGTTAAGGGGTAAGGAATGATGGAAGTAGCCGCTAAGTTGTCGGGCGCTCGAATCTCCGCCCAGAAAGCCCGCTTGGTCGCCGACCAGATCCGCGGGAAGAAGGTGGGCGAAGCGCTCAACCTGTTGGCTTTCAGCAGTAAGAAAGCCGCCGAGATCATGAAGAAAGTGCTGGAGTCGGCCGTAGCCAACGCCGAGCATAACGAAGGCGCAGACGTTGATGACCTGAAGGTCTCCACCGTTTTCGTCAACGAAGGGCGTTCGCTGAAGCGCATCATGCCACGTGCCAAAGGCCGTGCTGATCGCATCGTCAAGCGGTCTTGCCATATCACTGTCAAGGTTGCTGACAAGTAACGGAGTCGAAGAGATGGGTCAGAAAGTACATCCCATTGGCATTCGCCTGGGAATCGTCAAGGAGCACACCTCCGTCTGGTACGCAGACGGTCGGACTTATGCGGACTATTTGCTCGCAGATCTGAATGTGCGTGAGTATCTCCAAGACAAACTAAAAAGCGCGTCCGTAAGCCGTATCGATATCCATCGTCCGGCTCAAACTGCACGCATCACCATCCACACCGCTCGTCCCGGCATCGTGATCGGCAAGAAAGGTGAAGATGTTGAGAAGCTGCGTCAGGACCTGACCAAGCAAATGGGTGTGCCTGTGCACATCAATATCGAAGAGATCCGCAAGCCGGAGCTCGACGGTATGCTGGTTGCGCAGAGCGTAGCTCAGCAGCTGGAGCGCCGCGTAATGTTCCGTCGTGCTATGAAGCGCGCTGTACAGAACGCCATGCGCATTGGTGCCAAAGGCATCAAAATCCAAGTGAGCGGTCGTCTCGGCGGTGCTGAAATCGCACGTACTGAATGGTATCGCGAAGGTCGTGTGCCACTGCACACCCTGCGTGCCGATATCGACTATGCCACCTACGAAGCTCACACCACCTACGGTGTGATCGGTGTGAAGGTTTGGATCTTCAAAGGCGAAGTAATTGGTGGTCGCCAAGAAGAGCTGAAGCCGCAAGCACCTGCGCCTCGTAAAAAAGCTGCTAAGTAAGGGGTACGCCAAATGTTGCAACCAAAGCGTACGAAGTTCCGCAAGCAAATGACCGGCCACAACCGTGGTCTGGCATTGCGCGGTAGCAAAGTCAGCTTCGGCGAGTTCGCGCTGAAGTCTGTTGCTCGTGGTCGTCTCACCGCTCGTCAGATCGAGTCAGCGCGTCGTGCTCTGACCCGTCACGTAAAACGTGGTGGCAAGATCTGGATCCGTGTATTCCCGGACAAGCCTATTTCCAAAAAGCCACTCGAAGTTCGGATGGGTAAAGGTAAGGGTAACGTCGAATACTGGGTTGCCCAGATTCAGCCAGGCAAAGTCCTGTATGAAATCGAGGGTGTTTCTGAAGAGCTGGCGCGTGAGGCTTTCGCCCTGGCTGCTGCAAAGCTGCCGCTCGCCACCTCCTTTGTTAAACGGACGGTGATGTGATGAAAGCGAATGAACTTCGTGAAAAATCCGCACAGCAGCTGAGCGAGCAACTGCTCGGCCTGCTGCGCGACCAGTTCAATCTGCGTATGCAGAAAGCAACTGGCCAGTTGGGGCAGTCTCATCTGCTCTCGCAAGTTAAGCGTGACATCGCTCGCGTGAAGACTGTGCTCAACCAGCAGGCAGGTAAGTAATCATGGCTGAAGCCGAAAAAACTGTCCGTACGCTGACTGGCCGTGTTGTCAGCGACAAGATGGACAAGACCATCACCGTTCTGATCGAGCGTCGCGTTAAGCACCCTATCTACGGTAAATACGTTAAGCGTTCGACTAAGCTGCACGCGCACGACGAAACCAATCAGTGCCACATCGGCGACAAAGTCACTATTCGTGAAACTCGTCCGATGGCCAAGACCAAGTCTTGGGCCCTGGTTGATGTTCTCGAACGCGCTGTGGAAGTCTAAGGGCTAGGGGTCGGAGAAATTATATGATTCAGACTCAATCCATGCTCGATGTGGCCGATAACAGCGGCGCTCGCCGCGTTATGTGCATCAAGGTGCTGGGTGGCTCCCATCGTCGTTACGCTGGTATCGGTGACATCATCAAAGTGACCGTCAAGGAAGCAATTCCTCGCGGTAAGGTGAAAAAAGGCCAAGTGATGACTGCTGTTGTAGTCCGCACTCGCCATGGTGTTCGTCGTGCTGACGGCTCCATCATCCGCTTTGATGGCAACGCTGCTGTTCTGTTGAACAACAAGCAAGAGCCGATCGGCACCCGTATCTTTGGGCCAGTGACCCGTGAGCTTCGTACTGAGAAGTTCATGAAGATCGTCTCGCTCGCCCCAGAAGTGCTGTAAGGAGATCCGACATGCAAAAGATTCGTCGTGACGACGAGATCATCGTGATCGCCGGCAAAGACAAAGGTAAGCGCGGTAAGGTGCTTAAGGTTCTGGCTGATGACCGTCTGGTCGTCGGTGGCCTGAATCTGGTCAAGCGTCATACCAAGCCTAACCCGATGTCGGGCGTACAGGGCGGTATCGTCGAGAAAGAAGCGCCACTGCACGCTTCCAACGTCGCCATTTTCAACGGCGAAACCAACAAGGCTGACCGCGTTGGTTTCAAAGTAGAAGACGGCAAAAAAATTCGTGTCTTCAAGTCGACCCAAAAAGCGGTTGATGCTTGAACACTGCTAGGTAGAAGACCATGGCACGACTAAAAGAGATTTACCGGAAGGAAATCGCTCCGAAACTTAAGGAAGAACTTAAGCTTTCGAACGTGATGGAAGTTCCGCGCGTTACCAAAATCACCCTGAACATGGGTCTGGGCGAAGCGATCGGCGACAAAAAAGTCATCGAGCACGCTGTTGCTGACCTGGAAAAGATCACCGGCCAGAAAGTCGTTGTGACCTACGCTCGTAAATCCATCGCTGGCTTCAAAGTCCGCGAAGGATGGCCGATCGGCGTCAAAGTGACTCTGCGCCGTGAGCGTATGTACGAGTTCCTGGATCGTCTGCTGTCGATCTCCCTGCCTCGGGTTCGCGACTTCCGCGGCCTGAATGCCAAGTCCTTCGATGGTCGTGGCAACTACAGCATGGGCGTGAAAGAGCAGATCATTTTCCCGGAAATCGATTACGACAAGATCGATGCTCTCCGCGGTCTGGACATTACCCTGACCACCACTGCCAAGAACGATGACGAAGGCCGCGCTCTGCTGCGTGCTTTCAAATTCCCGTTCCGCAACTGATTGGAGTAGGAAAATGGCCAAGAAGAGCATGAAGAACCGTGAGCTGAAGCGTAAGCTCACCGTTGCCAAGTACGCCACCAAGCGTGCAGCGCTGAAAGCTATCATCGTGGATCTGAACGCAAGTCCAGAGGCTCGTTGGGAAGCTACCGTAGCTCTGCAGAAGCAGCCACGTGACGCGAGCGCTTCGCGCATGCGTAACCGCTGCCGCCTGACTGGTCGTCCGCACGGCGTTTACCGCAAGTTCGGCCTGGGCCGTAACAAGCTGCGTGAAGCCGCAATGCGTGGTGACGTACCAGGTCTGGTCAAAGCCAGCTGGTAATAGCTATCAAAGTCGCGGTGTTCGGTGTCGCAAGATCCCGATCACCGGTGGCCTTGAACTTGAATCAAGCCCCTTTTGGGGCTTGATTCATTTCTGGGGTGTGTCTAGAATGATCGGCTCGCCTGAGCCCGTGTTTTTTGCCCGGAATTTCTCGGCGACAGTTGTAGCCGCAAGGCTAATTCTTTTTGTATCAGGAGCATCTAGCCCATGAGTATGCAGGACCCGTTAGCGGACATGCTAACTCGAATCCGTAATGCCCAGATGGCTGAAAAGTCCGTCGTAAGCATGCCGTCTTCCACGCTGAAGGTGGCTGTAGCAAAAGTCCTGAAGGACGAAGGTTACATCGCGGGTTATCAGATCAGCAGCGAAATCAAGCCTCTGCTGTCCATCGAGCTGAAATACTTCGAAGGCCGTCCGGTCATCGAGGAAGTGAAGCGCGTTAGCCGTCCAGGCCTGCGTCAGTACAAGTCCGTTGAAGAGTTGCCGAAAGTTCGTGGCGGCCTTGGCGTGTCTATCGTCTCCACCAACAAAGGTGTGATGACTGATCGTGCTGCGCGCGCTGCCGGTGTCGGCGGCGAAGTTCTTTGCACTGTGTTCTAAGGGGGGATAAGCATGTCTCGCGTCGCTAAGAACCCCGTTAAGCTGCCAGCTGGTGTCGAAGTTAAATTCGCCGGCCAACAGCTTTCGGTGAAGGGTGCCAAGGGCACTCTCGAACTGAACGTTCACTCGTCCGTTGAAATTGTTGAGGAAGCTGGTGAGCTGCGTTTTGCTGCTCGCAATGGCGACCAACAAACTCGTGCAATGGCCGGTACCACTCGTGCTCTGGTAAACAACATGGTCCAAGGCGTAAGCCAAGGCTTCGAGCGTAAGCTCCAGCTGGTCGGTGTTGGTTACAAGGCACAAGCAAAAGGCACAGTGCTGAACCTGGCCCTCGGCTTCTCGCATCCAGTGGATTACGAACTGCCGGAAGGCATCACCGCTGAGACTCCTAGCCAGACCGATATCCTGATCCGGGGCATCGATAAGCAGCTGGTAGGTCAAGTGGCCGCTGAGATCCGCGACTTCCGTCCACCAGAGCCTTACAAAGGTAAAGGTGTGCGCTACGCGGACGAAGTCGTCCGTCGTAAAGAAGCCAAGAAGAAGTAGGGCATAGCAAATGACCGACAAAAAAGTTACTCGACTGCGTCGCGCTCGCAAAGCACGCCTGAAAATGCACGAACTCGAAGTCGTGCGTCTCTGCGTGTTCCGCTCTTCGCAGCACATCTACGCCCAGGTCATTTCGGCCGACGGCAACAAAGTCCTGGCAAGTGCCTCGACTTTGGATAAAGAACTGCGTGATGGCGCCACTGGCAACATCGACGCGGCCACTAAGGTTGGCCAGCTGGTCGCTACGCGTGCAAAAGCCGCTGGCGTCTCGCAGGTGGCTTTCGACCGCTCTGGCTTCAAGTACCACGGCCGCGTCAAGGCGCTGGCTGATGCTGCTCGTGAAGCTGGGCTGGAGTTCTAAGTTATGTCAAATAACGACCAAAAGCGCGACGAAGGCTACATCGAGAAGCTGGTTCAAGTTAACCGCGTAGCCAAAACCGTTAAAGGCGGCCGTATCTTCACCTTCACCGCGTTGACCGTGGTTGGTGATGGTAAAGGCCGTGTTGGCTTCGGCCGTGGCAAGTCGCGTGAAGTGCCTGCTGCGATCCAGAAGGCAATGGAAGCTGCTCGCCGCAACATGATCCAAGTTGATCTGAACGGCACCACTCTGCAATACGCTATGAAGTCCGCCCACGGCGCTTCGAAGGTGTACATGCAGCCTGCTTCTGAAGGTACCGGTATCATCGCTGGCGGCGCTATGCGTGCCGTTCTCGAAGTGGCTGGTGTTCAGAACGTTCTGGCCAAGTGCTATGGCTCGACTAACCCAGTAAACGTGGTTCACGCCACTTTCAAGGGTTTGAAGGCTATGCAGTCCCCTGAATCCATTGCCGCCAAGCGTGGCAAAAGCGTCCAGGAGATCATCTGATCATGGCTACCGTAAAAGTAACGCTGATCAAAAGCATGACCGGCCGTATCCCTAACCACAAACTGTGCGTTAAGGGTCTGGGTCTGCGTCGCATCGGTCACACTGTAGAAGTCCAGGATACTCCCGAGAATCGCGGGATGATCAACAAGGCTTACTACATGCTGCGTGTCGAGGGTTAATCGATGAAACTCAATGATCTGAGTCCAGCGCCGGGTTCCCGTCGCGAAAAGCATCGTCCGGGCCGTGGTATCGGTAGTGGTTTGGGTAAGACTGGTGGCCGTGGTCACAAAGGTCAGACTTCCCGCTCCGGTGGCACCATTGCTCCAGGCTTTGAAGGCGGCCAACAGCCGCTGCATCGTCGCCTGCCCAAGTTCGGTTTCGTTTCCTTGAAAGCCATGGACCGCGCAGAAGTGCGTCTGTCCGAACTGGCTAAAGTGGAAGGCGACATCGTCACTGTGCAGTCCCTGAAAGATGCCAACGTGATTAACCAGAACGTTCAGCGTGTGAAAATCATGCTGTCCGGCGAAGTTACTCGCGCTGTGACCATCAAGGGTATCGCCGCCACCAAAGGTGCGCGTGCGGCTATCGAAGCAGCTGGCGGCAAGTTCGAGGAATAAATGGCTAAGCAAGGTGCTCTCTCTGCGCTCGGCAAAGGCGGTATGTCTGAACTCTGGGCTCGTCTGCGTTTTCTGTTCTTGGCGATTATCGTCTACCGAATAGGCGCACACATCCCGGTTCCAGGTATTAACCCTGACCGACTCGCAGACCTGTTTCGACAGAATGAGGGGACCATTCTTAGCTTGTTCAACATGTTTTCCGGCGGCGCGCTGGAGCGGATGAGCATCTTTGCACTGGGGATCATGCCGTACATCTCGGCATCGATCATCATGCAGCTGATGACCGCCGTCAGCCCGCAGCTGGAGCAGTTGAAGAAGGAAGGTGAAGCTGGCCGTCGCAAGATCAGCCAGTACACCCGCTACGGCACTGTCGTCCTAGCTCTGGTTCAGGCCATCGGCATGTCCGTTGGTCTGGCGGGGCAGGGCGTTGCGTTCACTGGTGACTTTGGCTTCCATTTCGTCGCGGTATCCACTTTTGTGGCTGGTGCGATGTTCATGATGTGGCTGGGTGAGCAGATTACTGAGCGTGGTGTTGGCAACGGTATCTCGATGTTGATTTTCGCAGGTATCGTCGCCGGTCTTCCGAGAGCGATCGGGCAGTCTTTCGAGTCTGCACGTCAGGGTGATATCAATATTTTTGCCCTGGTTGCAATCGGTTTGCTGGCAGTAGCGATTATCGGTTTCGTGGTGTTCATTGAGCGTGGCCAGCGTCGTATTGCTGTTCACTACGCCAAGCGTCAGCAGGGCCGTAAGGTGTTTGCTGCGCAGACCAGCCACTTGCCGCTGAAAGTGAATATGGCCGGTGTTATTCCTGCTATCTTCGCGAGCAGCATTTTGCTGTTTCCGGCTTCGTTGGGTGCCTGGTTCGGTCAGTCTGAAGGTATGGGCTGGTTGCAGGACATCTCGCAGTCGATCGCTCCTGGTCAGCCGTTGAATATTCTGCTGTTTAGTGCAGGGATTATTTTCTTCTGCTTCTTCTATACGGCGTTGATGTTCAATCCGAAAGACGTAGCGGAAAACCTGAAGAAGTCCGGTGCCTTTATTCCGGGCATCCGTCCGGGTGAGCAGTCGGCGCGCTACATTGATGGCGTTCTGACCCGCTTGACCATGTTCGGTGCTCTATATATGACGGCCGTGTGCCTGTTGCCCCAGTTCCTGGTGGTTGCTGCAAACGTTCCGTTCTACCTTGGCGGGACCTCGTTGCTGATCGTGGTCGTGGTTGTTATGGACTTTATGTCGCAAGTACAATCGCACCTCGTTTCCCACCAGTACGAATCCCTGATGAAGAAAGCCAACCTGAAGGGTTATGGCAGCGGCATGCTGCGCTAATCCATAAGGTTCGAGGAGTTGGTGATGAAAGTTCGTGCATCGGTGAAAAAGCTGTGCCGTAACTGCAAGATTATTCGCCGCGAAGGTGTTGTTCGAGTAATTTGCAGCGCGGAACCGCGTCACAAACAGCGCCAAGGCTGAGTGTGATTGTGCTTCAAGCCCGGCAGCTAGTGCGCTGCCGGGTTGATTATTTGTTATTACAGCGATATTATCTCGCGCCCTATTTCTTGGCTTCCGGGGCGTAGGTAGCTGTCAATTGGAGTCCCACTGAATGGCCCGTATTGCAGGCGTTAACATTCCAGATAACAAGCATACTGTTATCTCGCTGACCTACATCTATGGTGTTGGTCGCACTACTGCACAGAAAATCTGTGCGGTGACTGGGGTCAACCCAGCTGCGAAGATCAAGGATCTGAGCGACGAGCAAATTGAACAGCTGCGTGGCGAAGTGGCGAAGTTCACCACTGAAGGTGACCTGCGTCGCGAAATCAACATGAAAATCAAACGCTTGATGGATCTGGGCTGCTACCGCGGTCTGCGCCATCGTCGTGGTCTTCCAGTGCGCGGTCAGCGTACCAAGACCAACGCGCGTACTCGCAAAGGTCCGCGTAAGCCGATCCGCAAGTAATCGCACCAGCGAATCGACAGGAATTTAGTCATGGCAAAACCTGCTGCTCGTCCTCGTAAAAAGATTAAAAAGACAGTGGTTGATGGCATCGCCCACATCCACGCGTCTTTCAACAACACCATCGTGACCATCACCGACCGTCAAGGTAACGCTCTTTCCTGGGCAACCTCCGGTGGTTCGGGTTTCCGCGGTTCTCGCAAGTCCACCCCGTTTGCTGCTCAAGTAGCCGCTGAACGTGCTGGTCAAGCTGCGCTGGAATATGGCCTGAAGAACCTCGACGTTAACGTCAAGGGCCCAGGTCCAGGTCGTGAATCCGCAGTCCGCGCTTTGAACGGCTGTGGCTACAAGATCGCCAGCATCACCGACGTGACGCCAATCCCGCACAACGGGTGCCGTCCGCCGAAGAAGCGCCGCGTGTAATCCAGGAGATTGTAAAGAATGGCTCGTTACATTGGTCCAAAATGCAAACTGGCTCGTCGCGAAGGCACCGATCTCTTCCTGAAGAGCGGCGTGCGCGCTATCGAATCCAAGTGCAACATCGAAGCAGCTCCTGGCATCCACGGCCAGCGTCGTGGTCGTCAGTCCGACTATGGTACTCAGCTGCGTGAAAAGCAAAAAGTTCGTCGTATCTACGGCGTACTCGAGCGTCAATTCAGCGGCTACTACAAACAAGCAGCTGGCAAGAAGGGCGCAACCGGCGAAAACCTGTTGCAACTGCTCGAATGCCGTCTGGACAACGTTGTATACCGCATGGGCTTCGGTTCTACTCGTGCCGAGTCCCGTCAGCTGGTATCGCACAAGTCGATCAGCGTAAACGGTCAGACCGTTAACGTTCCGTCCTACCAGGTTCGTGCTGGTGACGTGGTCGCTGTTCGCGAGAAAGCAAAAAATCAACTTCGCATTGTCCAAGCTCTCGATCTGTGTGCTCAACGTGGCCGCGTAGAATGGGTAGAAGTAGACACTGAGAAGAAGTCGGGCGTTTTCAAGAACGTTCCAGCTCGCAGTGATCTGTCCGCCGACATCAACGAAAGCCTGATTGTCGAGCTCTACTCCAAGTAAGGGCTAGAAAATAGGTGCATCCATGCAGATTTCGGTAAATGAGTTCCTGACACCCCGCCACATTGATGTGCAGGTTGTCAGTCCAACCCGCGCCAAGATCACTCTCGAGCCTCTCGAGCGTGGCTTTGGCCACACCCTGGGCAACGCGCTGCGCCGCATCCTGTTGTCCTCAATGCCCGGCTGTGCAGTAGTCGAGGCCGAGATTGACGGTGTGCTCCACGAGTACAGCGCCATCGAAGGTGTACAGGAAGACGTAATTGAAATCCTGTTGAACCTTAAAGGTCTGGCTATCAAGCTGCACGGCCGTGACGAAGTTACGCTGACCTTGTCGAAGAAGGGTTCGGGGGTGGTTACCGCTGCCGATATTCAGCTGGATCATGATGTCGAGATCGTTAACCCCGATCACGTAATCGCTAACCTGGCGTCTAACGGCGCCCTGAACATGAAGCTCGTAGTAGCTCGTGGTCGTGGTTATGAACCGGCCGACTCGCGTCAGAGCGATGAAGACGAAAGCCGCAGCATTGGTCGCTTGCAGCTCGACTCTTCGTTCAGCCCGGTTCGCCGCATCGCATACGTGGTGGAAAACGCCCGTGTCGAGCAGCGTACTAACCTGGACAAGCTGGTTATTGATCTGGAAACCAACGGTACTCTGGATCCTGAAGAGGCTATCCGTCGTGCTGCAACCATCCTGCAACAGCAGTTGGCTGCGTTCGTCGACCTCAAAGGTGACAGTGAGCCAGTGGTAGTCGAGCAGGAAGACGAGATCGATCCGATCCTGCTTCGCCCGGTTGACGATCTGGAACTGACTGTACGTTCGGCTAACTGCCTTAAGGCGGAAAACATTTACTACATCGGCGACCTGATTCAGCGTACCGAAGTAGAACTGTTGAAGACTCCGAACCTGGGTAAGAAATCCTTGACTGAAATCAAGGACGTTCTGGCCTCCCGCGGTCTGTCCCTCGGCATGCGCCTCGACAACTGGCCGCCTGCAAGTCTTAAGAAGGACGACAAGGCGACTGCCTGATCGTCGTAATCACCGAACGTTGTGTTTGGTAAGGAATGAACCATGCGTCATCGTAAAAGTGGGCGTCACCTGAGCCGCACCAGCTCGCACCGCAAGGCCATGTTCCAGAACATGGCGGTGTCGCTGTTCGAGCACGAGCTGATCAAAACTACACTGCCGAAAGCTAAAGAACTGCGCCGCGTTGCCGAGCCGCTGATCACTTTGGCCAAGACAGACAGCCTGGCTAACCGCCGTCTGGCTTTCGACCGTACTCGTTCGAAAGCTATCGTTGGTAAGCTCTTCAACGACCTGGGCAAGCGTTACGCTACCCGTGAGGGTGGCTACCTGCGCATCCTCAAGTGCGGTTTCCGCGCTGGCGACAACGCTCCTATGGCGTACGTTGAACTGGTTGATCGTGCTGTCGGCGGTGAAGCTGTATCCGCTGAGTAAGACGTCAGTCTGAAACAAGGAACCGGGCCTAGTGCCCGGTTTTTTGTATCTGTATGTATTAGATATTTCTATCGTTAGCTAATGTGTAATGCATTGGATCTTGTAACACTGCTGGTCAATACTCTTCGTCAGCCGATTAGCCGGCAGTTTCACAGACTGACAGAGGAAGATTGTGCATGAGCCAGACCAAAACTCTTACTACCGCTAGTGGCGCTCCTGTCGCTGATAACCAGAATTCCCGTTCCGCCGGCCCTCGTGGTCCGCTGCTTCTCGACGATTTTCACCTGATCGAAAAGCTCGCCCATTTCAATCGCGAGAATATCCCTGAGCGTCGCGTGCACGCCAAGGGCTCGGGTGCCTACGGCACTTTCACGGTCTCTCGCGACATTACCCAATACACCAGTGCCAAGCTGTTTGAAGCAGTTGGCAAGAAAACTCCGACCTTCCTGCGTTTCTCCACAGTAGGCGGCGAACGTGGTTCGGCTGACACCGAGCGCGATCCCCGCGGCTTTGCCCTCAAGTTCTACACCGAAGAAGGCAACTGGGACATCGTGGGTAACAACACCCCGGTCTTCTTCATTCGCGACCCGCTGAAGTTTCCCGATTTCATCCACACCCAGAAGCGCCTTCCTCAGAGCAACCTGAAAAGTGCTCAGATGATGTGGGATTTCTGGTCGCATTCGCCTGAGGCGCTGCACCAGGTAACCATTCTGTTTTCCGATCGGGGCATTCCAGACGGCTACCGTCATATGCACGGCTTTGGCAGTCACACCTACAGCCTGATCAACGCCAAGGGCGAGCGGCACTGGGTCAAGTGGCACTACAAGACCAAGCAGGGCATCAAGAACCTGGCACCGGCGGAGGCTGCACGTCTGGCGGGTACCGACCCGGATTACGCTCAGCGCGACCTGTTCAACGCGATCGAGCGCGGCGACTTTCCGAAGTGGAGCGTGTGCATCCAGATCATGACTGAGGCGCAAGCCGCGGCGCACTATGAGAACCCGTTCGATGTGACCAAGACCTGGTCGCAGAAGGAGTTCCCGTTGATCGAGGTTGGCGAGTTGGAGTTGAACCGCAATCCGCTGAACTACTTTGCCGAGGTCGAACAGGCCACCTTTGGCCCAAGCAACATGGTGCCAGGTGTCGGGCTTTCGCCGGATCGCATGCTCCAGGGCCGGGTATTCGCTTACGCCGATGCGCACCGCTACCGCGTGGGCACCAACCATCAGCAGTTGCCGGTCAATGCTCCATTGAGCCCGGTAAACAGCTACCAGCGTGACGGCTCCATGGCTTTCGGAAGCAACGGCGGCGCTGCACCGAACTACGAGCCCAACAGCTACAGCGATGCACCGAAGCAGGCTCCACGCTACGCAGAGCCGCCCCTGGCGCTTAGCGGCGCCGCAGACCGCTACGATCATCGCGAAGACACCGACTATTACAGTCATGCGGGAGCTCTGTTCCGCCTGATGAATGATGAACAGAAGGCTCTGTTGATCAACAACATTGCCGGTGCCATGACTGGGGTGACGGCTGATGTGGTTGATCGTCAACTGCAACATTTCTACAAGGCGGACCCGGCTTACGGCGAAGGTATCGCCAAAGCTTTGGGCGTATCGCTCAAGTAAGTCTAAATAAGAAGCAGAACCGCCCTCATTAGGGCGGTTTTTGCGTTATTTCTACTGGTTTTCTCGGATATTCTTTACTTTTCTGGCTATTTCTAAGTGACCTGCAAGTCAGCTTGGTTCAAACTATCGACTTTCAAGCAGGGAGATTTAGGGCGATGCAAGGTCACCCGGACGTAATCGATTACCTCAACACGTTGCTGACGGGCGAACTGGCAGCACGCGACCAATATTTCATTCATTCGCGGATGTACGAAGACTGGGGCTTCACCAAGCTCTACGAGCGTATCAACCACGAAATGGAAGAAGAGGCGCAACACGCCGATGCCCTGATACGCCGCATTCTGATGCTCGAAGGCACACCGCGCATGCGCCCCGATGATCTCGACACCGGGACCACCGTGCCGGAGATGCTGGCCAGTGACCTGCGTCTGGAATACAAGGTTCGCGCTGCGCTGTGCAAAGGCATCGAGCTGTGCGAGCTGCACAAGGACTATGTCAGCCGCGACATCCTGCGTATCCAGTTGGCAGATACCGAAGAAGATCACACCTACTGGCTGGAGAAGCAGTTGGGCCTGATTAAGTCCATCGGGTTGGAAAACTACCTGCAATCGCAGTTCTGACTGCAGAAGGCGGGGATGCCGGTTCGCGAGCAAGCTCGCTCCTACGGTAGATGCGTCAGATCCGAGATGTAAAAAAGCCCCTGGCACCGCGAGGTGACAGGGGCTTTTTCATGGGCCTCAGGCGCGGTCGCGGGTCAGCAACGGCTTGAGGTAATGCCCGGTGTGGGATTGGGGCATTTCCGCAACCTGTTCCGGGGTACCGACGGCGATGATCTGGCCGCCTTTGGAGCCGCCTTCCGGCCCCAGGTCAACCAGCCAGTCGGCGGTCTTGATCACATCCAGGTTGTGTTCGATCACCACCACGGTGTTGCCGTGATCGCGCAGGCGGTGCAACACGTCCAGCAGTTGCTGGATATCCGCGAAGTGCAGGCCTGTTGTCGGCTCGTCGAGGATATACAGGGTCTTGCCGGTATCGCGCTTGGACAGCTCACGGGACAGCTTGACCCGCTGGGCCTCGCCGCCGGACAAGGTGGTCGCCGATTGGCCGAGCTTGATGTAGGACAGGCCTACATCCATCAGCGTTTGCAGTTTGCGCGCCAGGGCCGGAACCGGATCGAAGAACTCGCGGGCTTCCTCGATGGTCATTTCCAGTACTTCGTGGATGTTCTTGCCCTTGTACTTGATCTCCAGGGTTTCGCGGTTGTAACGCTTGCTCTTGCACACGTCGCAGGGCACGTAGATGTCCGGCAGGAAGTGCATCTCCACCTTGATCAGGCCATCGCCCTGGCAGGCCTCGCAGCGTCCGCCCTTGACGTTGAAGGAGAAGCGGCCAGGGCCATAGCCCCGGGAGCGAGACTCCGGCACGCCGGAAAACAGCTCGCGAATCGGTGTGAACAGCCCGGTGTAAGTCGCCGGGTTGGAGCGCGGAGTACGGCCGATCGGACTTTGATCGATGTCCACTACCTTGTCCAGGTGCTGCAGGCCGTTGATGCTGTCGTGGGGCGCCGCTTCCAGAGTGGTTGCACCGTTGAGCGCCGTGGCACTCAGGGGGAACAGGGTGTTGTTGATCAGCGTCGACTTGCCCGAGCCGGACACCCCGGTCACGCAGGTCAGCAGACCAATCGGAATTTCCAGGTCGACATTGCGCAGGTTGTTGCCGCGTGCGCCCTTGAGGGTCAGGGAAAGCTTCTTGTTGCGCGGGGTACGTTTGGCCGGCACCACGATCTTCACTCGGCCAGACAGGTACTTGCCGGTCAGGGAGTCCGGGTGCGCCATGACTTCTGCCGCAGTACCTTCGGCAACGATTCTCCCGCCGTGCACACCGGCGCCCGGGCCGATGTCCACCACGTAGTCGGCCAGGCGGATCGCATCTTCATCGTGTTCGACCACGATCACCGTGTTGCCGATATCCCGCAGGTGCTTCAGGGTCCCGAGCAAACGATCGTTATCCCGCTGGTGCAGGCCAATGGATGGCTCGTCGAGGATGTACATCACCCCCACCAGGCCGGCACCGATCTGGCTGGCCAGGCGAATACGCTGTGCCTCGCCGCCGGACAGGGTATCGGCGCTGCGATCCAGGGTCAGATAGTCGAGCCCCACGTTGACCAGGAACTGCAGGCGTTCGCGGATTTCCTTGAGGATCTTGTCGGCGATCTCGCCACGACGCCCAGTCAGTTTCAGAGTGCCGAAATAGTCGGTGGCATCGCCGATGGGCAGACTGGTGACCGCCGGCAGGGTTTTCTCGCCGACCCAGACATGACGGGCCTCGCGGCGCAGACGCGTGCCGCGGCAGTCCGGGCAGGGCTGGGTGCTGAGGAACTTGGCCAGCTCTTCGCGCACGGTGGCCGACTCGGTTTCCCGGTAGCGACGCTCCAGGTTCGGCACTATCCCTTCGAACGGGTGGGAGCGCTTGACGATATCGCCGCGGTCGTTGAGGTATTTGAAGTCGACATTCTGCGTACCGCTGCCATGCAGGATGACTTTCTGCTGATCCGCCGGCAGTTGGTTGAACGGCACTTCCAGGCTGAAGCCGTAATGAGAGGCCAGCGAGCCGAGCATCTGGAAGTAATAGACGTTGCGCCGGTCCCAGCCGCGAATCGCCCCTTCGGCCAGGGTCAGTTCGCCATTGACCAGGCGCTTGATGTCGAAGAATTGCTTCACCCCCAGGCCGTCACAGGTCGGGCAGGCACCGGCCGGGTTGTTGAAGGAGAACAGCTTGGGTTCCAGCTCGCTGATGGCATGGCCGCAGATCGGGCAGGCGAAGCGCGCGGAGAAGATCATCTCTTCCCCGGGCTCATCGTCCATCGGCGCCACCAGGGCAATGCCGTCCGCCAGCTTCAGTGCGGTTTCGAAGGATTCGGCCAGGCGCTGCTGCAGGTCGGCGCGGACCTTGAAGCGGTCGACCACCACATCGATGGAGTGCTTCTTCTGTTTATCCAGCTTCGGCAACTCGTCCAGCTCGAACAGCTTGCCGTTGACTCGCGCCCGCACAAAACCCTGGGCCCGCAGCTCTTCAAAGACCGAAAGGTGTTCGCCCTTGCGCTCACGAATCACCGGCGCCAGCAGCATCAGCTTGCTGCCTTCAGGCTGGGCCAGCACCAGGTCGACCATCTGGCTGACGGTCTGGGCTTCCAGCGGGATGTCGTGATCCGGGCAGCGCGGAGTACCGACACGGGCATAGAGCAGGCGCAGGTAGTCGTAGATTTCGGTAATGGTGCCGACTGTGGAGCGCGGGTTGTGGGAGGTGGATTTCTGCTCGATGGAAATCGCCGGCGACAGGCCTTCGATGGTGTCGACATCGGGCTTTTCCATCATCGACAGGAACTGTCGGGCATAGGCCGACAGCGATTCGACATAGCGGCGCTGGCCTTCGGCATACAAAGTGTCGAAAGCCAGGGACGACTTGCCGGACCCAGACAGCCCGGTGATGACGATCAACTTGTCCCGTGGCAGGGTCAGGTCGATGTTCTTCAGGTTGTGGGTGCGGGCCCCACGAATCAGAATCTTGTCCAAAAGTGGCCTCGATCGGCGGGCGTAAAGGCAGGAGTATAAAACCAAATACTGGATGGATGCACACTATCGTGCGCGGCTTTTTCGGTTGCCGGTCAGGGCTGCGCGGCAAAGCGTCGCCATATACCCCCTCTACCGATCCGACTGGTAGAATCGCCGCCGGTTCACACGAGGTTTTTCCATGCACGATCCCCACAGCGAACGCATGAGCGGCAGCGAGACCCGCGCAGCAAGCGGCCTGGCCCTGGTGTTCGCCTTCCGTATGCTTGGCATGTTTATGGTACTGCCGGTCCTGGCAACCTATGGAATGGATCTCGCAGGAGCGACCCCGGCCCTGATCGGCCTGGCCATTGGCGCCTATGGCCTGACCCAGGCAGTTTTCCAGATTCCCTTCGGGATCATTTCCGACCGTATCGGTCGCCGCCCGGTTATTTACCTGGGGCTGATCGTATTCGCCCTGGGCAGCCTGCTGGCGGCGAACGCCGACTCGATCTGGGGCGTGATCGCCGGCCGGATCCTGCAGGGCGCCGGGGCGATTTCCGCAGCAGTGATGGCGCTGCTCTCGGACCTGACCCGGGAGCAGCATCGGACCAAGGCCATGGCCATGATCGGCATGACCATCGGCGTCTCCTTCGCCGTGGCCATGGTCGTCGGCCCGCTGCTGACCCGCAGCTTCGGCCTGTCCGGGCTGTTCCTGGCCACCGGTGGCATGGCCCTGGTGGGGATCCTGATCATCGCCTTCATGGTGCCGCGCGCCACCGGGCCCTTGCAGCACCGCGAATCCGGAGTGGCGCGCCAGGCGCTGCTTCCCACCCTCAAGCACCCGGATCTGCTGCGCCTGGACCTGGGGATCTTCGTGTTGCACGCGATGCTGATGTCGAGCTTCGTTGCCTTGCCCCTGGCCCTGGTGGAAAAAGCCGGCCTGCCCAAAGACCAGCATTGGTGGGTGTACCTCACTGCACTGCTGATCTCCTTCTTCGCCATGATCCCGTTCATCATCTACGGCGAGAAGAAACGCAAAATGAAACGAGTTCTGTTGGGCGCGGTCAGTACGCTGCTGCTCACCGAGCTATTCTTCTGGGAGTTCGGCGACAGTTTGCGGGCGCTGGTGATCGGCACCGTGGTGTTCTTCACCGCGTTCAACCTGCTGGAAGCGTCCTTGCCGTCGCTGATCAGCAAGGTGTCGCCGGCAGGCGGCAAGGGCACGGCGATGGGGGTCTACTCCACCAGCCAGTTCCTCGGTTCGGCACTGGGCGGCATCCTCGGCGGCTGGCTGTTCCAGCATGGCGGTTTGTCGGTTGTGTTCCTTGGAGGGGCAGGTCTGGCTGCACTCTGGCTGGCCTTTGCTGTTACCATGCGCGAGCCCCCGTATGTGACGAGCCTGCGCTTGCCGTTATCGCCCGAAGCGATCCGCGAAGCCGGCCTGGTCGAGCGCCTGAAGGCCGTTGTTGGGGTAACAGATGCCGTAGTGGTGGCCGAAGAAGCCGCCATTTACATCAAATTGGACACCGAATTATTGGATCGCACGACCCTCGAGCAGCTGGTCAACCCAGCGCCGTCGGCGCGCGAAGCCTAGGAGAACGTTATGGCCCGTGGGGTTAACAAAGTCATATTGGTCGGCACTTGCGGCCAGGATCCCGAAGTTCGCTACCTGCCCAACGGTAACGCCGTGACCAACCTGAGTCTGGCCACCAGCGAGCAGTGGACCGACAAGCAGACCGGTCAGAAGGTCGAGCGCACCGAATGGCACCGCGTGTCGATGTTCGGCAAGGTGGCCGAGATTGCCGGCGAATACCTGCGCAAAGGTTCGCAGGTCTACATCGAAGGCAAGCTGCAGACCCGCGAGTGGGAAAAAGACGGTATCAAGCGCTACACCACCGAGATCATCGTCGACATGCAGGGCACCATGCAGCTGCTGGGCGGCCGTCCACAGGGCGACCAGCAGGGCCAGGGCGGCATGTCCAACTCGGCACCGCGTCCTCAGCAGTCCCGTCCTGCCCCGCAGCCACAGCGTGAGTCGCGTCCGGCACCACAGCAGGCCGCTCCGCAGCCGGCACCGGACTTCGACAGCTTCGATGACGATATTCCGTTCTGAGCCGCTGCTTTTCAGCGTTCAGCATCGATGAGAAAGGGGCCCACAGGGCCCCTTTTTCATGCCTGGTCGATCAGGCGCAGGCTCACAGCTGCACCCGGCGCAAGCGCCCGCTCAGGGCCACCACCTGCTGATCGGCAGTGGGAATCGGCCGACCGCTCAGGCCCATGCCTTCGCTCACCAGCACGGCATTGGCCACGCAGCACAGGTTCGAGGGCGTATCCAGGCCCTGGGCCAGTACCTGCACCGAGCGTTGCCCCAGATCGCAGCGCAGCAGGCGGCCGCTGAAGCGGGCGAAGCCGCCGTGCAGCACTTCGCCGGACCAGTCGGGCGGCAGGGGCTGCAACAGCCGGTCGCACAGTTCCAGCACCAGAATCCGTTCCTGCGGATCCAGCGCCAGTCCGGTGGGCAGTTGCAGCCCGCGAATCAGCACCTCGATCCTGCCGCTGGCGGGCCAGACCCGAATCACCTGGCCGGCCTTGTCGGCGAAGTCGATGCCCTTGCGCGCCGGATCGCGATGCAGTTCACCGGAAAACAGGCTGATCAGTACCGCATCGGTCTGCGGTTCGTGGACCAGGGTCACGGGGACCGCTTCCTGGCCCTGATCCAGGTCGGGCAGCTGGGCCAGCACCTGCTCGCCGTCCTCGGTGAACTCCACCAGCTGGTTGGTATCGGGCTTGACCGCCAGCCAGCTTTGCCGCGAGGGGTGATAGCACAGTGAGTTGAGGTTGCCGCGGCTGTGAAACAGCGGCTCGGGCGGACGGTATTGCAGGTCCAGCAGCTTGGATCCGGCCACGTAGTCGGTCTGGCTGGCGAGGCAGAGCCCGCCGCCCAGGGCGATGTCCGACAGGCCCATGATTTCGTCGCGAAGCATGCGTGCCTGCATGTTCATCGAACGAAAACCCTGGGCCAGGACCTGCGGTGGCAGATAAGCGCCCGGCTGTTCCGGGTCCGGGCGCAGGCGACTGATGCGGCCACTGAATGGCTGGTCCGGCAGGCCTGAGCCGGCTTCCGCCAGCAGCAGGCTGCCATCGACTTGCAGGCAGAGGCCGCGGGGGTTCAGCAAGCCTTCGGCGACCACGTTGCTGGGGCGCAGGTTTTCCTGCGCCTGGCCGGGGATGAGCAATGCAATTGGCATGTGGATTCTCCCTCGCAATTAGAGCGACCCCATCACTGCAGCGGCTGCCAGGGTTCATGGGTGAACCAGCATTTGAGCAGGGCTCTCTGGCTGGCGGACATCGAGCGCACCACGGGCATGTACAAGGTCGTGCCGAGGTATTCCCGGGAGGTGCGTGCCAGGATCATCTGGCGTGATCCCCAGACGGCGTCCTGCTGATTGAGTGCGATGTAGCGGGACATGGCGGGGAAGGCCAGGTAGTGAAAACGCAGCACGTTCTTGTA
This sequence comes from Pseudomonas sp. 3MA1, assembly GCF_029237275.1. Lineage (NCBI taxonomy): Bacteria > Pseudomonadati > Pseudomonadota > Gammaproteobacteria > Pseudomonadales > Pseudomonadaceae > Pseudomonas > Pseudomonas sp. 3MA1. The sequence goes on along the minus strand of NZ_JAACFX010000008.1, from coordinate 288,228 downwards.
CACCTGGTCCCAGGTGACGGTGCTGCCCGGCGCGATCCCGAAATCGGTGATGGCGTATTTGCGCAGGTTGATGAAAAAACCGTTGGATTTTCCGTGCTCGACTGCGCAGGTCAAGGTGACAAATCCAGCCTGTGCTGCCGATCCGGGCTTGAGGCTGACCTTGAAGCTCACGCTGGATTGGCCGGCCTTGACTGTTTGTCTGGGCTCGAACTCCAGGAAGTCCCAGAACTGAGGATCTTTGTAAGGGGCATCCGGGCTGCCGTTTGAGGGGCCGGAGCTGATGGTGATCACGGTGTCTTCGGTGACGGGTTGTCCATGCTGGCTCAAGTTCAGGGTGATCTCGAGGCCCTCGGGGTAATCCTCCAGATACAAATTGCGTTGATCGGACGTCAGGCGATAGGTCTGTTCGATGGCGTTGATATTGATCGGTTTGGGCTCGGGGTCGGAGGGGTAGTAGCGCGTCTGCGGTGCCTTGATGGCAATTGGCTCCTGATTGGCCAACTGGCGTTGTGTGGGCGTCAGCGGCAGGTCAAGGATGCCGCCATATACGTAGTAGTCCGACAGCGGAGTCTTGAGCGGATCCAGGGTCGTCAGTGTCGTCGAGCCAAGGTTGATCGAGACATCGCCGAAGTTCGCATTGGGGCCGATGGGCGAGGTGGTGTCGGTTCGAACGCTGCGAAACGCCTGCTTGGGAATGATATTGAGCATGTCGATGCTCAACAGATTGTTCTCGAGCACACTCGCGTAGCCTGCGCTACGTGACGATGGATTGATGAGCTGGCGCCCGCCGGTGACGATCAGCGGTTCCCCGGCAAAGGCCGGAGCCAGGGTGCCGACCACGCGGCCAATGCTTGGGTTGGAGGTGTACTGGTGGGCGGCGTAGTCGGCGTCCAGTTGCGCCGTGGTCATTTTCGGGCACATCTCGAACATGACGAAGCGCACGACGATGCCGGTCGCGCCGGGGGCCTCGATGATCGAGCGCAGGAGCGGATTGTCCTTGTTGTAGCTGACGATCTGGTCGCGAGAGAAAGTGACCTGAAAACTGCCGCTGATACGGTTGGAACCCGGCGCATCCTGCTCCGGGTCGAGAATCCGGATGGCCACGTCATAACTGCTGCACACCGTATTGCCCTTGACCAGCAACTGCGGGGGCGTGCTGTTGCCGATCTGCAGGCCGCCGAGAAAAATCTGCGTGCTGATAGTGCCGGTGGGGTCCAGGTCGACCATCATCGGCCCGGTCACCGGTGGGGCGCCGGTGACCGGGTCCGCCGAGCCCAGCAGATAGAAAGGCTCGCCGACGAGGTCGCCCTGGGTGCTGATGTTGCCGGGCGTGCCCTGGGAGCTGATGGCAACGCTGTCCAGGGTGACGACATGCTGCCCGTAGTGGTTCCAGCCACCGGCGGTGTAGTAGGTGCCTGTCGGCGCATTGATCATTTCGGTCAGTTGCTCGTCGCTATAGACCTCGGCCTCGGGGTACAGGGTCGAGGTGGTCAGGTCGAATAGAGAGAGTGTTGCTTCGCTGTCCGGATTTGTCGGATCGCTGGGAATGGTGGGCGAGTTGTTGGGCAGGCTGACGTTGGTCTCGATCCCACCCCAGAAGTTCAGCCGCGGGCCGTTGAGAATACTCATGATTCACTCCTTGCCCTTGATGGATGGGCTGCTGGGGGATTGGGCGAACTTGAACAGGTAGGAAAAATCGGCCTTTTGCAGGCTGTTGATCGGCGTTGCCATGGAGTGGCAGTTGGTGCAGCTGCTGTTGGGCTGGATGTAGCTTTCCATGGTCACGTTGGCCGACAGTTCAGGGGTCGTCTGGCCCATGGGCGCGCCAGGGTTGGGCGTGGTACTCCATTGGGTGGTGATCAACTGGTAGTACTTGAATACGGATGCCTGAACCTGCGGTAGCGCCTGGTACTCGCTGTTGAGCTTGGTCGTGGCGTCGGTCAACGGGGTAAAACGGTCCAGTGGGTTGGGGGTGGTGAAACTCATCCCCGGCTTCGGCGTGCAGATCATGTGGCCATTGTGCAGGGTCCAGTTGCAGGGGCTCTGATTGACCTTGTCGGCAGGCGCCTTGGCATCGAAGTAGGAATACGCGATGCCTTTCTGCGGCTCATTGACCCACTGGTTTCCCTGCTTGACCTTGGGCGGCACATTGTCGACCTGCTCGAAGGTCGACCAGATCCACTGTGGAAACCCCTCGACCTTGTTGATGATGTGCAGCCCCACCAGGCCTAGCGTCGCTTGAGCCGTACCGTTGGCCACGCCTTGTGCATCGAACGTGGTGATCTGGGCCTGCATGTGCAGGTAGCGGCTGGGGTCATCCTTGGCGGTGAGTATCCGCCAGCTGGATTTGATCTCGTTGGTCGCGTTGGGGAAGTTGATGTTGCTGGCCTTGGCCACGACATCGGCGTTGTAGAACTGGTTGTTGACGATGTAGTCGTAGGAGGCCTGGTTGGCGGCAATCTGGTAATAGGTCGGATTGCCGTTCTGGTCGATCAGCCAACCGCCCACGGCCTGGTTGTCGTTGGCCGTTGCGGTGTTCTTGCGCCCGGCGATATTGATCAGCTTGAGGACCTTGGCCATAGGTGCCGAATTCCATGGACCGGGGTCCTGCCCTTGAGGCAGGAAGACCTCATTCACGCCCTTGTAGCTCTGCCACACGGTATCGCCAGGACTGCCCAGGGGTTTGCTGCAATCGGCGACTCCGCGTTGGCCGGTCTTGGCCGGCCAGTTCAGGTTGATGAACACCTGCCAGCTGTATTGATCGAAAGCCTGCTGCGATGCATTGGCGGCAGGTACCACGGCATTGGGTGGGCAAGAGGTCTGCTGCTGCGGCGCGCTGGGCTGCAGGGCGCAGGCTTGTTGGCTGCCCAGGCCAAGCAGCAGCAGGGTGGTGAAACGGCTCCAATGGTTCATGACGCGGCTCCTGTCACTGCGGGGTGGGCGAGAGTTGGTTCCACTGCGGCCGGGCACCGTTTTGCAACGAGGGCGGCGGGTTGAACAGCTGGCAGTCCGGTGGGTTGACCGGGCACATCTTCGCCACCTGGTCCCAGGTCTTGGCCGGGTCCGGCTTCTCGTTGCGCCAGTTGCGATAGTTCTGGCTGACGATCGGTGCGTTGGCGACGCTGACATCGCCGGAGAAGTAGAACGACTGCGGATGCTGATACGGCGCCAGGCCCGCCCCGTCGCTGGTGGCCTGCTTGTAGAAGGCGTAGCCGAACAGAATCGGGCTCGGCTTGACCGGAATCTCCAGGGCGTAGGCCTGCACGCTGGCGTCCAGGTGCTGGCTGCGGGCGGCGCTGTAGGGCAGGTGCTTGATGAAGTCGCGGCGTGGCGGGTGGTTCATCGGCGAGAACATGCAGCAGGCCGGCATGTCCTTGGGCCGGTCCTCGGGGTAGGTGAGGAAGTAGGCCTTGTTGCCCAGGGAGACAAAGGAGCAGGTGTAGTTGTTGTCCTTGATCGGGAAGATCGGCAGGCAGTACTTCTCGTAGTGCTCCATCATCGCCCCGGAACCATCGCCGTCGGCGGGCACATAGTCATTGTCGTAGTAGCTGGTGCCCTGGGACACGGTGTAGTCGGCAGGCTTGAGGGTGCTGGGCGGGCTGCTGTAGGGCGGTGGGTTGTTCTTGTAGTGGGCGGTGACCCGGTACATGGTCCAGTCGCTGACCCAGGTCGCCGGGTAGAGCGGATCGGCCGGATCGCCCGGGTGACGCTTGGCGATGCAATTGTTGGTCTTGGCGTCGCAGCCCTTGTCGTTGTGCACGCCCATGTTGAAGTAGACGTTGTCGGGGTATTCCTGGGCCCAGGTTGCCTGGCTGGCGCACAGCAGGGTGGCGGCCAGCAGCAGGCGCTTGAGTGGGTGGGTGTTCATCTGACTCTCCTTTGCAAAGCCGGGCGACTCGGGTCGCCCGGTGTTCCAGTGCCTGAGTGTTGTGGCTCAACCTGGCTGATAGTCGTTGAGGTCGAGCGGGGTCGGTGGGTAGCCGGTGCTCACCAGGTCCTTGGCCCAGATCTCCAGCACCTGGCGCCGGCTCTGGGGCAGGTCCCGGGTGATGGGCATGGCCAGGGTGCTGGCCTCCTGGTACTCCTTGCTGATCAGGGTGATGAACTGCTCGATCGCGCCCTCGATGCGTTGCAGGGAGTTGAGCGGCATGTACTTGTTCATGATCGGGTAGAGGTAATAGAAGGGCTGGAGGATCTGCGGAAAGATGAACTCCTTCCAGATCCGCACATTGGCGTCGTCGAACTGGTACACCCGGTTCCAGCAGTCGACGAAGTCCTTGAGCATCTGCGGCTCTTGCGGCAGCACCCGCAACGGCGAGAGGAAGTCGGTGAAGGCGTCGGTGTAGGAGAAGCTGAACGGAATGCCCGCCGGATCGTCCTGAATGAAAAAGCGCAGGGTGGGAAAGCCCGGCGCCACGGCCTGCACCGTCAATTGGGCAATGCCGTCGGCATTGGTCTGGATGCGGGTCAGGCTGTAGTTCACGGTGGCGCCCAGGCCGGCGTCATTGTCCAGTGTCCCGGTCATCGGTTGCGGGTTGTCGAATTTCAGGCAGGGCCTCAGATCAACTGCGGCCGGTGTTTTCAGGAACTCCTGATAGGTGATGGCGTTGCCGACCGGCTCATCGCACGCACTGCTGTCCCTGACCATCATGGCGCTCAGGCGCCTGCCGCTGCCCTCCCTGAGCAGGCTCGGATGCTGCGAGCCGTCGCTGAACTGGGGCATGCCCGGCTGGTTTTTCGCTCGCGCATCGGGATAGTCGGTGATCAGCACGAAATCCGCCGGATTGCTGAACGCCAGGTAGTAGTTGCTGGTGGTCAGCATGAAGGCGTTGTTGTACTCGGCGACCCACAAGGTAGTGCCGGCCGGTGCCGGTTGGCCGTTGTTCTGCACCATGATGTTCAGCGTCCGGCGGTCACCGACGTCGATGAAGCTGCCGCTCTCGATGACTTCCGCGGTCCACGTCTGCTGTTGGGCGGCGATGGTGTCGGTGCCCTTGAGCCGCAGCGCCAGGTTGCCTTTTTTCAGCAGGGCCTGGGCGCCGGCGTCCAGGGGCAGGTCCAACAGGCCAGAGCGCTTGTCGAAGGCCGATTGCTGATACTGGTCGAAGCCGATGCTGGTCAGGGGTTCGAAGTTGCTGCCCTGCTGCACCCCCAGCTCGTAGTCGCCGACATGGAACTTGGCGGCGACCGGAATAGCATTGTTGCGGCCATCCAGATCGGGAGCGGCCGGGCCGTCATGGACGGCCGGGTAGATCGGAAAGGTATTGCCCAGGTCCAGCGACAGCGTACTGCCGTTGAGCTGGGCACTGAGCACGCCCAGGTTGACCCGCTGGTCTTTTTTGTGGATCACCGTATCGCCCGGGACCTTCTTGTAGAAGGGCACCGGATCCTTGGGCGCCAGGCGCTGGCCGCCCGGCGCGGTGGGGAACTCGTTGGCGAACCACAGGCCCAGGGTGCCAGCAGTGCGGCTGTAGGCCGGGTTGAAGAAGGTTTCGGTCGGGTTGTCCAGGCCCATTTGATAGAGCATCTGCAGCCTGGACATGTCCCAGGGCGCCTTGGAATGGCTGTTGACGTTCTTGAAGTCGTTGAACAGGCCGTTCTGGTCATAGACCGTCAGGTAAGTGGTGAACCTGATCATCAGGCCCTGGGCGTTCTGGCTGAGCATTTCATCCTGCAGGCTTTTCAGCAGCTTCGAGTCGCCGATGACCCATTCCAGCTGGTCCTTGGGAAAGCAGGTCTGCCAGGTGGCCGTGACGTAGACCAGGCCGCCAAAGGCGCCCCAGTTGAAGTCGAGAAAGCGGTTGAGCATGCGGTAGGTGTGTTTCAGGGTCAGGCCACAGGTGGCGTCGCCGAGCACCAGCTTGTCGAAGTACAGGGCGGTGAAGGTGTTCTGCCAGGGGCTGACATCGACGAAGCGTGCGGCGGTCGGGCTCGGGTTGCCGAAGGAATTGCCCAGCAGTTGGTAGGACTTGTTGATCAGCGGGTCGCTGTCGATGTAGCTGTCGACCTTGGATTCCCCGCCGATGATCACCGAGCGCAACTGCTGGTAGTTCACGGTGCCGCAGGCGTTGTCGCCGAACAGATCCCACTCGGCGGGAATCATCGGGTAGCTGTCGGGATCGCCGTTGGTGGGGACCTGCAGCACGTAGTCCGGAACGTCCTTGTAGGCCAGCGGGGTGATGCCCCACGGCATCAGGGTTTGCGGGGCATTCTTGTCATTGATCCCGTACTGGCTCAGGAAGCGCCAGTTCATCTTCATCTGCACCGCGTCGTACAGCGGCAGCACATCGTTGTTGTTGAAGGTCGGCGGGTTCCAGAACATGAAACCGTTGAGGTAGATCCGGGGAAAGTTCAAGACGCTCATGGGGGCTCTCCTTAGCGTTTCCACTGGGCGCGTTTGAGCGACCAGACGTAGTCCAGTTTTTGATAACCGACGAAGTCTTTGTCCGGCAGTACGCTGGTGGGGTAGAGGATTCCGCCTGTGTGGTCGATGTTGAACGAGAAGAAGTTGTTCTTCTTCGTCGAATAGGCCGCGGTGCTATGGCAGGCCAGGCACGAAGAGCTGCCCTGGAAAGCCGATTCCAGCTGGGAGTTGGCCAGCAGCTTGGGTTCGGCACGGTGCTGGTCGTACTGCACACCGATCAGTTCGTACTGGGCCAGGTTCGAATACTGCTGCTGGAAGCTGCTGTTCACCGGCTTGGCGGCATCGGTGGGGCCGGTGATGTTGGTCATCGGCTTGGGTGGGGTGTCATTGGTGACGGTGTACTTGGGATTGTTGCGATTCTCGAAGGTGGTCCAGACCCAGTCCGGGGTCAGCTTGTTGATCACATGCATGCCGCTCAGGGCGGCGTAGCCCACCTGATACTGGCCGGTGCTGTCCACGTAGTAGGCCTGGGAGATGTAGTAGCCATCTTCGGCCAGCAGGGTCTTGAAGCCCGGGTCGGTGCCGATCCAGAACCAAGACGTCTTCAGCTCCCAGGCGGTGGCCGGGAAATCCAGGTTGCTGGTCAGCTTGGCAAGGCCATCGCGGTTGTAGACCTTGTTGGCCACGATGTAGTTGAAGGTGTCCTTGCCCATCATCAGGTGAAAACGCACCAGTTGTTCGTGCTTGGAAGGCGGGACCGGTGCGCCGCTGCGCATCTTCAAGGCCAGGCCATCGACCTGTTGCACGCCGTTCTGCGGGCTGCCGGCGGTGTCGTTGCCCAGGAACTGGAACAGCCCTTTAGGGTCCATGCCCTGCTTTTGCGCCAGCTCCGGCACCTCGCTCGGCAGATTCTCGCGCTCGGAGTAAGGCAGGGGCTCGGCCCCCTTCAACAGGTAGACCTGATCGGAAGGCTTGAAGGTCTCCCAGACCCGCAGGCCGCTATTGCTGGCGTCGGTCTGGTTGAGACAGACGAACCAGTTCCAGGCCATGGTTTCCGGGCTCTGCTGGAAGGTGTTCAGGGTGCCGCTCTGATCACCGTTGAACGTGAGGAAGTTGCTGCAGTTGAAGGGGCTGGCGGTCTGGGCCTGAGCAAGGCCGCTCAACACACTCAGCACGACTATAGGGATGGTTCGCCGCATGGAATCTCCTTGGCCTGAGCCGTATCGTCATTGGGGCGCCCTAGGAAATGCTCTAGGAGCAGGTGCTTTACCGCGGTGGCCGGCAGGTGCTCCGGCAGTGGTAAATCGCAGTCGGTGATCAGCAGGGGGCCGACCTCAGCGTTGCTCGGCAAGCGTCCGTGGCTGCCGCGGATCAGTGAGGTGTCCAGTGGAATCAGGTCCATGTAGTAGCGAAAGCCGAGCTTCTTCTGCAGCAGGCGGCGCGCTACCCGTAGTTTGGGAAAGCGGATCGCCGGGTCGATGAACAGCTCCAGCGGGTCGTAGCCCGGCTTGCGGTGGATATCCACGGTGCGGGCGAAGTCCGGGGCCAGGCGATCGTCGAACCAGTAGTAGTAATCGAACCAGAAGCCCGCGGCGGCCACCGCCACCAGCTCGCCGCTGCGCGGGTGATCCAGTTGCCAGGCCCGTTGCTCGGCCTTGTCCAGCACCTGTTCGATGCCGGGCTGGCGCTGCAACAGCGCCTTGACCCGGGCGATGTCCTTGGGCTCGCGCACATAGACGTGGGCGATCTGATGGTCGGCCACGGCAAAGGCGGCGCTGGCGCCGGGGTCGAGCAACTCCCAGCTCAGGGAGCGGCGCACCTGCAGCAGGCCCTGCTCACGCAGCACGCGGTTGATGGAAACCGACTGCTGCACCGCCTCGATGCCGTATTCGGACACCAGCATCACTGCCGCGCCCTGCTGCCGGGCAAAATCCAGCAAGCGCCCGACTTCATGGTCGATGGCCCGCACTTCATCGCTGATGGACGGATGCTCGGGCCCCAGGCGCTGCAGGCTGTAGTCCAGGTGCGGCAGGTAGATCAGCTGCAGGTGCGGCCGGGTGATCTGGAACTCGGCGATGGCGCAGTCGACGATCCAGCGGCTGGAGGCAATCCCCGCCGCCGGGCCCCAGAAGCCCGGGAAGGGAAACTCGCCGATCTGCTGTTCAATGCGCTCGTGCAGCCCGGGCGGCGAGGAATAGAGGCCGAAAATCTTGCGCCCGTCGGCCGGGTAATGCGGCCGTGGCGTGATGGCCGCGTCGACCTGGGCATGCATGTTGAACCACCAGAACAGCTGGCTGCAGCGCAGGTCGGGGATCTGCCGCCGCAGGCTCTGCCAGATCTTCTCGCCCTGAATCAGCCCATTGGGCTGCAGCCAGAAACGCACTTCGGCCTGATCGCGCCAGTACCAGCCGTTGCCGACGATGCCGTGTTCCGAGGGCGGCAATCCGGTGAGGATCGAGGCTTGCACCGTCGAGGTCACGGCCGGGAACACCGGTTGCAGTCTGGCCATCCGCGCCCGTTGCAGCAGGGCGTTGATGCGCGGGGTGGCCGGGCCCAGCAGGCTCGGCGTCAGGCCCACCACATTGATCAGCAGCAAGGGCTGGCGCAGGGTTTCAGAGGGCATGGCTGGGGGCCTCCATGAGCGGTGCTTGCCCGTGCAGCAAGTGCCGTTGGCGCAGTTGTTCCTCGACCCATTGCAGTTCCGCGGCGATGCCGTGCAGCAGGGCCTGTTCGGTGTCCGGGCGCAAGGCGCCGGGCAGCACGTTCCAGCTGTAGGTTTCGACCTCCAGCACCGGCTGGAACTGCGGGTGGGCGGCCAGAAAGTCGAAGGTGCGCATCAGTGCCTGCTGGCTGCCATGGAGCTCCGGCAGCAGGAACTGCTCGCTGAACAGGGGCACATGAAAGTGGATCCGCAGCTCGCGGCAGTGCCCCTGTTGCGGCTGCGCCGCCTGCAGCGCCTTGGGCAGGTCGGCCCAGGCCAGCAGTTGCCCCGCGCGGTCCCGGGCCTTGACCTGATGCAGGTAGGTGGTCTCGACGAAGCTGCCCAGGGCCAGCAGCACCTGCTGGCGGCGTTGCGCGTCGGCCTCGGGCAAGTGGCAGATCAGCGCATTGGACAACTGGATCTTGCCCACCGGTATGCGTGCCTGCAGCAAGCGTTGCAGCGACTGGTAGCAGTCTTCGAACACCACCGCCTGGTGGCAGACGTCGAAACACAGCGCCAGGTACTGATGGTGCGGGTCGCAGGTTTGCCAGCGTTGAAAGAAAGCGATGGCCTGGTCGGTGTTTTCCAGGACGCAGTCCGGCTCCATTTCCAGGCACAGGAGAATCTTCTTGCCGCTGCGTCGATGCAGGCTGGCCAGTTCGGCGGTCAACTGCAATAGCTTAGCCTCGGCCTGTTGCTGCTGGGCGTCGTCCCAATGGGCGGCATAACCCAGGGGCACGCTGGAAATCACCCCCTGAGGACAGTCCAGGGGCAGGGCGGCAGCCAGCAGTTCTGCCAGTTGCAGGCTGTACTCCAGGCGCTGCGGTTCGGCCCAGGTCGGCCGATAGACCTCGGCCTTGACCGCGCCCTGATGGAATTGGCCATAAGGAAAGCCGTTGAGGGAGGTCAGGCGCAGCCCGCAGTCGTGGAGCAAGCCGAGGAACGCCTCGCGCGCCGCGGGCTGTTGCAGTTCGCCGGCGGCCTGGGCGCTGATCCACAAGCCGCTGTCCTGCACCGCCAGCCCGCGCTGGCGGCGCACGCCCTGGAAGTGCTGCTGGATCGACGCCCCCAGGTCGGCCACGTTCCGGGCCGGGTGCACGTTGCTGCAGTAGCCGACCTGCGCGGCGCTCCAACCGGCCCGGGCGCTCATTTGATCACCGGTTCCTGGCCGCGCAGGGCCGAGTTGTCCTGCCACTGGCGGCGCTGGTCGATCGGCAGCGGGCTGCTCACCAGCTGTTTGTCCAGTTGCCCGCTCTGGGCGAAGAAATCCACCGGGTTGTGAAACAGCACCTGTTCCACCTGGGCCTCGCTGAACCCGGCGGCGAGCATGGCCTGGCCGGTCTTGGGCACCTTGAGCGGATCGCTGATGCCCCAGTCGGCGGCGCTGTTGACCACCATTTTCTCGGTGCCGTACTGCTGCAGCAGGGCCACCATGCGCTGCTCCGACATCTTGGTGTTGGGGTAGATCGAGTGCCCGCGCCAGCAGTCGCTGTCCAGCACCAGGGGCAGGGTCAGTTCATTGAGGTGATCGATGATCACCAGGTGCTCGGCGATGCCCACTTCGCGGATCACCGCCAGGGTGCGCTTGGTGCCGCCGATCTTGTCCCGGTGCGGGGTGTGCACCAGCACCGGCAGGTTGAACTGCTTGGCCAGTTCCAGTTGCGCGGCGAGAAAGCGGTCTTCCTCGGGGGTGATGTCGTCGTAGCCGATCTCGCCGACGGCCACCACGCCGTCCTTGACCAGATAGCGCGGGAGAATCTCCAGCACCTCGTTGGCCACCGACAGGTCATTGGCTTCCTTGGGGTTCAGGCCGATGGTGCAGAAGTGGTGAATGCCGAACATGCTGGCGCGAAAGCGTTCCCAGCCCAGCAGGGTGTCGAAGTAATCAATGAAACTGCCGACGCTGGTGCGCGCCTGGCCTTGCCAGAAGGCCGGTTCGATCACTCCGGTGATGCCGGCGGCGGCCATGTTCTGATAGTCGTCGGTGGTGCGGCTGACCATATGAATGTGCGGGTCAAAGTACTTCGGCATGGTGAGTCCCTGATGCAGTGGTGAAAAATCAGTGAGGGGCGGCCCGGGGGCGTTCAGGCGCCGGGCGGCAAGTGTTCGAGCCAGTGCGCGGGCAGACGGCGCTGCCGACACAGGCCGCGCAGGCGCTGGCACTGGGCCTGGCTCAGGAGTTCGAAGGCGATGGCGTGGGGCAGCGTGTCGCTGACGCTGCGCAACGCGGCCAATTGCTCTTCCATGTGTTCCAGGGCCAGCTGGTTGAGGTCGACGCTACGACGCTCGGCCAGGCCGACGATGCGTCCGGTGTCCAGGCCCATGCCCAGGGTCTTGAGCAGCAACTGGTGGAAGGCCCGGTCGGGGTAGTGGCGCGCGGGGAAGGGGTTGTCCAGGGCCAGGGCGGCGAACACTTCGCGGTTGTTGGTGCGTCCGGCCTGCAGCGCCAGGTCGAGGCTGCGGCCCTCGCTGTCCAGGTCATCCAGGACCTTGAGCAGCACGCTCTTCTCCTGGTCGTCACCCCAGAGAAACAGCTGGCGCAGCAGGGCCAACTGATCGCTGCCGGCCTGTTGTTCCAGCAACTGCGCCAGAAGCAGGGCCCGGGCCAGCTGAGTGCGATCGTTGCCCGGGCCGGTGAGCGGCGCCGGCTGGCCAAGCCGCCGTTTGCACTGGCTGCTGAGCAGCACCAGGGTATTGGCCGAGGGCTGCCGGGCCAGTTGTTCCTGGGCCTCGTGCCACCAGTGCCGGCTCGGGTCGTCGAGCTGCTGTTCAAGGTGCCGGCGGCGTTCGGCAAAGGCTGCATGGCGCAGGGCGAGCGCAGGCGAGAGCGGGGAAATGACGTCCGTGGTCATGTCGGCTTGATCCAGCGTTGAAGGTGGGGAAGCAGGAAGAACACCAGTACGCACAACAGGCTGCCCAGCGGCTGATTGGCCAGGGCCAGTACCAGGGCGTCGAACAGCGGCAGGGCCGCCAGGCCGGCGCCGATGAAGGCGCGGATCTGCCGCTGCCGTGGGTTGGCCAGGTGGCGCCGGTAGTGCCAGCCCAGCCAGCCCAACCACAGCAGCAGGACCAGCCAGAACACGCCGTTGTTGGCGTAGCAGGCCAGCACCAGCGGGCTGAGCATCAGCACCAGCGGCAGGCGGCTGAGCAACTGGTTGCGGTGCTCCAGCCGGGCCAGGTAGGTCAGGCCGGCGATGTAGGTGCCCAGCAAGGCGGCGCACAGCCACAGCGGTTGCGGTGGCAGCGCCAGGCAGGCGGCGGCGGTCAGGTACAGGGCCGAGCGACAGCCGCCCATCAGCCAGACGCTGTGGGGATAGTTCTTGTGCAGCAGGTTGTAGGCGAGGATGAACAGCAGCAGCAATCCGGCGCTGGCCAGCAGCCAATGGGGTTGGGCGATCAGGTGGCTCAGGCCCAGCACCGACAGAGCGGCCACCAGCAGCAGGGCGGCGGTGGCCAGGCTGACCTGGGTGCGACTGACCAGGCCGAGAACAATCGGTCGCGGGTTCTGATGCCGCAGGTCCCAGTCGGCATCCAGCAGATCGTTGAGCAGCATGCCCGCCAGGTACAGCGCCGAGAGCGCCACCAGCAGCAGGGTCCAGACCAGCGGCGAAGGCGGCGCCTGGGTGGTGGCGCTGCTGGCCAGCAGGGCGGCGGCCAGGGCGTTGGTCCATACCGTCGGCAGGTTGGAGACTCGGCCCAGGGTCAGCCAGGTGGTCAATGCGGACTGGCTCATCGGGCGCAGTCCTCGCTCCAGGCGCAGTCCGGGCCGCCGACACTGGCCAGGCGCAACAGGGCCTGTTCCATCAGTGGCATGTCGATGTGGTGCACATCGATGGACTGGCCGATGCGGTTGAGCATCGGGATCGACAGCTGGCCGCCCAGATGCTGGCGGAATTCTTCCAGGCCGATCAGCACCAGGGAGCGGCCCTGGGCGTCCTTCAAGCCCAGTTCCGGCGGACTCAGGTTGAAGCCGAGCTGCTCCAGCAGTTGCAGCAGGCGCTGGGTTTCAGCGTCGCTCAGCAGGCCGCTGGCATTGGCATAGAGCGCGTCCAGGGCCATGCCCACGGCCACTGCCTCGCCATGGCGCAGACGATGCCGGCTGAGGTTTTCCAGCTTGTGCGCGGCCCAGTGTCCGTAGTCCAGGGGCCGGCCATTGCCCCGCTCGAAGGGATCGCCGGCGCCGGTGATGTGCCCCAGGTGCAGTTCGGCGCAGCGGCGGATGGCGTAGCGGCTGGCGCTGTGTTCGAAGGTGGCCAGGGCCTGGGCTTGCTGCTCCATCCATTGGAAGAACGCGGCGTCCTTGATCAGCGCCACCTTCACCGCTTCGGCCAGCCCGGCGATCTGGTCCCGGGGCGACAGGGTGAGCAGCCACTGGAAGTCGTTGATCACCGCCGTGGCCGGATAGAAGGCCCCCAGCAGGTTTTTCTGGGCAAAGGCGTTGATGCCGTTCTTCACCCCGATGCCGGCATCGTTCTGCGCCAGCACCGTGGTCGGGATGCGGATCAGGCGCATGCCGCGATGGAAGGTGGCGCAGGCGTAGCCCACGGCGTCCAGCAGCGCGCCGCCACCCAGGGCCAGCACATAGCAGTGGCGGTCCAGACGGTGTTCGAGCATGTGTGCGTACAACTGCTGCAAGACCTCTGGGGTCTTGCTCAGCTCGCCTGCCGGCACCGGGATCGGCGCGGCCTGCAGGTGCAGGTCGGCGGCATGGGCGGTGAAGTAGGCGTCGATCTGCTGCGGCAGTTGCGGGGAGCACAGCAGCAGTTGTGCATCGACGAATGCCAGCACTGTGGTGCGCCCCGCCTGGGGCTTGGCCAGTTGCTGGTGCAGGCAGGGGTTGTCGGGCCGGAACACGTGATCGGTGAACAGCACCGGGTAGTGGTAGCTCACCTCGAAGCGGCCTTCCAGGGCCTGGGCCTGATCGCTCCGTGCCGGGGCCAGGCGTGGCTTGAGCAGGCTGCGGGCGCCGAGGAACACCCCCGGCAGGACCATGCTGGCGAGAATCGTCGCCAGCATGGCGTTCTGTTCCACCAGCAGGCTGCCGATGGCCGCGTAGGCCAGGGCCAGTCCGGCATTGGCCAGGGTGGTGACCAGCAGGAACTGGCGCAGTGGATAGCGCTGCATGCCGGCGGCCAGCACCGAGGTTTCCGCCAGGACCGGCACGCCACGCAGGCACACCAGCGACAGGGTGCTGAGGCGATAGGCCAGTTGTCCGGGTTGCCAGCTTCTCAGGCCCAGCCAGGTGGACAGCAGGCGAAAGTAGCCGGCCCCCAGCCAGTAGCCCAGGACGGCCCCCAGGCACAGACCGATGAAGATCACCAGGTAGCCGCCAATGGCGCCCAGGGCCGCCACGGCCAGCAGCGCGACCAGGCTCGAAGGCACCGGCAACAGCACATCCAGCGCCAGCAGGGTGATCAGCAGCAGGGCCAGACTGGTGCGTTGCACGGGATCGGTCGGGAGCAAAGCGCCGAGGTGATTCAGCAGTTGCTGGATCTGCTGTTCGAACAGCAGGAAGCTGGCGACCACCAGGGTCGAAAACAGCAATAGGGAAAGCCAGTAGTTTTCCGCCGTACCCTTCAGTGAGAAAGCACGAGGCAATGAGCTGCGCTTCATCAAGCGTCCCTCTTGATTGATATGACTAATTCCGTGTCAGTGTCAGCTGGGTCAGGCAGGGAGGGCGTCCGGTTATTCAACTCCTCGGCGGTTCTTATTGATTTTCTGGCGGCTGAAGCGCACTTCAGTGGCGAGTAGCTATCAACTTAGTCAAGGCCGCCGGATTTGCAAGCAGGCTCAATCAAGTGGCTTGCAAGGAAAATATATGGCGCGTTGGGAAAGTCTGGGCTAGATGGGCAAACAGCCTGGAAAAGCTGCTGCTGCGAGGGTGGCTGGTGTGTCTTTGTGAGGTCTTTGCCCCAATGAATACGGGGTGCTACGGCGCCTGCATGTTCACGTTTGCTATATGGTTTATTTCTTTTCGCTATATGAAAATTAAGTAACTCACGGAAGTAAGTAGTGGGGCTTTTATGCAGTTGTTATGGGACGAAAGTGCAAGATTAGAAGCCTGGGTCGTATTTGAAACAATGCTGTGGTTATTGGTTTCTAATTAGTCAGCTATTGAATAGTCAGCTTCTTAGTGATGTCGGTTATTGGGTTTGCCTGGGTTATTTGATTGGCGCAATAGCAACAACTAACACTTTAAAGGCTAAATAGAATCATTCGTAACTATTGTCGGTTGTCGCACCGGTCGCGCCATGCCGTAGGTGATTGCGGTGGGGTGTGCCCACCGCAATGCCGAAGGACCACTCAGGCCATCCGTCAGGCCGCCAGAAACGCTTCGGTGGACAACACAGTGGCGTAGGCAAAGGCCAGGCCCGCCATCACCGCGCTCTGCACTTGCGCCGCGGCCACGCGCTGACCATTGAACTCCAGGTCGAGGGTGGCACAGGCATCGTGGATCACCTTCACCGGGTAGCCCAGGTCGGCTGCGGCGCGGGCGGTGCCTTCCACGCACATGTGGCTCATGTTGCCGACGATCACCAGTTCCTCGATGCCCTGCTGCTCAAGGATCGAGTGCAGCTCGGTGTCGCGGAACGAGTTGACGAAGTGCTTGAGCACCACTGGCTCATCATCCTGGTTCAGCACCTTGGCGTGCAGGCGCGCGCCTTCCGAGCCCGGGGTGAAGAACGGCGCGCTGTCGGAAGTGAATTCATGGCGGACATGCACCACCGGATCGGCGTTCCGGCGAAAGGCCTGGATCAGCCGCGCGGCGTTGTCCGCCGCCGCGTCGACGCCGACCAGTGGCCACTTGCCGCCGGCGAAGTAGTCGTTCTGGATATCGATTACGATGAGCGCCTGTTTGGCCATGGGTGTTGCCTCCAAGTGTATGTTTGCTGTGGGGCTCAGTATCGGCACCCGCTGTCCTTTGGAGGATTGGCCGCAACGACATTAACAGGGGGAAAACTGACAGTGGGCATTCAAGACGCGGTCGTCGAGCTTGGCGTACTGCTGTATCCCGGGGTGCAGATGGCGGCGGTGCATGGCCTGACCGACCTGTTCGAAGTGGCCAACCGGATCGCCGCTGAACAGCCGCAGGCAGCGCTGCCGCGCTTGCGCGTGAGCCATTGGCAGGGGGATGACGAACAGGGCCTGGGGCGGGTCCATGACAGCCTGCCGGGGCCGGACACCGGCTTGCAGGCCGTGGTGATACCACCGTCGCTGACGGGGTTTTCCGCCGCTCAGGCATCTGCTGCCGTGGTGACCTGGCTGCGCCGCCAGCATGCCGCCGGCGCCACCCTCGGCGGCGTGTGCGTGGGGTCGATCCTGCTGGCCGAAAGCGGTCTGCTCGATGGTCGGAGCGCCACCACCCACTGGACCTCGGCCCGGGCATTTGCCGCGCGTTATCCCCAGGTGCGCCTGGAGGCTGACCAGCCCATCGTCGATGACGGCGACCTGATCACCACCGCCGGCCTGATGGCCTGGGCCGAACTGGGGCTGCGTCTGGTGGACCGCATGCTGGGGCCGAGCATTGCCAGCGCCACCGCACGCTTTCTGGTGATGGAGCACAGCGCCAGCGCCAGCCAGTGCGGGAGCAATTTCGCGCCGATCCTCAACCATGGCGACAGCGCGATTCTCAAGTTGCAGCACTGGTTGCAGGCCAATGGCGCTGTGGATGTGTCGCTGCCGGTGATGGCGCAACAGGCGGGGCTGGAAGAGCGCACCCTGTTGCGGCGGTTTCGCGCGGCCACCGGCCTCAAACCGACTCAGTACTGCCAGCACCTGCGGGTGGGCAAGGCCCGGGAGCTGCTCGAATTCACCAGGGGCACCATCGATCACATCGCCTGGACCGTGGGTTATCAGGACCCGGCGACCTTTCGCAGCCTGTTCAGGAAAATCACCGGTCTGGCGCCCAGCGAATACCGCAGTCGCTTTGGCGCGGCGCCCGGTGCCGCCAGCCGCAGCCAGTAGGCGCCGGCTGGCTGGCGCATGGGGCGTGGATCCTGCACCGGGCTCAGGAGTCCATCCGCCTTCCATGAGCCGCCGCAAGACTCAGCGCTGTACCAGCTTGTTGCGCAAGGCCTGGGCCTCATCCGGCGCCAGCTCCATCCACAGCTGCTGGGTGCCGGCGATGTCGGCGGCGGCGGGCAGTCCGTCGCGATACACCAGGCGATTGCCGCTGAGGGCCGGAACCTTGGGCCCGGGCAGCAGTGTGCCCGCCAGGTTCAGCGGATCGACCCCGCACACGGCGATCAGGCTGCCGTCGTGGGGACGCCGGCGGACCTCCCGCAGCAAGGGGATGGCCTCCGGCAAGGCGAACTGCTCGCCGGCCAGGCCGCTGACAAAGCGTCCGCCGCGGATTTCCCCGCGGGCTTCCAGGCGATGCAAGGTGCGCAGCAGTTCGCGCCAGCTGGGCAGCCAGTCCGCCTCGCGCTCCAGCAGGCGCCAGAACACCACGCCGTAACGCCGCAACAAGGTCATGGCCACCTGCTCCAGGGTGGTCGCCGGATCTTCAGGCGCGGCGCGGCGCAGCAGGGCCCAGCGTCCGGCATCGTCCATGCCGCCGACGAAGGCGCCACGGCCGCGTCGGCTGCTGCGGTTCTGGCGTTTGCTCGCCGGGGTGATCAGGGCGCGCAACCCGGCGAAGCTGTCGGCGTTGACCAGCCCGGCCCCCACCAGCTCCTGCAACACGCTTTCCAGCTCGCTGCGCAGCAGGTGGGCTTCGTGCAGCAGTTCATCGAAAAACAGTGCGCCCTGCTGGCTCAGCACGGCGTGGACCTTCTGTGCCTTGGGCGAGAGTGAGTGAGGCTCGACCGGACCGCTCAAGCTGCTCCAGAGGGCCACCCGCGCACGTGGCAGCAGCACGATCGGTGTGCTGCGCAAGGCACCGCTGGCGGCCTTGCCGGTGCTGTTGATCCGACTCCAGGCCAGCTTGCCGCTGCGGCACAGTTCATCCAGCCAACTGGCGGAGTAATCCTTGATCCGTGCTGGCAGCAGGTCGCTGTCCCAGGCCGAAGCCGCTGCCGGGTAGCCTTCGAGCTGGCCGACCACTGCGCCGAGCATGGCGCTGCCCCGGCCCTGGGTGGCGGGTGACAGGTGCTGCCAGTCGAACAGGAAACGAATGAAGTCCTGCAGCGCCACCGGTTCGATTTCCCGGCGCAGGCGCTTGACCGTGTAGCGATGAATCCGCGCCAGCAGGTGGCGTTCGCACCATTGCTCTTGATCGCCTCCGGGGCTGAAGCGCCCACGCAGTACATAGCCTTCGCTCTCCAGCTGGATCAGCGCCTGGTGGATGCTGGCCGCAGGCAGGCCGAGAGGCGCGGCGATCTGCGCCAGGGTCAGGGGAGCGAAGCCGCTGAGGCGGGCGCGAATCAGCTCCACCAGGGCCGGCTGCTGTTCCCAGACCTGGTCGAAACCGGGCAGCGGTTGCAGCGCGGGTTGCAAGGCGGCCTGAGGGTACAGCGCCTGCAGGCAACTGATGCGCTCCAGAGCCAGCCACAAGCCGCCATCGGGGCCGGCCTGCAAGCGGCAGGCGCGGCCTTGGCTGGCGAGGGTTTGCAGCCAGTCCGGCCAATGGCGATTAGCCTGGGCTTCGGCTTCGCTGATACAGGCCAGGCTCATCAGTGCTTCATGCATTTCATCGGCGCCGGCCGGGGCCGGCCAGGCTTCGGCGGCCACTGCGGCAATCGCTTCGGCATCCAGGGCACCGAGGTCATCGGTGGCTTGCGGATCGCTCCAGCGCCGGGCCAGTACCGCCTGGGTGCGGCGCTCTTCCAGGGGCGCGTCATCGAGAAAGGTGTAGGGCTTGGCGCTGAGAATTTCCGCCGCCAGGGGCGAGGGCGCCGGCAAATCGCGGCTGAGCAGGCGTACCTGGCCCTGCTCCATGCGCCGCAGCAGGTGCAGCCAGCCTTGGCTGTCCATGGCCTGGTGCAGGCAGTCGTCGAGGGTTTGCTGCACCAGGGGGTGATCGGGAATCTCGCGCTCGCCGGCGAGGTTTTCCAGGCAGGCGATCTGATCGGGGAACACGCTGGCGATCAGGTCTTCGCTTTTCATCCGCTGGATCTGCGGCGCCACTTTGCGTCCACCGCTGTAGCGCGGCAGGGCCAGGGCCACCCCGGCGTTCCAGCGCCAGCGCACGCCGAACAGCGGCGCGTCGAGCAAGGCCTGGATCAGGATGTGTTCGGCGCTGTGGCTGTGCAGGTAACGCCAGACGTCGTCCAGGGCGAAGCTGTGGCTGGTGGACAGCGACAGGACGATGGCGTCTTCGCTGGCGGCGGCCTGCAGTTCGAAATTGAAGGTGCGGCAGAAGCGTTTGCGCAGGGCCAGGCCCCAGGCGCGGTTGATGCGGCTGCCGAAGGGGCTGTGTATCACCAGTTGGGTGCCGCCGGACTCGTCGAAAAAGCGCTCCATGATCAGCGTGTCCTGGGACGGCAGGGCGCCCAGGGCCAGGCGCGCCGGTGCCAGGTAATCCACCAGTTGCTCGGCGCTGACGCGGTTCAGCCCCAGCTCCTTTTGCAGCCAGTCGATGGCCGGTTGCAACTGGCCCGGAGTCGCGCCGAGCAGGGCGTCCAGTTGCGCCAGCAGGCGGGCCACGGCGCTGGACAGTTCGGCGCTGCGGCCCGGGGCCTCGCCCAGCCAGAAGGGGATGTTCGGCGGCTGGCCCTGGGCATCCTCGACTCGCACCTTGCCGCTTTCGACCCGCAGGATGCGATAGGAGGTGTTGCCCAGCTGGAACACGTCGCCGGCAATGCTCTCCACGGCGAAGTCTTCGTTGACGCTGCCGATGTTCAGGCCCTGGGGTTCGAGCAGCACGCAGTAGTCGGCGTTGTCGGGAATGGTCCCGCCGCTGGTGACCGCGGTCAGCCTGGCCCCGCGACGGCCGCGCAGGGTGCGGGTCAGGGCGTCGCGATGCAGATAGGCGCTGCGCAGGCCCTGACGACCGTTGAAACCTTCGGCCAGCATCTGCAGCAGGGCCTGATAGTGGGCCTGATCCAGATCGGCATAGGGCGTGGCCCGGCGCAGCAGGCTCAGCAGGGCGGCTTCCGACCACTCCTGGCAGCTGACTTCGGCAACGATCTGCTGGGCCAGCACATCCAGTGGTGCATGGGGGATCAGCAGGCTGTCCAGCTCGCCGCGGCGCACGCAGTCCAGCAGGGCGGCGCATTCGATCAGGTCGTCCCGGCTCAGGGCGAACAGCCGGCCTTTGGGCGTGCCGCCCACCTGATGGCCGGAGCGCCCGACCCGTTGCAAGAAGGCCGAGATCGAACGGGGTGAACCGATCTGGCACACCAGGTCGACATCGCCGATATCGATGCCCAGTTCCAGGGACGCCGTGGCGATCAGCACTTGCAGTTCGCCGGCCTTGAGTCGTTGCTCGGCGTCCAGGCGCTGCTCCTTGGCCAGGCTGCCGTGATGCGCGGCCACCGCCGGCTTGCCCAGGCGTTCGCTCAGGTGCCGGGCCAGGCGTTCGGCCAGGCGCCGGGTGTTGACGAATATCAGCGTGGTGCGGTGCTCGCGGACCAGCTCGGCGAGGCGCTCGTACACCAGCTCCCAGACATCATTGGCCATGACCGCCGACAGCGGCACGGGCGGCACTTCGATGTCCAGGTCCCGGGGCCGGGCATGGCCGATGTCGACGATTTCGCAGGGCCGCTCATGGCCCACCAGGAACCGCGACACGGCCTCGATGGGTTTCTGCGTGGCGGACAGGCCGATGCGCAGCAGAGGCTCGCTGCACAGGGCCTGCAAGCGCTCCAGGCTCAGGGCCAGGTGGCTGCCGCGCTTGCTCCCGGCCAGGGCGTGGATCTCGTCGACGATCACCGTGCGGGTGCTGGCCAGCATCGCGCGGCCGGAGTCCGAACCCAGCAGCACGTAGAGGGATTCCGGAGTGGTGACGAGAATCTGTGGCGCGCTCTTGCGCATGGCGTTGCGGTCTTTTTGCGGGGTGTCGCCGGTACGCACTGCGGTGCTGATGGACAGTTCCGGCAAGCCCATGCGGCGCAGCTGCTCGGTGATGCCGGCCAGCGGCTGTTGCAGGTTGAGCTGGATATCGTTGCTCAGGGCCTTGAGCGGCGAGACGTAGACCACCAGGGTGGCGTCCGGCAAGCGCCCTCCGGCGGCCAGGCCCTGGCGGACCAGGTCATCGATCACGGCAAGAAAGGCGGTGAGGGTCTTGCCTGAACCGGTGGGGGCGGCGATCAGGGTCGAGCGGCGCTGGGCGATCAACGGCCAGGCGCGGGCCTGGGCCGTGGTCACGGCGGCAAAGGTACGCTTGAACCAGGCGCTGACGGCGGGGTGAAAACCGTCCAGGCCCGGGCTCACGGATTCGGCAAGGTTCATGAAGGGTTTTATGCGGCCGCTGCGACCAACTTGCAAGTACCGGGCGCCTTGCCGCCGCTGCCGCCGCCGTGGACAGCAACTAGAGTTGAGGCAGGGGATGCATCGGCGCGCACCGACACTTTCTCAGTGACGGTTGCGCCACAAACCCGCAAAATGCAACGATTCCGGCAATTCTCGACGGTCGAAACCACGGGATTGGCCGATCCAAACCATCGTTCTGAACAGACTGGGCCTGCTGACTCTATGCGAATGCGCCTTATGTTACTGGGCGGCGGAAATGCCCTTGGGCAGGCGCTGATTCGCCTGGGTGCGGAGGAAGACATCGGTTTCCTCGCTCCCCGTCCCCCGCAAGACGGTTGGGACGCCGCGAGCCTCACGCAACTGCTCGATGACACCCGTCCGGATGCCTTGATCAATCTGGCTTACTACTTCGACTGGTTTCAGGCGGAGACGGTGGGCGAGGCCCGCCTGAGCGGCCAGGAACGTGCGGTGGAGCGCCTGGCGGAGCTTTGCCAGCATCACAACATCATCCTGCTGCAACCTTCGAGCTACCGGGTGTTCGACGGCTCTCGCGCCACCGCCTACAGCGAGAAAGACGAGCCGGTGCCTCTGGGGCTGCGCGGTCAGGCGCTGTGGCGGATCGAGCAGAGCGTTCGCGCCACCTGCCCTCAGCACGTGCTGCTGCGTTTCGGCTGGTTGCTGGACGACAGTGCCGAGGGCATTCTCGGGCGTTTTCTCGCCCGGGCCGAGTCTCCCGAAGAGCTGTTGATGGCGGACGACCGTCGGGGCAATCCGACGCCGGTGGACGACGCCGCGCGCGTGATCATCTCGGTGCTCAAGCAGCTCGATTGCGCCGCGCCCCTGTGGGGCACCTATCACTATGCCGGCCAGGAAGCGACCACCCCGCTGGCCCTGGGCCAGGCGGTGCTCAGCGAGGCGCGGCAACTGCATCCGCTGGCCATCGAGGCGCCCACTGCCCAGGCCCACGCGGCCTGCGCCGATGCCGCCGAAGAGCCGCAGCACGCGGTACTGGCCTGCAAGAAGATCCTTCACACCTTCGGGATCAAGCCGCGCGCCTGGCGTGCCGCGCTCCCGGCTTTACTGGATAGGTTTTATCGTCATGGCTGATGGCCCTGTATTGATCACCGGCGGTGCCGGTTTTATCGGCTCGCACCTGACCGATGCCCTGCTCGCCAACGGCTACTCGGTGCGGGTGCTGGACGACTTGTCCACCGGCAAGCCGAGCAACCTGCCATTGGCAAACCCACGGCTGGAACTGATCGAGGGCGACGTAGCCGATGCGGCGCTGGTGAACCGTGTCATGCAAGGCTGCAGCGCCGTGGCGCACCTGGCGGCGGTGGCATCGGTGCAGGCTTCGGTGGACGACCCGGTGCAGACCCACCAGAGCAACTTCATTGGCACCCTGAATGTCTGCGAGGCCATGCGCCTGCATGGCGTCAAACGGGTGCTGTTCGCGTCCAGTGCGGCGGTGTACGGCAACAACGGCGAGGGCCAGTCCATCGATGAGGACACGGCCAAGGCGCCGCTGACCCCTTACGCCTCGGACAAGCTGGCCGGCGAACACTACTTGGACTTCTACCGGCGCCAGCACGGTCTGGAACCGGCGATCTTCCGCTTCTTCAATATCTTTGGTCCGCGCCAGGATCCGTCGTCGCCCTATTCCGGGGTGATCAGCATTTTCAGTGAGCGGGCCCAACAGGGGCTGCCCATCACCGTGTTCGGCGATGGCGAGCAGACTCGGGACTTCGTCTATGTCGGTGATCTGGTGCAGGTGCTGGTACAGGCCATCCAGGCGCCGCAGCTGGAAGTGGGGGCGGTCAACGTCGGCCTGAACCAGGCCACCACCCTCAAGCAGATGCTTGCGGCCCTGGCCGAGGTGGTCGGCGAGTTGCCGCCCATCAGCTACGGTCCGGCCCGCGCCGGGGATATCCGTCATTCCCGGGCCAACAACCAGCGCCTGCTGCAGCGCTTCAGGTTCCCCGAACCCACGCCGATGAGTGTCGGCCTGGCGCGCCTGATGGGGCGCTGAGGCATATCGCAGACATGAAAAAGGCGCCTCGCAAGGCGCCTTTTTTCATCAGCGATGGGCTTAGAATTTGTAGCCCAGACCCACCATGTAGACCATCGGATCGACGTCAACGTTGACCTTGGCGCGAGTGCCTGGGGCCACGCTGTTGTTGTCCACGTAGGCGGTGGTGTTGATGTCGATGTAACGCACTTGGGCGTTGAGCATCAGCTTGTCGGTCAGCATGTAGTCAGCACCCACCTGCCAGGCCAGGCCCCAGGAGTTCTTGGCGCGGAAGTTGTCGAAACCGGCTGCGTTGGCACGGCTGCCGACGTGTTCGTCGTAGATCCAGGTGTAGTTGATACCGGCGCCGACATAGGGTTGGAACACCGACTTGGAGTCCAGCGGGTAGTAGACCACGCTCAGGGTTGGCGGCAGGTGCTTGAGGGTACCGAGCTTGCCGTTGGCCGCGGCCAGGGAGGTGTCCTTGAGTTTGACGTCGTGCTCGAACGGGGTGGCCGCCAGCAGCTCGATACCGATGTTGTTGGTGAGCATGTAGGCGAAGTTCAGGCCCAGTTGAGTGTCGCTACCCATGGTGGCCTTGCCACCCAGGTTGGTGCCTGCCGCCGGGCCACGGTCCACTTTGACGCTGCCGCTGTCGGCTTTCGGGTTTACGGTGATGGCACCGGCGCGGACGAGGATATCGCCAGCTTCGTGGGCGTTGGCAATCGGGGCGGCGAGTGCGAGCGCGATCAGGGAAGCGCTAAGCAGGGACTTGTGCATGGGAGCTCCAAAGGACGATTCAAATTGGCTATGTCCAATGGTAAGGATCGTCAAGTTGACCGCCTTGACTCAGCTCAATGAAATGCCAACCCCCGGTGGCAGGGCTGAACTATTCTTTTGTTCTGCACTCTTTTGGCCTGGTGCCCAGACCCTGCCTGAGTCGGCTCGCTGGCGCCGCTGCCGCACTCACTCCTGCAACTCATAGACATAGATCTTCTGTGCCGCCATCTGGTAGCCGGCGTCCGCCAGCTCGCTGGTCGAGGGCTTGACCTGCATGTCGCCCTCGATCCAGTAAGGCTGGTACAGCTCATCGAGTTTCACTCCGACCTTGCTGGTGACGTGGACGATCTGGTTCGACGGCGGTGGCGGCACATGGATGCAGGCGCCGAAGTAGGGCACCAGGAGAAACTCGGTGGTGCGGCCTTCCTCGTTGACTTCCAGGGGCACGATGTAGCCGGGCAGGCGCACCGTCTGGCCGTCCAGGCTCTTGACCACCGGTGCATTGGGCAGGTCCTGCTTGGCGGCGGGGGCCGATTCGGCGGCCAGTGCATTGCTCATCTGCGACAGGTCGTGCAGCGGCTGCATGTTCGGCACTTCCGGCGGCGCGTCCGGCGGGATCATTTCCGACCAGGTCAGGTCCTTTGGTGCCCCCGCCGCCCACAGCGGCGAGCTGAGCAGCAGCGACAGGGCAAGCAGGGAGCGCAGCAGGCGTTGGGTCTTCATAGGGCAGGGCTCATAAACGAATCGACAGGCCATCGGCCAAAGATTGCCGGTAGGCGCGCCAGGCCGGCACGCTGCCCATCAGCAGCGCGGCGATCAGGATACCGCCCAGCAGCGTCCACTCATATTGGCTGGGCCAGGACAGCGGCAGGTACAGGCCGTAGTTCGATTGCACGTAGCCCTGGGCCAGGGCGATGCCCAGGTACAGCAGGCCAAGCCCGGCCAGGACCCCGGTCAGCGCCAGGGCGAAGGCCTCCAGTACCAGCAGGGTTGCAATATGCCAGGGCCGGGCGCCCACCGAACGCAGAATGGCCATCTCCCGACGGCGCTCATTGAGGCTGGTGAGGATCGCCGTGAGCATGCCGATCAGGCCGGTGAGCACCACGAACAGCGACACCACGAACAAGGCTTGCTCGGCGGTGCCCATCAGGCTCCAGAGTTCCTGCAGGGCCACGCCGGGCAGGATCGCCAGCATCGGCTCGCCGCGGAACTCGTTGATCTCGCGTTGCAGGGCGAAGGTCGAGATCTTGCTGTTCAGGCCAAGCATGAAGGCGGTGATCGCCTGGGGCGTCAGGTCCATGTTGCGCGCCTGATCGGCACTGATACGACCGTCGCCACGGGCCGGCACGCCGTTGTGCCAGTCGATGTGGATCGCCTCCATGCCGCCCAGGCTGATGTGCAGGGTGCGGTCCACCGGGGTCCCGGTGCGCTTGAGGATGCCCACCACGGTGAACGGCTTGTCGTCGTGCTTGACCAGGCTGATGGCCGCCACGCCATGGGCCAGCACCAGTTGGTCCCCCAGTTTGTAGTGCAGGGCATCGGCGACTTCGGCCCCCAGTACCACCTCGAAAGGGTCGCTGGCGAAGGCCCGGCCCACGGCCAGTTGCAGGCTCTGCTGATGACCGTACTGGTAGTGCTGGAAGTAGGCGTCGGTGGTGCCCATGACCCGATAGCCGCGATGGGAGTCGCCCAGGGAAATCGGGATCGCCCACTTCACTTTCGGGTTGCTGGCGAAATGCTCGAAGCTGTCCCAGCGAATGTTGTTGGTGGCGTTGCCGATGCGAAACACCGAATACAGCAGCAGATTCACCGAGCCGGAGCGGGCACCGACGATCAGGTCGGTGCCGCTGATGGTGCTGGCGAAACTGGCTCGGGCTTCGGTGCGCACCCGCTCCACCGCCAGCAGCAGGCAGACCGACAGGGCAATGGCGAAGGCAGTGAGGATCGCGGTGAAGCGGCGGTTAGCCAGGCTGGCCATGGCTAGACGGAACAGATACATCTCAGACCTCTGCGGGCGTGGCGGCGCGATTGAGTTCGGCCAGCGACAGGTGGCGATCGAACAGCGGCGCCAGGCTCTGGTCGTGACTGACGAACAGCAGGCTGGCCCCAGCCTCGCGGCACTCGGCGAACAGCAGTTGGATGAAGGCTTCCCGGGCGTCGTAGTCCAGCGCCGAGGTGGGTTCGTCGGCGATCACCAACTCTGGCTGACCGATCAAGGCCCTGGCCGCGGCGACCCGTTGCTGCTGGCCGATGGACAGTGAGTCGGCGCGACGACCGAGCAGGTCGGGGTCCTTCAGGCCCAGGTGGGACAGCAGGGTGGCAGCCGCCTGATCGACGCTGCCGTGGCGCTGAATGGCGCGGCTGGCCCGCAGTCTGGAGAAGTGGCAGGGCAGCTCGACGTTCTCGCGCACCGAGAGAAACGGCAGCAGGTTGAACTGCTGGAAGATATAGCCGGTGTGATCGACACGAAAGCGGTCGCGGGCTCCGGCGGACAGCTCGGTCAGCTCCTGGCCCAGCAGGCGGATGCTGCCGCGACTGGGTTTTTGCACGCCGCCCAAGAGACCCAGCAGGGTGGTCTTGCCACTGCCGCTGGGGCCCTTGAGGAATAGAGTTTCGCCGGCTTCCAGGCGGAAGGCCGGGATGTCCAGCAACTGAGGGTGGCCGGGCCAGCTGAAGCCCAGGTCGGACAGTTCGATAAGTGCTTGGGTCATGTTGGGCCGATCATGCAGTGAGTGGTGTAGCCGCCACGGCCGGCGGCTACTGGTGCAGCGCTTAAAACTTCAGGGTGGCAGCCTTGGCTGTGGCTTCGACACCTTGCTGGCCGTTTGGCGAAATCAGTTGTACCTGAATTTTCTGGGTGGCGGGGAAGGTCTTGAAGATCTGCCCCAGGTCGAGGTCTTTCAGGGCGTCCGGCTTGGCGCAGGTGAACTGGTAGTGGGCGTGGATTTCACTGTGCTCATGGTGATGCTCATGGCCGTCGGTGCTCTTGGCATCTTCGTCGTGGTCGTCATCGTGATCATCGGCATCGGGCTTGTCGCCGAACAGCGGGCTTTCCAGTTCCTGCTTGGCCACCGTGCAAGCGGCGGTCTTGGGCAGGCTGAACAGCACCAGGGGCTGTTCCAGCTGGGTACGGGCAGCAGCGACCTTGGTCTTGTCGGCGTCGGTGCTGGGAGCGTGCTCGAAGCCCACCAGGTTCATGGCCGGGCTTTCCAGCTCCAGCTCCAGCGCCTGGCCGTCGAGCACCGCGTTCAAGCGGGCCACGCCATGTTCATGGGCGCCGAGGCTGCCATGTTCATGCTCGTGTTCATGGGCTTGCACGGCCTGAGAGACAGCCAGTGGCAACAGGGCAAACGGCAAGGCGAGGAGCAGACGGCGCATAGCAAGTCTCCGGGGCGGCGATGAAAAAAATGTTATGTGATCTTATAACAATAGGCCGCAGAGTTTGACCGTCCGCTTGGCGTTGCGCAAGACGCGTGGGAGCATGCTCGTCAGAAAAATCGGGAGCACAGCGATGTTGCGGATTCGTGGAAGCATCGGCGATTGGCCGGTGGATTTGACCCTGGAACTGGACGAAGGCGATTGGGCGCAACTGGGCGCGCAGTTGCAGGCAGCCAGGCCTGAAGCGGCGGCGCCGACGCCGGTCAACAAGCCGGCCAGCCAGGACGATGCCTTGTGGCAGACCGCCAAGGAGCTGTTGCGCAAGGCGGGCCAGATCAGCGGGCCGCAGTTGCTGGAGCAGCTGGAGGGGCTGACCGGCAGCGCGGCGGCGGGCAAGCGCCTGCTGGTGCGCTTGCGCCACTGCGCCGAGGTCAAGGTGGTCAGCGGCGCGGATACACCGCTCTACAGCTGGGTGCAATGATCCTGTAGGAGCCAGCTTGCTGGCGAACGCGTTCGGTCTGTCAGAACGCTTTCGCTGGCAAGCCAGCTCCTACACAAGCCAGTTGCATGAGCCGGCACATCCGGCTCAGTACAGCGCGGCGAAGAGTTTGCGGCGGTAGGCGGTTACCAGCGGATGATCGTTGCCCAGCAGGTCGAAGACTTGCAGCAGGGTCTTGTGGGCAATGCCTTCGCTGTAGCTGCGGTTGCGCATGAACAGCTTGAGCAGGGCTTCCAGCGCCGCTTCGTATTGCTGGCGGGCCAGTTGCTGGATCGACAGTTGGTACAGGGCCTCGTCATCCAGCGGGTCTTTGGCCAGGCGCGCCTTCAGCTCCGCGGCGTCCGGCAGGTCCGCGGCCTGCTTGAGGAAGGTGATCTGCGCCTTGGCGCCGGCCAGGGCGGCTTTGTGTTCATCGCTCTTGACCGCCTCGAGCACGGTCTGGGCTTCACCCAGTTCGCCGCGTTCGGCCAGGCAACGGGCATAGAGAATCAGCGCCTTGGCGTTACTGTTGTCTTCACCCAGGAGCACTTTGAGGATGGCTTCGGCGTCGCCGATCCGGCCATCGCTGAACAAGGCTTCGGCCTGTTCCAGCGGGTCGGCGGCCGGGGGTGGTGGCATCTGCACATGAGGTTCGAGCATGGCGCGTACTGCGGATTCCGGTTGTGCACCGGCAAAGCCGTCCACCGGCTGACCGTCCTTGAACAGCACCACGGTGGGCAGGCTGCGGATGCCGAAGCGGGCGACGATGTCCTGCTCGACATCGCAGTTGACCTTGGCCAGCAGCAGCTCGCCCTGATAGCTCTCGGCGATCTGCTGCAGCATCGGCATCAGCGCCTTGCAGGGCGCGCACCATTCGGCCCAGAAGTCCACCAGGACCGGCTTGTGGAAGGAGTTCTCGATCACCGACTGGTCGAAATCGGCGGTGCGGGCGTCGAAGATATACGGCGTGTCCTGACTCATGGGGTATCTCGAATAAGCGGGAATGGAAGCACTATAAAGTTGCGCGAAGTAGATCGCTATTGCCCGTGGCAGCTGGGTCGCCGGCCAATGGCCGCTGCGCGTGATACAGGCTCACGTTGCGAAACTCCCAAGGCTCGGCCAGGTCAGGCAGAGTCAGGGCGTTGAGCATTTCCAAGCGCTGATACAGCGGGTGCTGGAAATCCCTGACCCGGGAATCCGCCACCAGGGCTTCGCGGCCGCGGCTGAGGAATTCATCCAGCAGCGGCAGGTTGGCTCGGTCATAGAGCACGTCCGCCACCAGGATCAGGTCGAAGCGATCAGCCTCGGCGAAAAAATCCGTTGAATAGCTCAGCGCGACGTCGTTGAGTGCGGCGTTGGCCCGGCAGGCGGCAATCGCCAGCGGGTCCAGGTCGCAAGCCACCACTTCCAGGGCGCCGGCCCTGGCCGCGGCGATCGCCGCCACCCCGGAACCGGCGCCGAAATCCAGCACCCGCTTGCCTTGCACCCAGTGCGGGTGCTGGGCCAGATAGCGGGCCAGAGCCAGGCCGCTGGCCCAGCAGAAGCTCCAGTAAGGCGGCTCGTGGAGAATGCGCCGGGTTTCTTCCGGGGTGAAGGCGCGGTCCATGTTCTGGGCGTCGATCAGCCAGAGTTTCAGCTGGGTATCGGGCAGCTCGCAGGCCACCAGTTGCGCGTCCCCCAGCAGTTCGCTGAGGGCGTCTTGCAGGTCGAGCGGTGGGTTCATGGGGCTTTGACGAACTGCAGTGGACCCAGAGCCTGGGTGGTGGGTTGGTCGATGCGCACTGCTGGCAGGTGCAGGATCAGCTGGCCGGATTGGCTGGCGCGGCCACGCAGTTCGACCCGGGCTCCAGCGGGGAACGCCTCGGCGGCGAAGCGCAGGCGAAATGGCAGCGCCTGGCTGGTGCCGCTGAGATTGCTGCTGGCCAAAAGGCGTTGCGGACGACTGCGTTCATCGATCACCAGCAGCGCCAGTTCCACGTCGGCGCCGGCCGGCACGCCCTCAAGGGTGCCGCTCAGTTCGCGCTGATAGGCCGGCAAGGGCCCAAGATCAGCAGGCTGCTGATTTTTTTTCGTGGTCTGTTGCTGTGGAGAAGAGGGGGCCGCAGGTTTCGGGGCATCGCTGCTGCAAGCGACCAGCAGGCTGACAAGACTGAGCAAAACGAGCGGTCTGAGCGGCATCTGAAGCTCCAACAAGGCGAATTTCCGTGTGCGAAACATAATAGTCGGTCTGTATACCGTAAAGGCTATGGCTTGTCTTGCCAGTGGGATGCGCTACCATGGCCCTCCCTTTTTTTGTTGCCTGCCACCATGCACTGTCCCTTCTGCGGTGCCAACGACACCAAGGTCATCGACTCGCGTCTGGTCGCCGAGGGCGAACAGGTGCGCCGCCGGCGTGAATGCCTGGCCTGTGGTGAACGTTTCACCACCTTCGAAACCGCCGAACTGGTGATGCCGCGCCTGATCAAGACTGACGGCAGCCGTCAGCCCTTCGACGAAGAAAAACTGCGCGCCGGTATGCAGCGCGCCCTGGAAAAACGCCCGGTGAGTGTCGAGCGCCTGGAAGCGGCGTTGGTGCACATCAAGCACAAGCTGCGGGCCACCGGCGAGCGTGAAGTCAAATCCCTGGTCGTGGGTGAACTGGTGATGACCGAGCTGCAAAAGCTCGATGAAGTCGCCTATATCCGCTTCGCGTCGGTCTACCGGCGCTTCCAGGACCTCAACGAATTCCGCGAAGAGATCGACCGCCTCGCCCGTGAGCCGGCCAAGTCATGAGCCTGTCCCCGGAGCAAGCGGTGCTCGACGCGCACTACATGGCCCGCGCTCTGGAACTGGCGCGCAAGGGGCGGTACTCCACCCATCCCAATCCCCGAGTCGGTTGCGTCATTGTGCGCGACGGCCAGGTGGTGGGTGAGGGCTGGCATGTCCGGGCCGGCGAGCCTCACGCCGAAGTCCACGCCCTGCGCGCGGCCGGCGACCAGGCCCGTGGCGCCACGGCTTATGTGACCCTGGAGCCTTGCAGTCATCACGGTCGCACGCCGCCCTGTGCCGATGCCCTGGTCAATGCCGGCGTGGCGCGGGTGGTCGCGGCGATGCAGGACCCGAACCCGGAAGTGGCCGGGCGCGGCTTGCAGCGCCTGGCCCAGGCCGGTATCGACACCCACAGCGGTGTGCTGGAAACCGAGGCCCGGGCGATCAACAAGGGCTTCCTCAAGCGCATGGAACACGGCCTGCCTTATGTGCGGGTCAAGCTGGCCATGAGCCTCGATGGCCGTACAGCGATGGCCAGCGGCGAGAGCCAGTGGATCACCGGAGCTGCCGCGCGCTCTGCGGTGCAGCGTCTGCGGGCGGAATCGTCCGTGGTGCTGACCGGTGCCGACACGGTGCTGGCCGATGATGCGCGGCTGACCGTGCGCGCCGCCGAACTGGGCCTGGACGCTGAACAGACGGCCCTGGCCATGAGCCGGCCGCCGCTGCGAGTGTTGATCGATGGTCGCCTGCGAGTGCCCCTCGACGCAGCGTTCTTCAAGGCCGGCCCGGCCTTGGTCGCGACCTGCGCGGCGGTGGAAGAGCAATATGCCAACGGTCCGGAATGCCTGATCGTGCCCGGCCCCGATGGCCTGGTGGATCTGCGGCGTCTGCTGCTTGAACTCGCCGCCCGTGGCGTCAACGAAGTGCTGGTGGAAGCCGGCCCACGACTGGCCGGGGCCTTTGCCCAGCAGGGCCTGGTGGACGAGTACCAGATCTTCGTCGCCGGCAAGTTCCTCGGCTCCTCGGCGCGGCCGTTGCTGGACTGGCCGCTGGCGCAGATGAGCCAGGCGCCCTTGCTGAAGATCATCGAAATGCGCGCGGTGGGCGATGACTGGCGAGTCACTGCCATCCCGGCCCCGCCAGCGAGCGTATAATTCCCGACTTTCGCCTACCCGGCGGCCCTGTTCTCGAGGAGGACTCCATGTTCACCGGCATCATCGAATCCATCGGCAGCATTCGCGCATTGACCCCAAAAGGCGGAGATGTGCGGGTCTATGTAGAAACCGGCAAGCTTGATCTGGCCGACGTCAAACTGGGCGACAGCATCGCGGTGAACGGCGTCTGCCTGACCGCGGTTGAACTGCCGGGCGATGGTTTCTGGGCCGATGTCAGCCGCGAGACTCTGGATTGCACCGCCTTCCATCAGTTGAAGGCCGGCAGCCGGGTCAACCTGGAGAAAGCCCTGACTCCGACCACCCGCCTGGGCGGTCACCTGGTCAGCGGTCACGTCGACGGCGTCGGTGAAGTGGTGGCGCGGGAAGAAAATGCCCGGGCCATCCAGTTTCGTATCCGCGCGCCGAAGGAGCTGGCCAAGTACATCGCCCATAAAGGCTCGATCACCGTCGACGGCACCAGCCTGACGGTCAACGCGGTCAATGGCGCCGAGTTCGAGCTGACCATCGTGCCCCACACCCTGGCGGAAACCATCATGGCCGACTACCGGCCGGGTCGGCAGGTCAACCTTGAAGTGGACCTGCTGGCGCGTTACCTGGAGCGCCTGCTGTTGGGTGACAAGGCGGCCGAAGCCACCAACGGCGGCACCATTACCGAAAGTTTTCTGGCCGCTAACGGCTATCTCAAATCCTGACCCAAGGGGGTGCCGCGTGGCGCTCAACAGCATCGAAGAACTGGTTGAAGACATCCGCCAAGGCAAGATGGTCATCCTCATGGATGACGAAGACCGCGAGAACGAAGGCGACCTGATCATGGCCGCCGAGTGCTGCAAGGCCGAGCACATCAACTTCATGGCCAAGCACGCCCGTGGCCTGATCTGCATGCCCATGAGCCGCGAGCGTTGCGAGCTGCTCAAGCTGCCGCTGATGGCGCCGCGCAACGGCTCCGGCTTCGGCACCAAGTTCACCGTCTCCATCGAGGCCACCGAAGGCGTGACCACCGGCATCTCCGCCGCTGACCGTGCGCGCACCGTGCAAGCGGCCGCCGCCAAGGACGCCAAGCCCGAGGACATCGTCAGCCCGGGTCATATCTTCCCGCTGATGGCCCAGCCCGGCGGGACCCTGGCTCGTGCCGGCCACACCGAAGCGGCTTGCGACCTGGCGCGCATGGCGGGTTTCGAACCCAGCGGGGTGATCTGCGAGGTGATGAACGACGACGGCACCATGTCCCGTCGCACCGAGCTGGAAGCCTTCGCCGCCGAACACAACATCAAGATCGGCACCATCGCCGACCTGATTCACTACCGGATGATCCACGAACGTACCGTTCAGCGGATTGCCGAGCAGCCCCTGGACAGCGAACTGGGCCAGTTCAACCTGGTGACCTATCGTGATTCCGTGGAAGGCGACGTGCACATGGCCCTGACCCTGGGGGACATCTGCGCGGAAGAACCGACCCTGGTGCGGGTGCACAACATGGACCCGCTGCGCGACCTGCTGATGGTCAAGCAGCCGGGCCGCTGGAGCCTGCGCGCGGCCATGGCCAAAGTGGCCGAGGCCGGCAGTGGCGTGGTGCTGTTGCTGGGTCACCCGCTGGATGGCGATGTACTGCTGGCGCACATCCGTGAAACCGCGGAACACCAGCCGGTGAAGAAACCCACCACCTACAGCATCGTCGGTGCCGGTTCGCAGATCCTCCGCGACCTGGGCGTGCGCAAAATGCGCCTGATGAGTGCGCCGATGAAGTTTAATGCGATATCCGGTTTCGACCTGGAAGTTGTAG
The DNA here is from genome assembly GCF_029237275.1 of Pseudomonas sp. 3MA1. Classification (NCBI taxonomy): domain Bacteria; kingdom Pseudomonadati; phylum Pseudomonadota; class Gammaproteobacteria; order Pseudomonadales; family Pseudomonadaceae; genus Pseudomonas; species Pseudomonas sp. 3MA1. Next base: position 254,462 of record NZ_JAACFX010000008.1, on the reverse strand, counting down.
AATACGTGCCCTCCGAATAAAAGCCGGTCGTTTCTGGCTTGAAATTCGCGGTTCAAATATCACTGAAGAGCGTGTGCTAGACACGCTCTGGCTCTTTAAGAGATTTGTCGAATGACCCTGAAGACCATCGAAGGTACCTTCATCGCCCCTAAAGGCCGCTATGCCCTGGTGGTCGGCCGTTTCAACAGCTTCGTCGTCGAAAGCCTGGTCAGCGGCGCGGTTGACGCCCTGGTTCGCCACGGCGTGAGCGAAAGCGACATCACCATCATCCGTGCCCCTGGCGCCTTCGAAATTCCGTTGGTCGCGCAGAAAGTCGCACAGAAGGGTGAATATGCGGCGATCGTCGCCCTGGGCGCGGTCATTCGTGGCGGTACTCCGCACTTCGAATACGTGGCCGGCGAGTGCACCAAGGGCCTGGCCCAGGTGTCCATGGAGTTTGGCGTGCCAGTGGCCTTCGGCGTGCTGACCGTTGATTCGATCGAACAAGCCATCGAACGTTCCGGCACCAAGGCCGGCAACAAAGGTGCTGAAGCTGCCCTGTCCGCCCTGGAAATGGTCAGCCTGCTGGCGCAGTTGGAGGCCAAGTGATTAGCGACGAAAGCGATCGTTTCAACCCGCGCGATCCCAAGCCTGCCAACGCCGGCAAGCCATCCAAGAGCGCCAAGCGTCGCGAAGCCCGTCAGCTCGCGACTCAGGCGCTGTACCAGTGGCACATGGCCAAGCATTCGCTGAACGAGATCGAAGCGCAGTTTCGGGTCGACAACGATTTCACTGACATCGACGGCGCCTACTTCCGCGAGATCCTGCACGGGGTCCCGGCCAACAAGAACGAGATCGACACCGCGCTCGTGCCTTGCCTGGACCTGGCCATCGATGAGCTGGACCCGGTTGAACTGGCGGTTCTGCGCCTGTCCACCTGGGAGCTGCTCAAGCGCGTCGACGTGCCATACCGCGTTGTGATCAACGAAGGTATCGAACTGGCCAAGGTCTTCGGTTCCACCGACGGCCACAAGTTCGTCAACGGCGTTCTCGACAAGCTGGCACCACGCCTGCGCGAAGCTGAAGTGAAGGCGTTCAAGCGCTGATCCGCGCTTGCAGCTGCCATGGGCGAGTTTGAGCTGATCCGTCATTTCTTCGCTGCCGCGCCCTGTGCGCAAGGCGGCGAGGGCATTGCCCTGGGGATTGGCGACGACTGCGCCTTGCTGGCGGTTGCACCTGGCGAGCAGTTGGCGATTTCCACCGACACCCTGGTGGCGGGTGTGCATTTCGCCGATCCCTGCGAGCCCTTTCTTCTAGGCCAACGCTCTCTGGCGGTGGCCGTCAGCGACCTGGCCGCCATGGGCGCCACGCCGCTGGCCTTTACCCTGGCCCTGACCCTGCCGACGGTAAGCACCGATTGGCTGCAGGCCTACGCCCGCGGTTTGAACCTCATGGCCCAGGATTGTGGCGTGCGCCTGATCGGCGGCGACACCACCCGCGGCCCGCTGACCTTGACCCTGACCGTGTTCGGCCGGGTTCCCGGCGGTTTGGCCCTGACCCGCAGCGGCGCCCGTGCAGGCGACCTGCTGTGTGTCGGCGGCGAGCTGGGCAATGCGGCCGGCGCCTTGCCGCTGGTACTGGGGCAACGCCGCGCCGAGGCAGCAGTGGCCGAGCCGTTGCTGGCCCACTACTGGTCGCCCCGACCGCAGCTGGCCCTGGGTCAGGCCCTGAGAGGCAAGGCCAGCGCCGCCCTGGACATTTCCGATGGCCTGCTGGCCGATTGCGGGCATATCGCGACCGCCTCGGCGGTTGCTCTGCAGGTGGACCTGGAAAAGCTGCCCCTGTCTCCGGCGCTGCTCGGCTTTGTGGGCCTGGAAGGCGCTCGCGCCGCCGCCCTGAGCGGCGGTGACGACTATGTCCTGGCCTTCACCCTGCCGCCTGCCGAACTGGCGCCGCTGCGGGCGGCGGGTTGGCCGGTGCACGTGGTGGGGCGAGTGCTGGCGGGGCAGGGGGTGACCCTGCTGGATGCCGGCGGCCAGGACATCACCCCCGGCACCCGGGGTTATCAACACTTTCCGGAGACACCGTGACAGATCATCCCAAACAGGTCCCGGCGGAGTTCGTACCGCCGTCGGTCTGGCGCAATCCCTGGCACTTCCTGGCTTTCGGCTTCGGTTCCGGCACCTTGCCCAAGGCGCCCGGCACCTGGGGCTCGCTGGTTGCGCTACCCTTTATCCCGCTGTGGCAGATGCTGCCGGACTGGGGCTACTGGCTGATGCTCGGCATCACCATGCTGTTTGGCTTCTGGCTGTGCGGCAAGGTGGCCGACGATCTGCGGGTGCATGACCACGAAGGCATCGTCTGGGACGAAATGGTCGGCATGTGGATCACCCTGTGGCTGGTGCCTGAAGGCTGGTACTGGCTGCTGGCGGGGTTCCTGATGTTCCGCTTCTTCGACATTCTCAAGCCGTGGCCGATTCGCTGGGTCGACCGGCATGTGCATGGCGGCGTCGGCATCATGCTCGACGACGTGCTGGCCGGTGTGTTCGCCTGGCTGGCGATGCAAGGCTTGGTGTGGTGTTTGAGCTGAGGGGTTAGGCATGGACGTGCGCCGCGTGCTGCTGGTACTGCTGGTTGTCTGGAGCTGCGGCGGCCGGGCCAACGAGTTGCAGGCGCAACCCCAGCACATTCGCATCGCCAGTGAAGAATGGAGTCAGTACACCGAAGCCAACGGCGAAGGCCTGGCCTGGGACATTCTGCGTGAAGTGTTCGAGCCCCAAGGGGTGCGCATCGAGCGCAGCAGCGTGCCTTACACCCGTTCGGTGGGCCTGGTGCAGCGTGGTGAAGCGGATGCGCAAGTGGGCGCCTATCGCGACGAATCCCCCGGCTTGCTGTATCCGCGCTGGAACTACGACACCGACCACATCTACTCCCTGGGGCTGGCCAGCAACCCCGAGCTGACCCTGGCCAACCTCGGCAGTTACCGTCTGGTCTGGGTGCGTGGCTACAAGTACCAGGACTACCTGCCCAATGCCCGGCGCTACAACGAGATTCGCCGGCGCATCGGCATCCTGCCGATGTTGCAGTACGGCCGGGCCGACTATTACATCGACGCCCAGACCGAGATCAGCTATGTGCTCGGACAAGCCCAGGACCCGAGCCAGTTCAAGGTCAGCCACCTGGCCGAGCTGCCCCTGTACCTGGGCTTTGCCGACACCCCCCGCGGCCGTGCCCTGCTTGCCTTGTACGACCGGCGCATGGAGCAGTTGGTGAAAGACGGTGTGTTGCGGCCGATCTTCCAGCGCTGGAAGCAGCCTTATCCGTTCGACGGGAGCCCGCAGCCAGCGCCCCGTTGATCAAACTTATCGATCTTTATCTCCGATAATTCAGCCTAAGCGTGCAGTGGAGGCTGCTGTTACAATGCCGCCTCTGCGAATCTCCAGTCCTCATACAGATCAGGAGCACAACAGTGCCCGTCGTTTTTGTTGCCGCTTCCAAGCTGCCTACGCCTTTTGCGCAATTCACCATGCATGGTTTTCTCGATGAAGCCACCGGTCGCGAGCACGTGGTGCTCAGCCTGGGCGATATCGCCGATGGCGCGCCGGTTCTCGGCCGCCTGCACTCCGAATGCCTGACCGGCGACGCCCTGTTCAGCCAGCGTTGCGATTGCGGCTCGCAACTGGAAGCTGCCTTGCGCGCCATTGCCCGGGAAGGTCGTGGGGTGCTGCTGTACCTGCGTCAGGAAGGGCGCGGCATTGGCCTGCTGAACAAGATCCGTGCCTACGAGCTGCAAGATGGCGGCGCCGATACCGTGGAAGCCAACGAGCGCCTGGGCTTTGCCGCGGACCAGCGTGACTACGCCATGTGCCTGCCGATGCTCGAGCATCTGGGGGTCAAGGCGCTGCGGCTGATGACCAACAACCCGCGCAAGGTCAAGGCGTTGACCGACATGGGCATCCAGGTCGCCGAGCGGGTGCCGCTGCACACCGGGCACAACCCCCACAACAAGCTGTACCTGGCGACCAAGGCCAGCAAGCTCGACCACATGATGGGCAACGAGCACCAGGGCGAGGTCGACCGCGCGTGACTCGGGGTCAAGTCAAGCGCCGCCTGGCCGTCAGTTGGTGGCAGTACCTGGCCCTGGCCTTGCTGCCGCTGTTTGTGATCAACCTGGTGTTTGGTCAGGGCGAGGCGTTGATGCCCGTGCTGGCGATGCCATTCTTTATCGCCGGTACGGCCTCGATGTTCGTCAGCCTGCGTTTTTTCAACGGCTACAAGCATGCCTTGATCGCCACCGGCAAAGCCCTCGATACCCCTGAGGAGCCTGCCGCCTGGATCACCCTGGCGGCCCGTCGTCGCGCGGCCTTCCTGGCGGCATCCTTGCCCGCCTGGATCGGTGCCCTGGCAGTGTTTGTCGGCCTGGAAGCGGTGCCGCTGATGCTCCTGGCGCTGTCCACCGCGGTGCTGTTCTACCTCTACCGTATTCCTCGTCAGCTGGGCTGATGTGGCGCTGGCTGGCGGTCCTGTGCCTGCTGGCCGGCACTCCGGCCCTGGCGGCGCAGCGGGTGGTCAGCCTCGCACCGTCACTGTCGGAGATCGTTGTTGAGCTGGGCGCCGCCGATCGGCTGGTCGGGGTGCTGGATGCCGGCGAACGGCTGCCGGAGCTCAAGGACGTGCCCTCGGTCGGGCGTTACGGCCAGTTGGACATGGAGCGCCTGCTCAGCCTCAAGCCCGATTTGCTGCTGCTCTGGCCCGCCAGTATCGGCCCGGCCCAGCGCGATCAACTGGCCCGCCTGGGCATTCCCACCTACGTTGCCGAACCCCATGATTTCCAGCAGCTGCTGGCGCAGATCGCCGAGATCGGCCAGCGCCTGGGCCGGTCCGCGGCGGCCCGGCAATTGTCCACGCAATTGAGCGCGCAGTTGGCTGGGTTGCGTGAGCGCTATCACCGCGATCCCCAGTTGCCGGTGTTCTATCAAGTCTGGGATCAGCCGCTGTACACCGTGGGCGGCGGGCAGATCATCAGTGAAGCCTTGAGTGTCTGCGGGGCGCGCAATGTATTTGCCGACCAGCACCTGCCGGCGCCCCAGGTCAGCATCGAATCGGTATTGCAGCGTAATCCGCAGGCGATCCTGGCCACCGCACAGGGGCAGCTGGATGCCTGGAAGGCCTGGCCGCAGATCGCGGCGGTGCAGCAGGGACGGTTGTTGCTGGTGAGGGACAAGGGCATGGAACGGCCCAGCGGGCAGATGATCGCGGCCACTGCCAAGCTCTGTGCCTTGATCGCACCTGAGCGCTGAGCCCCTTCGCCGGCAAGCCGCGAAGGGATTCTGCAGGCGCCGGCTTGCCGGCGAAGGCGGCGGATCTTACAGCTCGGGCGTCCAGGTCACGCCGAGCATCCAGGTGCGGCCTTCGCTGCGATAGCCATAGTTGTTGCCGTCGTAGTGGTAGAGCGCTCGGGAGTAGGACTGGTCGAAAAGATTGTCGAGCTTCAGGTCCAGTCTGATCTCGCGATTGACGGCCCAGCTGCTGCGCAATCCCACCAGTCCATAGCCGCTCAGGCGCGCCTGCTTCTGTGGGGACTGATCTTCACGGCTATCGCTGACCAGTTGCCAACTGGCGCCCAGGCCCAACTGCTCGAACTGCCGGTCCAGATCCAGGTTCAGGGTGCGCCTGGCCCGGCGAGGCAGTTGCTCTCCGCTCTGACGGTTGCGTGGGTCGATGATGGCCGCGCCAAGGCTGCTCTGCCAGCCGAACCACTCCTGCTTCAGGGCCATTTCCAAGCCGTTGATTCGCGCCGAGCCGATGTTCTCCGGGCGCTGCGCGGCGAAGTCGAAGATGATCGCGTCCCTGATATCGGTGCGGTACACCGACGTTTCCAGGCGGCTGCTTGGCGTCAGTTGGCTGCGCCATTGCAGTTCGTAGCTTCTGGAGTGCTCCGGCTTGAGGTCCGGGTTGCTGAAGCCCGGGTAATACAGGTCGCTGAAGTTCGGTGCCCGGAAGCCTTCGCTGTAGGACAGCAGCAGGTCGTTGTCCGGATTCAGCGGCAGAGTCAGGGTGCCGCTCCAGGTGTTCTGGCTGCCGTACTGCTGGTTCTGGTCACGGCGCAGGCCCAGTTCGGTGGAGAAGCTCTGGCCTTGAAACCGATGCTGGATAAAGGCTGCGCGATTCCAGCGGCGGTCTTCGGCGAAGTACAACGGGGTGTTGTCGATGAAAAAGGTCGGACCGGTATTGAGTCGGTCCTGGTACCAGTCGGCGCCAAGGATCAGGCTGTGCTGGGCATTCAGGCGCAGATCGTTCTGCCAGGCCAGCGAGTCGCGGTAGGTGTTGAACACGCTGCGTTGCTCGCTGAGCTTATCGGGCTTGAGGTCGCGGTTCTCGCTGTGGCCCAGCTCCAGTCGCGACTGCCAGCGGTCGTTGACCGTTGCATCGATAAAGCCGCTGACACTGCTGACGGTGAAGTCGGTGTAAGGGTCCTGCTCCGGGCCGAACGGTTCGTCATAACGGCTGCGGCCTCGGTTATCCAGCAGGTTGAAGCCCACTTCCAGATCGTCGCTGAGGGCATGGCTGAGGGTGAGGCTCAGGGATTGGTTGCGGTAGCCATCGTGATCCGCATCGCTGGGGTAAGAGGCGTGGGTCCAGTCGATTCCGGCACTTTCATCCAGGTTGGCGCCGAGGCTGAAGCGGGTCTGGGCGTCGCCGCCGGAAAGGCCCAGGCTGCGTTCCCAGGTCTGGTTGCTGCCAGCGGCGACACGCATGCGCCCATGCAGCCCCGAGTCGGCGCCGCGCCGGGTGAAGATCTGGATCACCCCGCCAATGGCGTCGCTGCCGTAGATCACCGAGCGCGAGCCACGCAGCACTTCCACCCGTTCGATCTGCTCGACGCTGATGAATTGCAGGTTGCTGTCGCCGGAGGATGAACTGCTGATGCGCTGGCCATCCACCAGCACCAGGCTCTGGGCCGAGCTGGTGCCACGAATGAAAATGTTCGGCAGGTTGCCGCGTCCGCCGCTCTGGGCAACCTGGACCCCGGGCACCCGTTGCAGCAGGTCGGTCAGGCTGGTGGGTTGCAGGCGGTCGATATCTTCCCGGGTGAACACGGTGTTGGCGGCACTGCTGTCGTTGCGTGCTTCCACCTGGCGGTTGGCGCTGATCAGCATCTCCGGCAGTTTCAGGGCCTGATCGCGCTCGGAGGTGTCGGCCAGCAGATCGGTGCAGGGCAGGAGACATAGCGGCAGGGCCAGGCGAGAGAGTTTCATGGCTATTCCGTTAGCGCGGCTCGGCCTTCGCCGCAGTGTGTGAAGCCGGATAAGGAAGGGAGCAAAAGCGACGCCCGCGTGGCGGGCGCGCAGCAGCGGCTACAGGTAGCCGCTGTGGATCAAGCCAGGCCCAGCAGCGCCAGGCGCTGGCGCACCGAAGCTTCGATGCCGGCTTCGTCGAGGCCGCATTCGGCGAGCATCTGCGCCGGCTTGGCGTGCTCGACGTAGGCGTCGGGCAGGCCCAGGTGCAGGATCGGCTTGAGGATGCTTTCGCGGGCCAAAAATTCGCTGACCGCGCCACCGGCGCCGCCCATGATGGCGTTCTCTTCGATGGTCACCAGCAGTTCATGGCTGCCGGCGATCTCGCGCACCAGGGCTTCATCCAGGGGTTTGACGAAGCGCATGTCGACCACGGTGGCGTCGAGCTTCTCGGCCACTTGCAGGGCTTCGGCCAGTTGCACGCCGAACACCAGCAGGGCCACTTGCTTGCCCTGGCGGCGGATCACGCCCTTGCCGATCTCGATCGGTTCCAGGTCCTTGTCGATCGGCGCGTTGGGGCCGGTGCCGCGCGGGTAGCGCACGGCGGCGGGGCCGTTGTACAGGTGCCCGGTGCTGAGCATCTTGCGCAATTCGTTCTCGTCGCTCGGGGTCATCACCAGCATGCCGGGGATGCAGCGCAGGTAGGACAGGTCGAAGCTGCCGGCGTGGGTCGGGCCGTCTTCGCCCACCAGCCCGGCGCGGTCGATGGCGAACAGCACGTCGAGGTTCTGCACCGCCACGTCGTGGATCAGTTGGTCATAGCCGCGCTGCAGGAAGGTGGAGTAGATCGCCACCACCGGCTTGGCGCCTTCGCAGGCCATGCCGGCCGCCAGGGTCACCGCGTGCTGCTCGGCAATCGCCACGTCGAAATAGCGCAGCGGGAACCGCTCGCTGAAGGCCACCAGGTCCGAGCCTTCCTTCATTGCCGGGGTGATGCCCACCAGGCGCGGGTCGGCGGCGGCCATGTCGCACAGCCACTCGCCGAAGACGCCGGAGTACTTCGGACCGCCGGCCTTTTTCGGCGCGGCTGCCGGAGCGTCCAGCGGCTCCAGCTTGGTGATCGCGTGGTAGCCGATCGGGTCGACTTCCGCCGGGGCGAAGCCCTTGCCCTTCTTGGTCACCACATGCAGGAACTGCGGGCCCTTGAGGTCGCGCATGTTGCGCAGGGTGGCGATCAGGGTCGGCAGGTCGTGGCCGTCGATGGGGCCGATGTAGTTCCAGCCCAGCTCTTCGAACAGGGTGCCGGGGACCAGCATGCCCTTGGCGTATTCTTCGGTGCGGCGGGCGATTTCCCAGGCACCGGGCAGGCGCGACAGCACTTTCTTGCTGCCTTCGCGCATGCTGGCGTAGGTGCGGCTGGAGAGAATCTTGGCCAGGTAGTTGGACAGCCCGCCGACATTGCGCGAGATCGACATGTCGTTGTCGTTGAGGATCACCAGCATGTTGGCGTCCACTTCCGGCGCGTGGTTCAGGGCCTCGAAGGCCATGCCCGCGGTCAGGGCGCCGTCGCCGATCACCGCGATGGCCTTGCGCTCGCTGTGCTGCAGGCGGGCGGCGATGGCCATGCCCAGCGCGGCACTGATGGAGGTGCTGGAGTGGCCGACGCCAAAGGTGTCGTACTCGCTCTCGGAGCGCCGCGGGAAGGCGGCCAGGCCGTCTTTCTGGCGCAGGCTGGCCATCTGTTCGCGACGACCGGTGAGGATCTTGTGCGGATACGCCTGGTGACCCACGTCCCACACCAGCCGGTCGTCCGGGGTGTCGAACACGTAATGCAACGCGATGGTCAGCTCGATGACGCCAAGGCCGGCACCGAAATGCCCGCCGGTCTGGCCGACCGTGTAGAGCAATTCCAGGCGCAATTCATCGGCCAGGGTTTCCAGCTCGGCTTCGCCTAACCGGCGCAGGCCGTCCGGCGTCTGGGCACGGTCGAGCAGCGGCGTGGTCGGGCGTTTGCGGGGAATCTCATGAAACGTCGTGGGCATCAGGCGAATCGTTATAGGTATAGAAAGAGGCGGCAGTTTACCTTATGCATCGCAAGCTGCCCACGCAGAGCACTGAACTTGGCCGATATGCGGCGCGTCGATCAGTGGCGCCGCTCGACGATATACCGCGCCAGCTCGCGCAGGGGCTCGGCCGCTGCGTCAAACGGACGCAGCGCATGCAGCGCCTGGTCCCGCAGCTCCAGCGCGTATTCCTTGGCCGCGGCCAGGCCCAGCAATGCCGGGTAGGTCGGTTTGTCCCGGGCGATGTCGGCGCCCTGGCGCTTGCCCAGGGTCGCGGTATCGCTTTCGACGTCGAGGATGTCGTCCTGCACCTGGAACGCCAGGCCGACAGCCTGGGCGTAGGTCTGCAGGGCCTTGAGTTCGTCTTTTTCCGCCCGGCCGCTGGCCAGGGCGCCGAGAATCACGGCGGCTTCGATCAGCGCGCCGGTCTTGTGCCGGTGCATGTACTCCAGGGCCTTCTGGTCGAGCTTGAGCCCCACCGAACCCAGGTCGATGGCCTGGCCACCGACCATGCCCGCCGGGCCTGCGGCCTGGGCCAGGGTGGTGACCATGCGCAGGCGGATCTCGGCGCTGGCGTCGCTCAGGCCCGGGTCCAGCAGGGCGCTGAAGGCCAGGCTCTGCAGGCCGTCACCGGCGAGGATCGCGCAGGCTTCGTCGAAGGCCTTGTGGGTGGTCGGCTGGCCGCGACGCAGATCGTCATCGTCCATCGCCGGCAGGTCGTCGTGGACCAGGGAGTAGGCGTGAATCAGTTCCACCGCGCAGGCGGCGCCGTTGGCTTGCTCGGGCCTGCCGCCCAGCGCCTCGCAGGCGGCATAGGCCAGCAGCGGGCGCACGCGCTTGCCACCATTCATCACGCTGTAGCGCATGGCTTCATAAAGGCGGGCAAGTTCGGGGCTTGGAGCGGTGAACAGGGTGTGCAGTGCAGCGTCGACGCGGGCCTGGCTGGTGGCCTGATAAGCGGCAATCATTCTGGCTGTTCCGCATCGAAGGGCTGTTCGGCCAGTTCACCGTCGCGCTCCAGCAGGATCTGCACCTTCTGCTCGGCTTGGGCCAGGGCTGCCTGGCAATCACGGGTCAGGCCGATGCCTTGTTCAAAGGCGGTCAACGAGTCTTCCAGCGACAGCTCGCCGTTCTCCAGACGCTCGACCAGGGTTTGCAGGTCGGCGAGGGATTGTTCGAAATCTAAGGCAGCTTTTTTGCGGGCCATGGCGGCTATCCCGGTTGACGTTAAACCGGCGCGACACTAGCAGACACCGGGGTTTCGGGCAAATGAGAAGCGCTCGCTGGCGCACCCGTACCCGGGCGGCGCGAGGCGCTCTGCGGTCCGGTGGACGGGGCGTCTGGCGGATGGGCTCTATGGCCGAGCGACCCGGCTTGGCCTTCATTTGAGCCGTGCCTGTATCAGCGGGATCCGGCCTCGGCCTCGACCCGGAACTCCCCGCTGACCTTGCTCGGTTGTACCCGCCAGGCCAGCAGCAGGGCGAACACCGAGAACACCAGGTAGAAAGCGTTGTGGCCATAGAGGTTCATCAGCGCGCCGCTGAGCAGCGGCCCCAGACAGGCGCCGACGCCGTGGGTGGCCAGGAGCATGGCGCTCAGGGCCACGCGTTGGGGTTGCTCGATGTGGTCATTGGCCAGGGCGACCGCCAGCGGGTAGAGGCTGAACAGCAGCAGGCCGCTGAGGCAGGCGAACAGCAGCAACCAGGTGAACGACAAGTTGAACAGCCCCCACAAAGGCACAGTCACCAGGCACAGCAGCAGGGCGCAGGCGCGGATCAGCCGCGCGCGGTCGAGGCGATCCGAAAGCCAGCCGAGCGGCCACTGGCCGCACAGGCCGGCGAGGATCGCCACGGCGACAAAGGTGCCGGCCTGGGCCGTGTCCAGGCCGCTCAAGGTGATGAACACCGGTGCCAGGGCGTAGAACGAGCCGACCAGCAGTCCGGTGATGAATACCGTGCTCAGGGCTTGCGGCACCCGGCGCCAGAAAAAACCGATCTGCAGCGGCGCCGCTTCCAGTTTGGCCGGGTGCAGGCGGCGGGTCAGGGCGACCGGCAACAGGCAGGCGGCGAAGCACAGGGCGACGATCAGCAGCGGCTTGAAGTCCAGCTCGGGGCGCCAGATCAGCACCCCCTGGCCAAGCATCAGGCCCAGGGACACCGCCACCATGTAGCCGGCGAACACCGCGCCGCGCTGCTGGTTGCCGGCCTGCTCGTTGAGCCAGCTCTCGATCACCATGTACTGGTTCATCATCACCAGGCCGGTGATGAAGCGCAGCACCAGCCACAACCACAGCGCCTCGAACAGCAGGTGCAGGAGCACGATCATGGTCGCGGCACCCGCGCAGGCCACATAGGAACGGATGTGGCCCACCGCGGCGATCATCCGATGGCCGAACTTGGCGCCGCAGACCATGCCGGCGTAGTAGGCGGCGGTCAGGCCGCCGATCCACAGCTCGCCGACCCCGTCGCTGGTCAGGCGCAGGCCGATAAAACTGAAGAACAGCCCGTTGCCGGCGAGCATCAACAGGGTGGCGCAGTAGAGCGCGGGGAAGGTCAGCAGGGTCAGGTTCATGAAGTCGTCAGGTCGGGGCGGTCAAGGACCGGTTTCGTGGGCGAGGTGGGTGTGTTCCAGCAGCCATTGGCGAAAGCGGCGCACGGCGGCTGGGGGATTGCGGTGGTGCGGTTGCATCAGGTTCAGGCGCCCGCGGCTGGGCATGCAGTGCGGCAGCGCGCGTTGCAGGCGTCCGGCGGCGAGTTCGTCCTGCAGCAGGCTTTCCCAGCCCAGGGCCACGCCCTGGCCCATCACCGCCGATTGCATCAGCAACTGGTAGCTGTTGGTGCGCAGGGCGTGTTGCGGGGAGTGATAGGTCGCGCCCACGGCGCTGAACCAGTCGGACCAGGTCAGCCAGTCGTGATAGTGGTCTTCGACGATCAGCAGCCGGTGTTCCTGCAGCAGGTGTTGCGGGTCGCGAATCGGTCCCTTGCGGCTCAGGTAGTCCGGGCTGCAGACGCAGATCACCTGCTCCCCGGCAAATACCGGGGTCAGCTCCAGGCCCAGGGGCGCCGGCAGCTCGTCCAGGTGATAGAACAGTCCCAGGTCGTACTCGCTGACATCCAGGTGCGACGGGCTTTCGCTGCAGAGGATGCGGATGTCCAGCTCCGGATACAGGCTCTGGAACGCAGGCAGCAGACGCGCCAGCCAGATCGAGCTGATGGTCGGGGTGCTGGCCAGGGTCAGCTGGCGCTCGGCGCCGCGTCGGCGCAGTTCTGCCGACTCGCGGTCCAGCTCGCGCAGCAGGCGCTGGATGGTGCGAAAGTAGCGCTCCCCCGCCGGGGTCAGGCTGATGCCCAGGTTGTGGCGGTGGAACAGCGGTCGGGCGAGATTTTCCTCCAGCCGCTTGATCTGGCGGCTGACCGCGCTCTGGGTCAGGTTCAGTTCCTGGGCGGCCCGGGTAAAGCTCAAATGACGGGCCACGGCCTCGAAAGGCTGCAGGCAGTTGAGGGGGGGCAGATCGACGTTGCGATGCGACATGCGGGTACCAGTCTACAGGGGGCGGGCGCTGTGTCCTGCGTCCCGCCGAGTCTCGGAGATTGGGCATCCTGCCACGCTTTACAGCGTGGATCGGGCGATCCGTTTGTGCCACTGGCGTTGATGAATCTGCCGGCCATCGAGTCGCGCAACCTGGGTGGCCTGCAGGTAGAACCACTGCGCGTCGGCGTGCAGGCCCAGGGTGCTGTCCACCTCCACCGACCAGGTGCCGCGACCGGCCCGGTACTGCCATTGGATGTCGGCCCGGGTCGACAGCGGGTCCCAGGGCAGGGTGCGGTACTGCTCGGTGCAGCGCTGGTCGACCCACAGGCCGTGATCGAGCAAGCGCATGGCGCCCAGGTCGTCGTCGATACGCACGCACACTTCACCGCTGGCCACGTCTTCGCTGAGGGTGCGCTTGGGGGCGGCGGCGCGGATGATTTCCAGGTTGGCCGGCGGCGCGCTTTGCGGGGCTTCGAACGGACACGCCACGGGTTCGCCGATGAACACCGGCAACTGCACGCTCTGCACCTCGGGCAGCAGGGTCAGGGTGGTCAGCTCCCTGGCCGGCCACAGCAACGGGAAGCTGGCGCTACTCAGCGCCAGGCGCAGGCGATAACCGGCCGGCAGGCGATAACCGACATGGTCGAGGTTGAAGCGAACCTGCAGGGGCGCGCCGGGCTCGGGTGGGCTGGCCACGGCGAAGTCCTCGCGCAGCGACAGGTTCAGGGTGCCGTAGGTGATCTGCGCTACCTGACCGTCCGGGGCCACCGCGTTAAGCCGGGCGACGATCTGCCCGCAAGGCCGGTCCGAGGTCAGGCGCAGGTCCAGGCGCACATCACCCAGCAAGGCCAGGGGCTCGCTCAAGGGCTGGCTGTCGAAGCACAGCGAATGGGCGTCATCCCGGCGCTGGTCGGTGGGGCCGTCCGGGCCGAACCAGATGGCGCAGTACTCGCCCTGATGCAGGCCGGTGGTCAGGGGCGAGCAAATGCTGCGACTTGCGCTCAGCGCTTGGGCTCCCGCGCTGAGCCCGTTGTCGCTGAGGCTGAAGGTCTGCCACTGGATCTGCGGATCGGGCCAGCCGGCGGTCTGCACCCAGACGCCCGGGCGTTCGGCGTAGCTGGCCTTGGGCGGCACGGCGTCCTGCAGGTAGAAGGTGCAGGCCGGCTCGTCCATCACCCCGTTGTCGATGCCCTTGAGCCAGTGGTCCCACCAGCGCTTGGCTTCCTGGAGAAAACCGATGGCCGGGTTGGGCACGGCAAAGTGCGGGTACTTGTGGATCCAGGGGCCGAGCAGGGCTTTCTTCGGGCCGCTCAGGTGCTGCATCAGGCGCGGCACGCTGTTCTTGTAGGCATCGCCCCAGCCGCCGATGCAGTACACCGCGGCCTTGATCGCCGCGTAGTCCTCGCACACCGAGCCCTGGCGCCAGTAATCGTCGCGGGTCTGATGCTGCAGCCAGGTTTCGGCCAGCATCGGCATGGCGTCCAGGCGTTGCTGCCATTGCACCTGCCAGTCCTGCACCAGCAGCGGGTCGGGCACGGCGGCGCTGAAGTTGAGCATGGTGGCGGCCCAGCCCTGGTTTTCCATCAGCAGGTTGCCGCCCTTGTAATGAATGTCGTCGGCGTAGCGGTCGTCGGTGGAGCACAGGGTAATGATGGCTTTCAGCGCTGCGGGTTGATGGGCCGCCACTTGCAAGCCGTTGAAGCCACCCCAGGAGATGCCCATCATCCCCAGGTTGCCGTCGCACCAGGGTTGGGCGCAGAGCCAGTCGAGCACTTCCAGGGCGTCCTGTTGTTCCTGAGGCAGGTACTCGTCGGCCATCAAGCCCTGGGACTCGCCGTTGCCGCGCATGTCCACGCGCACGCAGGCGTAACCCTGGCCCGCCATCCAGGGATGGGTCAGGGCATCGCGCACTGCGGTGCCGTCGCGCTTGCGGTAGGGCAGGTATTCGAGGATCGCCGGGTAACGCCGGGTGCCGGCATCGGCCGGCAGCCAGATGCGCGCGGCCAGTTGGGTGCCGTCGCGCAGAGGGATCAGGCAGTGCTCGATCTCGCGGATCGGATGGGGAAAGTCGCGGATGACGTCCATGGGCTACTCCAGTCGAAAAAGGGGCCGGCACCGGGCCGAGCGCGGTGGATCACAGCAGGCTGAAGGGGTATTCGGTGACCAGGCGGATGTGGTCGACATCGCCGTTCGAGGTTCCGTGAATGCGGTAGGTGCCCTGGCGCAGGCTCAGGGACAGGTCCTTGGCGACGCCGCTCTGCACCTGGTAGCTGAGGTCGATGTCCCGCTCCCAGTGGCGCTCCTTGTCGGCGTAGTAGCGGTAGGGACTGCCCTGGGGGATCCGCCGGCCGTCGACATGACTGCCCCGGATGTAGCGGGTGCCGAAGGACAGGCCGGGCAGGCCCAGGTGTTCCAGGTCGAGTCGGTAGCCCAGGCTCCAGGAGCGTTCGCCGGGGCCGTTGAAGTCGGCGATCAACGAGGCGTTGGCCAGGTAGATCGAGCCGTGGAAGCCGCCGCCGCTCAGGGCCAGATAGTCGAAGGGCTGCTGGCCATGGATGCGTTGGTGGGCCAGGGTCACGGTGTGCGGCCCCTCCTTCAGGGCCAGCGCCGCCGACCAGGCCGTTACGGCGATATCCCCGGCCAGGGCCTTGCCATCGTCCAGGGAGCGATAGAGCCGCAGGTCCAGGTTCAGGCTGCGCCGATCCTCGGCGTCCAGGGGCTGGTCGAGGTTGAGATTGAGGTAATGCTGGCGCCACAGGTCTTCATAGCGCGAGCTGTAGAGCCCCAGCCCGACCTGCGGATGCACCTGGTAGGTGCCGCCCAGATAGCTGGCGTCGCCGCCCTCGACCCTGGCGTAGCCGGCGTGGAAGCCGCCGCGGTGACCGGTCTGGTTGAAGTCCCGGGAGGCGGTGAAGTGTCCGCCCTCCAGCAACAGGCCTTCCACCTCGCGGCTGCTGAAGGCCAGGCCAGTGGCGGTCGCCGGCATCAGCCGGTTGTCGGCCAGGGCCAGCACCGGGGTCTGGGGCCGCAGATCGCCGTATTTGAACTCGGTATTGGACAGGCGCATTTTCAGCGCCGCCCCGGCAGTGGCCGACTCCCGCTTGCTGCTGCCGTCGCTGTCGCTGACCAGCATC
Source organism: Pseudomonas sp. 3MA1 (assembly GCF_029237275.1). Classification (NCBI taxonomy): domain Bacteria; kingdom Pseudomonadati; phylum Pseudomonadota; class Gammaproteobacteria; order Pseudomonadales; family Pseudomonadaceae; genus Pseudomonas; species Pseudomonas sp. 3MA1. The sequence goes on along the minus strand of NZ_JAACFX010000008.1, from coordinate 238,517 downwards.
ATGGTGCGCGCCCGGCCACCGCCGCTGTCGAGTCGGGTGGCGAAATAGGCATGGGCATCCAGGCCCCAGCCCAGGGTGCCCTGGGTGTAGCCGGAGGCGTAGTCCAGCTGCAGGCCCTGGCCCCATTCGCGGGCATCCAGGTCCCACTGGCGATGGTCGTTGTTGCGGTAGTTGTTGCGCACCAGGCCGTTGATTCGGCTGTCTTCGACAAAGCCCCGGGATTGCGCCTGACTGGCGTGGGCCAGCACGGGGCAGAGCAGCGTCAGGCCCAGGCCGCCCAGGATCAGGAGACGGACGTTCATGGGGTAGGCCCTCGTGGCGAGTGGCTTGCCCCGGGCTCGTCCGCGGGCAGCGGCGGTGTCAGCAGGGACGGGTTTTTCATCCAGATGATCAGTGCGCTGCTGGAGAGCAGGACAATCAGCATGCCCGGCAGGCCGCCCAGGTTGGAGAGCATCTTGACCCCGTCGATGCCGACGTAGGCCACCATCACCCAGGACACGCAGCCGATGATCGCGCCCCAGATCACCTTGAGCAGCGGGCTGCCGTCCAGATCGGAATCGGCGGTGACCCCGCGACTGCACAGATTGCCGATGACATCGGTGCTGGAGTCGGCAGCGGTGACAAAGGAGATGAAGGCAATGAACAGCAAGAAGGCAATGATCAGGCCGCTCGCCGGCAACTGCTGGAACACCTGGTACAGCACATGCTCCACCCCTTGTTCGTTGAGCACGCGGTTGAGCACCCCATCACCCTGGGCGTCGAAGTACAGGCTGCTGCCGGAGAAGATGCAGATCCACAGGGCGGTGAACAGCGCCGGGTAGAGCATGGAGATGTGAATGAACTCGCGCACGGTGTAGCCACGGCCGATCTTGCCCAGGAACATGGCGCTCACCGGGGCCCAGGCGAACCACACCGACCAGTAGAACACCGTCCAGCTCTGGGGCCAGTTGTCGCCACTGGCTGCGCCGGTGAACAGGCTGCGGCCGAAGAAGGTCTGCAGGTAGGTGCCGAAGGACTCGATGCCGAGGCTGAAGATGTACAGGGTCGGCCCGCAGACCAGGACGAACAGCCCCAGGGCCAGCATGATCCAGGTGTTGAAGGTGGAGAACTTGACGATGCCCTTCTGCAAGCCGCTGGCGGCAGAGAACACGAAGGTGGCGACGATCACCGCGATGATCAGTCCCAGGCGCAGCGGCGTGGTGTCACCGCCGATGTACTGGCTCAGGCCACCGGACAGGGTCAGCGCGCCGGTGCCCAGGGAAGAGGCCATGCCCGCCACCAGGGCGAACATCGCCAGGGTGTCGATCAGTCCGGCATGGCGCTTGACCCATGCTGCGCCGAGCAGGGGTTGCAGCATGGCGCCGATGGAGAAGTGGCCGCGCAGGTTGTAGAAAACCAGGGCGAACACCAGCGAGGGCACCAGATAGATGGCGTAGGGCGTCAGGGTCCAGTGCAGGAACATGCTGGACATGGCGAAGTGCTTGGCCTCGCTGCTGCCGGCTTCGATGTTCAGGCTCGAAGGCGGGCCATACAGGTGATAGAGCGGCTCGGCGGTGGTCCAGAACAGCACGCCGACCGCCAGGGTGGTGCACAGGGCGACCATGAACCAGCGCGGCTTGCTCAGCAGGGGCTTGGCGTCTTCGCCACCGATGCGCACCCGCCCCAGGGGCGAAAAGTAGACGATGACGGTCAGTACCAGGAGAAAGAAGCTGCCGGCACTGAACAGCCAGGAAAAGTTGTCGAGGATGATCCGGTTGAGCTGCCTGCTCACCGCCAGGAAACCCTGCAGATCAAGGTAACTGGCGATCACCGCTGCCAGCAGAATCAGAAAGGTGGGCCAGAAGACCCAGGCTCTTAACGGATACTTCATCAGTGAGGCACTCCCGTTGCTTATCTTTTTTATGGCCAGGCGAGGCCGCAATCACAGGGCGCCGCGGTGCAACACCGCGGCGCTCCTAGATAAGCGTTGAGCGGCGTGCTCTAGCAATCGACTAATGGGTATGGGGTCATTCCCTGAGGGAATGCGCGATGGCCCCTGGCTGCCATGGGCGCAGGCCGGGCCGATTGGCGCAACGGGCATTCCAGAGCGCTCGCCGCAGGGGCCAGTGGAGGCTGTCGGCGGTGGGCGGCAGGGTGCTTGCGAGTGCTGGAGCGGCGGACCCTTTGGGGCAGATTCGTACTGGAACTAAGGCTGTTTCTTGGCGGGCGGCGGAAAGTGCCAGTAGTGGCTGAAAGCCACCTTTTTCGGCGTGTGTAATGTCGCCGTAATGGCACTTGCGCAGCGGGTTTCAGCGGGGTGTCGATTGCCTTGCAAAATCCCGGTTCGGCAATTGTGTAACAGACGGCAAATCGCTAATCTGCGGCCTTTCCGACGCCCGCAGTCGCTGGGCCGTTTTCCGAATGTTTGCAGCCGCGCCGAGGATCTGGCGCCAGGGTTTCCCCATGCATGGCAGGACGCAGTACATGCGCGTTTTATCCTCCCTTCTGCTGACCTTGCTGCTGGCCGGTACGGCGCTCGCCGAGCCCTCCGCCGAGCTGCAGGAACCCCTGGCCGGCTGGCGCTATTCCGGCTTGCTGGACCGCACCGAGCAGGACCGCGTGGCCTACCCGACGCCCCCGATCGATCGTGGCATCCAGCGCAATCGCACCCTGATCGAGGGCCAGCTCAAGGCCATCGGTCATCTGCGCCAGCCCCATAGCCTGTCGGTCAACGGCAACCCGCTGAACCTCTACACCGACGAACAGGGCCGCTTCGCCCGCCCTTATGCGTTTGGCGCCGGTTCCAACAGCGTTGAAGTGCGCAGCTCCGAAGGCAAGTCCCTCAAGCGCGTGCAGTTCTACGAAGCCAATCAGAACAAGACGCCGCCGCGGATCCGCGTGGTGCTGGGCTGGGACGATCCCAAGGCCGAGCTGGACATGCACATCATCACCCCCGACGGTCAGCACGCGTTCTTCGGCCACCCCGGCCTGACCAATGGCGGCGGCCTGGACCCGGACGGCGTCGACGGCCCGGGCCCGGAAATGTTCACCATGACCGCGCCGCTGCGCGGCACCTACCTGATCTACGTGAACTACTGGGGCAATTTCGGCAGCGGCGGGTACAACTTCGACGAAGGCAGCAATCAGAACGAGGTGATCACCTCGCAGATCAACCTGATCCTTAACGAAAACACCGTCGATGAGAAACGCGAGACCTTTATCGTGCCCATGCGGGCCATCGGCGACCTGTTGCTGGTCAAGTCTTTCAACTATTGAACATCCCGCACCACGGATGAATTGGGCTTTGTGAATCATGAGCGAAAACACCGCATCCCCGGCGGCCGGCGTGCCCGGCACTGAACAACCCGCCAGCAAGCGGCGCTGGCCGGTCCTGGTCATGGGCCTGTGCCTGGTGGCGGCCGCGATCACCGGCGTGGGCTGCAAGCCCAAGAGCACGGTGGCCGAGCTGGCAGGCGACAAGCTGGGCCTGAGTCGCCCCGATGGGCTGCTGGAAACCCATTCCCTGACGCAACTGCCCAAGGACCTGCTGGCGGTGCCCTTTCTCAAGGACACCCTGACCGAGGACTTCGTCTTTTATTACCAGGCCCACGCCGACCGCCTGGGGCTGATCGGCAGCCTGCGGCGGATCATCTACGAGCATGACCTGAAACTGCAGGACAACCTGATCGAGCAACTGTTCGACCAGCCGGCGGATGTGGCGCTGTGGCGTGGCGCCGACGGGCGTCTCAAGGACTTCCTGCTGGTGATGGACCGCGGCGGTCTGGCCAAGCTGCTGGAGCCTCTGGCCAAGGTCGCCCTGGACGACACGCAATTGAGCAAGCTGGCCGAGCTCAAGGTCGGCGGCGATGCGGTGACGCTGTACCAACTGAACTACAACGCCGGCAAATCCCTGGCGTTCGCCTCTTACGGCGACAAGCTGGTGGTGTTGTCCAACCCGGGCAAGCTGTACGACCTGAGCCAGGGCGCCGACGATGAACACGGCGCCGTTTCCACGGCCGCGCTGGAGGCGCTGCTCAAGGGTGACAAGCTGTTCCCCGAGGCCTTTGGCCTGGAGGCGCGCAAGCCCGAGGTGCAGCAGCGGCTGGCGGTCAACGCCGGTGTCCTGGCCATGGGTTACCAGCGCTTCATCCCCAACTTCGCCGGTTTGCGTTTCGACATGGACGGCCAGGGCTGGCACAGCTACCTGGCCCTGCAGGAGCAGGACAACCAGCCGGACTTCGACTTCAAGCCGATCTGGCAGGCCATGCCCATGGGCGCCAGTGCCTGCGTGGCGCTGCCTCTGGCGGCGCAGCAGCAGAAGCCGCTGCTGGTCAAGCTCGGTGCCGAAGAGGCGGTGGCCACCACCCTGACCGAACACATGGCCGGTACCGCCGGGCTGTGCTGGTACGCCGACTCGCGGCTGTACACGCCGCTGCTGGTGGCCAGCCTCAAGGACAAGGACAACGCCAAGCTCGATGCGGACCTGGGCAAGCTGTTCGGTTCCATGGTCGGGGCCCGGGAAAGCAAGGTGCCGGAGCGCATCTTCCCCGTGGTCGAGCAGCAGAACGGCGAGGTGCACCAATGGCAGCGCCAGGTCAGTTCCAACTTCGGCCAGTACCCGGCCAAGGAGGCCAAGGACCCGCAAGCCATCACCGGTCGCGCTTTCATGCAGGTCAGCCTGGCCCGCCATGGTTCGACCCTGGTGTTCTCCCTGGACGACAAGCTGGTGAGCAAGGCCCTGGGCACCCTGGACAAGCGCTTCCCGCCCCTGGCCGACGTGGTGCCCAAGGATGCGCTGATGCCGGTGTACCTGGGCCCGCAATCCCTGGCGCAGTTGATCCAGCAGGAAACCTTCGACAGCCTGCCCCAGGACATGGAGCCGGTGTTCAACAACGCCGCGCAAACCTACCTGGTGCCCAAGCTGCGCACCTTGGGCGGTTACGGCAAGTACGCCCTGACCCTGCCTGAAGGCAGCGAGCCCAACGGTCACTGGCAATGGCTGCCGCTGCAATGGCGCGCGCTGTGAGTGCATGGCGCAAGAGTCTGTCCAGCCTTGGCCTGTTGGCCCTGTTGCTGAGCAACGCCGTGGGCGCGACCCAGGCGCCGCCGTTGGATGTGCAGCAGTCCCAGGTGTTTCGTGCCTGGTTCGTGCGCATCGCCCAGGAGCAACTGAGCCAGGGGCCGAGCCCGCGCTGGTATCAGCAGGACTGCGCCGGGCTGGTGCGCTTTGCCGCCAACGAAGCGCTCAAGGTCCACGACAGCAAGTGGCTGCGGGCCAACGGCCTGTCCAATCGCTACCTGCCGCCGGAGCTGCAACTGAGCGAAGGCCAGCGCGGCCTGGCCCAGCAGTGGCAGCAGGGCGGCGGGCAGACCGGGCCCTACGTCAATGCGATCAAGCTGATCCAGTTCAACAGCCATCTGGTCAGTCGTGACCTGGGCCAGGCGCGCCCCGGCGATCTTTTGTTCTTCGACCAGGGCGACGACCAGCACCTGATGATCTGGATGGGCCGCAACATCGCCTATCACACCGGCACCACCACCCCCACCGATAACGGCATGCGCTCGGCCAGCGTGCAGCAACTGATGACATGGAAGGACACCCGATGGATACCCGACCCCGCCAACCCCAACTTCATCGGCATCTATCGACTGAACTTCCTCACCCAATGAGCGAATCGCGTATGTGGCGTTTTCTGTTTCGACTGACTGTTGTTCTGACCCTCGTGGCCCCTGCGAGCCTGGTCAATGCCGAAGACTCGGTGCCGTCCAGCGATTACGCGGCGGTCTCCGGCGAGAGTTTCTTCCTCTTGGCCGACAGCAGCTTTGCCAGTGACGAGCAGGCCATGGTGCGCCTTGAGGCCCCGGGCCGGGATTACCGGCGCTTTCGCATGGAACCCTACGGCGGCGCGGACATCCGGGTGTACCGGATCAACCAGCCGCTGGACTTCCTCAAGCGCCAGAAGAACCTGCACCGGGTGGTCAGTGACGGCCAGTTCAAGGGCGAGGGCCTGTCCAACACCCTGGCCTACCTGTGGGACAACTGGTATCGCAAATCCCGCCGGGTGATGCAGCGCGCCTTCTCCTACGAGTCACGCAAGCAGGTGACCGAGGAGGTGCCGGAATTGAAGGTCGGCAATTCGATGCTGGCGCCGACGCCCTATGACGCCCAGCCGCAATTCGCCCTGATCCCGGGGCTGCCCCTGGTGACCCAGTTCCGTTATCCGCTGTGGCAGGCCAAGCCGATCCAGCCGCCGGCCGGGGTTGACCTGTCCGGTTCCTCCAGCCAGTTCATCAACGTCGCGCCGGGCAACGTCTATATCCCGCTGGGGCAACTCAAGCCGGGCCTGTACCTGGTGGAAGCCCTGGTGGGCAAGTACCGCGCCACCACCATGGTCTTTGTTTCCAACACCGTGGCGGTGAGCAAGATCGCCGGCGACGAGCTGCTGGTCTGGGCCGCGGGCAAGCATGAAGGCAACTCGGTGCCCAAGGTCAACGTGCTGTGGACCGATGGCCTGGGTGTGATGAACAGCGGCGCCACCGACGAACAGGGCCTGGTGCGCCTGAAACACGTCAGCCCCGAGCGCTCCTACGTGATCGGCGAGGACCAGGAAGGCGGGGTGTTCGTCTCCGAGAACTTCTATTACGACAGCGAAATCTACGACACCAAGCTCTATGCCTTTACCGACCGGCCGCTGTATCGCCCGGGGGACTGGGTATCGCTGAAGATCGTCGGCCGCGAGTTCAAGAACGCCCGGGATTCGGTGCAGCCGGGAGCCGGTACGGTGAATGTCAGCGTGCTGGATGCCGCGGGCACCACGCTGCAGAACCTGACCCTGAATCTGGATGCCAAGTCCGGCGCCCAAGGCCGCTTCCAACTGCCGGAAAACGCCGTGGCCGGTGGTTATGAGTTGCGTTTTGCCTACAAGGACCAGGTCTACAGCAGTGCCTTCCGGGTGGCCGAATACATCAAGCCGCATTTCGAGATTTCCCTGAGCCTGGCCAAGGCGGATTTCAAGACCGGTGAGCCGGTGAAGGGCAATCTGGTGCTGCTCTATCCGGACGGCAAGCCGGTGGCCAATGCGCGCCTGCAACTGAGCCTGCGGGCTCAGCAACTGTCGATGGTGGACAACGAGCTGCAGTACATGGGCCAGTTCCCGGTGGAACTGACCAGCGCCGAACTGACCACCGACGCCAAGGGCAGTGCCACCCTCGATCTGCCGGCGGCCAGCAAGCCGAGCCGCTACATGCTCACCGTGTTCGCCAGCGATGGCGCCGCATACCGGGTCAAGACCACCAAGGAAATCCTCATTGAGCGTGGCGCGGCAAGCTTCAGCCTGAGCGCGCCGCAGCGTTTCAGCGCCGTGGGTGACAAGGTCCAGTTCAGCTACGCCAACCAGAACACCAGCGAGCAGAGCAAGAACGTCAAGCCCAACCGCTACAGCTGGGTGCGCCTGGAAGACCAGTCCACCGGCGAGGGCAAGCTGGGCGAGGCCGACAAGGGCTTTGCCCTGGCCTTCGAACGGCCCGGCACCTACAACCTGACCCTGAAGGACGAACACGATCGGGTCTTGGGCGGCACCAGCCACTCGGTCACCGGCGAAGGCGTGAAAGCGGTGCCGGGCACCGTGGAAATCGTCCTCGACAAACCCGAGTACCAGGCCGGTGACGAAGCCCTGGCGCTGATCACCTTCCCCGAGCCGATCAACGATGCGCTGCTGTCGCTGGAGCGCGACAAGGTCGAGGCCACGGCGCTGCTGTCCAAGGGCGGCGACTGGCTGAAGGTGGAAAAACTCAGCCCTACCCAATACCGCGCCCGGGTGCCGGTGAAGGACAACTTCGCGCCGAACCTGACCTTCTCCGTGCTCTACACCAAGGGCGGCGAGTACAGCTTTCAGAACGCCGGGATCAAGGTGCTGACGCCGCAGATCGATGTGGCGATCCACACCGACAAGGACAAGTACCAGCCGGGTGACCTGGTCACCGTGGACCTGTCCACCCAGTTCGCCGGCAAGCCGGTGCCGGCGCACTTGACCGTCAGCGTGGTGGACGAAATGGTCTACGCCCTGCAACCGGAAGTGGCGCCGAGCATCGACCAGTTCTTCTACCACCCACGGCGCAACAACGTGCGCACCAGCGCCAGCCTGTCGTTCATCAGCTACGACGTGGCGCTGCCGGGCAGCCCCACGGCCCCGGGCAAGGCCAACCGCAGCGAACGCGGGGTCAAGGTGCTGGAGCGGCCACGGCGTGAAGACGTCGACACCGCTGCCTGGCAGCCGGAACTGGTGACCGACGGCAGCGGCAAGGCGCGTTTCACCTTCCGCATGCCCGACTCCCTGACCCGCTGGCGCATCACCGCCCGGGCCATCGCCGATGCCGGCCAGGTGGGGCAGAAGAAGCAGTTCGTGCGCTCGGAAAAAGCCCTGTACCTGAAGTGGAGCGGCCCGACCCGTTTCCGCGCGGGCGACAAGCCGGACCTGGGGGTGTTTGTCTTCAGCCAGTCCGAGCAGACGGCCAAGGCCGAGCTGGTGGTTCGTTATGCCGGGGAGTCCCAGCGTCTGCCGCTGACCTTGAACAGCGGGATCAACTACGTGGCGCTGCCGGCCATTGCCCCGGGCAATGGAGAATGGAGCGCCGAGCTGGTGCAAGGTGGCAAGACCGTGGATGCCCTGGCCGTGCGCCTGCTGAGCAGCGCGGCCGGTTGGCAGACGCTACAGACCCAGAGCCTGGACGTGGCTGGCACCAGCACGCCGTTGGGCCTGCCGGCCGATGCCACGCAGATCCGCCTGCGCCTGGACGACAGCCCGCAAGCGCTGTTCCGTTCGGCCCTGGATGACCTGCTGGAATACCCGTATGGCGGCGTCGAGCAGACCGCCAGCCAACTGCTGCCATTGAGCGTTGCCTACCCGGCGCTGGCCAGCAATCCGCAGATTCGCGATCGCTTGCGCCTGATGATGCAGAACAGCCGCCTGCGCCTGGTGCACATGGCCGGGCCGGAAGCGGCGTTCACCTGGTGGGGCGAGGATGCCGATGCCGACGCCTTCCTCACCGCTTACGCCTATTACGCCGATTGGCATGCCAGCAAGGTCATGGACCTGAACCTGCCGCCGGAGCACTGGCAGCGGGTGCTGGAGGTCTACGCCAAGCAGGCCGGCAACACGCCGTTGCTGCAACGGGCGCTGATCCTGTCTTTTGCCCGTGAGATGAACCTGCCGATCGCCACGCTGGTCAGGGGCCTGATGGACGATCTGGCCAAGGCCGGCAGCGGTCCGGCTGACAGCGTGGACGCTGGCAGCAGCGACAGCCTGGTGATGGCAGAGCCGGATTCGGCCCTCGGTCTGGCCAGTGCCCGGGTATTGACCGCGGCCCTGGCGCGGGACGCCAAGGTCACCCCGCCACCGGCCTTCGTGGCGCAGTTGGACGCGGCCCAGCAACAGCTCGACCTCAGTTCGCAGCCGTTCGCTCAGGCCATCAACCTGTCCTTGAAACCCTTCGATCAAGCGACGGCGCGCGCATTGCTGCAACGCCTGCTGCCATCGCAACCGACCCTGGACCGGGCCCTGGCCCTGACCTGGCTGCAACGCAGCGTGACTCAGGCAGCGCCGGCCGTGGCCCTGAACCCGGGGCAGGGCTGGCAACCGCAGCAGGGCGCCAGCGGTGAGCGCTACTGGCTGTGGCAGGGCCCGCAGGTGCCTGCGGTGCTGACCCTGGATCCGTTGCCGGAGCGGCCGTTGCGCGCTTCGCTCAGCTACCAGAGCCAGCAGGCGGCGGGCACGCCATTGCCGGTGAACATCACCCGTCGCCTGTTGCGCCTGGTGCCGGGCGACGAGGCGTTCACCTTCAAGCTGGAACCGGTGGGCAACAAGCCGATCGCCAGTGACGGCCTGTACCTGGACGAAGTGATCATCGCCAACGAGGGCAAGCGGCCGCTGCTGTACGGCATGCTCGAAGTGCCGTTGCCGCCGGGCGCCGATGTCGAGCGCACCACCTGGGGCATCAAGCTGGCTGGTCCTGCGGGTACGGAAGCGGCGTCCCTGGAGAAGGCCCGCTTCGAACCCGGGCAGATGAGCTACGCGGTGCCGCTGGATGCCTTGAACGACAGCAGCGAGGTGCGTCTGCGGCACTTGATCCGCTTCTCCCAGAAGGGCCAGTTCAACTTGCCTGCGGCGCGTTTCTACCAGGTCTATGCACCGGAGCATCAGGCTCAGGAACGCACGCCGGCACTGGGTCAGGTCACGGTCAAATAACATGACGCGGTGTTGGGCCTGGTTGTGCCTGTGTCTACTCCCTGGGCTGGTGACAGCCCAGGACGAGCCTCTGCGCCTGGTCTGGAAAACCGCCCCGGACAGCGAGCTGGTGAGCCTGAGCAAGACCCAGGTGCTGGCCCGCGAGCCGTTGCCGCAGGACCTGCAGGCGCCCCTGGGCAGTGTCTGGAAGCTCTTCGTCTATGCCTGGTTGGTGGACACCGGCGCGCAAGAGCCGGCCTATGCCTGCCAGGGCAAGTCCAGGGACGAGGTCTATTGCTGCACGAGCGGTGGCAGCATCGCCCGGGACCAGGCCCTGGTCCGTTCCTGTGGGTTGTACTTCGAGCCGCAACGCTTGCAGTTGTCCAGCGCCGACTGGCGCCAGTACTGGCAGGCCCGCCATGCGCCCGAGTGGTTGCGCGATCTCGACCGCCTGCAGCCGCAGACCCGGGTGCCGGTGGCGGAGCTGTTGCAGGTGCTGGCGCAGTTGCCGGCCCAGGAGACGGCGCGCCGGGTGCTGCTGGATGTGCTGCTCAACGCCTCCGATGGCGCGGTGTTGGGAGCCTTGGGCGGGCGCCTGCGGGTCAAGACCTGGAGCTGGCTGGCGGACCAGGACCCGCAGTCGCGCCAGGGCGGCTTTGCCGGGTGGCTGGTGGACGGCACGCCGCTGTGGGTGGGGGGACGAGGCACCAGTCAGCGGGTGTTGAAGGATTACGCCCAGGTTCTGGACCAGGTGCTGCCGCAGCGTCCGGCGCTGGACAAAGGCCGCTGCGTGGAGGTCGGCCTGTTCTCCCGCTATCCGCTCAAGAGCGTCAGCCAGAATGCCCGCGCCGCCAGGCCAGGTGCCCTGCAAGGGGATTACCGGGTGGAGTTCGCCAATGGCAATCAATTGGATATCCACAGTGGCGGCGAGCTTTTCCTGCAAGCCAACGCCTCGGCCCTGCAACTGGTGGCCCGTCTGGACCGCGAGGAATACGTGGCCCGGGTGCTGCAGCGCGAGGCCTCCAGCGAACCCCGGGAAGCCGCCAAGGCCCTGGCCGTGGCGATCCGCACCTATCTGTTGCAGAACGCCGGGCGCAGCGGCGAATGCCTGAGCATCGACGACAGCAGCAGTCGCCAGCGGGTCGCGCCGCGTCCGGCCACCGCCGAGGCCCGGGCCATCGCCGCCTGGACTGCCGATCTGGTGCTGGCCGGAACCCAGGTCACCTACCATTCGGATCAGCAGGCACCGGACAAATTGTCCTGGCAACAGGCCGTGGAACAGGCCCGCGCCGGCCAGGGCTACGACGCCATCCTGCTTCATGCTTACCCGCGGGCCAGCCTCAGCCGCTGGGACAATCCGCAGGCTTCCTGCGAACCCTTGCCGGCCGCTCAAGAGTGGCTGCTGAACCAGCGTCGACGCTGGCGTCAGCCCCTGGAACAGGAAGTCGGCTACAACGAAATCAGCCAGTTCGCCGTGTGCCGCCTGAGCTTCGGCCGGCCCTACGTCGACCGCGAACGGCAACGCATCTACGTGCGTGGCGTGCTCTCGCTGCAAGATCGCCTCGACCTGACTCACGAATACCTGCACCTGGCCTTTGAGGCGCATCCCAACGGCCAGGATGAAACCTACATCGAAGGGCTCGCCCGTCATCTTTTATTGGAATAGGCCATGAAACTTCCTGCTCCCCCGGTCCTCCTGTTCCTTTGTGGAATGTTCAGCCTGCCCATGGCCCTGGCCGACAGCGGCATCCGCCTCGACACCCCCAAAGGCGGCTGGCGGACCCGCGCCGTCGATGGCGAGCAATACATTCAGGAGGTCAACTACCCGGCTTCCTCGGTCAACACCCCTCAGGGGCAGGCCGATACCGCGCGCATTCGCGGGCAGATCAAGGGCGCGCCCAAGGCGAGCAAGGAGCCGGGCAAGCTGATCGTCAACGGCGTCAGCATGCCGCTCAAGTTCGACGAGCAAGGCGGTTTCGACCGGCCTTATTCCTTCCCCAACGGCAGCAACAGCGTGGAGGTGCGCAGCCCGGACGGGCAGCAGCGCAAGCGCGTGCAGTTCCTCAATACCGGCGGTGGCGTGACCCCGCCCAAGTTGCGCGTGCTGCTGTCCTGGGACAGCGACAACACCGACCTCGACCTGCACCTGGTGACCCCCGATGGCGCGCACATCTGGTACGGCGATCGCGTGGCCCCCAACGGCGCGACCCTGGACGTGGACGTGACCACCGGCTACGGCCCGGAGATCTTCTCCATGCCGGCGCCGCTCAAGGGCCAGTACCTGGTCTACGTGAATTACTACGGTGGCGGTTATCGCAGTGATGACGACGAAGACGGCGGCCAGGAAAACGCCGTGCAGCCGCTGACCACGGCCCAGGTCACGGTGATCACCGAGGAAGGCACGCCGGATGAGAAGAGCGAATCCTTCATCGTGCCGATGCGGGCGCCCGGGGAGCTGACCCTGGTGCGCAGTTTCAGCTATCCATGATCGAGCTCAACCCCTGCGCCTGCCCGGGCATGGCTTCATTGCCCTGAGACAATACGAGCGCCCGGCGTTTGCCTTGCAATGAAGCACCATTCATAGGCAGGGAAATGCGCAACATGGGTGCTTTTCAATCGTGGTTGAAGTGCTGTGTGGTGGCCGGCAGCTGTGTCTCCGGCCTGGTGATGGCCGCGGGCGCCGACGGCTTGCAGCGGATCAAGGTGGATCTGGTGGCGCCGCCCCAGGTGCATGCCCATGAACAGGTGGTCAGCGGACCGCCCAAGGTCGTGCAGTTCCGCATGAGCGTGGAAGAGAAAAAGATGGTGGTGGACGATGAGGGCACCACCCTGCAGGCCATGACCTTCAACGGCTCCATGCCCGGTCCGACCCTGGTGGTGCATGAGGGTGACTACGTCGAACTGACCTTGAGCAACCCGGCCAGCAACAGCATGCCCCACAACATCGATTTCCATGCCGCCACCGGCGCCCTGGGCGGGGCCGCGCTGACCCAGGTCGTACCAGGCCAGGAGGTGGTGCTGCGTTTCAAGGCCGATCGTAGCGGCACCTTTGTCTATCACTGCGCGCCGTCGGGAATGGTGCCCTGGCATGTGGTCTCGGGCATGAGCGGAACCTTGATGGTGCTGCCGCGCGATGGCTTGAAAGACCCTGCCGGCAAGCCCTTGCACTATGACCGGGCCTACACCATCGGTGAGTTCGATCTGTATATCCCCAAGGACCAGGACGGGCATTACAAGAGCTACCCGGACCTGGCCTCCAGCTATCAGGACACCCGTGAAGTGATGCGCACGCTGACCCCGAGCCATGTGGTGTTCAACGGCCGGGTCGGGGCTCTGACCGGGGCCAACGCCCTGACTGCCAAGGTCGGCGAAAGCGTGCTGTTCATCCACTCCCAGGCCAACCGCGACAGCCGTCCGCACCTGATTGGCGGCCATGGCGACTGGGTCTGGACCACCGGCAAGTTCGCCAATGCCCCGTTGCGCAATCTGGAAACCTGGTTCATCCCCGGCGGTTCGGCGCTGGCCGCGCTCTACACCTTCAAGCAGCCGGGCACCTATGTGTACCTCAACCACAACCTGATCGAGGCCATGGAGTTGGGGGCCCTGGCGCAGGTCAAGGTCGAAGGCACCTGGGACGATGACCTGATGACCCAGGTCAAAGCCCCGGGGCCCATTGTTCCGGCCAAGTGATAGCGGCCGGGGCTCAGGTCCCGGTGCCTGGTATCAGAGGTTCAGGGCGAATTTCAGGTAGCCCGGGTACGCCTGGCGCCAGTCGTCCTGAAAGGTGTGGCCCTCAGCATGTTCATGGCTCTGGACCTGGTTGCCGGGTTCCAGGGCCTGCTGCGTCGTGGCAGTGAGTTTCTGGTTGCTCTCGTGTTCCTTGGCGCCATGGACAATGACGATACGCTTGTCACGGGCCCGGGTTTCACCGAACGGAATCCGGTAGCCGCCGGGGGACAGCAGCAAGGCGCCGCTGTAGTGCTGCGGGTACTCGGCGATCAGGTGCGAGGCGTGCTCGGCGCCTTGGGAAAAGCCCATCAGGACGATGCGCGAGCGATCGATGCGGGTCTGCTTTTCCAGTTTCTTCAACGCCGCGCTGACCGCCTCCTGGGTCGGAGCCACCGAATGCTGGTGCCACATGAACTGGTGCTCGTCGCGCTTGAGGGGGCCGTTGATGCCCACCAGCACGGCCTGCTCTCCCACAAGGTCGGCGCGCATATCGACGCCGTCGCTGCCCTCGGTGCCGAATCCCGAGAGCCAGACCACCACCGGCCAGCCTTCGGCCGGGGCCTTGCCCTGGGGAATACTGAAGGCCGCAAGGCCGGCATCCTTGGCCTTGGCCGGGTAGTTCTGCTCGGCGGCTTGCAGCAGCTTCTGGTAGGCCGGGGTCTGCTGCAGGGCTTGCAGCTCGTCGTCTTCCTTGAGGATCAGCAACTGCCAGAAGCCTCGCTCGCGGGCCTGATCGAGGAACTCGGCGGCGCGCTTGTTCTTGTCCATGGCGGCCAGACTGCCAGCCGCCTGGTACGAGGCGTAGGCATTCTTCGGGTCGAGGCGGGCGGCGGTCAGGTAGTAGGCGAGGGCGCCGGCGTAGTTGTCGTGCTGGCTCTTTTCGTTGTCGCCGGCTTCGATGAAATCGGCCGGCGTGGCCTCGTCCAGGTACAGATTGGCCATGGCCGCCAGGCCTTGCCAGCGGCCCTTGGCGACATCCTGCTGGTCATCGGCGTGGACGCGGACGCTGGTGAGGCTGAGGGCGGTAGATAGGCAGAGGAACGACAGCGGCAGGCGGACAGCGGCCGGCAACGACATGACTGAGAGTCCTTTTTCAGTGGAAGAGGCTTCGCGCGGGTGCCCGAAACGGCGCGCAGCTTAACATGGCAGGTCGCGTCCCTCGACGACCTGCGCATTTGCCCTTGTCAGTGTTGCGGCGGGGGAGAGCTCGCCGTTCAGTCGCTCTGATCGGTGGTGGAAAGCACTTCGTCGATCTTCCAGCAGCCCTTGTCCTTGATCATCCGCACATCGACGGTCTGGGTGGTGTCCGGGGTGCTGCCCAGCGTGACCTGCTCCTTGGCGCTGGAGCCCTGGATCTGCGGCTCGCTGACCTTGATCTGGGTCAGCCACTCATCCATGTAGTCCTGGGCCTTGAGGAAATAGTCCTCTTCCAGGCCATCGGGGCTGGCCATCTGCTTTTTGATCTTGGCGATCAGCGAGTCGGAGACGTACTTCTTCATCTCCGGGACGCTGTCGGTGATCGGGTCCTTGTCTTCGCTGAAGGTTTGCAGGTACCAGCTGTAGAACGCCTGGGTGACAGGCTTGGGCGAACTGGCGCAGTCGGCCAGGGCCAGTGGCTGATGCAGGGCGACGGCGGCCGCGGCCAGCAGCGAGCAGAACAGCATTCTCATGGAAGACCCCTTACGGATGGCGATAGATTTTGTAGGCAGGCTTCTGCACCCGATAGGAATGCCCTGGGTAGAAACCGTGCA
Organism: Pseudomonas sp. 3MA1; assembly: GCF_029237275.1. NCBI lineage: Bacteria > Pseudomonadati > Pseudomonadota > Gammaproteobacteria > Pseudomonadales > Pseudomonadaceae > Pseudomonas > Pseudomonas sp. 3MA1. The sequence continues at coordinate 222,835 of NZ_JAACFX010000008.1, read as the reverse complement.
ACTGCTTGAAGTCTGACACCCAAAGTGAGCCGTTGAACATCGCCATATGGCCGTGGGGGTGGCCGGGAATGGGCTGGATGATCACCACATCGCCTGCTGCGGGCGTCTGACCGGCTGGTTGCTCGATAAAGCCGGCCGAGGTCAGGGATGAGCCAAAGTCCTTGGCCGAATGCTTCCTGTGCAGAATCACCCCACCGCCGCCAGCCTCGATCGCCTGGCGAGTGTAGGCCGCACAGCGTCCGGTGCTGCCCGCGTGGGCATGCGCATTCAAGTGATCGATAGCGGCTTGTTTATTCCACATTCCTTGTCATCCGAGAGTCCTTGAGAGCGGCGAGTTTATGCTTGCGCAGGGGCGTCGGAAATACTGGCTAAGTGCCTTTTTCGGGATTTTGGGGGGGCATCACAGTTATCGTTCAGACCGGCAAACCGTGCAGAGTCAACGCCGGCGAAGGGTGCCCTGACTGTTCAGCCTGGCTGTAGCGCAAGGGCACTGCGCGATGCCGTTTGCACTCGGTTGCGCCCCCGGTCCTTGGCGCCATACAGCGCTTCATCGGCCAGGGAGAGCAGGCGCGGCAGATCGTAGCCCTGGGTTTCACTGGTCACCACACCGATGCTGACACTCAGTAGCCCTGGTTCCAGGAGAGGCAAGCGGGCGAACGCCTGGCGAATCCGTTCGGCCACCCGCACGGCGGCCTGCTCATCGGTCGACTCCAGCAAGCAAGCGAACTCTTCACCGCCGATGCGAGCAAACACGTCTTTGCCGCGCAGGGTTTCTGAGAGCACCCGGCTGAATGCGATCAGCGCCCGGTCGCCGGTCTGATGGCCGAAGGTGTCGTTCAAGCGTTTGAAGTGGTCCAGGTCGCACAGCAGCAAGGCCAGCGGCGCGCCTCGGCGCTGGCATTCGATCAGCATCCGCTCGCCATGGACCATGAATGCCCGGCGGTTGCCGATACCCGTCAGGGCGTCGCAGAAGGCCGCGGCCTTGAGGCGCAGTTCGACCCGTTCCTTGACCATGCACAGGGTTACGTAGGCAATGCCGATCACATACATCATCGATTCGAACAACATGAACGAGAACAGCGGCACTCCGGCGCCGGAGCCTTTCAACGCCTGATCCAAGGGCAGGCCCTGGTCAATCAGCGCGCGCACACTGTAGAACACGGTGTGTAGCAGGGTCAGGGCCAGGGCAGGCATATAGGCAACTTCCAGCTGCCGACGGCTGCGCCAGAACTCCAGCATGATCAGCAGGCCATAGCCGGCCACCAGCAGCGAATACACCGAGACTCGAACCATCATCGACTGGTAGAACGCCGGAACCATGCACAGGGCCAGCCAGATGCCGGCCCCGGCGAGCATGCCCGGAGCATGGGGCGAACGTCCGGAGAAGACTCGCATCGCCGTCCAGTTGAGACCGGCGCTCAGCAGCAGGACCACGTTGCCCAGCACTTTCGGTACGAAGTCCATGCCCATATCGCGCAGGCTCACCAGCACCATCCCCGCGGCGGCCAGCAGCATCATGCCTCCCAGGTAGGCCAGCGGGCGCTCGCGTGGCTCCTGCCGCCAGGCGTGGAAGGTCAGCAGGCTCATGAGGAAGAAAATGAACACCGAGACGACCAGCAGGGTAGGGATATGCAGGGCCATGTCCGGGGTACTCGTGATGTCGCGTTCAAGGGCGGGGAAGCAAAGCCGCGGCCGGAAGCGGGCGAATTGCCATCAGTGGGCGCGATTGTAGCGAGAACTTCCGGGCCTTGGTGGATGTTGCTGCAGGAAGTGCCCGGTCTAGCGAAATACGCCGCAGACCGCGTTGCCCTGGTAGCCGTGCGCGATCGGTCCGAGAAACATGAACGGACCACAAGCGTAGAGATCCGAACTGATTTTCCGATTTGTGTACAGCAGCGGCACTTCGACGCCATTGATATCGTCGCCATAGGCGGTGGCGCTGTAGGACTCGCAGACTGGCAGCTTGAGTGGAATCGGCAGGATCACGACCAAGAGGGTGGTGCCGCACCACTGGCGTTCGGGTGTGCTCTTTTGCGTGTGAGTGATGACCGGCTTCATGGAGTTGCCGATGAGCCTCTGGTGAGCCTCGGTTTTCGATACTTGCATGTAGGGCATATCCACCCATGCGCCCACGCAGCCGCTTAGGCCAAGGGCTGCAAGCGTGGCAACCAGCGCGCTTTTCATGGCTCGCCGCACGGGCTGCTGGAGCACCAGGCTGGGGTTCACGGCCGGTGCTTCGGGCTTGGATTTCAGGGGGGCGGCAAAGCTGCGTAGGTCGTGCATCCTGCACCTGCTGTCGAAGTGGCCGAGCCTTCCCGTACCCGGGTTTCAGGCATTAAAAAGCCGGCTTGTGGCCGGCTTCTCGGGGACTGGCTTGGTTCATTTTTGGTAAACCGCACCAGCCTTCAAAACGTACACCCAGCTCTTGCGGCTGGCTGTGGGACTGGGCGGGAAAGTCATCCGCTTCGTCGGGCGATCTGACCGCAGGAAGGGTCGATGCGCAAATGTGGGGCGCAGCATACGCATGTTCGCCGGCAATTCCCAGTGCAATGCGCGATCTAGAGGCCTTGAAGCTGCAGAAAGTGCGGGAAATGTGTTGCTGGATGCGTGATGTTCGCCGGCAAGCCGGTTCCTGCGGGAAGTCGCGGGCGCAAAAAAGCCCCGATCACTCGGGGCTTTCTCTTGAAGCTCGTCACTCGAAGCTTCTAGCTGCTTCTTAGCCTTTGTAGGCGGCAACCGACTTCAGGATCTCAGCACGGGCCGCGTCAGCGTTGCCCCAACCGTCGATCTTCACCCACTTGCCTTTTTCGAGGTCTTTGTAGTTCTCGAAGAAGTGCTTGATCTGCTCCAGCAGCAGGGCGGGCAGGTCGGTGTATTCCTTCACGTCGACGTACAGCTGGGACAGCTTGTCGTGAGGCACCGCGATCACTTTGGCATCGCCGCCGCCGTCGTCGGTCATGTTCAGGATGCCCACTGGACGGGCACGGATCACCGAGCCTGGCGCCACTGGGTACGGGGTCACGACCAGCACATCGAGTGGGTCGCCGTCGTCGGCCAGGGTGTTGGGGATAAAGCCGTAGTTGGCCGGGTAGAACATGGGGGTGGCCATGAAACGGTCAACGAACAGGCAGTCGCTGTCTTTGTCGATTTCGTACTTGATCGGCGCGTGGTTGGCCGGGATTTCGATCGCGACGTAGATGTCGTTCGGCAGGTCTTTGCCCGCCGGAATCTTGCTGTAGCTCATTGGGCGTTGCCCCCGTTAGTTGACCAAATGACTTGGCCGGATTGACCAAAAAGTGGCGGCGATTATAGACACACTCCGCCACCGTTGCTACGTGCCAAGGGTCGTAGAACCTTGGTTGTACTGTCGCGCAGAGCTGATCGGGCAGGCCTTGCGACCGGCGGTTTTGCCATCGGTCGGCAGGCGCGGCAGTGGTCTTTCAACTGGCCTTCAGATGAACAACTTAAATAGCGCGACAGGGTATTAGTGGTGCGTTTGATAGACCGGATCTTCAGCTTGAAGTTGCTGCAGTCGGGCCAATGGATTCTGCCGATAAAACAGCTGCAGCTGTGCATAGACTTTCGGATAGGCCGCCACCAGCAAGTCCGGGGCGCTGAAGAAGTATTCGCTGGTGACGGCGAAGAACTCGGCCGGGTTTTCCGCCGCGTAGGGGTCGATGGCGGTTTCGGCGTCCGGGTCGTGGTCGAGCTGACGGTTGAGGTCGTCGTAGGCGCTTTGCATCACCTGGGCCCAGTCGCTGACCCGCATGTCGCTGTGCAGCGGCGGCAGGCCGTTGGCGTCGCCATTGAGCATGTCCAGCTTGTGGGCCAGTTCGTGGATCACCAGGTTGTAGGCTTCCCAGCCGCCGCTGGCTTGCACCCCGGGCCAGGCGAGGATGATCGGCCCCTGCTGCCAGGCTTCGCCACTGTGCTCGCCATCCCATTCATGCTCGACGCCGCTGGCGTCGCGGTGGCGCTGGGGGCTGAGGAAGTCGTCGGGGTAGAGAATGATTTCGTGGAAGCCCTGGTACCAGTTCAGGTCGCCCAGGTGCAGCAGCGGCAGTTGCGCCTGGGCCGCCAGCAGCAGGCGCTGTTCCTGATGCAGTTCCACGCCGGGCAGGGTGGTGAGGTGCTTGTCGTCGAGGAACAGCACGCTGGCTTCCCGTAGCCACTGGTCCTCGGCGGCGCTGATGCCGTCGAGGAACGGTAGTTGCTGGCGTACTCGCTGCCAGGTGTCATCGCTGACCGGATGCTTGGCCAGCCGGCGCTTGCGGCGCCAGGCACTGAGGGACCACATGCGGTTTAGCGGGTTTCGGCTTTTTCAGCACTGCGGGCCAAGCGGCTGCGCAGTACGCCAATGATCATCGGTACCAGGGACAGCAGGATAATGGCCACCACCAGCAGCGAGAGGTTCTTCTTGATAAAGGGCACGTTGCCGAAGAAGTAGCCCAGGGTCACCAGGCCGCCGACCCAGAGGATGGTGCCGGCCACGCTGAAGGCGAAAAAGCGCGGGTAGGGCATGCGCGCGACGCCGGCGACGAAGGGCGCGAAGGTGCGGATGATCGGCAGGAAGCGCGCCAGGGTCACGGTCTTGCCGCCGTGCTTCTCATAGAAATCGTGGGTTTTCTGCAGGTAGTCGCGGCGGAAGATCTTCGAGTTGGGGTTGCTGAACAGCCGTTCGCCTGCGGTTCGCCCGATCACGTAGTTGGTGCTGTCGCCGAGGATCGCCGCCAGCATCAGCAGGCCGCACAGCAGCACCGGGTCCATGCCGCCGCCCGCAGCGACTGCGCCGGCGATGAACAGCAGTGAGTCGCCGGGCAGGAACGGTGTCACCACCAGGCCGGTTTCGCAGAAAATCACCAGGAACAGGATGGCGTAGATCCAGGGCCCGTAGTTGGTCACCAGCATGTCGAGATAAACGTCGAGATGAAGGATTAGGTCGATCGGGTTGAAATCCATGGGGGCACCTGTGGTGACAGCCTGGCTCGGCAGGCCTGTGCGATGACTCGGAGAAAGGGACTACAAGGGGATGTAGCTTTTCTTACGATTCGAAAAGTTCGGCATTATAAAGGCTGAAAGGTGAAATGCGCGTTCAGATTGTAGCCGGGCGTTTCGGCTTGCGAGGGGGAGCAAGAGCAGAGGATTTGGCGGTTGCTGGAGCAGATAAAGCGGCCCTGAGGCCGCTTTTTTGTGGGTCAGTCATCGCTCAGCGGCAATATGTAGTTCTTGAATTCGGTGTCTTCGCGAAACCCCATGGACTCATAGGTTTTCTGTGCCACGGCGTTGTCGCTGCTGGTGGAAACCCGCAGCCGCACGGCATTGGACTCCTTGGCCATTTTCTTCGCGGTACGCATCAGGTTGTCGGCCACCAGCTGGCGGCGGGCGTCTTCGGCGACATAGATATCGTTGAGAATCCACACGCGCTTGAGCGACAGGGAAGAAAAGCTTGGGTACAGCTGGCAAAAGCCCAGCAACTTGCTGCTGTCATCATCGGCCAGGGCCAGGTAGATCACCGATTCCTTGCGTCGCAGGCGCTTTTCCAGAAAGGCCCGGGACGAGTCCGGGTAAGGCAGAGCGCCATAGAACTCACGGTATTTGACGAAAAGCGGGGTCAACAGATCCAGGTGCTCGAGGGTTGCTTGAGTAATCCGCATGGGTAGCTCTCAACTTCAAGTGGATGTGACGGCACAGGTTGGATGACTCGGGCAGCCGTGTCCCGATGCTGCCCAAAGCGGGAAAAAAGCGCAATCGCCTTGCAACGTCAGGGCTGTGGCGGGTCCAGCAGGAAGTTGCCCTTCATATTCGCCGGTGAATCGCTGTCCAGGGTCTGTATCTGGGCCTCGTCCTTGAGGTTCACTCCCGACAGTTGCCGACGGCAGGCCTCGCGCATCAGGTACAGCAGGCGGTGGGCGGCCATGCCGTAGCTCAGGCCCTCCAGGCGCACGTTGGAGATGCAGTTGCGGTAGGCGTCGGTCAGGCCGACTTTCGGCTGATAGGTGAAGTACAGCCCCAGGCTGTCGGGCGAGCTGAGGCCGGGGCGTTCGCCGATCAGGATCACGGTCATCTTCGCCCCCAGCAGCTCGCCGATCTCGTCGGCCACCGCCACCCGGCCTTGCTCCACCAGGATCACCGGCGACAGCGACCAGCCCTCGGCGGCGGTCTGCTCTTCCATGCGCGCCAGGAATGGCAGGGTGTGGCGATGCACCGCCAGCGCCGACAGGCCGTCCGCCACCACCACCGCCAGGTCGACCCCGCCGGGATGGGCGCTGGCGTAGTCGCGCAGGCTCTGGGCCGATTCATCGCTGAGCCGGCGCCCCAGATCGGGGCGTTGCAGGTAACTGTGGCGATCCGTGGCGGCGCTATGGAGCAGCAGGCTGTCACGGCCGCGCTCGGCCAGTTGGGCGCTCAGGCCGGCGTGGTCGAACGGCAGGTGCACCGCGTCCCGGGCCTGGGCGTGGGCGAACTGGAAGTCCAGCTGGGCGCCGGTAGGCAGGCTGGTGCCGGTGCGGCCCAGGGCAATGCGGGCCGGGGTCAGGCGGCGCAGTTCCAGCCAGGGGTTTTGCGAGTCGCTCGGATGTTTTTGCATGAGCCTGTTCCTTATCCCAACTGGGCCAGTGCCTGGCGGAACGCCGGTGGCAGGTTGTTGCCGAAGTGCACCTTGCCGTCGGCCTGGGTGAAGATCCCGGTCCTGGCCAGCCACTGCTCGAATTCGGGGGCGGGTTTCAGGCCGAGGGTCTGGCGGGCGTAGAGCGCGTCGTGGAACGAGGTGGTCTGGTAGTTGAGCATGATGTCGTCGGAGCCGGGGATGCCCATGATGAAGTTGATCCCGGCCACGCCCAGCAGGGTCAGCAGGGTGTCCATGTCGTCCTGGTCGGCCTCGGCGTGGTTGGTGTAGCAGATGTCGCACCCCATGGGCACGCCCAGCAGCTTGCCGCAGAAGTGGTCTTCCAGGCCGGCGCGGATGATCTGCTTGCCGTTGTACAGGTATTCCGGGCCAATGAAACCGACCACGGTGTTCACCAGGAACGGCTTGAAATGCCGGGCCACGGCGTAGGCGCGGGTTTCGCAGGTCTGCTGGTCGACGCCGAAGTGGGCGTTGGCCGACAGGGCGCTGCCCTGGCCGGTCTCGAAATACATCAGGTTCTGCCCCAGGGTGCCGCGGTTCAGGCTCAGGCCCGCCTCGTAGCCTTCCTGGAGCACATTGAGGTTGATGCCGAAACTGGCGTTGGCCGCTTCGGTGCCGGCGATCGACTGGAACACCAGGTCCAGGGGCACACCGCGGTTGATGGCCTCGATGGAGGTGGTGACGTGGGTCAGCACGCAGGCCTGGGTCGGGATTTCGTAGCGCTGGATGATGGCGTCGAGCATTTCCAGCATGGCGCAGATCGAGGCAATGCTGTCGGTGGCCGGGTTGATGCCGATCATCGCGTCGCCGTTGCCGTACAGCAGGCCGTCGAGAATGCTCGCGGCGATACCGGCCGGCTCGTCGGTGGGGTGGTTGGGTTGCAGGCGGGTGGACAGGCGCCCGCGCAGGCCCAGGGTGCCGCGGAACTGGGTCACCACGCGGATCTTCTGCGCCACCAGGATCAGGTCCTGCACACGCATGATCTTCGACACCGCGGCAGCCATTTCCGGGGTCAGGCCCGGGGCCAGGGCCCGCAGGCTCTGCTCGTCGGCGGCGTCGCTGAGCAGCCAGTCGCGAAAGCCGCCAACGGTGAGGTGGCTGACCGTGGCGAAGGCTTGTTTGTCATGGCTGTCGATGATCAGCCGGGTGACTTCGTCGGTTTCGTAGGGAATCAGCACCTCTTCGAGAAAGTGCTTTAAGGGGATGTCCGCCAGGGTCATCTGGGCGGCGACCCGCTCGCCGTCGTTGAGGGCGGCAACCCCGGCCAGGAAGTCGCCGGAGCGGGCCGGACTGGCCTTGGCCATGACTTCCTTGAGGCTGTCGAAGCGATAGGTCTGAGAACCTACGCTGTGGGAAAATTGGGCCATCTCAGTCTCCGTTTCAACGATATAGGGGCGTTGCCGAGTGCTGGCGGATCATCAGGATGCCACCTTCTTCAGCAGGTTTTCCAGGCGGTTGCCGGCAGCCCGGTGCTGGAGGATGGCAAAGGCCTTTTCCGCCACCAGACTGCCGCCTTCCAGCGGTGGCAGGCCACCGCTGTAGATGTTCGAGATCACCGTGTATTCGTAGCGAATGTCCGGGTTGCCGCTGAACTGCGCGGCGGCGTGGCGGGCCTGGTCGTCCGGCAAGCGGTAGCCCAGGTAGGCGGACATGCTGCGCGAGGCCAGGGCATCACCGCCGGGACGCTCGCCGATCAGCACGATGATCAGTTGTGGTTGCAGGGCTTCGCCCACCGACTCCGCCAGCTTGACCCGGCCATAGGGCGCGAGGATCGGCTGGCCGATGCGCAGCTCGCGACTCTGCAGGCCATCCATCAGCACCGGCAGCAGCTCGGGAATGTTGTGGTGGATGGCTTCGGCGCTAAGGCCGTCGGAAATCACGATCTGCACGTCGTTGTACTCCGGTTGCAGGCGCCGCAGCACTTCCTCGGTCAGCCGCGCGCCCAGTTCCGGGTCTTGCAGGTGGGCCAGCTTGTCCGGGGCCGCGGTGCGCAGCTCGCGCAGGGCAATGGCGCCGATTTCGCTGGGGCGCAGGTCGACGTAGATCGCTTCCCGGGCCACCGCCAGGTTGGCCCGCACGGTGCGCGAGACGCTGTTGGCCGGGCGCGGTCCGGCGTTGTCGAAGCCGTAGGCTGCCGGGGTGGATTCCAGCAGGCGCTGGAAGTCGATGTCCGACTTGCAGAAGATCCTCGGGTTGCCCCAGTTCGGCCCGCGTTCCACGTTGCCGTGGGCGTCCTCCTGGAAAATCCCCTTGCCCAGGGCCCAGCGCAGGTATTCCGGGGCCGGCGCCAGGTCATGGACTTCGCGCAGGGTCTGGTTGTCGTGGGCGCTGGTGTCGAAGTAGGCGAGCATGCGGTCGGTGCTCAGGTACACGTCCATGAAGAAGTTGGCGCCGGCGGCGGTCAGCAATTCGGTGGCCATCTGCTGGCCTTCCAGGGTCACCTGGGAATGCAGGGTGTAGCAGGGCGCCATGCCCATGGGCAGCCCCAGCAGCTTGCCCATGAACTGGTCCTGCAGGCAGGAATAGGTCATCTCGAAGTTGTCGAGGTGGGTTTCCGGGCCGATGAAACCGGTGACGTTGTTTACCATGTACGGCCGATAGCGCCGGGCCAGCCCGTAGCACAGGGCTTCGCAGGTGGTCATGTCGATGCCTTCGTGCTTGCCGTAGGTCAGCTCGCTGCCCTGGCCGGTCTCGAAGTACATGAAGTTTTCCGCCACATCGCGCAGCGGGCCGCGCTCGGCCATGGTCTGCCAGGCCTGGTCCAGCAGTTGCACGGTGACGTCGAACTCGTCGGTCAGGGTGCGTTCGGTACCGGCCAGGCTCTGGAACATGATCTCCACTGGCGCGCCCTGGTCGAGGCAGGCCAGTTGGGTCTTGATGTGGGACAGCACGCAGATCTGCGTCGGCGCTCCGGTTTCCCTACGCAATTTATCCAGGTGGTGCAGGGTGGCACTGATGTTGTCCACGGTGTCGATGGCCGGGTTGAGGCCGATCAACGCGTCCCCCGAGCCCATGCTCAGCCCGGTGTAGACCAGCAGGGTAATGCCGCTGAGGTTGTCGGTGGGATGGTTGGGCTGCAGCCGCGACGACAGAGTACCGGGCAGGCCCACCAGGGTCCGGGCCTTGGCCGCGGCGCCGCTCTTGAGCTTTTTCGACAGCAGGATCAGTTCATGCACGTCCAGCAGCTTGGCCAGGGCCGCCGCCATGACCCCGGTCAGGGCCGTGCCGAGGCGGCGTATTTCAGTGCCATGGCTGCGCAGCAGGCGATCTTTCAGGGCGCCCAGGGTCAGGTCGGCGATCTCGCCAAAGACGCTGTGGTCGATGTCGTAGTTGACTTGCATGACGCTGTCGATGCGCCCGTGGCGGTCGGTCAGCGGATGCTCGAAATAGTGCCCCAGGGTCAGCTCCGAGAGCACCTTGCGCGCCGCTTCGCGGGTGATCTCATCCGCGGCGGCCAGCCCCGCCACCCGGTCGCCGGCCTTGCTGATGTCGGCGGCGCCGAGCACCGCCTTGAGGCTGCTGAAGGCGATCTCGCGATCCAGCACCCGGGTGCTGTAGCCACGCTCGGCCGGGACGGCGGGAAGGCGGATGTGCTGCAGTGCGGTGAGTGACATGGCAAGAGGCTCCTTGGCCGGCATCGGCATCTAGTGCACGCCGTAAAAGGCGACGGGCACGATGTGCCGATGGGGGGTTCCCAGATTGATGAAGTGCGCCGAACGCTCGCGCACTTCATCGATGACGATCAGGTTGCAAGAACTGCGCCCCCAATCCGTGGCGTAGTTGCCCAGGACCTTGCCGACGTTGCTTTCCAGCAGCAGTACCAGTGGCCACTGCGGGGTGGGTCGTGCCTGCTCCAGGGCGCGGGCCAGGCGTGCGCCCAACTGTCGGATGTCTTCCAGTCGTGGCGCCTGACCGTTGTCGAGCAGTTGCAGGCAAGCGCCGTCGCGACTGCTCAGTGCCAGGGCCAGTGCGTCGTCCAGTTGCTGCTCGGTGGCATCCATGGGCAGCCGGGCGACGATGGGCAGGTCCTTGAGGGGCAGCACCTCGGGCTGTGGCAGAAACAGGGTGCTGCCGGAGATTTCGGTGTTGTGCAGGGTCAGGCCGTAGACCGTGGCCCGGCCGCGGTTTTCCGGCAGCAGACGACCGGCGTCGCGCACCAGCCGCGGGTGACGGGCAATCGCCAGGGCCAGGTCGATGCCCAGGTCGCCGTAATGGGTGGTGCCCGGCATGGGTTCGCCTTGCAGGTGGCGATAGAGCAGTTCGCCCACGCCACCGGAAAAAGTCAGGGCCGGGGCGGCCTTGTGCTCGGGGAGGATCAGCGGCAGTTGCTCGGTCAACTGGCCCAGCTGGCTGGCAAAGAACGAGCGATCACCTTCGGCAATGGCGACCAGGGCGTCGACGTACCAGTCGATCACTGCGTCCAGCTCCGCACGGTCGAGGACTTGTCCGGAGCTCTTGTGGATTGCCAGGTGATCGAGCAGTGCCTGACCGAACTCCGAGACGCCGCTGAGGCGATAACTGCCCGGCTCGAACTGCAAGTGCCGGGCTCCGATGAAATGACAGCCGCTGGCCAGCACATTGCCGTCCTGGCCCCAGGCGGCATTGGTGGTGCCGCCGCCGATATCCAGGTTGAGCAGCGGTTGTTGTGGATAAAAGCGGCTCAGGGTCGAACAACTGCCCATGAACGCCAGCCAGGACTCCAGCCCGCCATCGTCGGCGCGGGAGATCAGCACGTTACCGATCAGTTGCTCCAGCCGGCGTGTCAGGGCCTGGGCGTTGTGCCGCCGCGCCGCCAGGCCGGTAATGATCACACCGGCGGAAAACAGCTGTTCCGGGCGCACGCCGGCTTGCTCAAGCCAGCATTGGATCAGGCCCTGGATGGCCGCTTCATCGATGATCCGGTCCTTGAACGGGGTAAACACCGGCTCGCCGCGAAACAGTACCCGGGGCTCGTTGAGGGCCATGCGTCCGGTGACGCAATGGCTGCTCAGGCTGGCCTGGGCAATCAGCGCGCTGCTGGTGGTGGAGCCGAAGTCCAGCCCCAGCAGCAATACCGATGTGCCGCCCGTGATGGCTTGCATGCAGGCGTTCCTCGCCGCGCCGGAGTCAGGCGGTGGCCTTCTGGCCCGCAGGTTCCGGGGTGTCCAGCGCGGTGCCGCCCAGGTACTCGCCCGGGGCGATGATCCCCGCCGCCCGATCCTGGGCTTCCAGTTGCAGCGCCTTGGGCACCGACAGCCAGTAGGCCAGGCCGACGGCGACGAAACCGGCGCTGATCTTGCCGATCAGCACCGGCAGGATGATGGTCGGCTGGAAGTTGGCGGTGAACGACAGGTGGTCCCCCAGGAGGAAGGCGGCGCAGACGCCGAAGGCGATGTTCACCACCTTGTCCTTGGGCGGCATGAGGCGCACCAGGCGGAACATGGCGAGGATGTTGGCGATGGTCGCCAGCATGCCGGCGCTGCCCACGGCGCTGAGGCCGATCTTGCCGCCGAGGTTTTCCAGAGGCTTGCCCAGGTACTTGCGCAGCAGGTAGACCATGGGGAAGGCGCCGGCCAGCATGATGCCGATGTAGCCGGCGGTTTCCAGGGCGCGGGTCTGGTCCTGGGCGTCGGCGATGATCGGGTGGAAGCCCCAACTGCCGAACACCGCGGAGAAGGCCCCGGTGAAGTACTCGACAATGGAGAACACCAGCACCAGCTTGATCGCTGCGTCCATGGCCCGGCCGAAGATGATGAAGCCCTTGATCATCATGTCCGGCAAAAAGCGCAGGCCCAGGGCCAGGGCGACGACGAAGATCAGGATCGGCAGCAGGTTGGCGAAGATGCTGCCCAGGCCCAGGGCCAGTTGGTAGCTGGCTTCACCGTTGGTGCTTACCAGTTCGCGTACCACCGGGTTGCTGAAGGCCAGGATCAGGCTGGCGATCATCACCCCGACGGGGATGGTGAGGATGCCGGACATGATCCCCAGGGCCATGTACTTGTGGTCGCGCTTGTCGAGCATCGCCAGGCCCATGGGGATCGAGAAGACGATGGTGGCGCCGCCCATGAAACCGGTGATCAAGGCCATCACCAGGGCTTCCTTGCTCGCGGCCAGGGCCGAGGCCAGCTGATAGCCGCCCATGTCCGAGGCGATGATCATGGTCGCCGCCAGGGCCGGGTCGGCGCCCAGGGAATTGAAGAACGGTCCGAAGACGGTTTCGATGACCACGGTCAGGTAGGGAATGGAAGCCATGATCCCCGCGGCCGGCACGAAGATGTAGCCGGTGGCATGGATGCCTTCCATGAATTCTTTGCCCAGGCCTCGCTCGCTGTCGTAGATGGCGGCGAAGGCGCCGAGTACGGCGCAGAGCATGATGAGGTAGAGCACGTAGTTGCCGATCTGATCCATTGCGTTTGTCCCTTGTTATTGTTTTTCAAGCAGGGTCTGTGCACGACTGGTTTGGCGCAGAACTTCCGACAGCAGTGTCCCGTCCGGCCAGCCTTCGGCACCGGATCAGAGCAGGTGAACGGGCGCGGCGGGGCCGCGAAAAGGCCTCCCGGCGACCTGGGTCGCCGGGAGGATCGATCAGAAGAAGCCCAGTGGGTTGATGTCGTAGCTGACCAGCAGGTTCTTGGTCTGCTGATAGTGGTCGAGCATCATCTTGTGGGTTTCACGGCCAACGCCGGACTTCTTGTAGCCACCGAACGCGGCGTGGGCCGGGTACAGGTGGTAGCAGTTGGTCCAGACGCGGCCGGCCTTGATCCCGCGGCCCATGCGATAGGCGCGGTTGATGTCGCGAGTCCAGACCCCGGCACCCAGGCCGAACTCGGTGTCGTTGGCAATCGCCAGGGCTTCGGCTTCGTCCTTGAAGGTGGTGACACTGACCACCGGGCCGAAGATTTCTTCCTGGAACACGCGCATCTTGTTGGTGCCCTTGAGCAGGGTCGGCTGGATGTAGTAACCGCTGGACAAGTCGCCTTCGAGTTTCTCCACCTTGCCGCCGGTGAGCAGCTGCGCGCCTTCGTTCTTGGCGATGTCGAGGTAGGAAAGGATCTTGTCGAACTGCTGCTCGGAGGCCTGGGCGCCGACCATGGTGTCGGTGTCCAGCGGGTCGCCGCGCTTGATCTGTTCGATCTTCTTCATCACCACTTGCATGAATTCGTCGTAGATCGACTCTTGCACCAGGGCGCGGGACGGGCAGGTGCAGACTTCACCCTGGTTGAAGAACGCCAGCACCAGGCCTTCGGCGGCCTTTTCGATGAACTTCGGCTCGGCCTGCATGATGTCTTCGAAGAAGATGTTCGGCGACTTGCCGCCCAGTTCCACGGTGGACGGAATGATGTTCTCGGCGGCGCATTTCATGATGTGCGAGCCCACCGGGGTCGAGCCGGTGAAGGCGATCTTGGCGATGCGCTTGCTGGTGGCCAGGGCCTCGCCGGCTTCGCGGCCGAAACCTTGCACCACGTTGAGCACGCCTGGCGGCAGCAGGTCGCCGATCACTTCCATCAGCACGGTGATGCCCAGCGGGGTCTGCTCGGCGGGCTTGAGCACCACGCAGTTGCCGGCGGCCAGGGCCGGGGCGAGTTTCCAGGCGGCCATCAGGATCGGGAAGTTCCACGGGATGATCTGCCCGACCACGCCCAGGGGTTCATGGATGTGGTAGGCCACGGTGTTGCCGTCGATTTCCGCGGCGCTGCCTTCCTGGGCCCGCAGGCAACCGGCGAAGTAGCGGAAGTGGTCGGCGGCCAGGGGAATGTCGGCGTTGAGGGTTTCGCGCACGGCCTTGCCGTTGTCCCAGGTTTCGGTAATGGCCAGCAGTTCCAGGTTCTGTTCGATGCGGTCGGCGATCTTCAGCAGGATCAGCGAGCGGGCCTGCACCGAGGTGGCGCCCCAGGCGTCGGCGGCGGCATGGGCGGCGTCCAGCGCCTTGTCGATGTCTTCGGCGGTGGAGCGGGGGAATTCGGCAATCGGCTGGCCATTGACCGGCGAAGTGTTGGTGAAGTACTGGCCTTTGACCGGCGCGACGAATTCGCCGTTGATGTAGTTGCCGTACTTGCTCTTGAACGAAACGATAGCGCCTTCAGTACCGGGGTGTGCGTAACGCATGGTGGGTATCTCCTGGCTTTTATGCTTATGGGGGAGGACGCGCTTTTGCGCATGTAAAGCGTAGAGCAAAGGTCGGGCCAGCGTGGTGGGAGCTATGTGCATCAAGGGTTTGCGGATGTTTCGATCAGGCGCCGGCACGGTGTTGTGACGGATCCGGTACAGGGGCAAGTGACAGTTTGTAACGTTATTGGCACAACCTGTGACCTGTGGGTCAGGCTGGCATTGCAATGGAGCAGCGGCTGGAGGATGCTGGTTCGCGTGTCGAATCTTGTCGGACAAATCTGATGAGCATTCCTCCTTCGTAGTCGATTGCAGCCCGGCAGTGGCGACGGTATTTCGTCTGAGCGTGTCAGCGCAGCAGGAGAATAATAAGAAATGCACAGTAGTAATCACTTGAGCCGGCATGCCCAGCAGGTGCTCACCGTGGCCCAGGGCAAGGCCCATCTGCAGGGCCCGGGCAGCGATCCTTCCATCGCCCGTTCCTGGCTGCGTTGTCTTGAGGACTATCATCTGGATCCGGCCCAGGCCATGGCGCCCACGGTGCTGGAGCACGGGCGTCTGCTGGAGAGCCGCGAGCGATTGCAGGATGTGCTGCAGATTGCCGGAACCGAGATGACCAACCTGCATCAGCAATTGTCCGGCGCCGGGCATGCGGTGCTGTTGACCGATGCCCGGGGGGTGATCCTCAACTGCATCACCGCCCCCAGCGAGCGCAAGATCTTCGAGCGCGCGGGCCTCTGGCTCGGCGCCGACTGGAGCGAGGCGCGTGAGGGCACCAATGGCATCGGCACCTGCCTGGTGGAGCGCCAGTCGCTGACCATTCACCAGGACGAGCATTTTCGCGGCCGGCACACCGGCCTGACCTGTTCGGCGAGCCCGGTGTTCGATCCCCATGGCGAGTTGCTGGCGGTGCTGGATGTGTCCTCGGCGCGCCAGGATGTTTCCCGCCAGAGCCAGTTCCATACCATGGCGCTGGTCAACCTCTCGGCGAAGATGATCGAGAGCTGCTATTTCCTGCGTTATTTCGAGAACCAGTGGCTGCTGCGCTTTCATCTGCAGGCGGAGTCGGTGGGGTTGTTCAGCGAGGGCTTGCTGGCGTTCGACGGCGAAGGGCGGATCTGTGCGGTGAACCAGAGTGCCCTGAACTTGTTGGGGCACATTCGTGGCGGTTTGCTGGGCAAGCCGGTAGAGAGCTTTTTCGATTGCTCCCTGGATGAGTTGTTTAGCCGCGCCAGCATCAATGCCAGCGCCAGTTGGCCTTTGCGCACTCGGGATGGACGGCGCCTGTTCGCCTTGTTGCGCGGCCAGCCGCAGCCGGCTTCGGCGCCGGTGCTGCGCTCGCCGGTGGTCATTGCGCCGCCGCGCCCGGCAGGCATCTGCCTGGGGGATGACGGCCTGCAGAACGATTTTCGCCGGGCTTCGCGAGTCTTCGAGCGCGATGTGCCGCTGCTGATCAATGGCGAGACCGGCTCCGGCAAGGAAGCGTTTGCCAAGGCGGTGCACCAGGGCAGCGCCCGGGCGGACAAGGCGTTTGTCGCACTCAACTGCGCGGCGATCCCGGAAAGCCTGATCGAAAGCGAATTGTTCGGTTATCGCGGTGGCAGTTTTACCGGGGCGCGCAAGGAAGGCATGCGCGGCAAGTTGCAACAGGCCGATGGCGGCACCCTGTTCCTCGATGAAATCGGCGATATGCCCTTGGCCTTGCAGACCCGCTTGCTGCGGGTGCTGGAGGATCGGCTGGTGGTGCCGATTGGCGGTGAGCCGCAGGCCGTCAACGTGCGCATCATCAGTGCCACTCACCGAGACCTGCTGGAGCGGGTGCGTGATGGCAGTTTTCGCGAGGACCTGTATTACCGGCTCAATGGCCTGGAGATCGCCTTGCCGGCCTTGCGCGATCGCAGCGACAAATCCCGGTTGCTGGACTTTCTCCTGGCCGAAGAGGCGGGCGAGCAGCCCGTGGTGCTGGACGAGGGCGCGCGTCAGGCCTTGCTGAGCTATTCATGGCCAGGCAACGTGCGCCAGCTGCGCAACGTGCTGCGGACCCTGGCGGCCTTGTGCGAGAACGGTCGCATTGCTCTGGAGGACCTGCCGCCGTTGATCCGCCACAGTCGCCCGGCACCGATCAGCGAATCGATTGCCGAGGTGCAGGAGCGGCCCCTGGACGATGCCGAGCGGGTGGCGTTGCTGGCAGCCCTGGAGCAGCAGCGCTGGCACATGACCCACACCGCCGAGCAACTGGGGGTCAGCCGCAACACTCTTTATAGAAAGCTGCGCAAGCACGGTATCGCGCGCTAAGCCCGGCCTGTGGTCGCTGGGACCGGGTTGCGCGACTGGTGCCGGCGCCGGCGAGGGCGGGCAACCTCCCGTTCAGCTAATGGGTGCGATTTGCAGCCCTCTAGGCTAACCTGCGCCGATGTTTTTCGAGGTCGACTATGCACATCCATATTCTCGGTATCTGCGGCACATTCATGGGGTCGATGGCGGTTCTGGCCAAAGAGCTGGGCCATCGCGTAACGGGCTCCGACGCCAACGTCTATCCGCCGATGAGCACCCAGTTGCAGGCCCAGGGCATCGAACTGACTCAAGGCTATGATCCTGCGCAACTGGACCCGGCGCCGGATCTGGTGGTGATCGGCAATGCCATGTCCCGGGGCAATCCGGCCGTGGAATATGTACTGAACAAGGGCCTGCCCTATGTGTCCGGCCCGCAATGGCTGGCGGACCATGTGCTGCAGGGGCGCTGGGTATTGGCAGTGGCCGGCACCCACGGCAAGACCACCACCAGCAGCATGCTGGCCTGGGTGCTGGAGCATGCCGGCATGAGCCCGGGCTTCCTGATCGGCGGCGTGCCGCAGAACTTCGCGGTGTCGGCGCGCTTGGGCGGTACGCCGTTCTTCGTGATCGAGGCCGATGAATACGACAGCGCCTTCTTCGACAAACGCTCGAAGTTCGTCCATTACCGCCCGCGCACCGCGATCCTCAATAACCTTGAGTTCGATCATGCGGACATTTTCCCGGATCTGGCGGCCATCGAGCGGCAGTTCCATCATCTGGTGCGGACCATTCCCAGCGAAGGCCTGGTGATTCATCCCACCACCGAGCCGGCGTTGCAGCGGGTGATCGAGATGGGCTGCTGGACCCCGGTGCAGACCACCGGTGCCGGCGGCCAGTGGCAGGTCAAGTTGCTCAGCGCCGACGGTTCAGCCTTTGAGGTGATGTTCGAAGGCGTGAGCCAGGGCGTGGTGGAGTGGGAACTGACCGGCCAGCACAACGTGGCCAATGCCCTGGCAACCCTGGCCGCCGCGCGTCATGTCGGCGTGGTGCCGTCCATGGGGATTGCCGGCCTGAGTGCGTTCAAGAGCGTGAAGCGGCGCATGGAGAAGGTCGCGCAAGTGCATGGCGTGACCATCTATGACGACTTCGCCCACCACCCGACGGCCATTGCCACCACCCTGGATGGCCTGCGCAAGCGGGTCGGCGATGCCCCGGTGATCGCCATCATTGAGCCGCGCTCCAATTCCATGAAGCTCGGTGCGCACCGTGATGGTCTGCCGGAAAGCGTCAGTCAGGCCGATCAGGTGATCTGGTACGCACCGGCCAACCTGGGCTGGGACCTGGCGGCCACGGCGGCCCTGTGTTCGGTGCCGTCGATTGTCAGTGATTCCCTGGAGGGCATCATCGAACGGGTGAAGAGCCAGGCCAAACCCGGCACCCAGGTGGTGATCATGAGTAACGGCGGCTTCGGCGGGCTGCACGGCAAACTGGCCGAGGCACTGCAATGAGCAACGGTCCGGAACGCATCACCCTGGCCATGACCGGCGCCTCTGGCGCCCAGTACGGCTTGCGCTTGCTCGATTGCCTGGTGCGTGAGGATCGGGAAGTGCACTTTCTGATCTCCAAGGCCGCGCAACTGGTCATGGCCACGGAAACCGATGTCAGCCTGCCACCCAAGCCGCAGTTGATGCAGGCTTTCCTCACCGAATACACCGGTGCGGCGGCGGGGCAGATCCGGGTTTACGGCAAGGAAGACTGGATGTCGCCGGTGGCCTCGGGCTCCGGCTCGCCGGCGGCGATGGTGGTGGTGCCCTGTTCCACCGGCACCTTGTCGGCGATTGCCACCGGTGCCTGCAACAACCTGATCGAACGTGCGGCGGATGTCACCCTCAAGGAGCGCCGGCAGTTGATCCTGGTGCCCCGCGAGGCACCGTACTCCAGCATTCATCTGGAGCACATGCTCAAGCTGTCCAACATGGGGGTGACCATCCTGCCAGCGTCGCCGGGCTTCTATCATCAGCCGCAGACCATCGATGACCTGGTGGATTTCGTGGTGGCGCGGATTCTCAATCTGCTGAACATTCCTCAGGACATGTTGCCGCGCTGGGGCGAGCATCATTTGAGCAGCGATGAATAAATCCCTGTTGATACTGCTGGCTGTCCTGCAACTGGCGGGCTGCGCCACGGTGCGGACCTTGAATGCCGCGCAACCGGGTGCGCCGGTGGTGTATTCGGGGACGCGTCTGGACCTGTATGCGATGCAGGGTGGTTGCTGCGCCATGGACCGCTTTGGCGCCGAGGCCCCGAGCTATCCCGGGGTGGATCTGCCGGCCAGCGCATTGCTCGATACCCTGTTGCTGCCGCTGTCGGTGCTGACGGTATTGGGGGTGGGGTTTCAGGCGACGGGCGGGTTGTAGTGCTTCGCCGGCAAGCCGGCTCCTACAGGTACGCGCAGGAGCGGCTTGCCGGCGAACGATTCATTTACCCAGCTTGCGCAGTTCGTCGGACTCGACGACCCGCGTGCCGCTCTGCTCTTCAAGCGCCAGGCGCCACATTGCCCGGGCCAGTTGGCAGGCTTCGATGCCGCGGTATTTTCCAGGGATCAGTCGAGACAGCGGCCCGGCCAGCTGCTCGCCCAGGCGCGGCTCGATACGATCCCCCAGCAGCAATGACGGCCGGCAAATGGTCAGTTGTGGCCAGCCCTGCTGTTTCAGGGCCTCTTCCATTTCACCTTTGACCCGGTTGTAGAAGATCGATGACTTGGGGTCGGCGCCCAGTGCACTGACCACTATCAGGTGGCGTGCCCCCAGCTCCCGGGCGCGCTTGCCGAACGCCACCACCAGATCCAGGTCCACGGCGCGAAAGGCCGCTTCGGAGCCTGCCTGCTTGATGGTGGTGCCCAGGCAGCAAAAGGCGATTTCCACCTTGCCGCTCAATTGCGGCAGGAACACCGCCGGATCGCCAACGGGGTTCTCCAGGCGTGGGTGTTCGCTGAGTGGGCGTCTGCTGGGCGCCAGGACGCGGACCACGGTGGGTTCGTTGAGCAGGCGATCGAGCAGTTGCTCTCCGGTCAGGCCCGAGGCGCCGGCGAGCAGGATGTGCTGAGGCGTCAAATACATGGTCATTCCCCCCTTGATACGGTTCCAGCTTAGTTGCTCTGGGCTTCCTTGTTGCCTATAGAGACACTTTGCAGCGCTTTTCGTGCCTGCTGTTTACGCAGTTGTTGCCAGTGGGCAATGACCCCCTTGGGGGCCCAGATCTGTGGTTCCGAGGCCTCGAAGCCATCTGCCTGTTCGCGTTCGGCGACGGTGGCCCTGGCCAGCTTGAAGGCGTGCTCCAGATCGTCCGTCTGGTTCAGTGCCTGGGCGAACAGGGCGTCGCCGAAGTAGGTGAAGTCGGCTTCTTCCGAGCAGCCGAAGGAGACTCGGTCAGCTTGGGAGGCGGTCATGATCAGGGTCCGCTCATCCTTCAGGGCAGGGATGAAACCGCCGGAATAGCAGGACGAGATGACGATGATTTTGTCGCGATTTTTCAATGGGGCCAGGACGCTGGCCAGCTCATCGGCGGGCAGGTCGGCCAGTTCCAGGCGTGGTTGATCCAGCACCAGTTCGTGCTCGCTGGTGCCGTGGCTGGTGAGGTAGATGAACACCAGGTCGTCGGGGCTGCTGCGTTCGGCCAGGGTCTGGGCGGCGCGGCGCAGGTTTTCCCGGGTGGCCATCGGCCGGCTCGTCAGGTGGTCGCGGTGGTTCACCAGGCGGATCTGGCCAAAGGCGCCGAAGCGACTGGCGAGCATGTTGCTGACGTAGTCGGCTTCACGCAGGAACACGCTCTGCTTGCCGTCGCCGGCCAGGGTCAGGCTGTAGAGCTTGATGCCTGGGGTGGAGGGGGGCACCCCGTCCAGGGCTTCCTGCAGCAAGTGGCCCTGGACCAGCAGGGCGCTTTCCAGTGGGTCGGGCAAGAGCTTGCCGTCGGCGTCGCGAACTCGCAGGCCGTTGTTCCACACGCCGCTTTGTACGCTGCCATCGCGCAGTACCAGCACGCCACGGCCTTGATAGTTGTCGCTGTCGAAGCCGCCAATGTAGAAGCTGCCGTCACTGAGGTTGAGGCGTCCCTCGCCGCTGAAGCGCCAGTCGCTGAAGCCGCCGATGTAGTGGCTGCCGTCGGCACCGATCAACTCGCCCTTGCCGCCCAGGGCGCCTTCCTTGAATTGACCGATCCACACGTCGCCGTCGGAGTTTTCGTAACGACCCTTGCCATTGAGCTGGTTGTGTTTGAAGCCGCCGACATAGATGTCGCCTTCGGCGCTGTTGAAGGTGCCGTTGCCTTCCAGCTGGCCGTTGACGAAGTGGCCGGTGAACTGGTTGCCGTTGCCATCGCTGCGCTGGCCCTCGCCGTTGGGCTTGCCCTTGGCGAACTGTCCCTGATACTGGCTGCCGTCTTCCAGCTCCAGGCGGCCCAGGCCCGAGTACAGGTCGGCCTTGAACTCGCCGCGATAGGTCATGCCGTTTTCTTTAAGGGTGCCTTCGCCGTCCCGGCGGCCGAGCTTGAAGCCGCCGCTGTAACTGCTGTCCTTGGTGGTCAGGGTGCCTTGGCCATGGAACAGGCCCTGCTGGAACTGGCCGCGATAGACCTCGCCATTGCTGCCGTGCCATTCCCCCTGGCCGTGCCATTGGCCCTTGTCGAACTGGCCGGCGTACCAGCTGCCGTTGGGGTAGTCGATGCGTCCCTGTCCCTGGAGCAGGCCATTGACCAGGTCACCGCGATAGCGCCCGCCGTCGGGCAGTCGGGCATCGGGCGGCAACAGCGATTCGCCGTCTCCGCAAGCGCTGAGCAAAAGGGTCAAGACCAGGGGTACAAGTGGGCGCATAACGGGTTCCGGATAATTAGGGGACCGAGTATGCCGCAGCGGTGTGACTTATATATAGAGAGGTTGAGCGAAACAGCGTGAGCTGTTTCGCATCGGCAAGGTTTCAGACGAAACAGAGCGACAGGGGCTCGGCGATGTAGGCGGGTTTTTCCTCGCCGTCGATCTCCAGGGTGGCGGTGGCCTTGAGCAGCCATTGGCCGGGTTTCTTCTCGGTGACCTCGGTCAGTTCGACCTTGAGCCTTACCTTGGAGTCGACTTTCACCGGCTGGATGAAGCGCACGCTGTCCAGGCCATAGTTGACCACCATCTTCAGCCCTTCGGGCAGCACGAGAATGTCTTCCATCAGTTTGGGGATCAGCGATAGGGTCAGGAAGCCGTGGGCGATGGTGGTGCCAAACGGGGTTTTTGCCGCCTTGACCGGATCGACGTGAATGAACTGGAAGTCGCCGGTGGCTTCGGCAAACAGGTTGATGCGCTCCTGGTCGATGGTGAACCACTGGGAGCGTCCGAGTTCCTTCCCGACATAATCTTTGAGCTCTGCAACAGGAACATAGGGCATTGAGACTCTCCTTGGATCAACGTTTTTTAGTATTGGACGCAGTACTTTGCGCTCCGAAACATCCACTTTAGATCATCATGGCGATCCTTCCCGGTAAACATCCATGCTTTTGGCGAATGCCGGTTCATAGCGCCTGCGTGCTTATAATGCGCGACGGGATCTGGCTGGAGAGGCGGTATGTTGTTACGCGGTTTGACATGGCTGGTGCTGTTCCAATTGCTCGGCACGGCGCTCAATCACCTGCTGTTGCCCGTGCTGCCCGGCCCCATCATCGGCTTGTTGCTGCTCCTGGTTTTCCTGGTGCTGCGCGGTGAGGTGGGGGAGCCGTTGAGCCAGGCGGCCAGCAGCCTGTTGCGTTACCTGCCGCTGCTGCTGGTGCCGCCTGCGGTGGGCGTGATGGTCTATGCCCGGGATATCGCCGCGGACTTCTGGGCCATCAGTGGCGCGCTGGTGTTGTCGCTGATCATTTCCATGGCCTTTGTCGGCGTGCTGATGCAGCGCCTGGTCAAGCGCCAGGCCCGCCGGGAGGACAGCCAATGACCCTCGATTGGCAAGGTGCCTGGGCGGCCGTGATTCATCATCCCCTGTTCGGCATCGGCATCACCCTGGGGGCCTATCAACTGGTGCTGGCGGCTTTCGAGAAGACTCGCTGGATGTTCCTGCAGCCGGTGCTGGTGTCCATGCTGCTGGTAATCGGTGTGTTGCTCGGCTGCGGCCTGAGCTACGCGGAGTACCGCAAGAGCACCGAGATCCTGAGCATTCTGCTGGGCCCGGCCACGGTGGCCCTGGCGGTGCCGCTGTATCTCAATCTGCGGCGCATTCGCCAATTGTTCTGGCCAATCTTCACTACGCTGGTGGTGGGTGGGGTGCTGGCCACCAGTCTGGGGGTGATCCTGGCAGGGTGGTTTGGCGCCGAGCACATGATCTTGATGACCATGGCGCCCAAGTCGGTGACTTCGCCCATCGCCATGCTGGTGGCCGAACAGATCGGCGGGGTGGCGGCGTTGGCGGCGGTGTTCGTGCTGATCACCGGGGTGATCGGGGCGATCTTCGGCCCGGCCATTCTCGATCGTCTGGGGGTGCATGGTCCCGAGGCGCGGGGCATGGCGCTGGGCATGACCGCCCACGCCGTGGGCACTTCGGTGGCGTTGCAGGAAAGTGAGGAATGCGGCGCCTTTGCGGCGCTGGCGATGAGTCTGATGGGCGTGGCCACGGCGGTGTTGCTGCCGTTGGCGGTGTCTTTGCTGGTTTAAGGATGGGTGTATGAGCCTGGCGCTGTTTCCGCTGAATACCGTGTTGTTCCCCGACTGCATCCTCGATCTGCAGATTTTCG
Organism: Pseudomonas sp. 3MA1; assembly: GCF_029237275.1. Taxonomy (NCBI): domain Bacteria; kingdom Pseudomonadati; phylum Pseudomonadota; class Gammaproteobacteria; order Pseudomonadales; family Pseudomonadaceae; genus Pseudomonas; species Pseudomonas sp. 3MA1. Next base: position 199,092 of record NZ_JAACFX010000008.1, on the reverse strand, counting down.
AGGCGCGCTACCTGGACATGATCGGCCGCTGCATGAAGCAGGGCTGCGGTTTCGGCGTGGTGTGCATCCTTGAGGGCGAGGAGGTCGGCCCAGCAGCGCCCGGCTATGCCCTGGTGGGCTGTGAGGCGCTGATCACCGATTTTCACCAGCAGGACAATGGATTGCTGGGCATCAGGGTCAAGGGCGGCCGGCGTTTTCGCGTGCTCAGCAGTGAGGTGCAGAGGGACCAATTGACCGTGGCCCAGGTCCAGTGGCTGCAAGAAGCCAGCGAGCAGCCGCTGCAAGACGAGGACGCCGACCTGATCGCCCTGCTCAAGGCCTTGGCCGAGCATCCGATGGTGGAGGCTCTGGACATGGGCAGCGAGGCCGAGGGGCAATTGTCCCTGGCCAATCAACTGGCCTACCTGCTGCCCTTCTCCGAGCAGGACAAGATCGACCTGCTGCAACTGGATGACCCGCGCCAGCGCCTGGATGCCATCCAGCAATTGCTGGACGAGCTGCAGGGCGAACTGTTCGCCTGAGCCGGCACCTGCACCGGCCGCTGCAGCTGGGGCCCGGATTCATTAATAGGCGTAGCGCAACAGGGCATGGGGCAGGTGTCGGGTGGCCATGAAACCGCACATCAGCAGCATCACCGGCAGCACTATCCACCAGGCCCGGGCCGGCATCGGCTTGAGCGGAGCCTGCCATTGAATCAGGGTCAGGCTGGCGGCGCAGACGCAGGTCGCGAGCATCGCGCCGGCGAGGATGTCGCTGGGCCAGTGAGCCCCCAGGTACACCCGCGACACGGCAATCGAGGCCGCCGGCAGGCAACCCAGCAGTAGCCAGGTCAGGCGCATCCTGGGCGGCTGGCCGCGTCCGGCCAATACCGCCAGGGTCAGGAACAGCGCAAAGGAACCCGAGGCGTGGCCGCTGGGCATGCTGTAGCTGGTGAGCGGGTCGCTCAGGACTTCAGGCCGCAGGCGGGCGAAAAACCATTTGCTGCCGGTATTGGCCAGGGCGGTGCACATCAGGGTCGCCCCGGCGAATACCGCGTGGCGCCATTGCCGCAGGGCCAGAAGCAGCAGGGTCAGCACCACGCTGGTGATGAACATGGCGCGAAACTCGCCGACCTGAGTGATCATCACCATGATCTTGTCCAGGGTCGGGTCCCGGTGTTCCTGCACCAGAGCGATCAACCCCTGGTCGAATGCCGTGAGATAGGGATAGCCGATGAACAGTCCAGCCAGGATCAGCAGGCTGGTGCCGGACATCAGCAGGGTCGCCCGGCGGTGGCGGCGCAGGCTGCTGGTGATGCTCAAACCGATCAACAGCGCCAGGCTGCCGGCGACGACACCGGCTTGTGGCCAGAAACCCTCGGGCAGCGGCAGGCGGATCGCCGCACCGGTGGCCCAGCCCGGCAGCAGGTAAGCCACCGACCAGCCCGCCGCGGCCAGCAGGCTGACGGCCATGAAACGCGGGAAGGGCATGTCGAACATGCCCGCTACCATGGGCAGCATGGGGCGCAGAGGGCCGATGAAACGCCCCACCAACAGACTGGCGATGCCGTAGCGCTGGAAGTAGTTCTCGGCGCCGTTGATCCATTCCGGATGCTGGCGCAGGCCCGGCAGGCGGCGGATGCTCTGATGAAAGTGGCGCCCCAGCAGGTAGGACACCAGGTCCCCGAGCAGGCCGCCAAACAGGCCCAGCAGCAGGGTTTCCCCCAGCGACAGCGCGCCGTTGCCGGCCAGCACGGCAATCGCGAACAGCAGCACCGTGCCCGGGACGATCAGGCCGGCAATGGCCAGGCATTCCACGCAGGCCACGATAAACACGGCGGCGGCCAGCCATTGCGGGTGGGTGGTCAGCCAGGCAGTCACGCTGTCGAGCCATGGGCCCATAAATTCAACTCCATTGTGGTTGGCGGCGGAGCAGCGGATAGCGTTGCTTCAGCCGAGGATCAGGTAGTCGCGCCCTTCGACCTGACCGCGTCGCAGCGGGTTCCGAGTGCAGTAGGGGGCGAAGGCGGCATCGACGAAACGGTACATCAGGTGTTCGTCACGGCCGTGGGGAATGCCCAGGCGCGTGGTCTGGATGATGCGTGGCACAGTGTTGCCGACGTCCTCGACGAACAGCGCTTCATGATCGAAACGTTTTGCATCCCAATTCGGGACTTTGAGGCCCATGGCCTTGCACAGCAGGGTCTGGCCGGCGCAGAGCTTTTGCGCTGGGCGCGGGTGACCGCTGGCGTCCGGGTTGTTCAGTTGCATCTGCGCCAGGCTGGCGGGGCCGGAGAGCGGATCGAGCCAGGGGTAGCCGGACTTGATCAGCACCGCGTTGCCGGGACCCTGGGCGCTGAAGTTCAGCGAGTCGCCGCCGCGGGCGTAGTACATATAGATGTGGCCGCCATCCAGAAACAAAGCCTTACGTTTTTCTGTGTAGCCGAGGGAGGCGTGGCTGCCTTTTTCCTCGCAGTAATAGGCTTCGGTTTCAATAATGCGCGCGGATAACCAGAGTTCGCCGACCTTGTGGCGGATGACCTTGCCCAGTAGTTCACGGGCGAGCAATTGTGCGTCACGGTCGAAAAAGCCGTCAGGCAAGGCTTTGGGCGGCTGCGCGGAGGTTGGGATGGACATGGCGGCGAGGGTGATGGCGAAAAAAGTGACGCAATGGTAACAACTCCAGGCTTAATTCAGGCTGAAGCACGAGTATTTACACTCCATTTCGACCATCCGCCCGTGACCGCTGTCCGTGAACGGGCGCGACAGCTATAATCAGCCGCTTTCCTCTTTGCCAAGACCACACCAGACCATGACTGAGTCCGTTCTTGACTACATGACCCGTTTGGGTCGCGCTGCCCGCCAAGCTTCCCGGGTGATCGCCCGTGCCACCACCGCGCAGAAGAATCGTGCGCTGCTGGCGGCTGCCGATGCGTTGGACGCGGCGCGACCGGAGCTGACCGCAGCCAACGAGCAGGACCTGGCCAACGGCCGGGCCAATGGTCTGGAACCGGCTCTGCTGGATCGTCTGGCGCTGACCCCCGTACGTATCGACGAGATGATCGAAGGCCTGCGTCAGGTGGCTAAGCTGCCTGACCCCATCGGTGAAATCCGCGACATGCGCTACCTGCCTTCGGGCATCCAGGTGGGCAAGATGCGCGTGCCTCTGGGAGTGATCGGCATTATTTATGAGTCCCGTCCGAACGTGACCATCGATGCTGCCAGCCTGTGCCTGAAGTCGGGCAATGCCACCATCCTGCGGGGTGGTTCCGAGGCCATTCATTCCAACCGTGCCATTGCCACCTGCATTCAGCAGGGCCTGGCGGCTGCCGATCTGCCGCCTCACGTGGTGCAAGTGGTGGAAACCACTGATCGCGCTGCTGTGGGCGCGCTGATCACCATGCCCGAGTTTGTCGACGTAATTGTGCCTCGTGGCGGCAAGAGCCTGATCGAGCGAGTCAGCCGTGACGCCAAGGTGCCGGTGATCAAGCATCTGGACGGCGTTTGCCACGTGTATATCGATGTGGCGGCGGACCTGGACAAGGCGATCCGCATTGCCGACAACGCCAAGACCCAGCGCTACGCCCCGTGCAACACCATGGAAACGCTGCTGGTTCATGCCGCCATTGCCGAGCGTGTATTGCCGCCGCTGGCCGCAATCTATCGCGACAAGGGCGTCGAACTGCGCGGCTGCGAGCAAACCCGCGCCATCCTCGGGGCTGATGTGCTGCAAGCCACCGAAGAAGACTGGCGCACCGAGTACACCGCGCCGATCCTTTCGATCCGCGTGCTGGACAACCTGGATCAGGCCATCGAGCACATCAACACCTATGGCTCGCACCATACCGACTCGATCGTCACCGAAAACTTCAGTGATGCCCGGCGCTTCCTCAACGAAGTGGACTCCAGTTCGGTCATGGTCAACGCCTCGACACGGTTTGCCGACGGCTTTGAATACGGCCTGGGCGCGGAGATCGGTATCTCCACCGACAAGCTGCACGCCCGTGGCCCGGTGGGCCTGGAAGGCCTGACCAGCGAGAAATACGTAGTCTTCGGCGACGGTCACGTGCGCACTTGATGGGCAAACGTATCGGTCTGCTGGGCGGCACCTTCGATCCAGTGCATATCGGCCACTTGCGTGGCGCGCTGGAGGTGGCGGAATCCCTGCAACTCGATGAGCTGCGCCTGACCCCCAGTGCCAGGCCGCCGCATCGGGATACACCGCAGGTGTCGGCGCTCGATCGTCTGGCGATGGTCGAATGTGCGGTGGCGGGCGTTTCCCCCCTGGTGGTGGACGACCGCGAGTTGAAGCGGGACAAACCGTCCTACACCATCGACACCCTGGAACAGATGCGGGCCGAGTTGGCCGCGGATGACCAGTTGTTTCTGTTACTGGGCTGGGACGCGTTTTGCGGCCTGCCCACCTGGCATCGTTGGGAAGAACTTCTCCAGCATTGCCACATCCTGGTGCTGCAACGCCCGGATGCCGACAGCGAGCCGCCGGATGCCTTGCGCAACCTGTTGGCGGCGCGCTCGGTGAGCGACCCACTGGCCCTGCAAGGGCCGGGGGGACACATTGCATTCGTCTGGCAGACGCCGCTTGCGGTGTCCGCCACCCAGATCCGTCAACTGCTGGCCAGCGGTAAGTCGGTACGTTTCCTGGTGCCTGACGCGGTCCTGGCCTATATCGATGCTCACGGACTTTACCGTGCGCCGAACTGAAGGAACGCTGCCGGCCTGTGCTGAGCGGCGCTCCAAACATACGAGCTGAACGAGTTTTATATGACTAACCAAGTAATGAAAGGCGAAGATCTGGTCAAGGTGGCTGTCGCCGCGCTGGAAGACGTCAAGGCCCAGGACGTTCTGGTGATCGATGTTCGCGACAAGCAGAGCATCACTGACTACATGATCATCGCCACCGGTACCTCCAACCGCCAGATCGGCGCGATGCTGGAAAAGGTCCGCGAAATGGTCAAGGCCCAGGGCGTGCGCCCGCTGGGTGAAGAAGGCAAGGGCGACAGCGACTGGGTCCTGCTGGACCTGGACGACGTGATCGTGCACATGATGACCGCCTCGGCTCGTCAGTTCTACGACCTGGAGCGTCTGTGGCAGGGCGCCGAGCAGAGCCGCGCGGCCGATGGCAAGCACCACAGCCCGGAGCATGGCCACGAGCACTTCACCAAGCTCAACAAAGACCAGCAATAAGGGACGGTTGTGCGCCTGCGTCTGATCGCTGTCGGTTCACGCATGCCCAAGTGGGTGGAAGAGGGTTGGCACGAATATGCCAAGCGTCTGCCCTCCGAGCTGGCGTTGGAACTGGTGGAAATTCCGCTCAATACCCGCGGCAAGAACGCCGACGTGGCTCGCTTTATCCGTCAGGAAGGCGAGGCCATGCTGGCCAAGGTCGGGCATAACGAGCGCATCGTCACCCTTGAGGTGCATGGCAAGCCCTGGAGCACCGAGCAACTGGCGGTGGAACTGGATCGCTGGCGCCTCGATTCGCGCACCGTGAATTTCATGGTCGGTGGCCCGGAAGGGCTGGCGCCGGAAGTCTGTGCGCGGGCGGATCAGCGCTGGTCGCTGTCGCCGCTGACCCTGCCCCACCCGCTGGTGCGGATTCTCATCGGTGAACAGCTGTATCGCGCCTGGACCGTGCTGTCCGGGCACCCTTATCACAAGTAGCCCGCGCCCCTAATGTCCCAGCCGATCCGTATCAAGGACCACGAAAAAGACGCCCGTCTGGTGCGTGGCCGGGTCGTGTTCGGCGCCATTATGGTGATCTGCCTGATTGGCGTGCTGATTGCCCGGCTGTATTACCTGCAGGTGATCCAGTACGACTATCACTCCACGCTTTCGGAGAACAATCGGGTGCATGTGCAACCGATTCCCCCGACTCGCGGGCTGATTTTCGACCGTAACGGCGTGGTGGTGGCCGATAACCGGCCCAGCTTCAGCCTGAGCATGACCCGCGAGCGTTCCGGCAATTGGCAGCAGGTCCTCGACGTGATCGTCGAGGTCCTGGAGCTGACCCCGGAAGATCGCGTGCTGTTCGAAAAGCGCATGAAGCAGGGACGGCGTCCCTTCGAGCCGGTGCCGATCCTGTTCGAATTGACCGAAGAACAGATCGCCCGAATCGCGGTGAACCAGTTCCGCCTGCCCGGGGTGGAAGTGGTGGCCCAGTTGGTCCGCCATTACCCTCAAGGCGCGCACTTTGCGCATTCCGTGGGCTACATGGGGCGGATCAACGAGAAAGAACTGAAGTCCCTGGACCCGGTGAACTACAGCGGCACCCACCACATCGGCAAGACCGGCATCGAGCGTTTCTACGAGCCGGAGTTGCACGGCCAGGTCGGCTACGAAGAGGTGGAAACCAACGCCCGTGGCCGGGTGCTGCGGGTGCTCAAGCGCACCGATCCGATTCCCGGCAAGGACATTGTCCTGAGCCTGGACATCAAGTTGCAGGAGGCGGCGGAACTGGCTCTGGGCGGGCGCCGTGGTGCGGTGGTAGCGCTGGATCCGAACACCGGTGAAGTGCTGGCAATGGTCAGCCAGCCGAGCTTCGATCCCAACCTGTTCGTCACCGGCATCAGCTTCAAGGCCTATGCCGAGTTGCGTGACTCGATCGACCGGCCACTGTTCAACCGGGTGCTGCGCGGCCTGTATCCACCGGGCTCGACCATCAAGCCGGCGGTAGCCATTGCCGGGCTGGATGCCGGGGTGGTGACGGCCTCGTCCCGCGTCTACGACCCGGGTTACTACCAGTTGCCCAACTACGATCACAAGTACCGTAACTGGAACCGCACCGGTGACGGTTATGTCGACCTGGATACCGCGATCATGCGGTCCAATGACACCTATTTCTACGACCTGGCCCACAAGCTGGGCATCGATCGGCTCTCGGCCTATCTGAGCAAGTTCGGGATCGGCCAGAAAGTCTCCCTGGACATGTTCGAGGAGTCCCCGGGGCTGATGCCGACCCGTGAGTGGAAGCGTGCCACCCGGCGCCAGGCCTGGTTCCCGGGGGAAACCCTGATTCTCGGGATCGGTCAGGGCTACATGCAGTCCACCCCGTTGCAACTGGCCCAGGCCACCGCGCTGGTTGCCAGCAAGGGCAAGTGGAACCGGCCGCACCTGGCCAAGAGCATCGAGGGCGAGAAACCGGTGGACCACAACCCGATGCCGGATATCGTCCTGCGCGACCCGTCGGATTGGCTGAAGGTCAATCACGGCATGCAGCAGGTGATGCACGGTGCCCGGGGCACCGCGCGCAAGGCGGCAATCGGATCGCCATACCGGATTGCCGGCAAGAGTGGTACGGCCCAGGTGGTGGCCATCAAGCAGGGCGAGAAGTACGACCGCTCCAAGGTTCAGGAGCGGCACCGCGACCACGCCCTGTTTGTCGGTTTTGCCCCGGCGGAAAACCCGAAAATCGTGGTCTCGGTCATGGTCGAGAACGGTGAGTCGGGCTCCGGCGTCGCGGCCCCAGTGGTGCGCCAGGTGATGGATGCCTGGCTTCTCGGCCCGGATGGCCAGCTCAAGCCTGAGTTCGCCAGCCCTATCAGCGCGGAGGCTACGGCCCGTGAAGAGTAATTTTGACCGCATCCTCTCCAGTGAGGATGTGATGCGGCGTCGCGCGACGCTGTTGCAGCGCCTGCATATCGACGGCCCGTTGCTGGTGCTGCTGCTGACCCTGGCCGCCGGCAGCCTGTTCGTGCTGTATTCGGCCAGCGGCAAGAGCTGGGATCTTTTGGCCAAGCAGGCCACGTCCTTTGGTATCGGCCTGGTGTCGATGATTGTCATCGCCCAGTTCGAGCCGCGATTCATGGCGCGCTGGGTGCCCCTGGCTTATGTGTTCGGCGTGGTGTTGCTGGTGGTGGTGGACGTCATGGGCCACAACGCCATGGGTGCGACCCGCTGGATCAACATTCCCGGGGTGATCCGCTTCCAGCCGTCGGAGTTCATGAAGATCATCATGCCGGCGACCATCGCCTGGTACCTGTCCAAGCGCACGCTGCCGCCGCATCTCAAGCATGTGGGGATCAGCCTGATCCTGATCGGCATTCCGTTCATCCTGATCGTGCGCCAGCCGGACCTGGGGACGGCCTTGCTGATCCTGGCCGGCGGCACTTTCGTGCTGTTCATGGGCGGCCTGCGCTGGCGCTGGATCCTCAGCGTGCTGGCGGCCGCGGTGCCCGTGGCGATCGCCATGTGGTTCTTCATCATGCATGACTACCAGAAGCAGCGGATTCTCACCTTCCTCGATCCCGAGAGCGATCCTCTGGGCACCGGCTGGAACATCATCCAGTCCAAGGCGGCCATCGGTTCCGGCGGGGTTTTCGGCAAGGGCTGGCTGCTGGGCACCCAGTCGCACCTGGACTTTCTGCCCGAGAGCCACACCGACTTCATCATTGCGGTCATGGGCGAGGAGTTCGGCCTGGTGGGCATCTGTGCGCTGCTGCTGATCTACCTGCTGTTGATCGGGCGCGGGCTGGTGATCACCGCCCAGGCGCAGACGTTGTTCGGCAAGTTGCTCGCGGGCAGCCTGACCATGACGTTTTTTGTTTACGTTTTCGTCAACATCGGTATGGTCAGTGGCTTGTTGCCGGTGGTGGGAGTGCCGTTGCCGTTCATTAGCTACGGAGGAACTTCGCTGGTGACACTACTGTCAGCGTTTGGGGTTTTGATGTCGATCCATACCCATCGCAAGTGGATCGCGCAGGTTTGATTAAGGTGAAGAATTCAATGCAAGCAATGCGTGGCTGGGCCGCTCGGTATGCGCCGTGGGTCGGTCTGGTAAGCATCCTGGGTGCAGCGCAAACCGCGTTCGCCGGTGATTACGAAGGTTCGCCGCAAGTGGCCGAATTCGTTGGCGAAATGACTCGGGACTATGGCTTTGCCGGGGAACAGCTGATGGGCGTGTTCCGCGAGGCCGAGCGCAAGCAGTCGATTCTTGACGCCATTTCCCGGCCCGCCGAGCGGGTCAAGCAGTGGAAGGAATACCGGCCGATGTTCATCACCGATGCGCGCATTGCGCGCGGGGTGGATTTCTGGCGTCAGCACGAGGCGGTCCTGGCCCGCGCCGAGCAGGAATACGGCGTGCCGGCCCAGGTCATAGTGTCGATCATCGGCGTTGAAACCTTTTTCGGCCGCAATACCGGGAATTACCGTGTAATCGACGCATTATCGACCCTTGGGTTCGATTATCCGCCGCGGGCCGAGTTCTTCCGCAAGGAGCTGCGCGAGTTCCTGCTGCTGGCCCGTGAAGAGCAGCTTGATCCGCTGAGTCTCAAGGGGTCCTACGCCGGGGCCATGGGCCTGCCCCAGTTCATGCCCAGCAGTTTCCGCGCCTATGCGGTGGATTTTGACGGTGATGGGCACATCAATATCTGGACCAACCCGGACGATGCCATTGGCAGCGTGGCCAGCTACTTCAAACGCCATGGCTGGGTCGCCGGCGAACCGGTGGTCAGCCGCGCCGATGTGCGTGGTGATCGCGTGGACGAAGGCCTGACCACGGGCATCGAGCCGACCAAGACGGTGGGGGAGTTGCGAGCCCTGGGCTGGTCGAGTCATGATGCGCTGCGCGATGATATGCCGGTCACCGCTTTCCGCCTGGAAGGTGACAATGGCCCGGAATATTGGATGGGCCTGAAGAATTTTTACGCGATCACTCGCTATAACCGCAGCGTGATGTATGCCATGGCCGTACATCAGTTGTCTGAACAGCTGGTCCAAGCACGGGGCGTCAAGTAATGCTGGCAATGCCAATCCGCAAACCCCTGAAGCTGCTGGCTTTTGCCGCGTTGTCCTTGCTGATGGTCAGTTGCTCGACGAGCCGCTCGCCGCAGCAGAAATCTTCGAATGCCGTGCGTTCCATGCCGGGGCTGGACGTCAACCGTGCCCACAAGGATGGCGCGCCCTGGTGGGATGTCGACGTTTCGCGGATCCCCGATGCGACTCCGACCCTGCATACCGGCCCGTACAAGGCCAATCCGTACACGGTACTGGGCAAGACCTACTTCCCGATCCAGGAGTCGAAGAACTACGTGGCTTCCGGCACGGCCTCCTGGTACGGCACCAAGTTCCATGGCCAGAACACTGCCAATGGCGAGGTCTATGACCTGTACGGCATGAGCGCCGCGCACAAGACCCTGCCATTGCCCAGTTACGTCAAGGTCACCAACCTGGACAACAACCGCAGCGTGATCCTGCGGGTCAACGACCGCGGTCCGTTCTATTCCGACCGGATCATCGACCTGTCCTACGCGGCGGCGAAGAAACTCGGCTATGCCGAAACCGGCACTGCCCGGGTCAAGGTCGAGGGCATCGATCCGCAGCAATGGTGGGCCCAGCGTGGCCGTCCGGCGCCGTTGATGCTCAACGAGCCGCAAGTGGCGCAAAATAGCGCGCCGGTGGTTACCGCCTCGACCGGCACTGTCGAACAATGGACGCCGCCGCCTCAGCAGCACGCCGCTGCGGTGGTCCCGGTACAAGTGAAGAACACCGCTCCAGCAGGCTCCGGGCAGTATCTGCAGGTGGGCGCCTTCGCCAACCCGGACGCTGCCGAGCTGTTGCGGTCGAAATTGAGCAGCATGGTGAGCGCCCCGGTGTTCATCAGCTCGATCGTGCGCAACCAGCAGACCCTGCATCGGGTCCGCCTGGGGCCGTTCGGCACGCCGGGTGAGGCCCAGCAAGCGCAGAACAGCGTGCGCTTGGCTAACCTGGGGCAGCCCAGCGTGGTCACTGCCGAGTAAGAACATTGAAGATTGAAGGTCCGCTCGCGGTATTGGGGGGCGGACCCTGGTTGTTGGCTCGTCGAACAACAAAAGCCCGGCAAGGGTCAGTGAGTGAACAACTGAATACGCGACAGCCCTTTAGAAGGCTGTCTGAAATAGTTTTGCCCTCCCGGGCAAGTTTCCATTAGCAACTTCGAGAGACGGATGAACATCACCACCTTTGCCAAACGCCTGTGCCTGCTTGTCCCGCTGATCATCACGCCCGCCGCCTGGGCGGTCGAAGCGATGCCGTCGCCACCGCAACTGGCCGCCAAATCCTATGTGCTCATGGACGCCAGCAGCGGTAACGTGCTGGTGGAGAACAATGGTGACCAGCGCCTGCCTCCGGCCAGCCTGACCAAGCTGATGACCGCCTACATCGCGACCCTGGAAATCCGTCGCGGTCAGATCGGCGAGAACGATCCGGTGACCGTCAGCGAGAACGCCTGGCGTACCGGCGGTTCGCGGATGTTCATCAAGGTGGGATCGCAGGTGACCGTCAGCGATCTGCTGCACGGGATCATCATCCAGTCGGGTAACGACGCCAGCGTCGCGGTTTCCGAGCACATCGCCGGCAGCGAAGACGCCTTCGCCGACATGATGAACAAGACCGCGGCCGACCTGGGCATGAGCAACAGCCACTTCATGAACCCTACCGGTCTGCCGAATCCCGAGCACTATTCGTCGGCTCACGACATGGCGGTGCTGGCGCGGGCGATCATCCACGAAGACCCGGCTCACTACGCCATCTACTCGCAGAAAGAGTTCTTCTGGAACGGTATCAAGCAACCCAACCGTAACCTCTTGCTGTGGCGCGACAAGACCGTCGACGGTCTGAAAACCGGTCACACTGACGAGGCCGGCTATTGCATGGTGTCCTCGGCCGTGCGTGATGGCATGCGTCTGATCGCCGTGGTTTTCGGCACCAACAGCGAACAGGCTCGCGCCGCCGAAACCCAGAAGCTGCTGACCTATGGCTTCCGCTTCTTCGAAACCCAGACCTTCTACCAGAAGGGCACCGAACTGGCCCAGGCCCAGGTCTGGAAGGGCACCACTCATCAAGTCAAGGCCGGTCTGGCCGAAGATCTGACCATGACCATGCCTAAAGGCCAGCTGAAGAAACTCGCTGCCAGCATGACCATGAACCCGCAACTGGTTGCGCCGATCGCCAAGGGCGACGTGATTGGTAAAGTCGAAGTGAAGCTGGACGATAAGGTGGTGCACAGCGCCGACCTGATCGCTCTGGAAGCGGTCGACGAAGGTGGTATCTTCCGCCGCATGTGGGATAGCATCCGCCTATTCTTCTACGGTTTGTTCAACTGATATTGTCGACCTGCGTGGCCCTCGCTCCGAAGTGGAGTGGGGGTCATGTCCGTCGCCACGGCTTACGAGGCCGTTACTGCCATGACAGACACTGACGTTAAGTCGCACAAGATTGAATTTCCCGTCGATGACTATCCGATCAAGGTGATCGGTGACACGGTTGTCGGCTTCAAGGACACCGTGATCGAGATCCTTGCCAAGTACGCCACCCTGGACATCAAGTCCCTGGCCGAGCGTCAGAGCAGCAACGGCAAGTACACCACGGTACAACTGCACATCACCGCCACCGGCGAAGACCAACTGCGTGATATCAATAGTGCCCTGCGTGCTACCGGTGTCGTCCACATGGTGCTGTGATGCCGCAAACGCTGGGCTTTCGTGAGCTTGGCCTGATGGCCTACGAGCCGGTCTGGCAGGCCATGCAGCGCTTTACCAACGAACGCGGCACCAGCGCACCGGACGAAGTCTGGCTGGTGCAGCATCCCCCGGTCTTCACCCAGGGCCAGGCGGGCAAGGCCGAGCATCTGTTGCTGCCGGGAGATATTCCGGTGGTGCAGGCGGATCGGGGCGGACAGGTGACTTATCACGGTCCGGGCCAGCTGGTGGCCTACTTGCTGCTGGATGTACGCAGGCTGGGTTTCGGTGTGCGTGATCTGGTCAGCCGCATGGAGCAATGCCTGGTGGAGTTGTTGGCCAGCTATGGCGTGCCGGCGGCGGCCAAGCCCGATGCACCGGGGGTCTACGTCGACGGGGCGAAAATTGCCTCGTTGGGCCTGCGCATCCGCCACGGATGCTCCTTTCACGGCCTGGCCTTGAACGTGGACATGGATTTGCAGCCGTTTCGACGGATTAACCCCTGTGGTTATGCCGGGTTGGCGATGACCCAACTGAGCGACCATGCAGGGCCGATTGAATTTGCCGAGGTAAGTGCCCGGCTGCGCGCGCAGCTCGTCAAACACCTCGACTATGCTGAGCAGACGACCCTAACGGGCGGAATCGACTGATATGACTACTGCGCAAGACGCTGTTGAAACCCTGATCCCGACGCTGGATGTTTCCGAGCGGGCGGCCCGTCCGAAAGTTGAAACCGGCGTCAAATTGCGCGGTGCGGAGAAGGTCGCGCGCATTCCGGTGAAGATCATTCCGACCACCGAGTTGCCGAAGAAGCCGGACTGGATCCGTGTGCGCATCCCGGTCTCCCCGGAGGTTGACCGGATCAAGCAACTGCTGCGCAAGCACAAGTTGCACAGCGTCTGCGAAGAAGCATCCTGCCCGAACCTGGGCGAATGTTTCTCCGGCGGTACTGCGACCTTCATGATCATGGGCGACATCTGCACCCGTCGCTGCCCGTTCTGTGACGTTGGCCACGGCCGTCCAAAGCCGTTGGATGTCGATGAGCCGATGAACCTGGCGGTGGCCATCGCCGATCTGCGCCTGAAGTACGTGGTGATCACCTCGGTGGACCGCGATGACCTGCGTGACGGCGGTGCCCAGCACTTTGCCGACTGCATTCGCGAGATTCGCAAGCTGTCGCCGAACGTGCAGCTGGAAACCCTGGTTCCCGACTATCGCGGTCGCATGGACGTCGCCCTGGAAATCACCGCCGCCACGCCGCCGGATGTGTTCAACCACAACCTGGAAACCGTGCCACGCCTGTACAAGGCGGCGCGTCCAGGCTCGGACTACCAGTGGTCGCTGACCCTGCTGCAGAAGTTCAAGCAACTGGTGCCCCATGTACCGACCAAGTCCGGCCTGATGCTGGGCCTGGGCGAAACCGATGACGAAGTCATCGAAGTCATGAAGCGCATGCGCGAGCACGACATCGACATGCTGACCCTCGGCCAGTACCTGCAGCCGTCGCGCAACCACCTGCCGGTTCAACGCTTCGTGCACCCGGACACCTTCGCCTGGTTTGCCGAGGAAGGTTACAAGATGGGCTTCAAGAACGTCGCTTCCGGTCCGCTGGTACGTTCCTCGTATCACGCCGATGAACAAGCGAAGCTGGCCAAGGAAGGCCTGGTTTCCTGATCGCCCCGCCCGCAAGGTTCAGGCCTTGCGGGCAACTTTGCCGCTGTTGGGCGCGCCCTCTGCCTTGCGTCTCCGTTGTATTCTCCGTGGTTGATTTCCCCTCTTCTGTTTAGTGGCATTCATGGCTACTGTGCTGGGGTGAATTCACACAGGGAGAATCTGCATGCCCATCCAACCCACTGCTGCCCTTCATGCTCATCTGCCGGTGCCGGCATTGTCGGCGGAAGGCGTCATTGGCCTTATCGCCCCCGCAGGTCCCGCAGCGCTGGATGCCGAAAAAGCCTGCCAATGGATGCGTTCCCGGGGCTATACGCTGCGGATCTTTCCTGGTGTGGGTCAACAGGAGGGTTACCTGGCAGGCAGTGATCAGGTCCGTCTCGACGACTTGCACGAGGCTTTTTCCGATAGCGAGATCGACGCCATTGTCTGTCTGCGTGGGGGCTATGGCAGTCCGCGCTTGCTGGACAAGATCGACTTCGAGCTGTTGCGACGCCATCCCAAGCCATTTGTCGGCTACAGCGACATCACCGCCCTGCACCTGGCGATCAATCTTTATGCGGGCTTTGTCAGCTTTCATGGACCGATGCTCAATGCCGACCTGCTGGGCGGCAAGCAGGCGCCCACCGAGGCGTCGTTTTTCAACATGCTCAGAGGGCAGGTCAAGAGCGGCAGCCTGCTCCCCCATCCGGTAGCCTTTCCCTTGACCACGGTGGAGCCGGGTATCGCCCAAGGGCCACTGGTGGGCGGCAATCTGTCGATGATTGCCAGTACCTTGGGCACGCCTTACGAAATCAATACCGGCGGCATCATTCTGTTTATCGAAGACGTCAACGAGCCGCTGTACCGCATCGACCGCTTGCTCAATCACCTGCGCCTGGCCGGCAAGCTGGAGGGGCTGCGCGGGGTTTTGGTCGGGGATGTGGCCGGTGTGGATTTCACCGCGTTGTGCGCGTTGCTCAAGCAGGTCTTTGAGCCCTTGCGGATTCCGGTGCTGGCGGGATGGCGCAGTGGTCATTGCGATCCGAACCTGACCTTGCCGATGGGCGCGCAGGTCAAGCTGGATGCAGGGGCCAGGGAGTTGACCCTGGCTCAGGACGTGGTGTTCAGGTGAGGGGCGTGCGAAGGAGCCGGCTCCTTCGCTAATGCTTGCCTAGCGGTTGCGCAGGCTTTCCAGCAGCTTGTGGCTTGGGTAGCCATCTGCGGGCCAGCCCAATGCCTGCTGAGCACTGCGAATGGCCTTGCGGGTATTGGCGCCGATGATGCCGTCGGGGGTGCCGGCGTCATATTGGTGGGTGCTGAGCAGGGTCTGCAATTCGATGCGTTCGGAGCGACTCAGGGGCAGATCGTCCTTGGGCCAACTGCCATTGATCTGGCCGGCGCCGCCAAACCGCTCGGACAGCAGATTGACTGCCAGGGCGTAGGACGATGAGTTGTTGTATTTGAGCACTGCCCGGAAGTTATCCAGAATCAGGAACGCCGGCCCTCGGTAACCCGCAGGCAACAGCAATGAAGCGGACAATTGCTCGGAGCCGTATGGCAGTGCCTTGCCGCTGCTCGGGGTCATGCCCAGGCTTAGCCACTCGGCCACGGTCTTGCGGGTCGAAGCGTCGGCCAGGGCGTAGTCGAAGCCGCTCTTGAGCTGGACCTCAATGCCCCAGGGCTGGCCTTTTTGCCAGCCAGAGCTCTGCAGGTAATGGGCGGTGGAGGCCAGAGCGTCGGCCGGGCTGTTCCAGATATCCCGGCGACCGTCGCCGTCGAAGTCCACGGCATGGGTGTTGTAGGTGGTGGGAATGAACTGGGTCTGGCCCATGGCGCCGGCCCAGGAACCGAGCATCTTCTCGGGCTGGATGTCGCCGTGCTGGATGATCTGCAAGGCGGCAATCAACTGGCTGTTGGCGAAGGCCGGGCGCCGTCCTTCATAAGCCAGGGTGGCCAGGGAGCGGATCACCGACTTGTTGCCTTGGAAGTCGCCGAAATTGCTCTCCATGCCCCAGACCGCTACCAATGCCTGGCGATCCACACCATAGCGCTGCTCGATGCGTTGCAGGATGTCGCTGTACTGGAGCAGCAGCGCCTGACCCTTGCGTACCCTGACCGGAGACAGGGCCCCATCCAGGTATTCCCAGACCGGACGGGTGAACTCTGGCTGGCTGCGGTCAGCCTTGATCACGCTCATGTCCGGGGTGACACCGGCGAAGGCCCGGTCGAAGACGTCGGCGCGAATTCCGGCGTTCAGGGCTTCGGTACGGAATGCGTTCAGCCATTCATCGAAGGTCTGTGCGGGCTGGATGTCCAGATTGTCGGCGGTCAGTGGGGCGACAGTAGCGGGTGCGGCGAGGGGGGCTGCCTGGAGGGTGGGCAGTGGCTGGGCGTCGGCGGCGGTGGGTTGTTCCGCGCAGGCGACTAGCAGAACGAAGCTGGAGGCAGCGATCAGTTGGCGCATGTGCCAACGACGGGAAAGACAAAAGGGCATGCACAGGTCCAGAGAGAATAACTATCAGGTGCAGACCTTATCATGCCGACGGGGTTCAGGGCTTCAGGCGGCCAGAAAGTAAGAAGCCTCCCAGCTTTTAGACTGGAAGGCTTCGCGGCGGTAGCTGCCTTTGCCCTTGGCCGGGCGTTCCTGGCGGCTGCGGAACAGTGGCTGGGCGACAATGGATTTGGCCTTGTTGGGGCCATGCTTGGATGGCTTGCTCATGGTCTCTACTCGCTGTTTGGGGGGAGAGGTTGCGGCGCGAATCATCGGCCAGAGTGGGGCGGCTGTCCAGCACTCTGGAGCAGGAAGATGCCAGGCGGTAGATAAGCGGCGTACTTACTCGGCCGGCAGGGCCAGGCGTTGACCGGCCATCAGCAGCGACAGGCGGCTCAGGCTGCTCCAGGGCGAACCGCTGGCCTGTCCCTTGATCTGCGCGTCGATGCGCTGGGCGTCCAGCAGCAATTGCCCCCAACGCTGCGCAGAGTAACGTTGCAGAGCCTTGCTCATCAGGGGTTTGCGTTTGTCCCAGACGGGCGGGCGGGCCTGGCTGAACACCTTGTCCAATGGCACGCCCTGGCTGAATTGCAGGGCCAGGTTGGCCAGCAGCCGCAGCTCTCGGGACAGGGCCCAGAGAATCACGGGAGGCTCGACGCCTTCACCGCGCAACCCTTCCAGCATGCGCAGGGCGTGGGCGGCTTCACCGTTGAGAATGGCATCCACCAGCCCGAACACATCGAAACGCGCACTGTCGGCCACTGCGGCCTGGACCGTTTCGACGGTGATCTGCCCACCTTCGGCCATCAGCTTGAGTTTTTCGATTTCCTGGGCGGCGGCCAGCAGGTTGCCCTCGACCCGCGCGGCGATCAGTTCCACCGCGTCCTGGCTGGCGGACAGCCCGGCTTGCGACAGTCGCTGACGAACCCACTGTGGAAGCTGGTGGGCGTCCACCGGCCAGATCTGCACGAACTGGGTCTGGGCACCTTCCACCAAGGCCTTGCCCCACTTGGTCTTCTGTGCGCTGCCGTCGAGCTTGGGCAGGCTGATCAGCAGCACCGTGTCCTCGGCCGGACGCGAACAGTATTCGATCAGCGCCGCGGCGCCTTTGTCGCCGGGCTTGCCCGAGGGCAGGCGCAGTTCCAGCAGGCGTTTTTCCGCGAACAACGACATGCTGGCCCCGGCTTGCAGCAGGGTGCCCCAGTCAAAGCTGGCATCGGCGCTGAATACCTGGCGCTCGTCGAATCCCTGCTGGCGCACGGCAGAGCGGATGGCGTCGGCGGCTTCCTGGCAGAGCAGGGGATCATCGCCGCTGATCACATAGACCGGCGCGAGAGGGCCTTGCAGGTGTTTGCCGAGTTGGGCGGGTGCGAGTTTCATAGGCGGGGGCCAATGGGGCGCGTGAGCGCCCCACGCGGCTTACTGGTTCGGCAGTTCCAGAGGGGACTGTTGCGGAGTTTCCGCCTCAGCCTTGCGTGCAGCTTCCAGGGCTTGTGCTTCGGCCTTGGCTTTGGCTTCGGCGGTGGCCTGCAGTTGGGCAAGCTGGTCCGGGGTCAGCAACTGCAGACGGATCAGCATGCGCTGGATCAGGTCGCGGCGCATTTCCCGGCGAGTTTCAGACGATTCCTGATCGGAGCCGGTGATGTTGTTGCCGTCATGCACGAAGACTTTCTGTACTTCCAGCTTGTCGTCGAGCAGGTGCAGGTTGTCGTGCGTCAGGATCTCGTACCTGAGCGTGGTGCCGATCTCGTATTCGGCCGAGCTGCCACCGCCGGTGTAGCTGAGGGTGCGCTGGGAGTTTTCCTCGTTCAGCAGCACCAGCTTGTAAGGCGCGCCGGCATAGACCCGTACACCGCTGTTTTCCAACTGTTGCTGGAGCATTTTCACGGTGGGGCCGTAGGCATCCCGGGCACTCAGGTCGAGTTCCTTGATGGTCAGCTCATGGGTTCCCGTTCCGCGCAACTGGAAGCCACAGGCGCTCAGCAGCACGGCCAGACCCATCACCAGCAGGTTACGTTTGATCATGTATTGCTCCCCTTGAAACCATATGGGCCACCTTGTGGCCCTGGAGGTTTTGTTCGGCGCCCGATCCCGGACCGGGCGCCTGATCCAATTAGCTGGCGACGATGTTGACCAGTTTGCCCGGCACCACGATGACCTTGCGGATGGTCAGGCCTTCGGTGAAGCGCAGCACGTTCTCGTTGCTGCGGGCCGCAGCTTCGACTTCTTCACGGCTGGCGCTGGCCGGCATTTCGATCTGGCCACGCAATTTGCCGTTGACCTGGATGACCAGCTGCAGGCTGTCTTGAACCAGGGCGCTCTCGTCCAGAACCGGCCAGCCAGCATCGATGATGGCGCCTTTCTGACCCAGCTGTTGCCACAGTTCGTGACTGATGTGCGGTGTGATCGGAGCCAGCAGCAGGGCTACGGTCTGCAGGCCTTCCTGCAACAGGGCACGGTCCTGGTTGCTGCCTTGCGGGGCTTTTTCCAGGACGTTCATCAAGGTCATCACCTGGGCGATGGCGGTGTTGAACTTGTGGTGCTGGCCGACGTCCTGGCTGGCCTGCTTGATGGCCAGGTGGATGGCGCGGCGAATGGCTTTCTGTTCGTCGCTCAGCGTGGCGATATCCAGTGCTTCCGGCAGCCCTTGGCTGACATGGGCCTGGGCCAGGCGCCAGACGCGCTTGAGGAAGCGATGCGCACCCTCGACACCCGAGTCGGACCATTCCAGGCTCAGTTCGGGCGGCGAGGCGAACATCATGAACAGGCGGCAAGTGTCGGCGCCGTATTGCTCGATCATCGACTGCGGGTCGACGCCATTGTTCTTCGACTTGGCCATCTTCTCGGTGCCGCCGATCTCCACCGGCAGGCCGTCGCTGATCAGCTTGGCCCCGATGATCTTGGCCTTGCTGTCGCGCTCCAGTTCCACGTCCGCCGGGTTGTACCAGGTGTAGGCGCCATTGGCCTCACGGCGATAGTAGGTTTCGGCAATCACCATGCCCTGGGTCAGCAGGTTCTTGAATGGCTCGTTGGAGCTCACCAGGCCTTCGTCACGCATCAATTTGTGGAAGAAGCGCGCGTACAGCAGGTGCAGGATGGCGTGTTCGATGCCACCGATGTACTGATCCACCGGCAACCAGTGGTTGGCCGCCGCCGGGTCCACCAAGCCGCCTTCATAGTGTGGCGACGCATAGCGCGCGTAGTACCACGAGGACTCGACGAAGGTGTCCATGGTGTCGGTTTCACGCTTGGCAGGCTGGCCGCATTTCGGGCAGTTGCACTCGTAGAACTCGGGCATGCGGGCCAGAGGCGAACCGGCGCCATCGGGCACCACGTCTTCTGGCAGGACCACCGGCAGCTGGTTTTCCGGGACTGGAACGTCGCCGCAGCTGTCGCAGTGGATGATCGGGATCGGGCAGCCCCAGTAGCGCTGGCGGCTGATGCCCCAGTCCCGCAGGCGGAACTGGGTGCGTGATTGGCCGAGGTTTTTCTTCAGCAGGGCCGCTTCGATAGCGTCGAACGCGCCAGGGAAATCCAGGCCGTCGAATTCGCCGGAGTTGATCAGTTCGCCGTGCTCGCCGTAAGCGTCCTGCCAGGGCGCAGGGGTTTCATCGCCGGCGCTGGTGCGTACCACGGCCTTGATCGGCAGGTTGTACTTGCTGGCGAACTCGAAATCGCGCTCGTCGTGGGCTGGGACAGCCATGACCGCGCCATCGCCGTAGTGCATCAGCACGTAGTTGGCTACCCACACCGGGAGCTTCTCGCCGGTCAGCGGGTGTTCGACGAACAGCGAGGTCGGCAGGCCTTTTTTCTCCTGGGTCGCCATGTCCGCTTCGGCGACGCTGCCGCCTTTGCATTCGGCGATGAACGCCTGCAACTCAGGGTTGTTCCGCGCGGCCAGGGTCGCCAGCGGGTGCTCGGCGGCGACGGCGACATAGGTTGCGCCCATCAGGGTGTCCGGACGGGTGGTGAACACCTTCAGGGTGCCGGCTTCGCCGATCGACGCCTGATCGTAGGGGAACTGCACTTCCATGCCACGGGACTTGCCGATCCAGTTGCGTTGCATGGTCTTGACCTGCTCGGGCCAGCCGGTCAGCTCGTCGAGACTCTCCAGCAGCTCATCCGCATAAGCGGTGATCTTGAAGTAGTACATCGGGATTTCGCGCTTCTCGATCAGCGCGCCGGAGCGCCAGCCGCGGCCGTCGATCACTTGCTCGTTGGCCAGTACGGTCTGGTCGACCGGGTCCCAGTTCACGGTGCCGTTCTTGCGATAGATCACGCCTTTTTCGAACAGGCGGGTGAACAGCCACTGTTCCCAGCGGTAGTAGTCCGGCTTGCAGGTGGTGACCTCGCGGGACCAGTCCACCGCCAGGCCCAGGCTGCGCAGCTGGGACTTCATGTAGGCGATGTTTTCGTAGGTCCACTTGGCGGGAGCCACGTTGTTCTTCATCGCGGCGTTTTCCGCCGGCATGCCGAAGGCGTCCCAACCCATGGGTTGCAGAACGTTCTTGCCTTGCATGCGCTGGTAGCGGGAGATCACGTCGCCGATGGTGTAGTTGCGCACGTGCCCCATGTGTAGCTTGCCGCTGGGGTAAGGGAACATCGATAGGCAATAGTAGGTGTCCTTGCCTGGCTGTTCACTGACTTCAAAGGACTTTTGCTCGTCCCAGAACGACTGGGCGGCGGCTTCGATTTCACGGGGCTGATAGTGTTCGTGCATGGCTACTTTTGTACTGAATAGGGGTGGCCTAATCCTCTTCAATGCAACCGCGGGGAGCGATGACGCCAAATACGGCGATTTTCAGTGCCCGATGGAGCTGGAAGTGGAGTTACAGGAAGCGCCGTAGCATACATGACCGCACTCTGCCGAGGGAAACCTTGATTGCTCAGCCGGGCCGTTGGTCGCGGCGGCGCGACGCTTTTGGCTGTCCGACTAAGCTCAAAAAGGGGAGTGAGTCTTATTCTTCGATGAGGTGAACGGATGCTTGAATCGCAGCGAAAAGTAACAGAACCAGAGGTGTATGAAAGGCTGCTGAATCGACTGGCTCTGGCCCTGGATGCACTGAAGACTGCGGATCGACTGCGTAATGAGCGGCCTGTCGAGTTGGAGCTGCGGGGCTTGAGCAGTGCAGAGTTCGAATTGATCCGGGCCTATCTGGCTCGCAGCCAGCGTGAAATGCAGATCAGCCTGCCGGGTGATTGGCAGCAGGAAGCGCCTCGTTCAGCCAAGATCATTTGGTTGAAGGATCAGGCGCCCGTCAAGGAGTCGGTGAAAGTCCGATCCCATCAGTGCAAGTAGGTCCCGGACTCGATATGGGGCCAGTGAGGACGTTGCCGAGGCGTTCGTGAGCAAAAGTGCTCGGCATCGGTTGTTGCTGCAGGGCTTTGCCCTTTAGGCTTCGGGCATCTTTTGGAGATGCCCGATGCCTTTTCGTTATTTCATCAAGCAGTTGCTGTTGCCGCCCGGCATTCTTTTGCTGCTGCTCCTGCTCGCCTGGTGCCTGCGTCACTCCCGTCCGCGGTTGGCGCGATGCTGCTTTGTTCTGGGATTGGGCGGTTTCTGGCTGATGAGCTTGCCGGTGATGGTGGAGTGGGGGGCTCGCGGGTTGGAGCAGTTGCCTCCTTTGCCCCAGAGTCAGTGGGCGAGCCTGGCCCAGCAGGCCGATGCCATTGTGGTCCTGGGTTCAGGTCGCGAGCGTGGGGATCCGGCCTGGGGTTCTGATCAGCCCACCGGCGTGGGGCTGGAGCGTGAACGCTATGCCGCGCGTTTGGCCAAGGCGTCCGGGTTGCCGTTGCTGACCAGTGGCGGCCTGCATTACGGCACGCCGCCCACCGAAGCGGCGCTGATGGCCGAGTCCTTGCTCAATGACTTTGGCGTGACGGTGCGCTGGCAGGAAGGTCGCAGTCGTACCACCTGGGAGAACGCGCAGTTCAGCGCCGAAGTCTTGCAACCCTTGGGCATCAGGCGCGTGGCGGTGGTGACCCAGGCCTGGCACATGCCTCGCGCGGTCTGGAGTTTCGAGCATGCCGGATTTGACGTGGTGCCGGCCCCGGTGGGTTTTCTCGGGGTGGACAACGCCCGTCCGCTGGGCGGCTGGATGCCGGAGTTCAAGTCGATCTGGCAGAGCGGCCAGTTGCTTAACGAGGCGGTGGGACAACTGGGTTACCGACTCTTCTACCGCTGAGGGGCGCGCCGGCTCCCGCAGGAGCCGGCTGGCCGGGGAAGGGCTTCAAACGGTCTTGGCAATGCGACTGGCCAACAGGGCCCAGCCGAACAACAGGGTGCAGAGCACCACCAGCGGCCATGAACGCCACTTCAGGTAAGGCGTCAGATTGTGCATGGGCACCACTTCGCCATACAGGATGCCGCGCTCGAACTGTGGAATCTGCACGGTGATCTTGCCGAACGGGTCGATCAGTCCGGTGACGCCGTTGTTGGTGGCGCGAATCATCCAGCGTCCTGCCTCCAGGGCGCGCATCTGTGCCATCTGCAGATGCTGCAGGGGGCCGATGGAGGTGCCGAACCAGGTGTCGTTGCTGATGGTCAGCAGCAGGTCGCTGCGGGCCGAAAGACCGGCGGCGAACTCGGGGTAGACCACTTCGTAGCAGATGAACGGTGCAATCTGATAGCCCTTGGCTTGCAGCAACGGCTGGTCCGCCGGGCCGCGGGCAAAGTCCGACATCGGCAGGTTGAAGAAGTCGATCAGGCCGCGCAGCAGTTCCTGCAGGGGCACGTACTCGCCGAAGGGCACCAGCTTTTGTTTCAGGTAGGTGCCGTCGCCTTCGCCGGTCACGGTAATGCCGTTGAAGTAGCGTTTTTCATGGTGCACCAGCTGACGCACCGGAACCCCGGTTATCAGCGCGGAATGACGGTCGGCGGCAAAGTTGCCCATCATCGTCAGGTAGCCTTCGGCGGACTCCTTGAGCACCGGGACCGCGGTTTCCGGCCACACCAGCAGGTCGACCCGCTTGCTGTTGAAGCTCATGTCGCGGTACAGCGCCAGTTGCGCGTTGAGCTGGGCGGGGTCCCATTTCATGCTTTGTTCGATATTGCCCTGGATCGCGGCGACCGACATGGGGTCTCCCGACGGGCTGGTCCAGGCATGGCCTTTGAGCGCCAGGCCGACGGCCCAGGGCGCCGCCAGCAGTAGCAGGCCGGCGACAATGAAGCCTTTGCGCCCGGCCTTGATCAGGCGCGGCAGGTTGTAGAGCAGTGCGGCGGTCAGGGCCAGGGAGAAGGAAATCAGCCAGATACCGCCCACAGGCGCGAGCCCGGCCAGGGGCCCGTCGAGCTGGCTGTAGCCGGAATAAAGCCAGGGGAAGCCGGTGAGGAACCAGCCGCGAAACGCTTCCTGGCCCAGCCACAGGGCAGCGAAAGCCAGAGCATCCGCCAGCGGCGCTTCGTTGCGCCGCAACCAGCGGGCCCAGAGCCAGGCGGGCAGGGCAAAGAACCAGGCAATCGCGGCAATGAACGCCAGCATCAAAAGGCCGGCGAGCAAGGCCGATGCGCCGCCATAGGTGTGGATGCTGACGTAGATCCAGCTGGTGCCGGCGCCGAACAGGCCGAAGCCGAAGCACCAGCCCCGGCCCAGGGCCTGGCGTGGCGTCAGTTCTCGCAGGCCGGCATAGAACAGCCCTACCGCCAGCAGAGCCAGGGGCCAGATGTTGTAGGGTGCCAGTGCCAGGGTGGTGATGGCGCCAGCTGCCACGGCCAGCAGGTTGCCGGGCCAGCCGGGTCGGGTTGAGCGCTGCAAGAGGCGTTTCATCAGCTCTTTCCTGTTTCGCGCCGGGCGGGGCACGAGGAGATGGGTGGGTTGGATTCAGGTGGGCATCGCGCCGTGCGGCTCAGTGGCTCGTCCCCGAGAGTCATCGCCCCGAGTCCGGGGTTCCGGTTTCGGGGCGATGATTCTGTGTGCAGGAGAGCTGACGCCCCTGGCCCCTAGCGGGAGACGGGAGTCAGGCGCAGCAGATGAATCCGCCGGCTGTCGGCATTGAGCACGCGAAAGCGATAGGCGCCGATTTCAGTGATTTCGTTGCGTTTTGGCAAGTGGCCGAAGGCGCTCATTACCAGCCCGCCGACGGTATCGAATTCGTCATCGGAGAAGGTGCTGTCGAAGAATTCGTTGAAGTTCTCGATCGGCGTCAGCGCCTTGATCAGGAAGTCGCCGCTGGGCAGGGGCTTGATGTAGCTGTCTTCCTCGACGTCATGCTCGTCTTCGATGTCGCCGACGATCTGCTCCAGCACGTCTTCGATGGTCACCAGGCCGGCCACGCCGCCGTACTCGTCGATGACGATGGCCATGTGGTTGTGGTTGGCGCGGAACTCGCGCAGCAGCACGTTCAGGCGCTTGGACTCGGGGACGAAGGTCGCCGGGCGCAGCAGGTCCTTGATATTGAAGCTGTCGCCGTTCTCCTGGAGGATCAGCGGCAGCAGGTCCTTGGCCAGCAGGACGCCCATCACGTCGTCATGGCTTTCGCCGATCACCGGGTAGCGCGAGTGCGCGGAGTCGATGACGGCGGGCAGGAACTCCCGGGGTGTCTGGGTCGCCTTGATGCTGATCATCTGCGAGCGCGGCACCATGATGTCCCGGACTTGCAGGTCAGCCACCTGGATGGCGCCTTCGACGATGGCCAGCGCTTCGCTGTCCAGCAATTTGTTCTGATGGGCTTCGCGCAGCAGCTCCAGCAGCTCCTGGCGGTTTTTCGGCTCATGGGCAAAAGCCTGGGTCAGTTTGCCCAGCCATGACTTTTGCCCGTTGCTCGATCGATCTTCGCTCATAGCGATTGCTCTGAATCCTTGGTTGTTACAGGTGGTGGTTGATCAGCTTTCGTCGTCTGCATAAGGATCGGGATGACCCAGTTCTGCAAGCAACGTTCGTTCCAGTGCTTCCATTTCTTCGGCTTCGTCGTCATCTATATGGTCGTAACCCAGCAGATGCAAGCAGCCGTGAATCACCAGATGGGCCCAGTGGGCCTGAAGTTCCTTGCCTTGCTCGGCGGCCTCGCGCTCGACCACCGGAATGCAGATCACCAGATCCCCCAGCAAGGGAATATCCAGCAGCTCATCCGGCACATCGGCAGGGAATGAAAGCACATTGGTGGCGTAATCTTTGTGACGCCAGGTGTGGTTCAGCTCGCGGCCTTCGGCTTCGTCCACCAGACGGATGGTCATTTCCGAGTCGGCTGTTCGTTGGCGCAGGGCTAGCTCGCACCACTGGCGGAACTGATCGTCGCTGGGGGCTGGCAGCTGGCTGGCGCGCTGCAGATCAAGCTCAAGCATCGTGGCGGCTGCCTCTGTCGGCGAAAGCCTTGGCGGCCTCGTCGTCGGCTTGCAACTCGAAGCGCTCGTAGGCTTCGACGATGCGTTGCACCAGTGGGTGGCGCACCACGTCCTTGGGCATGAAGTGGGTGAAGCTGATGCCGGGCACATCCTTGAGCACGTTGATCACCTGGGCCAGGCCGGACTTGGTGCCCTTGGGCAGGTCGACCTGAGTGATGTCGCCGGTGATCACCGCGGTGGAGCCGAAGCCGATCCGGGTGAGGAACATCTTCATTTGTTCCACGGTGGTGTTCTGGCTTTCGTCGAGGATGATGAAGCTGTTGTTCAGGGTCCGGCCACGCATGTAGGCCAGGGGCGCAATCTCGATGACCTGGCGCTCGATCAGCTTGGCCACTTGTTCGAAGCCGAGCATTTCATACAACGCGTCATACAGTGGACGCAGGTACGGGTCGATTTTCTGCGCCAGATCGCCGGGCAGGAAACCGAGCTTCTCGCCGGCTTCCACCGCGGGACGCACCAGCAGGATGCGCCGCACCTGCTCGCGCTCCAGGGCATCCACCGCGCAAGCGACGGCCAGGTAGGTCTTGCCGGTGCCGGCCGGACCGATGCCGAAGTTGATGTCGTTGCCCAGGATCTCTTTGACGTAGCGCTGCTGATTCAAGCCGCGTGGGCGAATCATGCCTTTCTTGGTGCGCAGGGCGATGGCGGCGTCAGCCACCGACGGGTTATCCAGTTCTTCCACAGCGGACTCCTGAAGGAACAGGTGCACCAGGTCCGGCGACAGCTCGGTGCCCTTGGTTTCCCGGTAGAGACGGCGCAGAAGATTTTCCGCGGAGGTGGTGTGCTTGGGTTCGCCGATCAGTTCGAACTGATTGCCGCGGTTGCGGATCTCGATCGTCAGGCGCTGTTCGATCAAGCGCAAATGCTCGTCGAATTGCCCGCACAGATTGGCGAAGCGGCGAGCCTCGAAGGGCTCGAGGATGAAACGATGAGGTTCTATGGGTGCGTTCAAGGTCGTTTTTTAGCCGCCCAACGGCAATTAAGAAGAATTCAAGGATAACGCCAGCGGCCTGGGTGCGAAAGCTCTTATGCGGAGCGTGGGCCTATGGTGCTTTCTTCGTGGGAGCCGGCTTGCCGGCGAAGGTGGTCTTGAAGGCCCCTTCGTTGGCAAGCCGGTTTCTGCACACGTCAGTTCTTACGATAACAGCGAGCCGCGCAGTGAGTGGGGCTGCGCCGAGTCGATATGCACGTCGGCGAATTGGCCGATCAGTGTGGGATCGTCGCAACGGAAGTTGACGATCCGGTTGTTCTCGGTACGGCCCTGCAATTCGCCCGGATCTTTCTTGGAGTAGTCGGTCACCAGGATGCGTTGGGTCGATCCGACCATTTGTCGGCTGATTTCAAACCCTTGCTGGTTCAGGCGGTGTTGCAGCGCGTTCAGGCGTTCCTTTTTCAGCGCTTCCGGCGTGTCGTCGGCCAGGTCGGCGGCCGGAGTGCCCGGGCGCGGGCTGTAGACGAAGGAGTAGGAGAAGTCGAAACCGACGTCTTCGATCAGCTTCATGGTCTGCTGGAAGTCTTTTTCCGTTTCGCCAGGAAAGCCGACGATGAAGTCCGAGCTGATGCAGATGCCCGGTACCGCCGCGCGCAGTTTGCGCAGCTTGGACTTGTACTCCAGGGCCGTGTGATTGCGTTTCATCGCCGCCAGAATCCGATCCGAGCCCGACTGCACGGGCAGGTGCAGGTGCTTGACCAGCTCCGGTACTTCGGCGTGGGCCTGGATCAGGCTGTCGGAGAACTCCAGCGGGTGCGAGGTGGTGTAGCGAATCCGCTCGATGCCGTCGACGGCGGCGACCACGCGGATCAGCTCGGCCAGGTCGGCCATGCGCCCGTCGTGGGTCTGGCCTCGGTAGCCATTGACGTTCTGGCCCAGCAGGGTGACTTCGCGCACGCCGTTTTCCGCCAGGTGAATGATTTCGGCGATCACGTCGTCAAACGGCCGGCTGACTTCTTCGCCACGGGTGTAAGGCACGACGCAGAAGGTGCAGTACTTGCTGCAGCCTTCCATGACCGAGACATAGGCGCTGGGGCCGTCGATGCGCGGCTCGGGCAGATGGTCGAATTTTTCAATTTCCGGAAACGAGACATCCACTTGCGGCAGCTTGGTGGCGCGAGCGGCATCGATCATTTCCGGCAGGCGGTGCAGGGTCTGCGGACCGAAGACCACGTCCACATAAGGCGCGCGATCGCGAATGGCGGCTCCTTCCTGGCTGGCCACGCAGCCGCCGACGGCAATCACCATGTCCGGATTGGCCAGTTTCAGCTCGCGCCAGCGACCCAGCTGGGAGTACACCCGGTCCTGGGCGCGTTCACGAATGGAACAGGTATTGAGCAGGATGACATCCGCGTCTTCGGCACGTGCGGTGACTTCCAGGGCCTGATGTTCACCCAGCAGATCGACCATGCGCGAGCTGTCGTACTCGTTCATCTGGCAACCGTGGGTTTCGATGTAAAGCTTCTTGGCCATGGACCTCGGTCTCACGTGATTCAAAGAACCGCGCATTATAGGGTCCATGCCCACAGGTTCCTAGCGTTGTGCATCGGGTAGCTATGCTATAGTTCGCGCCCTATTTTTATCCCCCGATGTGTTGCCCGCCCACCATGACCAAACGTGAAGCCCCAATCTACAAGGTGATTTTCCTCAACCAGGGCCAGGTGTTCGAAATGTACGCCAAGCAGATCTATCAGAGTGATCTGTGGGGTTTCCTGGAAGTGGAAGAGTTCGTCTTTGGCGAGCGCACGCAAGTGGTCGTCGATCCGAGCGAAGAGAAGCTCAAGGCGCAATTCGAAGGCGTGGTGCGCAGCTTTGTGCCGATGCATTCGATCGTGCGCATCGACGAAGTGGAGCGTCTGGGCACGCCGAAGATCAGCGAAGCCCGTGGCGTGAGCAACGTCATGCCGTTCCCGATGCCGATGCCCGAGAAGTAAGCCTGGTTGGTGCAGGAGCCGGCTTGCCGGCCAATGGCGCGAGGGTGTTAAGGGAGTGGCGAGAAAGGCGAGCGCCCATCGGCGCTTTGCAGTTCCATCAGGTATTTGCGGAAAATCTGTCCCAGCACCTGGGTCGCGACTTCCAGCTCGTCACGCTGCATGTGCTCGGCGACTTCGTCGGCGGTGTCCAGAGCGTCTTCGGCACCGTTGACCGCAGCCATCTTCAGCACGATATAGGCCTGGACGTTGTTGGCTGGCACGCCCTCGCCGTGGAAGAACATGGTGCCGAGTTTGAATTGCGCCTGAGCGTGGCCTTGCAATGAGGCTTTTTCGAAATAGCTCAGGGCTTGATTGAGGTCCCGCGGCGCGCCTTTGCCTTCGTAGTAGAACTCACCCAACTCGTATTGCGCCTCGGCGTCACCTTCATCGGCGGCTTTCTGGCACGCGGCCAGCGCCTCGGCCTGTTCCTGTGCCTGGGGATCGAGGGTGCAGCGACCCATCGCTGGGATCAACAACGAGTTGCCGCCTGCTTGTGCGTGCGCGAGCAGGGGCTGAAGGAGCAACAGGCAGCCCAGTGTCAGGGCGCGGCCGGTGCGGTTCATGGGAATCGACTTACCTCTGAGGGGCGCGCGGACCCAGCGACGGGTCCAATAAGCGCGCATTATGAAATAAGCAGGGCCAACCTTACAAAGTCTTTACTCGTTTTTCTGCTGCGTGGCGGCGATATCCGTCGCCTTGCTGGGCATTTGTCCCCTTGGCCGGGAAAAGTTCGAGTAAAGCACCTCGCTGGCGCGGTTGATCACCGCGCCAGCCCGCCCGCACTTATTTCAAGGCGGCGAAAGCGCGTTCGGCGGCATCCAGGGTCAGTTGCAACTCGGCTTCGCCGTGGGCGATCGAGGTGAAACCGGCCTCGAAGGCACTCGGCGCCAGGTACACGCCGCCTTCCAGCATCAGGTGGAAGAAGCGCTTGAACAGGTTGGCGTCGCTGGCCATCACGTCGTCGAAGGTGACGATGTCATCGGCACCGCTGAAATACAGGCCGAACATGCCACCCGCCTGAGTGGTGACGAACGGAATGCCCGCGGCGTCCGCGCGTTGTTGCAAGCCTTCGAGCAGGCGGCTGGTGTAGTCGCTCAGTTCGGCGTGGAAGCCCGGGCGGCTGATCAGGCGCAGGGTGGTCAGGCCGGCGGCCATGGCCAGCGGGTTACCGGACAGCGTGCCGGCCTGGTAGACCGGGCCCAGGGGCGCGATGTGTTCCATGATCTTGCGCTTGCCGCCGAAGCAGCCCACCGGCATGCCGCCGCCGATGATCTTGCCGAAGGTCGACAGGTCCGGTGTCACGCCGTAGTGAGCCTGGGCACCGCCGAGGGCGACGCGGAAGCCGGTCATCACTTCGTCGAAAATCAGCACCACGCCGTGCTGGTCGCAGAGGCTGCGCAGACCTTCAAGGAAACCGGGTGCCGGCGGTACGCAGTTCATGTTGCCCGCCACCGGCTCGACGATGATGCAGGCCACTTCCTGGCCGACTTCCGCGAGCATTTGCTCCACGGCGGCGATGTCGTTGAAGGGTAGGGTCAGGGTGTGTTTGGCAAAGGCCGCAGGCACCCCGGCGGAGCTGGGAACGCCTTGGGTCAGGGCGCCGGAACCGGCCTTGACCAGCAGGCTGTCGGAGTGGCCGTGGTAGCAGCCTTCGAACTTGATGATGCTGTCGCGGCCGGTGAAGCCCCGGGCCAGGCGAATGGCGCTCATGGTGGCTTCGGTGCCGGAACTGACCATGCGCACCATTTCCATGGACGGCACGATGGAGCACACCAGATCGGCCATTTCGGTTTCCATGGCGGTCGGTGCGCCGTAGGACAGGCCGTGTTCCAACTGCTTGCGCACCGCATCCAGTACGTCCGGATGACTGTGGCCGAGAATCATCGGGCCCCAGGAGCCGACATAGTCGACATAGCGCTTGTCGTCTTCGTCAGTGACGTAGGCGCCTTCTGCGTGTTTGAAGAACAGCGGGGTGCCGCCCACGCTCTTGAAGGCGCGAACCGGCGAGTTGACGCCACCGGGGATGTGTTTCTGGGCGTTGGCGAACAGGGTTTCGGAACGGGACATGAGTGGGCTCTCAAAAATCAGCTGTTGAATAGGGCATTGAAGGCGCGGGCGCGACGGGTCACTTCGTCGGCGCTATCGGCGCCGAACAGGCCGTGGACCACGGCCAGCAGGTCGGCGCCGTGGTTCACCAGTGGCGCAGCGTTATCCAGGGTGATGCCGCCGATCACGCAGATCGGCAGGTGCAGGCTGGCCCGAGCCTGATCCAGCAACTCCAGGCTGGCCGTGGGCGCGCCGGGTTTGGTGGTGGAATTGAAAAAGCGGCCGAAGGCGACATAGCTGGCGCCTTCCTTCGCCGCCTGCTCGGCCAGTGGCAATTGGTCGTGGCAGGTGGAACCGATAATCGCCTGGCGACCCAGCAGGGCCCGGGCCGGCGTCAGTGGGCCATCGGTCTGGCCCAGGTGCACGCCGGCGCCGATGCGCGCGGCCAGTTCGGCGTCATCGTTGATGATCAAACGGGTCTTGTAGCGCTCGCACAGGGTCAACAGGGTTTCGGCTTCCCGCAGGCGGCGGGCCTGGTCATCGCTTTTATCGCGGTACTGCAACAGGGTGACGCCGCCTTCCAGCGCCGCCTCCACGTACTTCAGGAACTTGCCGGCCAACAGCTGACTGTCGGTGATGGCGTACAGACCACGTAGTTTCATTGAGCGGGCCTCATGACATTACGAGCAGAAATCCAACGGCAAGCGGCGCGGGACAAACTGGCCGCGACCCAGTTGTTCAGCGTCGCGCAGGGTGCGCCAGGTGTAATCAAGGGCCGACTTCACCGCGCTGGCCAGGTGTTCGCCTTGTGCCAGACGTCCGGCCAGGGCGCTGGCCAGGGTGCAGCCGGAGCCGTGATAGCTGCCCGGCAGACGCTGGCAGGTGTAGGTTTCACGCAGGCCGTCGCGGCTGTACAGGCGATTGTGCACTTCGTGTTCATCGCCATGGCCGCCCGTGATCAGCAGGTGCTTGACGAACGGCAGGAGTTTTTCGGCGCATTGGTCGGCGCTGCCCTCGGGCAGTTCCGCAAGAATTCGAGCTTCGGGAAGGTTGGGGGTGGCAATGGTGGCCAGGGGCAGCAGGCGCTCGCGCATGGCGTAGCCGACTTCATCCTTGCCCAGTCGGCCGCCGCCGCCGGCGCGCAGCACTGGGTCGCAGACCAGCGGCAGGTGCGGGTGCGCCTGGAGCAGTTCGACCACGGTGTCGACCATCTCCAGGGAACCGAGCATGCCCAGCTTGACTGCGGCGACCGTGGAGTCGTTGAGCACGGCATTGGCCTGGGCCAATACCCACTCGCGATCCAGGACGCGGAAGTCGCTGACATTGACCGTGTCTTGCACGGTCAGGGCGGTGACAGCCGGAGCTGCGTGACAACCCTGAGCCAGCAGGGCTTCGATATCTGCCTGCAAGCCGGCGCCACCACTGGGGTCGTGGCCGGAGAGACAGAGGACAACGGGGCGAGAGCTGTAGATATTCATGGGCGGCGAGCTTACCACCAAACGCTTTTTTTC
Source organism: Pseudomonas sp. 3MA1 (assembly GCF_029237275.1). Classification (NCBI taxonomy): domain Bacteria; kingdom Pseudomonadati; phylum Pseudomonadota; class Gammaproteobacteria; order Pseudomonadales; family Pseudomonadaceae; genus Pseudomonas; species Pseudomonas sp. 3MA1. The sequence goes on along the minus strand of NZ_JAACFX010000008.1, from coordinate 166,657 downwards.
GCGGCGCCTGGTGTCTGCTGGAAATTGTCGCTGTATCGGGCTCGAACGTCCTGACCGATGCAACAGCTCTAGCTCGCGGTATTGCGCTGAAAGGCTTGATCTAGAGCCTTTAGACTAAAATTTACAATGGTGTTCATTGGCCATCAGCGGCTATGCTAGAGTGCATTCAAACCAATAACAGGTCATGCCGGTTATACGTCTGCTCAAGGGAAATGGGGGGACTTCCTGACATCACCGGACAAGCCACGCTGGGGCTTTAATGCGCTATTTGCTGCTGTTGCTGTTGAGCTTGCCGATGCTGGTGGGTGCCGCCGAGTTCGATGAGTTCACTCAACGCCTTCCTTTAGGCCGAGTGATGCAGGTCCTTGAAGACCCGGGTGGTGAAGCGACCATTGCCGATGTCAGCTCGGGGCCATTGGCCGAACACTTCAAGCCCCACGATAAAGACACCCTCAACGCCGGTTATTCTCGTTCGGCGTTCTGGCTGAAGATCGACCTCGATTACCGCCCCGGCAATCCCACGGCCCAGCGCAACTGGCTGCTGGAACTGGCCTATCCGCCCCTGGATCACCTGGATCTGTACCTCCCCGACGAAAGCGGTGGCTATCGCCTGGCGGAGCGGACCGGCGATGCCTTGCCCTTCGACAGCCGGCAGATCCGCCAGAACAACTACCTGTTCAACCTGAATTTCGTTCCCCATGAACACAAGACGATCTATCTGCGGCTGGCCAGCGAAGGCTCGATCCAGGCGCCGGTAAGCCTGTGGTCCAACACCGCCTACCTTGAAGCCCAGCCCGTGCGCCTCTACGTGCTGGGGCTGATCTACGGGGTGTTGCTGGGCATGCTGGTGTACAACCTGTTCATCTACCTCAGCGTGCGTGACACCAGTTACCTCTACTACATCGTCTATATCGCCTCGTTTGGTCTTTACCAGTTGTCGGTCAACGGTGCGGCAGTGGAGTACTTCTGGCCCAACAGCCCCTGGTGGGCCAATGCCGCGACGCCCTTCTTCATCGGTTCGGCGGGGCTGTTCGGCAGTCAGTTCGCCCGCAGCTTCCTGCAGACTGCCGGCCACAGTCCCTGGGTTGACCGCATATTGATGGCGCTGATGGGCTTTGGTGCGCTGGTCATGGCCCTGTCGCTGATGACCAGTTACGCCCTGGCCCTGCGCCTGGCCACCACCCTGGCGCTGCTGTTCACCGTAGTGATCTATGTTGCGGGCATCGTGGCCTGGTGGCGTGGGTTACGGGTGGCGCGCTATTTCATCATTGCCTGGTCGGCTTTTCTGTTCGGCGGGGTGATCAACACCTTGATGGTGCTGGGTTACCTGCCCAACGTGTTCCTGACCATGTACGCCAGCCAGATCGGCTCGGCGATCGAGGTGGCGTTGCTGTCCCTGGCCCTGGCCGACCGGATCAACGCGATGCGCGAGCAGCAGGCCCAGACTCTGCTGGAGGCGGGGCAGAAGCTTGAGGTGCTGAACCAGCAACTGGCCCACAGCAACCGGCTCAAGGATGAGTTCCTGGCCACCCTGACCCATGAACTGCGCACGCCGATGAACGGTGTCATCGGTTCACTGGAGTTGATGCAGACCCTGGAACTGGACCCGGAGCTTGCGCAGTACCAGCAGACCGCCGCCGGTTCGGCGCGGGACATGATGCGCATGGTCAACGGCATCCTCACGCTGACCGAACTGCAGGCCGGCAAGCTCAGCGCCCAGCGCCAGCCCTTCAGCCTGCGTTCGCTGCTGACCGCGTTGCAAACCCAGTACGCGGCCAGTGCGGCGGCCAAGTCCCTGTCCTTCCAGGTCGATCTGAGTGCCGGATTGCCCGATCGCTTGCAGGGGGATCGCTGCAAGCTCAGCCATTGCCTGGAGTGCCTGCTGGATAACGCCGTCAAGTTCACCCATTCCGGCGGGGTGGTCTTGCGGGTGGTAACCCGTGCCGTCTCGGTCGAAAGGGTCAGCTTGAGTTTCGAGGTGATCGACAGCGGCATAGGTTTCGTCAACCTGGACGAGGCGATGCTGTATCAGCGCTTCTTCCAGCTCGACGGTTCCATGACCCGCGAATATGGCGGACTGGGCATCGGCCTGGCGATCTGCCGCCAGCTGGTGGAACTGCTGGGAGGGCAACTGACTCACGAGTCCACGCCCGGGCAGGGCAGTTGCTTCCGTTTGCAGGTGGAGTTTGAGCTTCAGGAACCGATGGCCCGGTTGCCCGCAACCCATCAGCGGCGGACACCCCAGGACTGCACCGTGCTGCTGATCGACGATGATGACGTCGATCAACTGGTGCTGCGAGGCATGTTGCTCAAGCTCGGTTACCGGGTCCGCACGGTTGGCAACCCAACCGATGCCCTGCAACTGCTGGGGCGCGAGCCGGTCAGCGCGGTGCTGATCGATGGCCAGATCAGCGCGGCGCAGTTGGGCGCGTTTCGCCTGCAGGCTCAGGCGCTGCCCGGTTATGCCCAGTTGCCTATCCTGTTGGCCTGTGTTCCCGGCACCGAAGGGTGTGCGGCCACAGCGGGAGCCGAGTGTCTGGGCAAACCAGTGAAATTCGAAGCCTTGCAACTGCTGTTGTCCAAGCGCGTGCTCGCGGTGGAACAAGGCGAAAGCGCCGATATTTAGGCGCGTATGCCACTTTGTTCAGGGTGGGGCCGGTGCTTAACTTGGGGCCTTGGCACACCCTGAAGGAGCCCGGCAATGAACCTCCACCAGTTCGCTGAAACCCACGAAGTCACCAACCAGCCGCCCGCTCTGGACGGCGCCAACCTCTATCGAATCGATTTGCCGTTGCAGCAATGGATGCAGCGTTTCGATGCCGGTTGGGCCGAATCCCGGGTCGATGCCTATGGCGCACTGGCGGGTGGGCCCTTGATGGAGGCGGGGTTCCTGGCCAATCAGAACAAGCCGGTGTTTGCCAGTCACGACCGCTTCGGGCATCGAATCGATCTGGTGGAATTTCACCCGGCTTACCACCAGTTGATGCAGGCGGCCATCGAGGGGGGGCTGACCTCTCTGCCCTGGACCCATCCGCAAGCAGGCGCCCATGTGGCGCGTGCCGCCATGACCTATCTGCACAGTCAGGCCGAAGCCGGCAGCGGGTGCCCGCTGACCATGACGTTCGCCTGCGTGCCGGCCCTGAAACTGCAGCCGGACATTGCCCAGCTGTGGCTGCCGAAGATCCTCACCACCGAGTACGACCCGCGCAACGTAAGCATGCAGCACAAGGCCGGGCTCACCATCGGCATGGCCATGACCGAGAAGCAGGGCGGCACCGATGTCCGCGCCAACACCACCCGGGCCTATCCGGTGGGCGCTCCCGGGCCGGGGCAGGCCTATGAACTGGTGGGGCACAAGTGGTTCTGCTCGGCGCCGATGTGCGATGCCTTCCTGACCCTGGCCCAGACCGACAAGGGCCTGACCTGCTTCCTCCTGCCCCGTCATCGCCCGGATGACAGCCGCAATCAGTTCTATATCCAGCGCCTGAAGAACAAGCTCGGCAACCAGTCCAATGCCTCCAGCGAAGTGGAGTTTCGCGGCGCGCTGGCCTGGATGATCGGCGAGGAGGGGCGCGGGGTGCCCACCATCATCGAGATGGTGGCCATGACCCGCTTCGACTGCATGGTCGGTTCCAGTTCGCTGATGCGCCAGGCCCTGACCCAGGCCAGCCATCATTGCGCCCATCGCCGGGTGGGCGGGCGCCTGCTCAGCGAGCAGCCGCTGATGCAGAACGTACTGGCCGACCTGGCCCTGGAAAGCGAGGCGGCCCTGGCCCTGAGCCTGCGCATGGGGCGAGCCCTGGACCATCAGGACGATGCCCAGGAGGCGAAGTTCTCCCGGTTGGTGACGGCAGTGGGCAAGTACTGGATCTGCAAACGGGCCCCCGCGATGATCAACGAGGCCGCCGAGTGCATGGGCGGTGCCGGTTATGTTGAGGACAGCATCCTGCCGCGGCTGTACCGTGAAGCGCCGGTGAATTCGACCTGGGAAGGTTCCGGCAACGTGCAGTGCCTGGATGTACTGCGGGCCCTGTCGAAAGAGCCGGGCGTGCTGGATGCCCTGTTTGCCGAGCTGGGGGACGGGCATGGCGACCGGCGTCTGGCGGCGCACATCGTGGCACTCAAGGACAGCTTCAAGGACACCGCCGACATTCAGTATCGCGCCCGGCAACTGACCGAGGACATTGCCCTGGGCCTGCAGGCCAAGCTGCTACTGGAGGCGGGCAATGAGGTGGTCAGCGAAGCCTTTATGGCCAGCCGCCTGGGCGGCCAGGGCGGGCGTGTCTATGGAACCTTGCCCCGTGGGTTGGACGTGGCCGCGATTGTTGCCCGCTCCACGCCTCAAGGTTTCTGACCCGTGCGGGAGCCGGCTTGCCGGGGAAGAGACCGGCAAGCCGGCTCCTGCAACTCCGCTGTTCCCGTGGGACGGTGTTGCAGGCAAGATGAACGCCTGCAAGATCAGAACACAGGATGCTTACCGTGACCGAAGCTTTTATTGTCGTTCAAACCGCCGAGCAAGCCGTGGATCGGCTTGCTGCATTGCATGAGCGGGCCACCACCGCCCTGAGTCAGGCGCTCAAGCGTTACCTCAAGGATCGGGTCGAGCCGGATGCCGAGCAGCGTGCGCTGTTCCGCTACCCCGAACTGCGCCTGACCTACCACTGCCACGGCGAAGTCCCACAGACCACCCGGGCCTATGCCAAGGTGCAACTGCCGGGCACCTACAGCGTCACCGTCACTCATCCCGCGGCCTTCCGTAACTACTTGCTCGAACAACTGGTGCCCTTGATGCACGACTTCACCGTCACGGTGGAAGTGGGTGTCAGCGAGCAGAACATTCCTTATCCCTACGTGGTGGAGCAGGGCGACGAACTGGCCGGCTCCGGCGTAACCGCGGCGGCCCTGGCCCGGGTCTTCCCCAGCACCGACCTGTCCGCTGCCACCGACGGTATCGCCGACGGCCTCTACGACTGGGAAAACACCCATCCACTGCCCCTGGCGCTGTTCGACGCCGCGCGAGTGGATTTCTCCCTGCGACGCCTGGTGCACTACACCGGCAGCGACTGGCGCCATGTGCAGCCGTGGATCCTGCTGACCAACTACCACCGCTATGTCGACCAGTTCATCGTCCATGGCCTGGAGCAGCTGCGCAGCGATCCGCGTTTCGTGCGCATGGTCCTGCCGGGCAACGTGATCATCGACAAGGGCATGGACCACGGCGAGGCCTCGGCGATCGCCGCCGGTGTGGTCTGGCACCGCTATCAGATGCCGGCCTATCACCTGCAGGCCAGCGATGGCCACGGCGTGACCCTGGTGAATATCGGCGTTGGCCCGTCCAATGCCAAGAACATCACCGACCACCTGGCGGTGCTGCGTCCCCACTGCTGGCTGATGATTGGCCACTGCGGCGGCCTGCGGCAGTCGCAGACGATCGGCGACTACGTACTGGCTCACGCCTACATGCGGCGTGACGGGATTCTCGACCGCGTGGTGCCGCCGAACATCCCGATCCCGGCCCTGGCCGAAGTCCAGCTGGCGCTGCAACAGGCGGCGGCCAATGTCACCGGGGAGAAGGGCGAGCAATTGAAGAAGCGCCTGCGCACCGGCACCGTGCTGACCTACGACGATCGCAACTGGGAGCTGCGCTGGGCCGAGGAACGGCCGTTCATCAACCTGTCCCGGGCGGTGGCGGTGGACATGGAAAGCGGCACCATCGCGGCCCAGGGTTATCGCCTGCGGGTGCCTTACGGCACGTTGCTGTGCGTTTCGGACAAACCCCTGCACAGCGAGATCAAGTTGCCCGGTGCGGCCAATGCCTTCTATGAGCGGGCGGTCAGCCAGCACTTGAAGATCGGGATCGAAGCCGTGGACCTGATGCGCAGCGAACTCAACTCCCTGCACTCGCGCAAACTGCGCAGCTTCGACGAGCCGCCTTTCCGCTAAGCGTTTAATCCATGGTCATTTGGCGATCAGGCCACTAGCATTGTCGGTCCTGATCGCTGAATGTTCCCGCTGCCATGTCCCGTGCACCTCGTCCCGCCTCCCGCCGTCCTGGCGCCAAGCCGTTTTCTCCTTCTTCCAGCAAGCGCGTGGCCAAGGCGCCGCCGGCCGAGCCGAAGCTGATCCTGTTCAACAAGCCTTTCGATGTCCTGACCCAGTTCAGTGATGGCGAAGGCCGGGCGACGCTCAAGGACTTCATCGCGATTCCCGGGGTCTACCCGGCCGGGCGTCTGGATCGCGACAGCGAAGGGCTGCTGCTGTTGACCAATGACGGGCAATTGCAGGCGCGCATTGCCGATCCCAAGCACAAGCTGGCCAAGACGTACTGGGTGCAGGTCGAGGGCCAGCCCAGTGCCGAGCAGTTGCAGCGGCTGCGTGATGGCGTGGAACTCAACGATGGCATGACCCTGCCAGCCGAGGCGCGGCAGTTGGATGAGCCGCAGCTGTGGCCGCGCAACCCGCCGGTGCGTTTTCGCAAGAGTGTGCCCACCAGTTGGCTGGAGCTGGTGATTCGCGAGGGGCGTAATCGTCAGGTACGGCGCATGACGGCGGCGGTGGGCCTGCCAACCTTGCGCCTGGTAAGGGTCAGGATTGGCGACTGGACCCTGGATGGCCTGGATCAGGGCCAGTGGAAAGAAGTCGCGGCGCGCTTATAAGGCCCCGGATTCGATCAGGCCGATCACCACGCTCTTGATGATGAAGGCGGCCACGCCCAGGCCCAGCACGAAGAACAGGATAAAGGAGCCGAAGCGCCCGGCCTTGGACTTCTTGGCCAGGTCCCAGACGATGAAACCCATGAATATGATCAGGATGCTGACCAGACCGGTCATCATCCATTCTTCGAATACGGCTGGGTCCATCGATCATCTCCAATGCAGGCAGGGTAAAAATGCCGGGCGAGTATACGCCAACGCTCGCCGGCCGAGCATTGATCTGCATGCGTTATGTCGCCACAGCGTCAGGCCGGCCTGGCTTTAGGCGCAGGCGTACCGGCACTGGCCTCAGCAAGCTCTTCGTCGGCCTGCCGGCTGCGACAGATGGCCTGTCAATTGCGCAGGTGGGTCAGGGGCAGCTCGGTGCTGTTGAGTACCTGGTTGAGCACGAAGCTGGAACGCACGCTGGTGACGCCGTCGATGCGGGTCAGGTGACCGAGCAGGAGTTTCTGGTAATGGTCCATGTCCGGCACCACGACCTTGAGCTGGTAGTCGGCATCGACTCCGGTCACCAGGCTGCATTCCAGTACCTGAGGCAGGCTGCGGATCGCCGCTTCGAAATTCTCGAAGCGTTCCGGAGTGTGCCGGTCCATGCCGATCAGCACGTAGGCGGTGAGGCTCAAGCCGAGCATCTTGCGGTCCAGCAAGGCGACCTGGCGGGAAATGTAGCCGTCGTCCTCCAATTGCTTGACCCGGCGCGAACAGGGCGAGGGTGACAGACCGATGCGCTCGGCCAGTTCCTGGTTGGAGATGCGGGCGTCGCGTTGCAATTCCGCCAAAATACTCAGGTCATAGCGGTCGAGTTTGCTCATCAATCAGGCCTTTGTCATAAGTATTGCGTTGAATTATCTATCTAGGGTTAAAAATTGCGCAAGAGGTGTTTTTGCAAGCAATCTTCGCAATCCTCTGCCGTCGGCCCAGGCCTATTCTTATCACCAGAATCACTGCCCGGACATAGAGTCCACTGCGGCCCGCCGAATCAGGCCTGCCGCGGCCGCCAATCCCACAGGGTTGAGCCGGCCCCCGGGCTACACCCTGTCCAGAAGACGGAGTGAGGTGAGCCGGCGTCAAAAGCGCCGAGCACGGACAAAATCTCAAAGGGTGGCCGACGGGCCGCCCTTTTTTATTGCCTGCGAAATAAGTCTCGTGACTGATAATCTCTAGCAGAACCGCCCTGGGCTTTTTCAGTCTTATCTACAGGCCCCAATCCGCAGTGAGGAATAGCATGAAGTCGCGCATCTGGCGTTTGGCAGGTGTTGGTGTGTTGTGCGTGAGCGTCAGCGCGCAAGTGCTCGCCGATGAGCGAGACGATAGACGGCCGCCCCAGCAGGGAGCGCCTTCCGGCGGGCAGCACGAGCATCCCCCGCAAGGCCGTGGGGAAGGCAATCAGGGCCGTCCGGAGAGCCCGGCGGAACGCGCGCAACCTGCTCCGCAGCCGCGGCCGCAGAATGAAATCATTCGTGGCGAGAACAGCCGTCAGTTCGAACACAATGGACAGAACCCGGGCGGGCAGTGGCAGAACCGCCCCCAGCATGATCCCAACCCGCAAAGCCGGCCTGCACCGGCGCCGCAACAACAGCCGCAGGCAGCGCCCAGCCTGCCGATCCAGGGGCGGCCCGACACCGTGCGCCAGACCCAGGAGCCCCAGCGTGGCTACTACCAGGACATTCCCCGGCGCAACGACTACAACCAGCACTGGCAAGCCGGCGGGCCGGGTTCGCGCCCGGATTATGGCCGCCCCAATGATCATCGCTGGCCAGGGCGTCCCGATGGACATGGCAACGGTTGGGGCCCGGGACCGCAGTACCGCCCGGGCTACGTGATCGACCGTTTCCCCGAGCGCAATTACCGGGTGCCGTACCGTGGCCAGGATTACTTTTTCTCGGGGGGCTACTGGTATCGCCCACAGGGCTCACGCTATGTGGTGGTGCATCCACCCTATGGCATTCGAGTGGGTTACCTGCCCGATTACGCGCGGGAAATCTGGATCGGCAGCGCGCTGTTCTTTCTTGCCGCCGGGGCCTACTACAGCTACGAAGCGGACACCCAGCAGTATGTCGTGGTCGAACCGCCCGTGGGCGCGCCGCCGCCGGATCAACAGCAGGCTGGCAATGGCTATGACGTTCTGGCTTACCCGGTCAACGGCCAGTCGCCGCAGCAGATCGATCAGGATCGCTACGACTGCTATCGCTGGGCGGTGCAGCAGAGCGGCTTCGATCCGGCCAGCGCCACCTATCAGCCCGCCCCGCAAGTGGTGCAGGCCTACCGCCAGGCCCAGGGCAACTGCCTGAGCTCACGGGGGTATCAGGTCACTTACTGAGCCCTGGCGGCCTCGACCACTTCCTGTGGATCGGCGTGTACCAGCACTTCGGCCCGGGGATAGGCCTGGTGGATCGCGTCGGCGGCCTGATCGCTGATGGCGTGGGCCACCGACAGGCTCAGGTCGCCGGGCAGTTCCAGATGCAGTTGGACGAACCAGTGGCTGCCGGAAATCCGCGTGCGCAAGTCATGGGCACCGAGCACCCCCGGCACACCGCAGGCCAGCTCCAGCATGTGCTGGCTGACATCGGCGGGCAGCTCCTCGTCCATCAGCACCGAGAAGCTTTCCCGGGCGATCTGGATCGCGCTCCAGAGAATGTAGACGGCGATCCCCAGGCCGAACCAGGCATCCACCTGATGCCAGCCGAAGGCCGCCAGTACCAGGGCCAGGAGGATGCTGCCATTGAGCAGCAGGTCGGAGCGGTAGTGCAGGGAATCGGCCCGAACCGCGTTGGAGCCGGTTTCACGGATCACCCGATGCTGCAGGATCAGCAGCGCCACGGTCAGCACCAGTGAGAGCCCGATCACCCCGATGCTCAGCCAGGGCGCGCCCACCGGTTCCGGGTGCTGCAGGCGCTCGAACGCCTGAAAGGCAATCAGCACCGCACTGCCGGCGATGAACAGCGCCTGGGCCATGCCCGCCAGGGACTCGGCCTTGCCGTGGCCGTAGCGGTGATCATCATCGGCCGGGCGCAGGGCGTAATGCACCGCCAACAGATTGAGCAGCGAGGTGAAGCCGTCGAGCACCGAGTCGGTCAGCCCCGCCAGCATGCTCACCGAGCCGCTGAGCCACCAGGCGATCGCCTTGGTCACAATCAGGATGCCGGCGACGGTGACCGAGGCGCGGGTGGCCAGGCGCAGGAGGCGAGCATGTTCCGGGTTGCCAATCATCGACGGCGGGTTCCTTGGGTCGTGGGCTCAGGCGGCGGGCTGGAGGCCGTACAGGGCCAGTTGCTGCACGCTGCCCTTGTGCTGGATCAGGCGCGGGTCATCGAGGGGGAAATGGCCCCCCAGTTCGCTTTCCAGAATGGCCTGCAGTTTACGGTTGTCGACTTTACCGTCGGCGCCAATGGCCTGCTGGAGTTTTTCCGGGGCAATCTGCGCGGTCTTGCCCGGCTCCAGGTAGATCGCCCCGGTGGCGAAGTCGACGCCAAAGGCGATCAGCCCCGGGATCACATAGAACAGCAGGCCAACGGCATCCAGGACCACGACCACCGGATCGATCTTGCCGTCGATCTGGCCACGCCGGTCGGGGAAGAAGATCGAACCGCAGGCAGTCAGTTGGGTCAGCAGGGTGGTGATCAGGACGCCGCCAATGACACGGTGGGGAATACGCATGGAAATCTCCTAGCAAGCACGAAAGCAAAGAAGGATGGAGCGGGGTGTTGAGTCTTGTCGATCAGCACTCAGACCATGATTAACCCCAGGCAGTTCGCCGTTATACTCGCGCCTCTGTTTGGGAGCCAGCATGAATTCTTTGCCAATTGATGAAGTTTTGCCTGCACTGCGCGAGGCCTTGGCGGCGCGCCACGAAGCGGTGCTCGAAGCCCCGCCCGGGGCCGGCAAGACCACCCGCGTGCCCCTGGCGCTCCTGGACCAGGACTGGCTGGCCGGACAGACCATCCTCATGCTCGAACCCCGGCGCCTGGCGGCCCGTGCCGCCGCCGAGCGCCTGGCCAGTGAACTGGGGGAAAAAGTCGGGGAAACCGTGGGCTACCGCATCCGCCTGGACAGCAAGGTCGGCCCGCGCACCCGCATCGAAGTGGTCACCGAAGGCATTCTCACCCGCCGCCTGCAGGACGATCCGGCCCTGGAAGGGGTGGGGCTGCTGATCTTCGACGAATTCCACGAGCGCAGCCTGGATGCCGATCTGGCCCTGGCCCTGAGCCTCAATGGCCGCGAGCTGTTCCGTGATCAGCAGCCGCTGAAGATCCTGTTGATGTCGGCGACCCTGGAGGGCGAGCGGCTGTCCACGCTGCTGGGCGATGCGCCGATCCTGCGCAGCGAAGGACGCATGTTCCCGGTGACCCAGCGCTGGGGCCGCCCGTTCCAGCCCGGCGAGTTCATCGAGCCGCGAGTGGTGCAGACGGTTCTGGAAGCCCTCCATGATGAAAGCGGCAGCCTGCTGGTGTTTCTCCCCGGGCAGGCGGAGATCCGTCGGGTCCATCAGCAACTGGCCGATGCCCTGGGGCAACGCGGCGATATCCTGCTGTGCCCGTTGCACGGCGAGCTGGACCTGGCGGCCCAGCGCGCCGCCATCGACCCGGCCCCGGCGGGCCAGCGCAAAGTGGTGCTGGCCACCAACATTGCCGAAACCAGCCTGACCATCAACGGTGTACGGGTGGTGGTGGACGCCGGACTGGCCCGGGTCCCGCGCTTCGACCCCGGCAGCGGCATGACCCGTCTCGACACCCAGCGCATCTCTCGCGCCAGCGCCATTCAGCGCGCCGGTCGGGCCGGGCGCCTGGAACCTGGGGTGTGTTATCGCTTGTGGTCCGCCGATCAACAGGAGCAATTGGCCGCCTATGCCAGCGCGGAGATTCTCCAGGCCGACCTGGCCGGCCTGGCCCTGCAATTGGCGCGCTGGGGCGTGGCACCGAACCAGCTGGCTTGGCTGGATGCACCGCCCAGCGCCGCTTATGCACAGGCTCAAGACCTGTTGCAGCGCCTGGGAGCGCTCAACGACGACGGCACATTGACCCGCCACGGCCAGGCCATGGCCGAGTTGCCGGCCCATCCGCGCATTGCCCACTTGTTGTTGCGCGGCCAGTCCCTGGGGCTGGCGCAGATGGCCTGTGACGTCGCGGCGCTGTTGGGGGAGCGGGACATTCTGCGGGGTGCCGGGGCCGATCTGCACAGTCGCCTGGTGCTGCTTTCGGGAGAGGAGCGGGCGGCCCGCGGAGCCCAGGGCGGGGTACAGCGAGCACGGCAGCTGTCGCGGCAGTACCGTGGCTACCTGCGTGGGCAGCCCGAGGCGGCCGTCGCCGATCCTGAGCATCCGCGCTGGCTCGGGGCCTTGCTGGCCCTGGCCTATCCCGACCGCGTGGCCCAGCAGCGGCGTCCCGGTGGCGCCGAGTATCGGCTGGCCAACGGCCGCGCGGCGCTGTTCAGCGAAACCGACAACCTGATGAAGCAGCCCTGGCTGGTGATCGCCGACCTGGGCAGTCGTCAGGGCCAGCGTGAGGAGCGCATTTACCTGGCGGCGGATTTCGATCCGGCGCTGTTCGATGGCGTGCTGGCGGAGCAGGTGCGCAACGTCGACCAGCTGGATTGGGATGAACGCGAAGGCGTCCTGCGCGCCGAGCGCCAACGCAAGGTCGGTGAACTGGTACTCAGCCGCGAGCCCCTCAGCGGCCTGGACGAGTCGGCCCGTTGCCGGGCCCTGGTCCATCTGGTGCGGCGCAAGGGACTGGAGCTGTTGCCCTGGACCCCGGAACTGCGCCAGTGGCAGGCCCGGGTGATGTTGTTGCGGCAACTGGATCTGGCGGACAAGGGCCAGAGCCAATGGCCGGATGTCAGCGATGGCGCCTTGCTCGCAGGCCTGGAGCAATGGCTGCAACCCTTCCTGGGCAAGGTGTCGCGCCTCAGTCATTTTGCCAACCTGGAGCTGGCCAGCATCGTTCACAACCTGCTGCCCTGGCCGCTGCCCCAGCGCCTGGACGAACTCGCTCCGCACCACCTGACGGTGCCTTCGGGGTCTTCGATCCGCCTGGACTACAGCGAGCAGCCGCCGATCCTGGCCGTGCGCCTGCAGGAGCTGTTCGGTCTGTCGGACACCCCGCGGATCGCCGGGGGGCGCCAGGCGGTCAAGTTGCACCTGTTGTCGCCGGCGCGGCGTCCGGTGCAGGTCACCCAGGACCTGGCCAACTTCTGGCGCAGCACCTACGCCGAGGTCAAGAAGGACCTCAAGGGGCGCTATCCCAAGCACTACTGGCCGGATGACCCGCTGATCGCCGAGGCGACGGCCCGGGTCAAACCGCGCAAATAGCCAGCCGCGTGGCTCACTGGGCCGGCAGCAGGAAGCGGGCCAGCACCGGCAAGTGATCGGAGATGCGCAGGGTATCGTCCTGGCGCACCCGGGATTCGACCCGTTTCAAGCGCGGGCTGTAGAACAGGTAGTCCACCGTGCGATCCGGGCCGTCGAGGCTCGGGTCGTTGGGGTAGTGGGTCAGCCACCGCGCCCGGTCGACGCCGCTGGCCTGGGTGTTGCTGGGGATCATCGGGTACTTGTCCCACAGCAGGTGCAGCGGACTGTCGACGTTGTAGGGCGCGCGCTGTGCGTCGCTCAGGCGTTGGTACTGGCCCAGGGGCAGCAGGTTGAAGTCGCCGCCAATCAGCCAGGGCGTGCCGCGGCTCTCCAGTTTGTCCAGCACCTTGGCAATGGCCGTCACTTGCTTCTGGTGTGTGTCGTCGGCTTGCTGCGCACGCTCCAGATGGGTATTGAGCACCGCCAGTTGGCCGCCGTCGCTCAGGGGCAGGGAGCTCAGGAGCAGGGCGTCCTTGGGCTGGAACTGCCGGCTGATGAGCGACTGTGGGGCAACCGGCAGTTGCAGGCGCTCGGCGTGTTCGATGCGGTAGCGGCTGAGGGTCGCCAGTTGCCGGCCGACGCTGCCGAAGATATGTGGGGAGGGTACGAAATCGGCCTTCCAGTCGTAAGTCTGGGTGCTGCAGGGATAGAGATCGGTGACCCGCTCCTGCAGCAGTTTCAGCTGATCCTGATAGGCGCTGGCCTTGGCGCCGTTGTCCACTTCCTGCAACAGCACCAGGTCCGGCTGTTCGTCGCGGATCACCCGGGCCACCTCGTCGAGGCTGAAGGCCATGTCTTCCAGGGTCGGGCGTTCATCCTCGCCCCGGGCCTGGTCGTTCCAGAACACGTAGCGCTTGCCGGCCAGGTATTGCAGGTTCCAGGTCATCACCTTGAGCGCCTGGCCCGGCACCAGCGGAGCGGCCTGGGCGCTGCAACTGACCGCGAGGGTTTCCTTGGGCTGTGGGCGCCAGGTCAGGCTGTAGATCAGGCTGGCCAGCACCAGGCCGATCAGTAGCAGGCTCAACAGGGTGATGCGCAGTAGACGGGTCATCGGCTCGGCTTATGGCGTTGCAGGATGGGCCGGAGCATAACCGAGTGCGCGGCCGTCACCCAAGCGGTAGAGCGGCCGCAAGCTGGATCAGCGCTTGTCCGCTTGCTCGCTGATCAGCATGAACAGGCGGAACAGCACCACGCTGGTGAACAGCTGCAAGAAGCTGTAGGCACTGTCCAGGGCCAGGGTCAGGATCGGGTTGTGCGGTTCGGGATAGGCGGCCTCGCTCGCCCCCTTGAGCAGCCACAACGGCGCCATGACCGCCATGATGCACAACAGGATGCGCAGGAAATGCCCGCGGCTCAGGCGCAGGCTTTCCTTGATCGCCGCCAGGGGCGCGAGGCCCTTGAGCACCAGCAGGTATTCGGCGAAGGCCAGCACCACCATCAGCCACAGCCCCGGCAGGAAATACAGCGACAGCCCGAGCAGAATCAGCAGCGTGCTGACTGCGGTCAGCAGGGCGAAGCGCGGCCACAGGCTCAGGGCCATGGCCCACAGGTCGCGGTTGCGTGGCGACAGCCCCCGGGTGCGGGCATCGAGAAACAGGATCAGCGCGCCGGTGTACAGCGGATACAGCAAGAGGCCCACCACCACGCTGGAGCCAGGGAAGGCATTCTCGCCCAGGGCGCTGCTCACGCCCTGCTGCAGCAGCGCCTCCAAAATCACCAGAGGCAGGCACAGCTGGGCGATGCGGCCGAAGTTGCGCTGGAAAAAATAGAACGAGTCGCGCAGAACATCTAACGGAGTCATTGATGGGGATCGCAGTTGACCAAGCGGTTGGACACTTTAACCGAAGCAGGCCCCCCGGGAGCAAACGTAAACCTTGAGTAAAGACCATTGAAAGTCGTCGCCTCAGCCCCATAACTGGTGCGTACCGCTGCCCTGTGGGGGCACGGACCAGATTTTTACCGGCAATCTAAAGAGGTCGCCATGAACAGCGAAGAGCAAACCCTGATCGATGGACTGTTTTCACGGTTGCAGCAAGCCGAAACGGATTCAGCCCCGCGTGATGCCCAGGCCGAGGCGCGGATCAAGGAGCATCTGACCCGCCAGCCTGCGGCCGGGTATTTCATGACCCAGGCGATCCTGGTGCAGGAGGCTGCCCTGAAAAGCCTCGACCAGCAGAACAAGCAACTGACCCAGCAAGTGCAGCAATTGCAGGCCGAACTGCAACAGGCCCGGTCCCAGGCGGCCGCGCCGGCTCCGGCGGCGAGCGGCGGTTTCCTGTCGAGCATCTTCGGTGGCTCCCGCGAGCCGCAGCCGGCTCCCGCGCCGGCCCCGAGCGTGGCGCCAGCCTCCGGCGGCGGCTGGCGTGAGCCGTCGCGTTCTTCCTTTGGCGCCCCTGCCCAGCAGAACTTTGGCGCCCCGCAGCAGAACTATGCGCCACCACCGGCGGCCCCGGCCGCGGCTGGTAGCGGCTTCCTGGGTGGCGCCCTGAAAACCGCGGCCGGCGTGGCCGGCGGGGTGATGCTGGCGCAGGGCATCAGCAGCCTGTTCCACAGCAATCAGCAACCCCAGGAAATTGTCGAAGTCATCAAGGAAGAACCGGCCCCGGCCAGCGACAACAGCGGCTGGGGCAATGACGATCAGCGGCTGGCCAACAACGATTCCTGGGGCAACAACGACCAGGGCGGTTTCAGCAACGCCGACTACGACAGCGACGACAGCTCGTTCTTCTCCGACGACGATTCCTTCGTCTGACCCACCGTCGGTCCGGGGCAGGTGCCTGCCCCGGACCGATTATTCGCGGAACATTCCTTGTGGCTGGCATACTGGGCGACTTTTTTCGGGTCTTGAGCCCCGTTCCAGCCCCTGCGCTGCTGCGCCATGAGGATTAGCGGTGAAAAAAATCGCTGTGTTCGCCGATGTCCAGAACCTCTACTACACCGTTCGCCAGGCCTATGGTTGTCACTTCAACTACGCCGCGCTGTGGGCGGATATCAGCAAGCAGGGGCAGATCGTCCAAGCCTATGCCTATGCCATCGATCGCGGTGACAGCAAGCAGCAGCAGTTTCAGCAGATCCTGCGCAACCTGGGCTTCACGGTAAAACTCAAACCCTACATCCAGCGCAGCGACGGCTCGGCCAAGGGCGACTGGGACGTGGGCATCACCATCGACATCATGGACGCCGCCGCCCAGGTCGACGAAGTGGTGCTGGCCTCAGGCGACGGTGACTTCGACCTGCTGCTCGAACGCATCATCCACAAGCACGGAGTCAGCGCGGTGGCTTACGGCGTGCCGGGCCTGACCGCCAATTCGCTGATTCGCGCCGCCACGCGCTATGTGCCGATCGAAGGCGCCTTGCTGCTCAAGAGCTGATCAATTTTTATACGGAGCTGCACAGGTTTGGAACGTATTGCCGTCATCGACTTTGAAACCACCGGGATCTCCCCGAGCAGCAGTTGCCGGGCCACGGAAATCGCCGTGGTGATCCTTGAACAGGGGCGCATCGTCGAGCGTTACCAGAGCCTGATGAATGCCGGGGTGCGGGTGCCGGGCTTTATCGAACAGCTGACCGGCATCAGCAACGCCATGCTGCGCAGCGCGCCGCCAGCGGAGCAGGTGATGAACGAGGTCAACGAGTTCGTCGGCACCACGCCGTTGCTGGCGCATAACGCGGCGTTCGACCAGAAGTTCTGGGATTTCGAGCTGGGGCGGATCAAGCGCACCCGTTTGCAGAACTTTGCCTGTTCCCTGCTGCTGGCCCGGCGGCTGATGCCGGCGGCGCCGAACCACAAGCTGGGCACCCTGACCACATTCGCCGGCTTGCCCCACACCGGCCAGGCGCACCGGGCCATGGCCGATGCGGAAATGGCCGCCAACCTGGTGGCGCACCTGGCAGGTGAGCTACGCCACAAGCATGGCGTGCGTGAACTGTCCCACGACTTCCTCTGCAAGTTGCAGAAGGTCCCGGCTGCCAAGATTCCCGAGCACCTCAAGCGCCAGCGCGGTTTCTGAGTGGGAGCTGCGGCTCACTTGCCGTTGTTTTCCAGTTGCCCCAGAGGGACACGCCGTTCAATGGCGCTGGACAGCACGATGGAGGTCTTGCTGAAACCGAACTGGGCCACGCGATTGATCAGCTCCTCCAGCTCCGGCATCGAGCCGACGGCAGCCTGCATGATCACGCAGGGATCGCCGGTCACCCGATGGCATTCGGTGAGCTGGGGGATCTTGATCAGCTCGTCGTAGTTCTTCTGGTTGCCGTGCTGGGCCAGGCGCAGTTCGATCACGCACTGGATCGGCAGCCCGACCTTGGCCATGTCGACCTTGGCCTGGTAGCCGGTGATCACGCCGCTGGCCTCCAGCTTGGCCACGCGCTCGGCCACCGCCGGCGCCGAGAGGTTGACCTTGCGCGCCAGCTCGGCGTAACTCGCCCGGCCGTTTTCCAGCAGGCTGGCCAGGAGTAGGCGGTCGTATTTGTCCATGGAAGGCTCCTCATTGGCCCGGCTTTCGAAAGCACGGTATTTAGCGCAGAACTCCATGCTTTGGAAAGTGTACTGCCGTTATAAACAGGTTTTGTAACTTAAGTTCCCCCGGTGGCCTTTCTAGAATAGTGCTCCCCCTGCCTGCTCCGAGTTGCCTCCCATGCCCGGCCAAAGCCGTTTTTCCTTGCCGTTGATCAGCGCTTTTTTCGCCTTGTACGTGATCTGGGGGTCGACCTACCTGGTGATCCGCATTGGCGTCGAGTACTGGCCGCCGCTGATGCTCGGCGGTGTGCGTTTCATCATCGCCGGCAGCCTGATGTACGCCTTCCTGCGCTGGCGCGGAGTGCCGGCACCGACCTGGGCGCAATGGAAGGCCGCCGGGATCATCGGCGTGTTGCTGCTCAGTTGCGGCAACGGCGCGGTGACGCTGGCCGAACATTCCGGGGTGACCTCTGGAGTGGCGGCCCTGGCGGTGGCCACCGTGCCTTTGTTCACTTTGCTCTGCGGCTATTTCTGGGGGGCACGCAACACCCGTCTGGAGTGGGCCGGGATCATCCTCGGGATGATCGGCATCGGCATGCTCAACCTGGGTTCCAACCTGCAATCGAGTCCGCTGGGCGCCGCCTTGCTGCTGTTCGCCGCGGCGGCCTGGGCCTTCGGTTCGGTGTGGAGCAGGCACCTGCCGCTGCCCCAGGGGGCCATGGCCAGCGCCGCGGAAATGCTCGTCGGTGGCGTGGTGCTGATGATCGGCAGCGTCTTGAGCGGCGAGCACCTGGACGCCATGCCGCCCCTGGAAGGCTGGCTGGCCCTGGCCTATCTGGCCGGCTTCGGTTCGATCATCGCCTTCAACGCCTACATGTACCTGCTCAAGCACGTGCGGCCGGCCGCGGCCACCAGCTATGCCTACGTCAATCCGGCGGTGGCGGTGCTGCTGGGGATCGTCTTTGTCGGTGAAACCATCGGCATCGAAGAGGCCCTGGCCATGCTGGTGATCATCAGCGCGGTGGTGCTGATCGGCCTGCCCCAGTGGCGCAAGCCGAAAGTCGCTCCTCAGCAAGAGATTGTCTGATCAGCCTGCCGGTGGTTGGCCGGCAAGCTTCTGATCCAGAAAGTCGCTGATCAGCCTTGCCACCTGCCGGTGGATGTCCTGGCGATCACCGGCATCGCCATCGCGGCAAATAATCTCGTCCCCAGGTGCCTCTTCCTTGAGCAGGGCCACGGCGCCTGGCTTGCAGACTTGCATGAAGCTGAAGTGGCTGGCATTGGCCAGGACCTCATAGCGCGAAGGCGGGGACGCCAGATGGGCGTTCAGATAGCCCGACTCTTCCTCCACGGGCATGTCCGCGATGTTCACTCCGGCCCCCAGGACCAGGACCGGTGTGTGCAGCGTCGACAAACTCTCGGGGGTAAAGCCACGGGCGAACCCCAGGTCCAGCGCAACGACGGCCTTGACTCGCGGGTCCCGCAGATCGGCGCTCAGCGGGCCTTGATTGTGCGCGGTGATTCCCAGTTCCGGCGCTATGTGACAAAGGCGCGGATTGGGATGCAGCCGGCATTCCTCCAGGTAACGTTGCGGGCTGTAGCGGGCACCGGCCAGCGCGGTGACCGTCCAGCCGCCCAGGGAGTGGCCGATGGCGGCGATGCGCTGCGGGTCGACCGGGCCGGCCAGGGTGTTATCGAGGGTGAGCTTGTCGATGACCCGGCTCAGGTCGCGCGGGCGTTCCCAGAGCTTCGCCGCTTCTGCAGGGCGCTGGTCGAATGTGGTGGTGCCCGGATGGTCGGGAGCCGCGACGATATAGCCTTGGTCCACCAGGCTCGATACCAGCCAGCTGAGATTGCGCCAGTTGCCGCGGTAGCCGTGGGACAGCACCACCAGCGGATGGGCAGAGCCGCTAGGGGCGGCATCCTTGATGGTGGCTACACCCTGGAAAATCGGGTTTTCAGCCGATGGCAGGAGGGGGGCGGTGGCCGTGGTGGGGTACCAGAGGGCGACATGCAGGGGGCGCTGCTGATTGGCGTCGGCCAGCGTCACTTCACGAAAGCCGATGAGTTCGGCGGCATGCACCAGGGGCAGGTGCAGGCAAAGGCCCGCTAGCATCCATGCGGACAGGGCAAATTTGCGCATTCAGATCTCCAGTGGCAAAGCATCGGTGTTCTGCCAGTGGGGGCGCGCCTTGGAGGAATCGATGGCGTTCAGCGGCAGAGGGTGGACGACGACTGATGGCAGTCGCCGTCCATCCTTTTACCTGAAGTGGCCGGGAAAGGGTGACCGGATTGCGGAGCAAGCGGTCACGCCTCAGGCATCAGTTACAGGCGCCGGCGTCGCGCCAGACCTTGCCGCTGCCTTCGCCGCCGACGGTGGCGGCAGTCGGCTCGTTGCCTTTGGTCCACCAGCGGGCGATGTAGTAACGGCCGTTATGGCTGACCTTGTCGTTGGCCAGGTAGGTGCCTTGGCGGCTCCAGGCGCCCAGGCAACCGGCTGGCGA
Source organism: Pseudomonas sp. 3MA1 (assembly GCF_029237275.1). Taxonomy (NCBI): domain Bacteria; kingdom Pseudomonadati; phylum Pseudomonadota; class Gammaproteobacteria; order Pseudomonadales; family Pseudomonadaceae; genus Pseudomonas; species Pseudomonas sp. 3MA1. The sequence continues at coordinate 146,635 of NZ_JAACFX010000008.1, read as the reverse complement.
CTCCACGCTGTCGGCCAGCACGGTCACGCTATGGTCGCGGCTGACCGTATGGCTGCCGTTGCCCAGGTTCAGGGTGAAGCGGTAGCTGATGTCCTTGTCGCTCTTGGGCGCGACAAAGGTCAGTTTCGAACCCGAGGCCTGGAAGGCGACGCTGGGCGTCACTGTCCATTGGTAGCTCAGCGCCAGGCCGGCCGGGTCGCTGGAACCGGCGGCGTCCAGGGTCACTGTTTCACCGCCCTTGGCCTGACTGGCGCCGGCGATGCTCGCCAGCGGCGGCTTGACCGGCGCCGGCTTCTCGGCCAGGACCTTGACCTGATGGGTGCGGGTGGCGCTGTGCTTGCCGTTGTTCACCGTCAGGCTGACGTTGTAGATGACATCCTGCTCGGCCTTCGGGGCGACGAACTTCATCAGGGTGCCGGCGGCGTCAAAGGCGACGCTGGGGCTGATGCTCCAGCTGTAGCTGAGCTTCAGGCCTGCCGGGTCGCTGGAGCCTGTGGCGTTGAGGTACACGGTTTCTCCGGGCTTGGCCTCGCTCGCGCCGCCGATCACCGCCACCGGCGGTTTGACCTCTTCCACCGGTGGCTCGACCGGTTTCTCGCCCTCGCTCTGGCACGGGCCCAGGTCACGCCAGACCTTGCCGGCGCCGTCCGCGCCGGTGGTGCTGGCCAGGCCCGGCTCGGCGCCGGAGGTCCACCAGCGAGCCTGGTACTGACGACCTTTCCACTGCACCACATCGTTGCCGACGTAAGTGCCTCTGAGCGTCCATTCCGGTTTGCAGCTGGCATCGGCGGCCTTGCCCTTGATCAGCACCTCGTGGGTCCGGGTGCTGCTCTGCTTGCCGTTGCTCAGGATCAGGGTGAAACGGTAGCGGGTGTCTTCCTGCAGCTCGGGCGCGGTGAAGCTGATGCGCGCGCCGTCGTAGTCGAAGTCCAGGCGCGGCGAGGCTTCCCAGGCGAAGCTCAGGGCATTGCCCTGGGGATCGCTGGAGGCCGAGGCATCGAGGACGATCTTGTCCCCGGCGTTGGCTTCGGTCTTGCCGCTGATCACCGCCACCGGAGGTTCACCGGCATTCACCGGCTTGAGGGACGCGGCCTTGATGTCGTTGTCGGCGCTGAATTCGCCGTCGGCCAGCAGGGTCCAGGCGCCGTTCGCACTGCTGCTGCCATAGACCTTATAGCCCTTGATGTTGCCGCTCAGGCCGGCGTCCTGGCGCGGCAGGTAGTGCAGTTGCGAGAAGCGGCTGTCGGCCCCCAGGTCGATCAGTATTTCATGGGGGTAGCGCGCCCCCGGCGCCGTGCTCCAGTAGGAGTTGGGGTTGCCGTCGATGGCGTGGTTGCCCACCGCTGCGCCAGGCACCGCGCTGCTGGTGGACATGACCTTCCAGCTATTGCGCGGCAGGGCCTTGCCCTTGGCATCCACCAGCAGCAGTTCGGCGACGCTGGCGTTGTCCTTGCCGTCCACCGCGGAGGTGGCGACGAACTTCAGGTAGCGGCCCTGGGCCGTGTCCTGGGTCAGACCGTAGGCGTGGCCTTCAAGCACCTGATCCTGGGTGGCCCGGTTGTCGGTGTTGATCGCCAGGTACCAGCGCCCCGGCTGCGGGTCGTTCACCCCCAGCGACACGTTGTGGCTGCGTGCCGAGCGGTAGTCGTAGCTTGAGCCGCTGGGCTGGGCACCGCGCTTGAGCAGCAACTGGATCTGGCCGGCCTTCTCGGTGAGTTCGCCGTCTACCACGGTGAACACCAGGCGCCGGGTGCCTTCGGGGACATCCACCGGGAAGTAGCGCGTCTGGCCGCTGGCCAGGCTGACTTTCTGGTTGAGGATCGAGGTGCTTTGCTCCTGTTCGAGCGGGACCACGGAAGGGCTGTAGGCCGACATCCGCGCCGCGTTTTCCCGCCAGACCCGGGCCATGTTGGCGGTGTCCGCGTGGCCCAGTGGCACGCCCCGGCTGTCCTTGACGTCCGGGTTGGAGAAATAGCCCACATGGTTGCCGCAGAGGATGGTGCCGCCCCGGCCGTTGTCGTAGCCGAAGCGGTAGCTCTTGCCATCGGAACAGTGGTTGCCGCCGATGTTGTGGCCCAGTTCATGACGGAAGACCGTGGCCGACTTGATGGAGTTGATGGTGTAGCGGCCGTTGATGTAGCCCCACCCTACGGCGGTGTCCTGGCCGGGAGTGCCCATGACGAAACTGGCCACCACATCGGGGCTGTAGCGACGCATGCCTTCGGCGAAGACCTTGCTGACCTGGCCCAGGTTGGTGCCGGTGATGGCCGCATCCTGGGGCACCACCTGGGTGCCCACCAGGCGCAGGCGCACGCCCTGGACCTTGGACTGTTGCAAGGCGCGGTTGACCGAGGCCACCTGGACCAGGGCGTAGGCTTCGTGGTCACCGATATAGTCGGCGGCGGCCTGGGAGAACCCGGCCAGCAGGTCGATCACGGTTTCGCCCTGGACGTTGCGGTTGACCTGGAAACTGCGCAGGCCGCTCTGCGACTCCTTCAGGGCTGGGGTTTCGCTGCCGTCATCGGTGAGGTAGTCGACGCTCGATGGGGCAAAGGCGGCTCCGGCGTCGAAGTGGATCAGCGACTGCTGGCCGTTGGCGTCGCCGCGAATGATGGCATTGGCGTCCGGCAACAGGGCGATGAAGCTGCCGTCGGGGCGCGCGGCGAGGGTCATCTCTCCGGGGGCGCTCAGGGTCCGGGCGCGGCCCTCCAGCTGGCCGGTCATGACCCGCAGGTCCTTGAAGGTATCGTCCTGTTGCCCGATCAGGTTGCGGATGCGCATCCCGGTGACCTGTTGCAACTGCTCGGTGCCGGTTTCGGCGGCGCCGAATGGCATCGCCCTGGCACCGGGCAACTGCAGGTTGATGAAGTGACCCTGGATCACCGTCGCGCCGAGAGCGGAATCGGGGCTGTGCTGGCCGACATCGGCCTGCGCCATGCCGCCAAGCGGCAAGAGCAGGGCAGCGCCCAGGCTGGCGCCCCAAAGGCGGGTCGCGCGGGACAAGGCGGTCAATCTGAAGCTCGACATAACTATTCCTGGGTAGTCTCAGCGCGGTGCGATACCTGGCGAACAGGACCGCTAAAGCGTCCGCGCTGAGGAGGTGGATAAGGAGTTTTGCCGGCGGAGGGCATCATAGGCAGGGGCGCTCGGGGCGTACATCGAACAGGGGGCTTTTCGTACCGGTCCTAGGCGCCCGGCTGGATCGCCGGAGCGGGCAGGGCGGAGCGTCCAGGCCGGCACACCACGGCATGGGTGCGCTGCCACAGTGAGGGGGGCGAGGTCATGCAGGCAGCGGCCATCGGGGCCGCCGCCTGCGCTGTGGGAAGGGGGCTGGCTGCCGGGGGCGTGAAGCCCCCGGCGGCTGTCAGTGACAGGGGCCGAGGTCGTTCCAGACCTTGCCGCTGAAGTCCGGCCCGGTGAACGCCGGGTTGCCCGGCTCCTGGCCTTGGGTCCACCAGCGGGCGAGGAAGAAGCGTCCGTTGTGGCTGACTTTCTGACCGCCCAGGTAGGCCGTGCTGCGCGTCCAGGCAGCTGTGCAGCCAGGCGCCGTTTGCGCCGGGGCGAGGACCGTGACGCTGTGCTCGGCGGTGGCGGTTTTCTGGCCGTTGTCCACGCTCAGGGTGAAGCGATAGCGGGTGTCTTGCTTGAGCTGCGGGGCGGTGAAGCTGATACGTGCGCCGTCGTAGCTGAAGTCCAGTGTCGGCGTGACTTGCCAGGCAAAGCTCAAGGCCTCGCCTTGCGGGTCGCTGGAGCCCGAGGCATCCAGCAGCACCGGGTCACCGGCGTTGGCCTGGCTGCGACCGCTGATCACGGCGACAGGTGGCAGGCTGGCCGCGACCGGCTTGAGGGCAACGGACTTGACCTCGTTGTCGGCACTGAACTCGCCTTTGGCCAGCAGCGCCCAGGCGCTGGTCGGGCTGTCCCCGCCATACACTTCGTAGCCCTTGATGTTGCCGGCGGTATCGTTGTTTTGCCGCGGCAGGTAGTTCAAGGAAGAGAAGCCCCGCTCTGCTCCGAGGTCGATGATGATCTCGTGGGGATAGCTGGCACTGCCCGAACTCCAGTACGAGTTTGGTTTGCCATCGACGAACCACAGGCTGTTGTCGATGCCGGAGGTCTTGCCGTTGACCGAGTGGACGCGCCAGCCGTCTCTGGGCAGCGGCTTGCCCTTGGCGTCGGCCAGCAGCAGTTCGGCGATGCTGGCGACTTTGCTGCCGTTGATCGACGACGTGGCGACAAAACGCAGGTAGCGAGCCTGGCTGGTTTCCTGGGTCTTGGCGAAGACATGGCCTTCAAGCAACTGGTCGCTGGCGCTCTTGTTCTTCTCGGCTCGTACCCCGACGTACCAGCGCCCGGGCTTGGGATGGCTCACCCCCAGGGCGACGCCATGGTTTTCCAGGGAACGGTAGTCATAGTCGCTGGCGGTGGGGCGGGCGCCGTGCTTGAGCAGCAGTTGCACCTTGCCCGCCCGTTCATGGCGCGGGCCGTGGTTGATCGACAACGCCAGGCGCTCGGTGCCCTCGGGAATATCCAGGGCCTGGTAGTGGATGACGTTCTGTTGCAGGTCGATGGACTTGCTCAGCAGTGGTGTGACCTGTTCGTGGTCCATGGGGATCACCGCCGGGCTATAGGCTGACATGCGCTGGGCGCCTTCACGCCACAGGCGAGCCATGTTGGCGCTGCCCAGTTGGCCCAGGGGCACGCCCTGGTTGTCCCTGACCTCCGGGTTGGAGTAGTAGCCCACGTGGTTGCCACACAGGATCGTGCCGACCCGGCCGTTGTGGTAGCCGAAACGGTCGCTGCTGCCATCCGGGCAATGACCGCCGCCGATGTTGTGCCCCACCTCGTGGCGAAAGGTGGTGGGCGACTTGATGTTGTTGATCGAGTAACGGCCATTGACATTGCCCCAGCCGAGCATGGTGTCGACCCCCGGGGTGCCGACGAAGAACCCGGTCACCAGATCGGGGCTGTATTGCCGCATGCCTTCGGCGAACAGGCTGCTGACCTTGCGCAGGGTTCCGTCGGAGCCAGCGGTGATCGGGTGATCCTCGGCAATCACCTGGGTGCCCACCAGGCGCAGGCGTACCCCTTCGATCTGTGACTGGCGCAACGCATGGTTGACCGAGGCGACCTGGGCCAGGGCGTAGGCTTCGTGGTCGCCGATATAGTCGGCGGCGGCCTGGGAGAAACCGGCCAGCAGGTCGATCACGGTTTCGCCCTGGGCGTTGCGATCGACCTGAAAGCTGCGCTGGCCGTCGCGGGTCTGCAGCAGGTTGGGCTCCTGGGCTTGCTCGGACTGCACATAGTCGATGTTGCCGGGCGCATGGGAGTGCCGGGTTTCGGCGGGGATCAGCGTCTGCTGACCATTGGCGTCGCCGCGGATGGTGGCATTGGGCAGCAGGGCGATGAAGCTGCCATCGCTGCGGGCGGTGACGACGACGTTGCTTTCGCCGAATGCCTGGCGAGCGGGCCCCTGGGCCCGGCCCACCAGGACCTTGATGTCCTTGAAGCGATCGTCCTGATCCAGGCGCAGGGCGCCGATGCTCAGGCCGGTGGCCTGGGTCAGGCGCTCGGTGCTGGCGGCAGGCGCGTTGCGCAGCCTGGGATCGGGGTTCAAGGCCTGGATGTCGATGAACGGCCCGCTGAGCGTCGCGGCACTATCAATGGCAGGCGTGGCGGGTGATGTCTCGTGGGCCAGGGCCGGGCTGGCCAAGGGCATGAGCAGGACGGCTCCCAGGCTGGCGGCGCGGATGGCGTCGGCCAGGGAAAGGTAAGGCAATTGGCGGTGGGGCATAACCACTCCAGGACAAGCACAGCGCAGTGCGACACCCGTATTGGCAATCGCTGGATGACGGGCGCTGATGAGATGGATTCGGGAGGTTTGCCGGCGCGCTGAATCTTATGAATCGACCTGGTGCTTGTACATGTCCGCCAGGCCTTTTCGGTCATGTACGAAGCCGCGGATGCACGGGAATGCCAAGCGGCGGTAGGGAAAGCAAGCGCTTAAAAGTGCGGTAAACTGCCGCCCATTGCCTTTCCAGTGCTGACTTTTTCCTACGGTACCCCCATGACATTCGCCACTCTTGGCCTGATCGAACCCTTGCTGCGCGCCCTTGAAACCCTCGGCTACCAGACCCCGACCCCGGTACAGGCGCAAGCCATCCCGGCGGTGCTGGGCGGGCGTGACCTGATGGCTGCGGCCCAGACCGGCACCGGCAAGACCGCTGGTTTCGCCTTGCCGCTGCTGCAGTTGCTGACCCTGGAAGGGCCCAAGGTCGACAGCAACTCGGTGCGTGCGCTGATCCTGGTGCCGACCCGCGAGCTGGCCGAGCAGGTTCACGAAAGCGTGCGTCAGTACGCCGAACACCTGCCGCTGCGCACCTACGCGGTGTACGGCGGGGTCAGCATCAACCCGCAGATGATGAAGTTGCGCAAAGGCGTGGACCTGTTGGTGGCAACCCCGGGGCGCCTGCTGGACTTGTACCGGCAGAACGCGGTGAAGTTCAGCCAGCTGCAGACCCTGGTGCTGGACGAAGCCGACCGCATGCTCGACCTGGGCTTCTCCGAGGAGCTCAAGGACATCTACGCGGCGTTGCCGAAAAAGCGCCAGACCCTGCTGTTTTCCGCGACCTTCTCCGACGCTATCCGCCTGCTGGCCGGGCAGATGCTCAAGGACCCGTTGAGCATCGAGGTCAGCCCGCGCAACGTCGCCGCCAACACGGTCAAGCAATGGGTGGTGCCGGTGGACAAGAAGCGCAAGCCGGAGCTGTTCAGCCACCTGCTGCGCAAGAACCGCTGGAAGCAGGTGCTGGTGTTCGCCAAGACCCGCAACGGCGTGGATGCGCTGGTGGAAAAGCTCCAGGGCCAGGGCGTGAACGCCGACGGCATCCATGGCGACAAGCCCCAGGCCACGCGCCAGCGTGCCCTGGACCGGTTCAAGGCCAGCGAGATCCAGATCCTGGTGGCCACCGACGTGGCGGCCCGTGGCCTGGACATCGAAGACCTGCCGCTGGTGGTCAACTTCGACCTGCCGATCGTCGCCGAGGACTACATCCATCGCATCGGTCGTACCGGCCGGGCCGGCTCCACCGGCGAGGCGATCTCCCTGGTGTGCGCCGATGAAGTCAACCTGCTGTCGGCGATCGAGATGCTCACCCGCCAGACCCTCAAGCGCCATGAAGAACAGGATTTCGAGCCCGAGCACCGGGTGCCGGAAACCGACGCCAGTGGCCAGGTGGTGAAAAAGCCGAAGAAGCCCAAGAAACCGAAAACTTCCGGCGGTGGCGGCAAGCGCAACCTGGGCAAGTGGGTGGACAGTGGCGAAGTGGCCGAAGCGCCAGCGGTGAAACCGGTGCGCAAGGTTCCGGCGTTCAACACCGGGCCGCGCAAGCGCAAACCTTAAAAGCAGCGGCAAGCTACAAGCTGTAAGCGGCAAGTTCAGGTGGGCTTGCAGCTTGCGGCTTGTCGCTTGAAGCTTGTGGCTTAACGCTTGCCGCTGCTTTTCAGCCATTCGAGCATGCCCAGCCCGGCCCGACGGCCGCTGGCAAAGCAGGCGGTCAGCAGGTAACCGCCAGTGGGGGCTTCCCAGTCGAGCATTTCCCCGGCGCAGAACACTCCGGGGAGGTGCTCCAGCATCAGTCGTTCATCCAGCGCTTCGAAGGTGACGCCACCGGCGCTGCTGATGGCTTCGTCCAGGGGCCGTGGGCGTACCAGGGTCAAGGGCAGTGCCTTGATCGCCGCCGCCAGGCGCGCCGGATCGTTGAAGGTGTCGGCGCCTGTCAGCTCCCGCAGCAACCCGGCCTTCACCCCCTCGATCCCCAACTGACTCTGCAGGTGCTTGGCCATGGAGCGCGAGCCACGCGGCTTGGCCAGGGCGGCCTGGACCTTGTCCCGAGGCTTGCCCGGCAGTAGGTCGATATGAACGGTGGCTTGCCCGTGTTGGTGGATGCTGTCGCGGATCGGCGCCGACAGGGCATAGATCAGGCTGCCTTCGATGCCGCTGGCGGTGATCACGCATTCACCCAGCCGGGGAATGTCGTCATTGAGGCCGATGGCCACGTTCTTCAGCGGCGCCCCGGCGAATTTGCTGCGCAGCAACTCGCTCCAGGCACTGACCTCGAAACCGCAATTGCTCGGTTGCAAGGGGGCGACCTGCACGCCGCGCTGTTGCAGCAGGGGCAGCCAGGCACCGTCTGAACCCAGGCGCGACCAACTGCCTCCACCCAACGCCAGCAGGGTGGCATCGGCCTTTACCGCGCCTTCGCCCTCGGGATGCTGGATGCGCAGGCTGCCGTCGGCATTCCAGCCCAGCCAGCGGTGCCGGGTGTGGATAACCACCCCGGCGTCGCGCAGGCGCTTGAGCCAGGCGCGCAGCAGCGGCGCGGCCTTCATGTCGGTGGGAAATACCCGCCCCGAGCTGCCGACGAAGGTGTCGATACCCAGGCCGTGAATCCATTGGCACAAGGCCTCGGCGCCGAATTCGCGCAGCAGCGGGGCGATGTACGGGGCCCGCTCGGCATAGCGCGAGAGGAAGGCCGGGTAGGCTTCGGAGTGGGTGATGTTCATGCCACCGACCCCGGCCAGGAGGAACTTGCGGCCCACCGATGGCATGCCGTCGTACAGGTCGACCCGAATTCCGGCCTGGCTCAGTACCTCGGCGGCCATCAGGCCGGCAGGGCCGCCGCCGATGATCGCGACGTGGTGGGGCGTGGAAGAATGCGATGCAGTCATGGCAGGGGCGGGGCTGAGGAAATAGGCCGGGCATTCTACCCGAGGTGCAGGGGGCTTGCTGGGTCGATGATGCCTGGTCAAAAACTAGACAGCGGGCTGCGGGCCTTGTGTCCCGTGGGCTGGCGCGACTTTCGCGCAGGTTGTCCACAGGCGGCTCCACAGGGATTGGGGGTAAGCGGCCCACGCCAGGATGACACCTTGATGAAACTGATCAAAAACTGGTCGATTGTCTGCAGGCCTTGCACTGCATGGGCTGTAGCGACTTTCGCGCAGGTTGTCCACAGGCGGTTCCACAGCGATTGGGGGTAAGCGCTACGGCGTCGCCGAACGCCCGCTGCGCCTGATCAAAAAACACACACCACGCTGAAAGCCCCGCCGATAGAGGGCTGTAGCGTGTTTCACGCAGCTTATCCACAGGCAGCTCCACAGGGATTGGGGGTAAGCGATCCACAACACTGTGACCGTCTGATGGCATTGATCAAAAAACAGACGATTGCTTGCAGCCCCCGATTAACAGGGGCTGGCGGGGCTTTCTCCCAGGTTATCCACAAGCGGTTCCACAGCGGATGTGGGTAAGGCCACTGGGTTCAGTAGCAGCCTGACGACTCCCAGACCCGCTGTGCACTGTGATGGAGGATGCCGTGGCGTCGGGCCAGGGCCTGGCGGTCCTTGCTGTAGCCGCCGCCGATCACGCCGAGCACCGGGATGTCGCGGCCCAGGCAGTGGCGCATGACCCGTTCGTCGCGTTCCGCCACACCGGCATCGGTGAGCTTGAGGTAGCCCAGGGCGTCGTCCTGGTGCACGTCGACCCCGGCGTCGTACAGCACCAGGTCCGGCTGATACAGCGGCAGCAGGTAGTTGAGGGTGTCGTCCACCACCTTGAGGTAGTCGGCGTCGCCCATGCCCATGGGCAGCGGGATGTCCCAGTCGCTCTGGGCCTTGCGCGCGGGGAAGTTCTTTTCACAGTGCAGCGAGACGGTCACCGCGTCGGGGGTATGTTGCAGGATCCGTGCGGTGCCATCGCCCTGGTGCACGTCGCAGTCGAAGATCAGCACCCGCCCCACGCGGCCGCTTTGCAGCAGGTAATGGCTGATCACCGCCAGGTCATTGAAGATGCAGAACCCCGCCGGGTAGTCGTAATGGGCGTGATGGGTGCCGCCGGCCAGGTGACAGGCCAGGCCATGTTGCAGCGCCTTTTCGGCCGTCAGCAGGGAGCCGCCGACAGCGCGTACCGTGCGCCGGGCCAGGGCTTCGCTCCAGGGCAGGCCGAGGCGCCGCTGGTCTTCCCGGGACAACTCGCCGCTCATGTAGCGTTCGATATAGGCCGGGTCGTGGGCCAGGGCGAGGATGTCGGCCGGGCACAACTCGGGGCGCAGCAGATCGGCGTCACGGGTCAGGCCGCTGTCCACCAGGTGGTCGCGCAGCAGGCGGAACTTGTCCATGGGGAAACGGTGTTCCGGCGGGAACTCCGGGCTGTAGTCGTCGTGATAGATCAGTGGCAATGACATGGCATTTTCTTAGAGGAACCCGTGAAGGATCCTACCAGCGATGTAGACTTGCACCCACGGAAACGGAGGGCCTGATGGAGCCAATACTGCAACTCGAAAGCGCGCGCCTGCTGCTGCGCCAGTGGCGTGACGATGATTTGCCGGCGTTTGCCGCGATGTGTGCCGATCCACAGGTCATGCGCTACTTTCCCGCGCCCTTGAGTCGCCTGGAAAGTGCCGCGCTGATCGGGCGCATACGCGGGCATTTCGCCGAACATGGCTTTGGCCTCTGGGCGCTTGAGCGTAAGGACAGCGGCGCCTTTATCGGCTTTACCGGGCTGCTGGAGGTGGGCTTCGAAGCGCCCTTTACCCCAGCGGTGGAAATCGGCTGGCGCCTGGCCCGGGAACACTGGGGCCTGGGTTACGCCAGCGAGGCGGCCTGGACTGCCTTGCGTTGCGCTTTCGATCGACTGGCCCTGGACGAAGTCGTGGCCTTTACCACCCGGGCCAACCTGCCGTCGCAGAAGGTCATGCAGGCCATTGGCATGCATCACGCTGCCCAGGAGGATTTCGAACACCCGAAACTCGCCGCCGATCACCCGCTGCGCGAGCATGTGCTGTACCGCATTACCCGCGAACAATGGCTGGAAACCTTGCATGGATAGCAGGCGCGCACGTTTAGAATGTGTCGACGAGATACCTGGCCCCAATTGATATCACCGCCGCAGCCGAGATTGCGCGGTGTTGCCCTGTGTGAGGAGAGTCTGAATGAGTCATGTGCTGGATGATCTGGTCGATCTGTTGACCCTGGAAGCCATCGAGGAAAACCTGTTTCGCGGTCGCAGCCAGGACCTGGGTTTTCGCCAGCTGTTTGGTGGTCAGGTGCTCGGCCAGTCGCTGTCCGCGGCCAGTCAGACGGTAGAGGAAGCACGCCACGTGCATTCCATGCACGGCTATTTCCTGCGTCCCGGCGACGCCGCCTTGCCGGTGGTCTACCAGGTGGATCGGGTCCGCGATGGCGGCAGCTTCAGCACCCGGCGGGTGACGGCGATCCAGAAGGGCAACCCGATCTTCACCTGCAGCGCTTCCTTCCAGTACGACGAAGAAGGCTTCGAGCACCAGAGCCGCATGCCCGAGGTGGTCGGGCCGGAAAACCTGCCCTCGGAGCTGGAGATCACCACCCAGCGCGCGCACCTGATTCCCGAGCACATGCGCGAGAAACTGCTGTGCCCCAAGCCCATCGAAGTGCGCCCGGTGACCGAGAAGGACCCCTACAACCCGCAGCCGATGGATCCGGTGAAGTACGTCTGGTTCCGCGCCGACGGCGCCCTGGCGGACATCCCGGCGTTGCACAAGTACCTGCTGGCCTACGCCTCGGACTTCGGCCTGCTGACCACCTCGATGCTGCCCCACGGCAAATCGGTGTGGCAGAAGGACATGCAGGTCGCGAGCCTCGATCACGCCCTGTGGTTCCACGCCGACCTGCGGGCCGATGACTGGCTGCTGTACGCCATGGACAGCCCCTGGGCCGGTAATTCCCGGGGCTTTTCCCGGGGCAGCGTGTTCAACCGTGCCGGGCAACTGGTAGCCTCGGTGACTCAGGAAGGGTTGATCCGTCATCGCAAGGATTGGGCATGAGTCTTTCAGAGATAAAACATTGGGTGTTCGACATGGACGGCACCCTGACCATCGCCGTGCATGATTTCGCGGCGATTCGCCAGGCGCTGTCGATTCCTCCGCAGGACGACATCCTCACTCACCTGGCGGCCTTGCCGGCGGACGAGTCCGCGGCCAAGCACGCCTGGCTGCTGGAGCACGAGCGCGACCTGGCCCTGGGTTCGCGCCCGGCGCCGGGGGCGGTGGAACTGGTGCGGGAACTGGCCGGGCGCGGTTATCGCCTGGGCATCCTCACCCGCAATGCCCGGGAGCTGGCCCACGTGACCCTGGACGCTATCGGTCTGGCGGACTGCTTTGCCGAAGCCGATGTGCTGGGGCGCGACGAGGCCCCGCCCAAACCCCATCCCGGTGGTTTGCTGAAACTGGCCGAGGCTTGGGATGTGGCGCCGCAGCGCATGGTCATGGTCGGTGACTACCGCTTCGACCTGGACTGCGGACGCGCCGCGGGAACGCGCACGGTGCTGGTGAACCTGCCGGACAACCCCTGGCCGGAGCTGACCGATTGGCATGCCCGGGATTGCGCGCAGTTGCGGGAATTGCTGTCGGTTTGAGTGGCGGGTCCTTTCGCCGGCAAGCCGGCTGCTACTGGAAGAGCGCCGCCTGACCTTCGGCTGAGGTGAACATCTTGTCGCCGTCGTGCCCGACCCCGGGCACTTCCACCAAACGTTGTGGCAAGCCTTGCGGGTGACGCCGCATCAGGTAGTCGAAGTAGTGGTGGCCGCGAATCAACCGGTAGGCGCCCTGGGCCTCGGCCGCGCAGCTCTTGTCCAGGGCCGGGTGGTTGGGGTCGATATCTTGCTGACCCAACAGGTAGGTGATGTCGCGCTGCGCATAGCCCTGTTCCAGCTGGGCCGGAGACTGGCCGGCCGCATAAGCCGGTAGCCGGTTCAGGCCGTATTTCCAGTCGTTGAAGCCCGGGCAACTGAGCGGCTCGACTGCCACCGGGCGCGTGGCATCGAAGTAGGCGTAGGACGACGGATTGGCGATCACGAAGCGCAGGCCGATGCCGAGTGCTTTCAGCTCGGGATGGTTGCCGGTGGTCAGGGCATAACGCTGCACTACCTGGGCGCCGCCGGAGTGACCGGCGATCACCACCTCCTTGAGTGCCGGAAAACGATTGCGCTCCTGCAGGCGCTGGAGGATGGCGTCCAGCACCGCATAGGCGCTGATGGCCACGGGACCGGCAGCAGGTTCGCCGGCCATCCAGTCATTGCCTTTCCAGCGCAGTAGCGTGTCCGGCAGCTGATGGCGGGCGATATCGCTCTGATTGAGAAACTGTGGGGCGATCACCAGGGTCGCGACGCCTTGCCCGGCCTGCTCGGCGGCGGTTTCGCCACTGTGCAGATAGGTCTGGGCATTGCGCAGTCGTCCATGGACGATGATCAGCACCCGCCGTACCCCGGGAAGCGGCTGGCGCCAGTCCTGGCTCAGGCCCAGGGCCAGCTGCCCACCCTCAAGGGCCAGGCGCTCGGGACTGACAACCTTGACTCCATGTTCCGCTGCCTGGGCACCGAGGCAGCCCAGGCACAGCAACGCCATCAGCAGCCGGCCCATCTACAGGCTCTTGGCGGCGAAGGTGTCGCACTGGCCGACCTGGCCCTGGCTGAAGCCGGTCTTGAACCAGCGCACCCGTTGCGCCGAGGTGCCGTGGGTGAAGGAGTCCGGCACCACCCGGCCCTGGCCTTGCTGCTGCAGGCGGTCGTCGCCGATGGCGTTGGCGGCGTTCAGGGCTTCTTCCACATCCCCCGGTTCCAGCCAGTTCAGGCGTTGCTGGGCGTGGTAGGCCCAGACCCCGGCCAGGCAATCGGCCTGGAGTTCCTGGCGCACCAGCAAGCCGCCGTCGCCTTCCATCTGCCGCCCTTGCTGGCGCGCGGTCTGCATTTTGGCCGAGACGCCGAGCAGGGTCTGCACGTGGTGCCCGACCTCGTGGGCGATCACATAGGCCTGGGCGAAGTCACCGGCGGCGGAAAAGCGCTGGGCCATTTCCCGGAAGAAGTCCATGTCCAGGTACACCTGGCGGTCGGCCGGGCAGTAGAATGGCCCGCTGGCGGAAGTCGCGGCGCCGCAGGCCGAGTTGACCCGGCCACGGAACAGAATCAGCTTGGGCGCCTGATACTGGCGACCGGCCTGCTGGAAGATCTGGCCCCAGGTGTCTTCGGTGTCACCAAGGATGGCGCGCACGAATTCCGCCTGCTCGTCGTTGGCCGGCGGTGCCTTGCGCGCCTGGGGGGTGGCCGGGGCCGAGGTCTGGCTGCTCTGGCCGAGCAATTGCCCGAGGATCTGCAGCGGGTCCTGGCCGGTGGCCCAACCGATGCCGACGATCAGCACGATCGCCGTCAGGCTCAACCCCTTGCCGCCGCCGAAACGCATGCCGCCGCCACCGCCACTGCTGTCATCTCGCACGTCGACGACGTTGTCGCTGCGCCGGCCTTTTTTCCAAAGCATGGGGGAGTCCTCGTTTTTTCTGCTGGTCAGTGTTGCTGGTGGTTCAGACCGGCGCCAGTCCGGTCGTCAGGGATTTTTGCGCACGCTACCATGGCCCGGCGCCGGATCGATCCGGTCCAGACTCATTCGGGGCTTGCTATTGAACATCGACACCCGCATCAAATTCCGTCACCTGGTGTGTTTTCTTGAAATGGCCCGCCAGGGCAGCCTGGCCCGAGCCGCCGATGTGCTGGCGGTGAGCCAGCCGGCAATGTCGAAAACCCTCAAGGAGCTGGAGGACCTGCTGGAAACCCGGCTGTTTGCCAGGAGCAAGGCCGGCCTCAGCCTGACCGAGGCCGGGCGGGCGTTCCTGCGCTATGCCGGGCCTTCGGTGCAGGCCCTGCGCGAGGGCGTCAGCAGCTTGCGCGGCGGCGAATATGCCGCCGGGCTGGTGCGCATCGGCGTGCTCTCCACCGTGGAAAGCCTGCTGCTGCCGGAGGTGATGCGGCGCCTGCACCAGCGGCATTCGGCATTGACCGTGAGCGTGCTGACCGGCCCCAGCGCCCATCTGCTCTCGCAACTGCGGGTCGGCGACCTGGACCTGGTGGTGGGACGCATGACCGAGAGTCCGGAGATCCACGGCCTGAGCTTCGAGCACCTGTACAGCGAATCCATGACCCTGGTGGCGCGCCCCGAGCATCCGCTGGTGGTCGGTCCCTTCACCCGTGACGCGGTCAGCAAATACCCCCTGGTGCTGCCTTTGGCCGGCACCAGCATCCGCAAGCACGCCGACAGCCTGTTCATTCAGTGCGCTATCGCGCCGTCGCAACAGCGCCTGGAAACCCTGTCGGTGGCCCTGAGTCGGCGCTACACCCTGTCCAGCGATGCACTGTGGATCGCGCCGCTGGATGCGGTGCGCCTGGATCTGGCCAATGGCGACTTGTGCGAACTGGACCTGGGCTTGCGCGAGCCCGGCGGCTCGGTGGGCATCTCCAGCAATGCCAGCTTGCCGCTGTCGCTGGCGGCGCAATGGGCGGTGGACGTGCTCCGGGAAGTGGGACGGGCCTATCACGAGGGCAGCTATCCATAACCTTTTGGTTATGGATCGCGGGCGGCTTTTCAATTTTCCCCGCGCCTGCTTTGTTTGAAACTGCGTCAGCTGCGCTCCATAAATCAAACAACAGGAGAACGACATGTCTGATGCAGACAGCAGTCGCTTCGTGATTCGCGACCGTAATTGGCACCCCAAGGCCCTGACCCCCGACTACAAGACCTCGGTTGCCCGTTCGCCACGCCAGGCGCTGGTGAGCATTCCGCAATCGCTCAGCGAAACCAGCGGCCCGGACTTTTCCCACCTGCGCACCGGGCGCTTCGACAACGATCTGCTGCTCAACTTCAACCACGGCGGCTTGCCGGTGGGCGAGCGGATCATCGTTTCCGGGCGAGTCTGCGACCAGTACGGCAAACCGATTCCCCACACCCTGGTGGAGATGTGGCAAGCCAACGCCGGCGGCCGCTACCGGCACAAGAACGACCGCTACCTGGCGCCCCTGGACCCGAACTTCGGCGGCGTCGGCCGGGCTCTCACCGACCGCGACGGCTACTACAGCTTCCGCACCATCAAGCCCGGCCCCTACCCATGGCGCAACGGCCCCAATGACTGGCGTCCGGCGCATATCCACTTCTCCATCAGCGGGCCGTCGATTGCCACGCGCCTGATCACCCAGCTGTATTTCGAAGGCGACCCCTTGATTCCGCTGTGCCCGATCGTCAAGTCCATCGCCAATCCGGATGCGGTGCAAAGCCTGATCGCGCGCCTGGACATGGGCAATGCCAACCCCATGGACTGCCTGGCCTACCGCTTCGACATCGTGCTGCGCGGCCAGCGCAAGACCCACTTCGAGAACTGCTGAGGAGCCCGCCATGCCTGTTCAACTGCTGCCTGAAACCCCCTCGCAAACGGCCGGCCCCTACGTGCACATCGGCCTGGCCCTGGCGGCGGCGGGAAACCCGACCCGCCCCGAGGAAATCTGGAACCAGATGGCCAAGCCCGATGCGCCGGGCGAGCGGATCCTGTTGATCGGCCATGTCTACGACGGCAACGGCCACCTGGTGCGCGACTCCTTTCTGGAGTTCTGGCAGGCCGACCATGCCGGGGTCTATGACCCGGTGTTCGACACGGAAAAACCGTTCAACTGCTTTGGCCGCACCGCCACCACCTTCGATGCCGGGGAATGGACCCTCAACACGGTCAAGCCCGGGGTGGTGAACAACGCGGCCGGAGTGCCCATGGCGCCGCACATCAACCTGTCGCTGTTTGCCCGGGGGATCAATATCCACCTGCACACCCGGCTGTACTTTGCCGATGAGCCGGAGGCCAACGCCCAGTGCCCGGTGCTGAACCTGATCGAGCAGCCGCAGCGCCGGGAAACCCTGCTGGCCCATCCTTGCGAGGTCAATGGCCAGCGTGCCTACCGTTTCGATATCCGCATCCAGGGTGAAGGCGAGACGGTGTTCTTCGATTTCTGAAGCATCGCCAAGCCAGGAATGGCCAGCGTTCGAGAATCCGCCCCCTGACGCCACACTGCGGTGTCAGGGGGCGTTTCGTTTCAGTGGTCGAAGTGGTCCCACACCGGAGCGAAGTCCGGGCTGACCTGACGCTGATCCTTGGGCAGGGCGGCGATCAGCGCCCGGTCGGCATCGTCCAGGTCAATCTTCAGGGATTCCAGGTTGGCCAGTTGGTTGGCCCGGCTGCTGGCCTTGGGAATCGCCGCGACGTTGTCCTGGTCCAGCAACCATTTGAGCGCCACCTGGGTCGGCAGCACGCCGTGCTTGGCGGCGATCTGCTGGATCTGGGCCACCTCCGACACCTTGTTGCGCGCCAGCGGGGTATAGGCGGTCAGCACCAGATCGCGTTCGCGGGCGTAATCCAGCAGGCCGCTCTGTCCCAGCAGCACGTGGTATTCCACCTGGATCGCCGACAACGGCGCGCCCAACCCTTCGATCACCCGGCGCAGCAGGGCCAGGGGAAAGTTGGCCACGCCAATGTGCTTCACCAGCCCCTGTTCCTTGAACGACACCAGGGTGTCGATGCTGCGCTCCAGCTCCCAGTCGCTGGCCGGCCAGTGAATGTGGAACAGGTCGATGTAGTCGGTTTGCAGAGCTTTCAGGCTGCGCTCCAGTGAGTGGCGCATGGCGGTGGGTTGCAACTGGTCCCACCAGACCTTGGTGGTGACGTGGATCTGCTCCCGGGGCACTGCGCTGTTGGCCAGGGCCAGGCCCACGGCCTCTTCGTTGTGGTAGGCCTGGGCCGTGTCGATGTGCCGGTAGCCCAGCTCCAGGGCTTGTTCCACGGCGCGGGTACATGCCTGGTCGAGCATCGGCCAGGTGCCCAGGCCGAGCTTGGGCATGTGCAGGCCGCTGTGGGTCAGGACCGGGCAATCTACGGTGTGAGGCATGGGCAATCTCCCTGTGGATAAAACAGCGCAGCCGGTACGACAGGCTGCGGCGATGGCGGGTGGTTGAGGCTTGGACAGCAGGGGCGGGCAGAAGATGCCCGGCCAATAGGGCTATGGGATGGTCGATTTGTGGAAGCTGGTTCCAAAAAATATACGGACTCGGCTAACCTGCGCACAAGGCGTTGTGCCGGGCTCCCAGGTCCGGCCGCGTCGATTCTGGGCGGTAATCGAACCTTGCCGCGCAGTTCCCCAACCGGCCCGTTGTCACTAGAATCGGCCAAATTTTGTCGGGACCCGACCATGGCTGGCAGTCAAATCGAACGCGTCTTCAGCGTTCTCGAACGTCTTACCGGTGATCCTCGCGGCCTGCCATTGCAGACCCTGGCGGAACAGCTGGAGATTCCCAAGAGTGCAACCCATCGCCTGCTGGCGGAGTTGATTCGCCTGGGCTACGTGCGCCAGAACCCGGACAACCTGCGCTACCAGCTGTCCACCCGGCTGGTGGCCATGGGCTTTCGCTACCTTTCGGTCAGCGGCGCCGACATTGTCCAGCCGGTGCTCGATCGCCTGGCCCAGGAGTCCGGCGAGCTGGTGCGCCTGGGGGTGATCGAGGGCGAGCGCCAGACCTGGATCGCCAAGTCCCAGGGCGCCCGATCCGGCCTGCGCTACGACCCGGACATGGGCCGCGAGGCGCCGTTGTTCTATACCGCTTCCGGGCATGCCTGGCTGGCCACCCTGAGCGATGCCGAGGCCTTGTCGCTGGTGGAGCGCCAGGGCGTGGAACCTCCGGCGGACCTGGGACCGAATGCCCCCCGCTCGAACATCGAGTTGCTCGAACGCCTGCGCCTGGCCCGCGAGCAGGGCTATGCCTGGGTCGAGGAAAGCTCGGCGGTCGGCACCTCGGCGATTGCCGCCGTGGTGCGCCACCCCATCGATGGCCGGGTGGTGGGCGTGCTCAGCATCGCCGGTCCCAGCGCGCGCCTGCCGTTGGCGCGGCTGCATGAGCTGGCGCCACTGTTGTTGCAGTTTGCCGAGGAACTGTCGGCCGCCAGCCAGGCTTCCGAACTGTTCAACCTGTAGCCGCTGCCGAGCCTGCGAGGCTGCGCAAAGGCCCGCAGGGCCTTGCTTGTCGATCTACCGTCGGGCGGGTGGTGGCCTTGATATCGCCGCGTCTGTTGCACAGCCGTTCGCAGCCTGCGGCAGCGGCTACACAGGCTTCGGCTCGGCACAAAGCCGTTCGATAATCGGACGGTATTTTTTATCCCTCTTGTATGAAAATGGAACTGAGTTCTAAATATTTGGAATTCATTGTCCCTATAACAATCACAAGAGGATCTTCCATTGAACCCGCCACTGCGCATTGCCCTGATCGGCGTCGGCAATATGGGGCAGCAGCATTACCAGCACCTCAAGACCCTGGCCGAGGCCAGGCTGTGCGCCGTGGCCGATCCGGGGCCCCAGGCGCAAGCCATCGCCGGGCAATGGCAGGTGCCGCATTTTCGCGATCACCGGACGTTGCTCCAGGAGGTGCGCCCGGATGCGGTAATCGTCGCCAATCCCAACAACCTCCATGTCAGCACCGCCCTGGATTGTCTGGCGGCAGGCGTGCCGGTGCTGCTGGAAAAACCGGTGGGCGTGCACCTGGATGAAGTGCGCGAGCTGGTGGCGGCATCGCGCACCACGGGCGTGCCGGTGCTGGTGGGCCATCACCGGCGCCACAACCCGCTGATCGCCCGGGCCCATGAACTGGTGCACGGCGGCGCCCTGGGCCGGCTGACCACGGTCACCGCGCTCTGGCAGTTGCAAAAACCCGAGAGCTACTTCGACATCCCCTGGCGCCGCGAGGCCGGGGCCGGGATGTTGCTGACCAACCTGATCCACGACCTCGACCTGCTGCGCCACCTGTGCGGCGAAGTGCGACAAGTGCAGGCCATCACCAGCAACCGCGTGCGCGGCTACGCCAACGAGGACTGCGCCGCGGTGCTGTTGCAGTTCGACAACGGCGCCCTGGGCAGCCTGACCGGTTCCGATGCGGTGGCCGCGCCCTGGAGCTGGGAGCTGGATGCCGGAGAGAACCCGGTGTATCCGCGTCAGGCCGATCAGCCGTGCTACCTGCTGGCCGGCACCGAGGGCGCGCTGAGCATTCCCCAGCTCAAGCGCTGGCATTACGCCGAGGCCGGGGCCGGTTGGCATCAACCCTTGCTGATGCAGCAGGAAGCCTTCGATCCGGGCGAGGCCCTGCGCTTGCAATTGCAGCACTTCGTCCAAGTCGCCCGCGGCGAAGTCGCGCCGCTGGTGAGTGCTGCCGATGCCGCGCGCACCCTGGCGCTGGTTGAGGCGATTCGCCAGGCCGCCGCCACGGGCCGAGCCTGCACCCCCACCCCTATTGAGTGAACGATTGATGAGTGAGCGGATTTTTTCCCTGGCCAGCCTGACCGTGCTGGAGCTGTCGCCGCCGGAGATGGTGGAGGTGGCCGCCCGTGCCGGCTACAGCCATGTCGGCCTGCGCCTGGAACCGGCGACCCCGGAGGAGCATCACTTCCCGCTGGTGGCGGATGCCGGCTTGCGGCGCCAGACTCTGGCGCGCCTGCGCGATAGCGGCGTGCGGGTGCTGGATGTGGAGATCCTGCGGCTCAAGCCGCAGACCCGGGTGGGCGACTTCGAAGCGCTGCTGGCGGTGGGCGCCGAGTTTGCCGCCAGCGAGTTGCTGGTGGCGGGCAATGACCCGGATGAGGCGCGCCTGACCGACAACTTTGCCGCCTTGTGCGATCTGGCGCGGCAGTATGGCTTGCATCCCCATCTGGAGTTCATGCCCTGGACCGACGCGCGCAACCTGGAGCAGGCCGTGCGCGTGGTGGAAAACGCCGGTCGTGACAATGGCTGCGTGCTGGTGGACGCCTTCCATTTCGACCGTTCGGGTTCGCGTCTGGCGGACTTGGCCAAGGTTGATCCGGTGCGCCTGCGTTATGCGCAGCTGTGCGACGTTGCCGGGCCACGTCCGGACGATATGCAGGAGATCCTGCGCCAGGCCCGTAACGAGCGGCGCTTTCCGGGGCAGGGCGACTGCGATCTGGCGGGGTTGCTCCGGTGTCTGCCGCAGCACCTGCCCCTGAGCCTGGAAATTCCCACGGTGCAGCTGCTGGAGCAGGGCGTGAGTGCCTTGCAGCGGGCGCAGATGGCGCTGGATGCAACGCGCGCGCTGCTGGCCAGGATCTGAGTGGGCGGGGGGCTTTCGCCGGCAAGCCGGCTCCTACAAATACCCGCTAGGAGCCGGCTTGCCGGCGAAGCCGTGTTTTCAATCACCTTCAAGGAATGCCCATGACCCGCAGCACGCCCCTTTCCGGGATCAATCAGCCTTTCAAGGGCATTCTGCTGATCGTCCTGGCGACCTTCCTGTTCGCCAGCCACGACGCCCTGTCCAAATACCTCTCGGGGTTCTTCCCGGTGATCATGGTGGTCTGGGCCCGCTACCTGATCCATACCTTGCTGATGGCCGGGATCTTCCTGCCGCAATCCGGCCTGCGGGTGTTGCGCAGCAAGCGGCCGCTGCTGCAACTGCTGCGGGCCTTGTGCCTGTTGAGCACCAGTTTGCTGTTCACTTCGGCGCTGTTGTTCATTCCCCTGGCCGAGGCCACGGCGGTCAACTTTCTCGCGCCGGTGCTGGTTACCGCGTTGTCGGTGCCCTTGCTTGGCGAGCAGGTGACCCGCGGCCAATGGCTGGCGGTGATCTGCGGCTTTGTCGGGGTGCTGATCATCGTCCATCCGGGCGGCGAGCTGTTCACGCCGGCGGTGCTGCTGCCGTTCTGCTCGGCGCTGTTCTTCTGCTTCTATCAACTGCTGACCCGCAAGCTGGCCGAGCATGACAGCCCCACCACCAGCAACTTCTTCGCCGGGCTGTGCAACACCCTGGTGATGACGGCGCTGGTGCCGTTCTTCTGGCAGACCCCCGGGTTCTTCCATGGCGTGCTGATGCTGGCGCTGGGCGCCTGTGGCATGAGCGCCCACCTGTTCCTGACCCAGGCTTTTCGCCATGCGGCGCCGGCGCTGCTCGCGCCCTTCGGCTATTGCCAGATTGTCTTTGCCGGGCTACTGGGCTGGCTGTTGTTCGGCCATACGCCGACGCTGATCACCCAGGTGGGCATCGCCGTGATCTGCCTCAGCGGGCTGGCGGCGGCCTGGCAGCAACGTCGCCGCTGAGACGATTCAAAAGCGGAAGCGCACCACCAGGTTCTGCAGGCCTGCCGCCAGGTGCGACAGCTCCTGGCTGGTGGCGTTGGTGCGCGTGGCGGCGTCGGCGCTTTCCAGGGACAGGTCGCGGATGTTCAGCAGGTTGCGGTCCACTTCACGGGCCACCTGGGCCTGTTCTTCCGAGGCACTGGCGATCACCAGGTTGCGCTCGTGGATCTGCTCCATGGCCCGGGTGATTTGCCCCAGGGCCAGCCCGGCCTGTTCGGCGATGGACAGGGTCTGGGCCACCCGCTGGCTGTTGCCGTGCATGGATTGCACCACGCTGTCGGTGTCGCCCTGGACCCGGCCGATCATCTGTTCGATTTCCTGGGTCGACTGCTGGGTGCGATGGGCCAGGGCCCGCACTTCGTCTGCCACCACGGCAAAACCACGGCCGGCTTCCCCAGCCCGCGCGGCCTCGATGGCGGCGTTCAGGGCCAGCAGGTTGGTCTGTTCGGCAATGGCGCGGATCACGTCCAGCACCTTGCCGATTTCCCGTGACTGCTCGGCCAGGGTCTGCACTTGCTGCAAGGCGGTGCCGACATCGCTGCTCATGGCCTGGATCGAATCCAGGGTCTCGATCACCCGGGCCTGCCCCTGGGTCGCCTGGGTGGTGGACTGGCGTGTGGTGTCGGAGGTGGACACCGCGTTGCGCGCCACTTCCTCGACGGCCGCGGTCATCTCGTTGACGGCTGTGGCGGCTTGCTCGATTTCGTTGTGTTGCTGCTGCAGGCGGCTGGAATCCTGGTGGGTGCTCTGGCTCATCTGTTGCGCGGCGGCGGCCAGTTGGGTCGAGGTGCTGCTGATCAGTTGCAGGGTTTCCCGCAGGCTGGCCTGCATGCTGGCCAGGGCCTTGAGCAGGCGCGCGGTTTCATCGCGGCCCTCGCTGTGGATCGGTCGGCCCAGATCGCCGGCGGCCACTTGCTCGGCCACGCCCACGGCCTGGCGGATGGGCACGACGATGCTGCGAATCAACAGCCAGGCCAGGCACAGGGTCAGCAGGGCGACGGCCAGCAGGGCGCCGATCACCGTGACCTTGACCTGGGTGTACAGCGCGTCGGCGTGCTGGGCCGACTGGCTGACTTCCTCGGCGGTCAGGTTCATCAGTTCGGCGAACTGGTCGCCGGTCTGGGTCGAGTAATCCTGGATCTTGCCGTTGAGCAGGGCCGTCATCTCGCTGCTGCGATTGTCCTGGGACAGGGCTTCGTACTGGGCCAGGGCCTGTTGGTAGCTTTTTACCGTGGCAAGGAATGTCTGGTATTGCGCCCGGTTGTGATCGCCCACCAGCGGCGCGAACCTGGCCAGGGCCTGGTCGAGCCAGGCTTGTACTTGATGCAGGCGGGCCACGGTGGCTTCCAGCACCTTGGGTTCGCGGTTGAGGGCCATGCGCAGGCTGAGCACGCGGATGCTCAACACGTAGTCGCGCACTTCACCCAGGTAGCGGGTGCTGGGCAGGGAAATGTTTTCGGTGTGCTGGCCGGTGGCGCGGACTTCGGCCACTTGCTTGAGGGCGAACAGCCCCTGCAGCAGGACCAGCAGGGCAATCACGCCGAAGCTGATCACGGCGCGTTTGGCGATGCTCAGGTTACCCAGCGTCATGGGACGTACTCCGAGTGTGGAAAAAAAAGGGAGGGGTGCAGATAAAAAAGCGCAGGCCCGGGACCGGACCTGCGCGAGGGGAGCATCAGTCTTCTACGTGTGGAATCTTGCGCGGGGCCATGAAGTACATCCAGGTCAGGGCAATGAAGTACATGGCCGGGATCAGGGTGAACAGCAGGGTGTAGTTGTTGTTGGTGACGGTGAGGATGTGACCGACGATCTGGGTCATGAACATGCCGCCGATGGCCGCGCACATGCCGCCAAAGCCGAACACGGTGCTCATCATGTGCTTGGGCGTGTAGTCCATCACCAGGCTCCAGATGTTGGCGGTCCAGGCCTGGTGGGCGCCGATTCCCAGGGAGATGGCGAACACGGCCAGCCACAGGTTGGCGGTGCCGGCGGCCATGATCACACCGATGATGCAGCAGGCGAACAGGAACATCGACAGCAGCCGCGCCTTGATCGGGTTCATGCCGCGACCGATGAGGAACGAGGAGAGGATGCCGCCACCGACGCTGCCGAAGTCGGCGGTCAGGTAGATGATGATCAGCGGGATGCCCATCTGGGTGACGTTGATCCCCAGGTTGTACTGCTGGTTGAGGAACGGCGGCAGCCAGTACAGGTAGAACCAGAACACCGGTGCGGTCAGCGAGTAGGCCAGGGCGAAGGCCCACGTGCCGCGCATGCGCAGGATGCGGCTGAAGGGCACGCGGGTCGGCTCGGGCTCCACTTGTTGTTGGATGTAGGCCAGTTCCGAGGCTTTGACGCTGGGGTGATCTTCCGGGTTGAAGTACTTCAGGCCCCAGAACAGCAGCCAGACGCCGCCCAGCGCGGCCATGCACAGGAACGCCGCTTGCCAGCCCCAGGCGTGGAGGATCAATGGCAGCAGCATCGGGGTGAACATCGCACCGACGTTGGTCCCGGCGTTGAAGATCCCGGTGGCTACCGCGCGTTCACCGGCCGGGAACCACAGGCGCGTGGTCTTCACGCAGGCCGGGTAGTTGGCGGCTTCGGTGAGCCCGAGAATGAACCGGCAGACCATGAAGCCCGCCGCCGAAGTGGCCAGGCCGTGGGCGCCGGTGGCCAGGCTCCACAGCAGCACGGCGAAGAAGAACACCCGCTTCACGCCGATCCGGTCGATCAGCCGGCCCTGGAGCACGAAGCCCACGGCGTAGCCGACCTGGAACCAGAAGTTGATGTTGGCGTAGTCCATCGCCGTCCAGCTCATTTCCTTGGCCAGGATCGGCTGCATCACGCCCAGGGCGGCGCGATCGATGTAGTTCAGGGTGGTGGCGAAGAACACCAGGGCGAGCATGCCCCAGCGGGTCTTGCCGACGGCCATGGCGCCGCGGATCTTGTCGCCGATGCCGCTGGCAGCACCGAGGCTCGGGGCGATGCGAGAGCTTTGAGAAGGAGTCATGTAAGCCATCCGTTCAGTGACTGACGAGCCAGGGCTCGTCGGAACTCAAGGGCGCGTGATCAATCGTCAGTGGGGCATGTCAGCCAGGGACTGGGTGATTGATCGGCTGGGTAGGTTCGTCGTTGCGGCGTTGCAGCAGGCGGACGAACGTCATCGGGTCGAGCGCAGCTCAGGGCTGTAGCGCGTCGTGATCCAGGAGGCCGGTTGAGGTCGTTCCAGGCGCAAGCCAAAGGGATGAGCAGCAGGGCGGGGCGTTGAGTGCAAGCATGAGGGTGTACCCGATTTTTGAAATTTTTATGGTGTGTTCTGGGTCTGGGCGATTGAAGCCGCGGTTTCCGGGGCGGCTCAATGTGCTGTCGATGGTGCGCAGTGGCCGAAAAATCGTCAATTCGCCAATCGGCATTCTGTTCGATAATCGAACACAAAACTAACTGGTTCGTACACTTTAAATCATGCTGTGGAATAATCCGCCACATCGAATAAAAGGCTCGGGCGCCACCGGCCGTCATTTCCCGGGAGTTGAATCATGCAGCGTTCCATTGCCACCGTTTCCTTGAGCGGCACCCTGCCGGAAAAACTCGAAGCCATCGCCGCCGCCGGCTTCGATGGGGTGGAGATTTTCGAGAACGACCTTCTCTATTACGACGGCAGCCCGCGGGAAATCAGGCAGATGTGCGCCGATCTGGGGATCGCCATCACCCTGTTCCAGCCGTTTCGGGATTTCGAGGGCTGCCGCCGCGATCGCCTGGCACGCAACCTGGAACGTGCCGAACGCAAATTCGACCTGATGCAGGAACTGGGCACCGACCTGGTGCTGGTGTGCAGCAATGCCCAGGCCGACAGCCTCGGCGAGCGGCAGATCCTCATCGACGACCTGCACCTGCTGGCCGAGCGAGCCGGCGCCCGTGGCTTGCGCATCGGCTACGAGGCCCTGGCCTGGGGCCGCCATGTGAATACCTATCAACAGGTCTGGGACATCGTGCGCAGCGCCGATCACCCAAGCCTGGGGGTGTTGCTGGACAGCTTCCATACCCTGTCGCTCAAGGGCGATCCGGCGGCGATTGCCGAGATTCCCGGGGACAAGATCTTCTTCGTGCAGATGGCCGACGCGCCGATCCTGGCCATGGACGTGCTGGAGTGGAGCCGGCATTTCCGCTGCTTCCCGGGCCAGGGTGAATTCGACCTGCCGGGGTTCCTGGCGCCGATCATCAAGAGCGGCTACACCGGGCCGCTGTCCCTGGAAATCTTCAACGACGGCTTTCGCGCCGCGCCGCCGCGGGCCAATGCCGCCGACGGCCTGCGTTCCCTGCTGTACCTGGAGGAAAAGACCCGCGAGCGCCTGTTGCAGGAAGCGCAGCCGGTGCCCAACCTGGACATCCTGTTCGCCCCGCCGGCGGTTGAAGCCTATGGCGGCACCGAGTTCCTTGAGTTCGCGGTGGACGATGCCCTGGGCGCCAAGCTGGGCAGCTGGCTGGAACGCCTGGGGTTTGCCAAGGCCGGACAGCATCGTTCCAAGAACGTGAGCCTGATGCGCCAGGGCGATATCAACCTGATCCTCAACTCCGAGCCCTATTCCTTCGCCCACAGCTTCTTCGAGGCTCACGGCCCTTCGGTGTGTGCCACGGCGATCCGGGTCAAGGACAGCGCCAAGGCCCTGGAGCGGGCGGTGGCCTACAAGGGCCAGCCCTATCGCGGGCTTGTAGGCCCCAACGAGCTGGAGCTGGCGGCGGTGCGCGAGCCCGATGGCAGCCTGATCTACCTGGTGGACCCGCAGCAGGGCGGCCAGCACCTGTACGACACCGACTTCAACATGCATGACGATGTGCAAGCCAAGGGCGGCCTCAAGCGCATCGACCACATGGCCATGGCCCTGCCGGCGGACAGCCTCGACAGCTGGGCGCTGTTCTACAAGAGCCTGCTGGATTTCGAGGCCGATGACGAAGTGGTGCTGCCCGATCCCTATGGCCTGGTGAAAAGCCGCGCCCTGCGCAGCCGTTGCAGCTCGATCCGCTTGCCGCTGAACATCTCGGAGAACCGCAACACGGCGATCTCCCATGCGCTGTCCAGCTATCGCGGCTCGGGGGTGCATCACATCGCCTTTGATTGCGACGACCTCTTCGCCGAGGTCAGCCGGGCCAAGCAGGCCGGGGTGCCGCTGCTGGATATCCCGCTCAATTACTACGACGATTTGGCCGCGCGCTTTGATTTCGACGATGAGTTTCTCAGCGAGCTGGCCTACTACAACGTCCTGTATGACCGCGATGCCCAGGGCGGTGAGCTGTTCCATGTCTACACCGAACCCTTCGAGGGGCGCTTTTTCTTCGAGCTCATCCAGCGCAAGAACGGCTACGCCGGCTATGGCGCGGCCAACGTGGCGGTGCGTCTGGCGGCCATGGCCAAGTCCCGCAGTGGCGCGGTGCGCCAGGCCAAGTTGTAGCGCATTGGTAAGCGGAGGCGGCATTCCACCGCCTCTGTGCTTTCTTTCGCGACAGGACGCGGCCCATAATCGCCCGCGTGTGCAGTGATGGCCGTGAGCCCAGAATGACAATGACCAGTGAACGCTCGATTGCGCCCGATGAGCCTGCTCTCGAACCGCGCAAGAGTCGCAAGAACAACCCGGAAAAGACCCGCGAGAACATCCTTCAAGAAGCCATTGTCGAGTTCGTCCAGCAGGGCCTGTCCGGCGCGCGGGTGGACGCGATCGCCGAGCGCATCCACACCTCCAAGCGCATGATCTATTACTACTTCGGCAGCAAGGAGCAGCTGTACGTCGAGGTGCTGGAAAAACTCTACGGCGATATCCGCAGTACCGAGAGCCGCTTGCACCTGGCGGAACTGGCGCCGCAGGAGGCGATTCGCCGGCTGGTGGAGTTCACCTTCGATCACCACGATCGCAATGTGGATTTCGTGCGTATCGTCAGCATCGAGAACATCCACAAGGCCGAGTACGTCAAGCAGTCCGGGGTGATCAAGGCGATGAACAACACCATCCTCCATGCCCTGGGCGAGATCCTTGAGCGTGGCGCGCGGGACGGGGTGTTCCGCAGTGGCCTGGATCCGCTGGACGTGCATTTGCTGATCAGCTCGTTCTGTTTCTATCGGGTGTCGAACCGCCACACCTTTGGCGAGATCTTCCAGATCGACCTGCCGGATGAAGCCATCAAGCAGCGGCATCGGGAAATGATCTGCGAGTCGGTACTGCGCTACCTGCAGGCCTGACGCCGCTGCCCGCAGGCGCTGGCTTGCCGGCGCAAGCGTCCGTAAGATCGCGATCGCCACCCGGCTCCTACAACAATCCCCCTCGACAAGGAAGGCACCATGGGCAACCCCGTTCCCACGCTGAAAATCATCCTGATCCTGATGATCGTCGTTGACTCGTTCTGGTTCGGCGAGCGCTTGCTGTCCCTGACCGGGTTCAGCGTATTCGACTGGCTGCCGAGCTCGGTGATCAATCTGGTGGGCCTGTTCGGCAGTCTGCTGATGATTCTCTTCAACGTGCTGTTGATCGGCCTGCTCGCGCGCCTGCAGCTCAAGCCCGAGTAAACGCAGTTCCTGTAGCCGCTGCCGAAGGCTGCGAACGAGCCGCAGGCTCGCCAGCGTCCTGACGGATGCCGAGGCCCCTGCGGGGCCTGTCGCAGCCTGCGGCAGCGGCTACAGGCGTATTTCAGCCATTCATGCTGTGGAAGTGCGCCAGCATCCGTTGCGGGTCGGCGCTCTGACCGCTGAACAGCTCGAACGCCTTGACCGCCTGGAACACCGCCATGGTGCCGCCGTCCAGGGTCCGGCAACCCAGGGCGCGGGCGTTGCGCAACAGCTCGGTTTCCAGCGGGAAGTAGACGATCTCGGCCACCCACAGGTCCGCCCGCAGCAGCTCCACGGGTACCGGCATGCCCGGCAGCTTGGCCATGCCCATGGGCGTGGTGTTCACCAGGCCGTCGGCGCTGGCCAGGGTACTGGGCAGGTCGCTGCCGGCCTTGGCCCGGCCGGCACCGAAGTGCTGGTTGAGATTGTCCGCCAGACTCTGCGCCCGCTGGTTTTCCACATCGAAAATGCTCAGGTGTTCCACGCCTTCACTGAGCAGGGCGTGGGCCACTGCCGCGCCAGCGCCGCCGGCCCCCATCTGCACCACGCGCCGTCTGGCCACCTCTGGCAGGCCACGGCGGAATCCTTCGGCAAACCCCAGGCAGTCGGTGTTGTGGCCGACCCGCTTGCCGTCCTTGAGGACCACGGTGTTGACCGCGCCAATCCCGCGAGCTTCCGGGGACAGTTCATCCAGCAACGGCAGGATGCTCTGCTTGCAGGGGAAGGTGATGTTCAGCCCGGTGAAGTTCATCCGTTCGGCGGCTTGGAGCAGGTCGGGCAGGGCGCTGCTGTCGAGCCCCAACTGGTCGAGGTCGATCAGCCGGTACAGGTAGCGCAGGTTTTGCGCGTCGCCTTCGTGTTCGTGCAGGGCCGGGGTGCGTGAAGCCTGGATGCCGGCACCGATCAGTCCGGCGAGTACGCCTGTATGGCCTGTCATAGACCTTGCTCCTTGAACCGCAGGCTGAAGTGTTCCAGCGCCAGGCGATAGCCGTGGCTGCCGAAGCCGCACATCACCGCCAGGGCGATGCCCGAGACAAAGGAGTGATGGCGGAAGGGTTCGCGGGCGTGGACGTTGGACAGGTGCACTTCGATCACCGGCAGCTCGCTGGCCACCAGCGCATCGCGAATTGCCACCGAGGTGTGGGTCCAGGCGGCGGGGTTGATCACGATGCCGGCGCAACGCCCGCGGGCGGCGTGGATCCAGTCCAGCAGCTCGCCTTCGTGGTTGGTCTGGCGAAACTCCACGGCCAGGCCGAATTCCTCGGCGGCACGGCCGCACAAGGCAGAGACATCGGCCAGGGTTTCGTGGCCGTAAGTCGCCGGTTCACGGGTGCCGAGCAGGTTCAGGTTCGGGCCGTTGAGCACCAGAACGATAGGACGCATGGGGGTAGATCTCCGTTGTTATTGTCAGCCTCGGGAGAAGGTACGAGGCGCTGGGGAGGTAAATTGTACTAACTGGTTAATTTGGTCAATTGATGGCCGAGAGCCGAGGCCAGGAAGCTTGATTAAGTGTTCGATAATCGAACGCTGTTATGGGCGATGGCCGTGGCAAGGCCTTGCCCGGCAATAAATGCTGACGACTTTGCAACTGCCGTAAGGCTGCCCTTGCCCTCTCTGGGGCTAACCTCAAACAGGACACCTCCTGCTGCCGTTTCAGGCCAGTGGTCGGATTAATGATGGAAACACGAATCTTTGGGCTCAATAACCTAACGGATGGGTTAGCATGAAAGTGTTCGTTTACAAGGGCTATGCGGTCGTCGTCATGTTGCGTGACGAACATTGCCCACCCCATGTGCATGTGGATGGTGGTCGCTGGAGTGCCCGTTTTCGCTTCAGCTTCTGGCATAACGGCGTCGAGCTCTGGGACGTTGTCCCCCATGGCCGCCGCCCGGCGCTGGCAGTCCTTGAGGGCTTGCGCCAGGCCTTGACGCAACGGGTGCATCTGGCTCGGCGTATCTGGTGGAGCAAGCTGCGCACCTTGTGCCTTGAGCAGCAGTTGTGGGATTGGCAAGCGAACGCTGTGGTGGAACGGTCAAGCGCTGGCTGCAGGGTGGACCTGATCGAGTCGGCGCATTACGAGGAACAACGAAACCTGACTCGCCTGACCCTGGTGGGCGCGGCGCAAGGAGTGGAGATCGAACTATGAAAGTCATCAAAGCAGCGGTGCCGGTCGATGTGCCCTTGACCCAGGCGTTGCTGGATCAAGCGATTGAACGCGGTGAAGCGCGTCATGACGCGGGTTTGCAAGTCAGCACCTTGAGCTATGCGGCCGGCTGCCTGTGCCTGGGCTTTGCCGATGGCAGTTCGATTCATCTGCCGGTGGACAACTATCCGGAGCTGGCGGCGCTGAGCGACACCCAGTTGCAGCAACTGCAGCTGGGCTTTGCCGCCACGGCGGTGTGCCATGAGGCCGTGGACCTGCAGGTGTCGATTGTCGGGCTGCTGTCTGCCAGCGAGCCGCTGATGAAGCTGGCGACCCAGTTGGTCGCCTCTCGCAACGGTCGGCAAAGCAGCGCGGCCAAGGCCCGGGCGGCACGCCTGAATGGCAAGAAAGGCGGCCGGCCGCGCAAGGTGGAGGTGCCGGCCTAGACGCCGGAGTGAGGCCGGTCGGTGCCGGAATCGTTCGCTAATGAATACTGATATCAATTGAAACTCATTCTCGTCTGACCTTAAGATGCCCGGCAATTTCCGTCATGTTCCAGGGAGTCGGTTTGTCGGACGTGGATCTCAAGGGACTGTTTCTCAAGCATGCCGCTGCCTTGCGTGGGTATCTGGCGCGCAAGATACGGGACCCGCAGTTGGCCGCTGATCTGGTGCAGGAGAGTTTCCTGCGGCTGGCCGAGCATCGGCGCGGCGAGCGTATCGACAACTCCCAGGGCTATCTCTACCGCACGGCGAACAACCTGCTGATCGACCATGTACGCCAGGAAGCGCGGCGCAAGACGCAGACCGTGCCCCATGAAGTGCTGGCCGACATCGAGGATGAGGCGGCCGGGCTGGAGGCTCAGGCGATGGCGCAGCAACAGCGCAAGGCACTGAAACAGGCGATCACCGAGCTGCCCCCGCGGACCCGGGAAATCTTTCGCCTGAACCGTATCGAAGGCCTGACCCACGCCGAGGTGGCGCGGCACCTGAACATTTCCGACAGCTCGGTGCAAAAGCACCTGGCCCGGGCACTGGCCTATGTGATGCAACGCCTGCAGGCTACCGACGGTCGGCCGGTCGACCAGTGAGTTACGGGAAAAGTCGCGGTCAGACGTCACTGCTTATATATAACGAGAAATCGAGATTCACACGTGAATAGCCAGGGTCCGCAAGAGCGCAGTATCACCGAGGCCGCCGCCGACTGGGCGGTGCGTTTGCAGGCGGGAGGCCTGAGCGCCGTCGAGCAGGCGCAGCTTGCCCAGTGGCAGGCCGCCGACCCGCGCCACCCCCAGGCCCTGGCGTTCGCCCGGCAGACCTGGGACGCCCTGGGCGAGTTGCGCCTGGATCCGGAACGGGCTGGCCCGGCGTCGCCACGGCGTCAGGCGGGAAGGCCGGCGACGGCGGCGCCTCGGCCGCGCCGCCGACGTCTGCTGCCACGAGTTGCCAGCGCGGCCATGTTGGTGCTGGTGGTTGCCCTGGGCTGGCTGCAAGGGCCGCAGGCACTGCTGTACCTGCAGGCCGACTACCTGACCGGCAAAGGCCAGGTGCGCAGCGTGCAACTGGCCGATGGCAGCACCGTGGAACTGGATTCCGAGAGTGCCATTCGCCTGGATTTCAGCGATGAAAAACGCCAGATCCAGCTGCTGGCCGGCTCAGCGGTGTTTGACGTGGCGCCCATGGTCGGCGCGGAAAAGCGCCCCTTCATCGTGCACAGCGCCGGCGGCCAGACCCGGGCCCTGGGCACCCGCTTCGTGGTCGGCCGTGAGAGCGCTCAACAAGCCTGGGTCGGCGTGTTGCAGCACAGTGTCGCGGTGAGCCTGGAGGCTGCGGCGCAACGCGGTGCCTCCGAGCGGGTGCTGCAAGAGGGGCAGAGCGTGCGCTATGACCCGCAGTCGGGCGTGGTCGCCCTCGACGGGATCGACCTGCAACGGGCCACCAGCTGGCGGCGCGGGGTGCTGGTGTTCGAGCGCCAGCCCCTGGGCTTGGTGGTGGAGCGCCTCAATCGCTATCGCCCCGGGCGCGTGGTGCTGACCAGCAGTGCCCTGGCCCAGCGGCAGGTCAGCGGTGTCTTTCACCTGGACATGCTCGACGCCGCTCTGGTCACCCTGACCCAGGAGCTGCAGGTGCAACGTTTCGACCTGGCCGGCGTCAGCCTGATTTACTGAGGCCTGCGGGCCTCTTTCCCTACCCCTGAAAAATAATTGGAAAAAACCTTACTGAGTTTTCCGGCCTGGCACGTCTAGCTAATTGAGATGCATTCGCATAAGCAAAAATAGCCAGCGCAGGGATCAGGGACATGAGGGTAGGCAGTCGCACTGGAGTTCACGCCGCAAGTCGGTTGGCCCTGGCCATCCACTTGGGCGTAGCAGGACTGTTGGCGGGAAGCGCTTCACTGCACGCGGCGGAGCCTGTGGGCAGCGCCCCGCAGAGTGCCCGGCAGCAACGCGCGCTGGATTTCGATATTCCCGCCCAGGCCCTCGGCAGTGCGGTGCTGGTGTTTGCCGAGCAGGCCGGGGTGCAAGTGCTGTTCGACAGCCTGCGCCTGCATGGCTTGCACAGTTCGCCAGTCAAGGGGCGTTACAGCGCCGAGGACGGGCTGGCCCGCCTGCTGGGCAATGCCCCGGTGGCGTACCGCTTTACTGGTGAGCGCCAGGTGACCCTGAGCCGGGTGGAAGCCGCAAGTGATGGCGCCCTGGCCCTGGCCCCTACCACGGTTTTCGCCGACCTCGAAGGCCGCCAGAGCGACTGGGTCTACAACGCGTCGCGCTCGGTGAGCATGGTCGGCCGCGAGCAACTGGAGCGCAATCCACCGCGGCATGCCGCCGAGATGCTGGAGGAAACCTCCGGCGTGTACTCGGCCGTCAGCCAGCAGGACCCCGGCCTGTCGGTGAACATCCGCGGCCTGCAGGACTATGGCCGGGTCAACATGTCGGTGGACGGCATGCGCCAGAACTATCAGCAAAGCGGCCACCAGCAGCGCAACGGCACCCTCTATGTCGACCCCGAACTGCTCTCCGAAGTGGTGGTGGAGAAGGGCGCGACCTCGACCATGGGCGGCGCCGGAGTGATCGGCGGAGTCGCCAATTTTCGCACCCTCGAAGCCCGCGACCTGCTCAAGCCCGGCCAGGAGATCGGTGGCCGGATCCGCCTGACCAGCGGCCTGGGCGGCCGCAGCAACGGCACCCATTTCATCGGCAGCTCGGCCTTTGCCATCGGCACCGACGCCTGGGACATGCTGCTGGCCGCCAGTGAACGGCACCTGGGCGACTACCAGCCGGGGACCCGTGGCGGCATCGGCGAACTGCGTACCGGCGGCTGGATGGACCCGTCGATCAATGAGCGGGTCAAGCATTCCAAGGTGGCCTATTCCGCCTCGGTGATGCGCTCGCGCCTGGCCAAGCTGGGGCTCAACCTGCCCCAGGACCAGCGCCTGCAACTGAGCTACCTGACCACCGAGGTGTCCTACGACGACGCCAACATGATGAACACCGAGAACCAGGATCGACTCTGGGAAAAGCTCGGCAGCAGCCAGGTGCATTCGCAGAACTTCGGCCTCGACTACAGCTACACCCCGGACAACCCGCTGATCGATTTCAAGGCCAAGCTCTACTACGTCGATACCCGCAACGACCAGAGCACCCTGACCCGGCGCAGCAGCCCCGGCTACTCGATCACCTACCAGACCGACACCTATGGCGCCCAGGCGCAGAACACCTCGACCTTCGCGCTCGGCGAGCTGGCCACGCTCAAGGCCAACTACGGCCTGGAGTTCTTCTATGACAAGGTCCGCCCCGACTCCAGCCAGCCGGTGCCCAAGGGTTCGGCGGTCAGCGCTTCGCCGGCGGCGAGCATGACCCCCGAGGGCGACCGTGCCCTGGGCAGCCTGTTCACCCGGCTGGATTTCGACTACGACGGCTGGCTGAACCTCAACGCCGGGCTGCGTTATGACCGCTACCGCCTGCGCGGCGAGACCGGGATCAACACCCGCACCTTCGTGATCGGCAAGACGCCGCAACAGGTCTCGGTGCCGGTGGCCTACGACATCGACAACCAGGAGGGGCGCTTCTCGCCGACCTTCGGTCTGTCGGTCAAGCCCGGTGTCGAGTGGCTGCAACTGTTCGCCAGCTATGGCAAGGGCTGGCGCCCCCCGGCCGTGACCGAAACCATGATCACCGGCCGGCCCCACGGTGGCGGCTCGGAGAGCACCTTTCCCAACCCCTTTTTGAAGCCGGAGCGCTCCACCACCTGGGAAGCGGGGGTCAACGTCTTCAAGGAGAACCTCTGGTTCAACAATGACCGCCTGGGGATCAAGGTGGCCTACTTCGATACCCGGGTCGACGACTTCATCTATATGGCCATGGGCGTGCAGCCCCCGGGCTACGGCTCCCCCGGCATCGGCAACAGCGCTTACGTCAACGACCTCAGCAGCACCCGCTTCAAGGGCGTCGAGTACCAGCTGGACTATGACGCCGGCCGCGCCTACGGCCAGCTGAACTACACCCACATGATCGGCGACAACGATTTCTGCACCAAAGTCGCCTGGCTGGGGGGCGTGACCCAGCCGGTGAAGAGCGGCAGCGGGCGTGGCGCGATCGTCACCGGCATGCGTGCTGATGATGCGGCCAACAACGCCAGCCGCTGCAATGCGGCGATCCTCGGCTCGGCCGAGCACATGCCCATGGACCGCGGCACCCTGACCCTGGGCGCGCGCTTCTTCGAACGCAAGCTGGATATCGGCGCCCGGGCCCGTTACAGCGCCGGCTACTCGATCGCCGGTTCCGCCACCGGCACCGTGAGCCAGACTGGCGTCTACCCGGCCGACTGGAAGCCCTACACCGTCTACGACCTGTATGGCAGCTACCGGGCCACTGAAGAACTGACCCTGCGCCTGGCCATGGAAAACGTCACCGACCGCGCCTACCTGGTGCCCCTCGGCGATGTCCTGGCCTTTACCCTCGGCCGTGGCCGGACCCTGCAGGGCACCGTGGAATATCAGTTCTGAGCGCTTTTGCCCGTTGATGGGCAAAACCGCAGCAGGCACTGGCGTGCTGCGGCCATGACCCACCTATGTACTGGAGTTTTGCATGAGCATTTCGATCTCTTACAGCGCTACCTACGGCGGTAATACTGTTGCGCAATACCTGACTGACTGGTCGGCCTACTTCGGCGACGTCAAACACCGTCCCGGCGAAGTGGTCGATGGCACCAACACCGGTGGCTTCAACCCGGGCCCGTTCGACGGCACCCAGTACGCCATCAAGAGCACCGCCAGCGACGCCGCCTTCGTTGCCGATGGCAACCTGCACTACACCCTGTTCAGCAACCCGAGCCATACCCTGTGGGGTTCGGTGGACACCCTCTCCCTGGGCGACACCCTCGCCGGTGGCTCGGGCAGCAACTACCACCTGGTCAGCCAGGAAGTCAGCTTCAGCAACCTGGGCCTCAACAGCCTGAAGGACGAAGGCCGCGCGGGCGAAGTGCACAAGGTGGTCTTCGGCCTGATGAGCGGCGACAGCTCGGCCCTGGCTGGTGAAATCGATGCCCTGCTCAAGGCCATCGACCCCAGCCTGTCGCTGAACTCGACCTTCGATGACCTGGCCTCCGCCGGCGTTGCCCACGTCACCCCGGCTGCCGCAGTCGCGGCCGATATCGGCCTGGTGGGCATGCAGGACGCGGGCCTGGACTGGGCCATGGTTGCCTGAGTGGCGGCTTGACTCACCCGCGTCGCCCGAGTTTTAGAAAGCCCGGGCGGCGCTGGTGGCCAATTCTGGGTCGCGTCCAGCCTGGCCTCGTAGCAGCTGGCTTGCCAGCGGAGGCGCCGGCCGGATTGGCGCAGCTCTCAAGGGCCGCTTCGCCGGCGAGCCGGCTCCTACAGGGCGGGCATTGGCATGCCAACAGCCGTCACGAGGACGGCTGTTGGCGGCAGCGGGGCGGATCAGCGGCGGGTCAGCAGGACCCCGGATTCCATGTGGTGGGTCCAGGGGAACTGGTCGAACAGCGCGCAGCGGGTGATGCGGTGGGTGTCGTGCAACTGGGCGATGTTGGCCGCCAGGGTTTCCGGGTTGCAGGAGATGTACAGGATGTTGTCGAAGCGCCGGGTCAGTTCGCAGGTGTCCGGGTCCATGCCGGCCCGGGGCGGGTCGACGAACACGCTGCCGAATTCGTAGCTCT
Organism: Pseudomonas sp. 3MA1; assembly: GCF_029237275.1. Lineage (NCBI taxonomy): Bacteria > Pseudomonadati > Pseudomonadota > Gammaproteobacteria > Pseudomonadales > Pseudomonadaceae > Pseudomonas > Pseudomonas sp. 3MA1. The sequence continues at coordinate 109,715 of NZ_JAACFX010000008.1, read as the reverse complement.
TCAAGTCCACGCCCTGCAGGCGGCGGAACGGACGCACTTCGTTCAGGGCTTCGGTCAGCTCTTCGGCGGACAGACGCACCAGGGTGACGTTATCCACAGCGTTTTCGCTGAGGTTGCTCAAGGCGGCATTCACCGAGGTCTTGCTGATCTCGGTGGCCAGCACCTTGCGCACCCGGGTGGCCAGGGGCAGGGTGAAGTTGCCGTTGCCGCAGTACAGTTCCAGCAGGTCGTCCTGGCGTTCGCCCAGGGCTTCAAAGGCCCAGTTGAGCATCTTCTGGTTCACCGTGCCGTTGGGCTGGGTGAAGGCGCCTTCCGGTTGGCGGTAGCTGAAGGTACGCCCGCCGACTTCGAGCTGTTCCACCACGTAGTCCTGGCCGATGACTTCGCGCTTGCCCTTGGAACGACCGATCACGCTGACCTTGAGGTCGGCGGCCAGTTGGCTCGCGGCCTTGTGCCAGTGCTCGTCCAGCGGGCGGTGGTAGCACAGGGTGATCATCGCGTCCCCGGCCAGGGTGGTGAGGAACTCCACCTGGAACAGCTTGTGGCTCAAAGGCGCGCTGGCTTGCCAGGCGGCCTTGAGCTGGGGCATCAACTGGTTGATGCGCTGGCTGGCGATGGGGAATTCTTCGATCAGGATCGGCGTGCGCTTGTCGTCCTGGGAGAACATCGCGTAGTGCCGCTCACCGGCTTCGCGCCACAGGCGAAATTCGGCCCGCAGGCGGAAGTGCTGCAGGGGCGAGTCGAAGACCTGGGGCTCGGGCGCGGCGAAGGGCGCCAGCAGGTCACGCAGGCGCGTGACCTTGTCGTTCAACTGGCTGTTGTAGCTTGCGGCGTCAAAAGTCATGCGGCGAACCAACCCAGCTTGATGACAAACAGAATCGACAGGATCACCAGCGGCGCGTTCAGCTCACGGGCGCGGCCCGACAGCAGTTTGATCGCGGTCCAGGCAATAAAGCCGAAGGCAATGCCGTTGGCGATCGAGTAGGTGAACGGCATGGCCAGGGCGGTAACCACCACTGGGGCGGCGACGGTGATGTCTTCCCAGTCGATTTCCGCCAGGCCCGAGGTCATCAGCACGGCGACGAACAGCAGGGCTGGCGCGGTAGCGAACGGTGGCACGCTGGCCGCCAGCGGCGAGAAGAACAGTGCCAGCAGGAACAGAATCGCCACCACGATGGCGGTCAGGCCGGTGCGGCCGCCGGCGCTCACGCCCGCGGCGGATTCGATGTAGCTGGTGGTGGTCGAAGTACCCAGCAGGGAGCCGGCCATGGCGGCGGTGCTGTCAGCGATCAGTGCCCGGCCCATTTTCGGCATGTGGCCGTCCTTGCCCATCAGGCCGGCGCGCTTGGCGACGCCGATCAGGGTGCCGGAGTTGTCGAACAGATCAACGAACAGGAAGGCGAAGATCACGCTGACCAGACCGATATCCAGGGCGCCCTTGATGTCCAGCTGCAGGAAGGTCGGGGCCAGGGACGGTGGCATCGAGGTCACGCCGGCGAACGGGGTGAAGCCCATGATGATCGAGGCAATGGTCACCGCGAGGATGCCGATCAGCACCGCACCGCGCACTTTCAGCGCTTCCAGGGCGACGATCAGGGCAAAGCCCAGGGTGGCGAGGATCGGCGCCGGTTTTTTCAGATCACCCAGGCCGACCATGGTCGCTTGGTTGCTGACCACGATCTCGGCGTTGTGCAGGGCGATCAGCGCCAGGAACAGGCCGATACCGGCGGCAATCGCCGAGCGCAGCGGCAGGGGAATGCTGTTGATGATCCACTCGCGGATCTTGAAGATCGACAGCAGGAAGAACAGCACCGCCGAGATGAACACCGCACCCAGCGCCACTTGCCAGGTGTGGCCCATGTGCAGGACCACGGTGTAGGTAAAGAAGGCGTTCAGGCCCATGCCCGGTGCCAGGGCGATCGGGTAGTTGGCGATCAGGCCCATGACGGTGGAGCCAATGGCCGCGGCCAGGCAGGTGGCAACGAACACCGCGCCCTTGTCCATGCCCGTCTCGCCGAGAATGCTCGGGTTGACGAAAAGGATGTAGGCCATGGCCAGGAAGGTGGTCACGCCCGCAAGAATCTCGGTGCGCACGTTGGTGTTGTGTGCCTTGAGTTGAAACAGCCTTTCCAGCATGTCTGCTCCCCGTGGCGCCGCCGGGCGCCGTGAATGTATCGACTCCAACAGCAAAGCACAGACTTTATGAGGTGCCTGCGGATTTGCTCTGGGTCGGAAAAAGCCGCGCATCATACCAGCAGCGTGGGCCAATGGCTGCGATCGTCGGCGATGTTTTGCCACGCTGGCAAGTAGCGCATACTGCGCCCTGCTTTCAAGGGGGATTTATGCGCAGCACAGTGAAAATGATCGCGTTGGCGTGGGTGGGGGCAGCGGCCTGCTGGCTGGCGACTCCGGCCCTGGCACGCTCGGCACCGCCGTTGAGCCGAGTGGAGATTCTCAAGGTGCTGTCACCTTCCTGCGGCCTGGAGGATGTCTCCGATGGGCGCGAACGCACCCAGTGCGACCACAACGGCCCGAACATCAAGGTCTACGTGCTGGAGATCGGCTACGGCCGCGAGCCCCATGTGAACCTGGACGGTTTCGAGGTCGACGGCACCCGCTCGGCCGTGTGCGAGGACGGTTCCGCCTATGTGCCCTGCGGCAACTCGGGGATCACCGTGGGCTACATCTATGTCTTCGACCTGGCGGGCAAGCAGGAAGGCACCTTCAGCTTCAGCAACACCTCGATCAACGCGCCGGGCAATACCCTGAGCGCGCAGATCTACATCCGGTAGCCCCGAACGGCGTTCGGCAAAGCTGACTAAGCTCTAAAGACCTTCCTGGTGGAGTCATCCCCATGACCTTCAGAGCCTTGGTCACCCTTGCCGAAGGCATCGATGACCTGCAAAGCGTGACCCTGATCGACGTACTGCGCCGTGCCGAAATCGAGGTGCTGGCGGCCAGCGTCGAAAACCGGCGCATGCTCACCTGCGCCCGCGGCACCCGACTGACCGCCGACGCCATGCTGGTGGATGTGCTGGCCCAGCGCTTCGACCTGATCGTATTGCCCGGCGGCGCGGTAGGTGCCCAGCACCTGGCGAGCCACCAACCGCTGCTGCAACTGCTCAAGGATCAGGCCGCAGCGGGGCGCCTGTTCGCCGGCATCGCCGAAGCACCGGCCCTGGCCTTGCAGGCCTATGGCGTGCTGCGCCAGCGGCGCATGACCTGCCTGCCCAGCGCCAGCCATCAGCTGCTGGGCTGCAACTTTGTCGACCAGCCGGTGGTGGTGGACGGCAACTGCATCACCGCCCAGGGTTCCGCCGCGGCCCTGGCGTTTGCCCTGGCCCTGGTGGAGGCGCTGTGCGGCCGCGGCAAGCGTGCCCAGGTGGCTGGAGAGTTGCTGGTCTAGGGGCAATTGCGTTGATAAACCGCGACCTCAGTTTCCATGGTGAGTGGCTCAAAGTCGGGTAACAAAGGCTAACCAGCCGCTCCTTGCACGGCTCATCCCATCCCCCTATAGTTCGCGCCGTCGCTGCCAATTCAGCGAACGGGTTTGGTCACCCGAAATTAGAAGGCGCACGCGCCACCCTGGTTTGCAGGCACTTTTTCGTGTCCGCACGCTTCATGGTGGACTGTGCGCGGGACACCTTCGGGTGTGCCGGGTGCCTTCTTCCCGGTTGACCAACCTGTGCACAGTCCGCCACCCATCGTTTGGTCACGATTGGGGCGGTCATTCATAAAGAAGGATCTAATGATGAGTACCCCGAAAACTGCTGCTCACTATGTGCCGCTCAAATCCAACATAAGCCGGCCTGGTGTTTTTTTCATCAACGCCAATGCGTCCCCTGAGGCGCTTCACGAGGCGGCCGAGCAACGCATGCGTGCCGCTGCCAACTTGCTGGAAACCCTGTGCTGCCTGAACTTCAGCCACGGCGATGTGAAGGACATCCCTCACATCATCGATGTGCTCTATGTACTGACCCAGGATGGTTGCGACTTGCTGGAGGCGGCGAAATGGCGTGTAGCCGCTGAGGCTCAGCCCAGTCACTGATACCTGAATCTGGCCGCGCCCGTCCGGCGCGGCTTCAGGCCTTGGATTCCTCGACCCGTTCGATCATCCGATCGCGTTTGGCCAGGGTCGGGAACAGCTTGATCCAGACCCCGGTCACGACCAGCGTGCCGACCCCGCCCAGCACCACCGCCGGCACGGTGCCGAACCAGTGGGCGGTCAGCCCGGATTCAAATTCCCCCAGCTGGTTCGAAGCGCCGATGAACAGGCCGTTCACCGCGCTGACCCGGCCGCGCATTTCGTCCGGAGTTTCCAGCTGCACGAAGGAGGCGCGGATCACCATGCTGATCATGTCCGCCGCCCCCAGCACCACCAGTACCGCCAGGGAAAACCAGAATGAAGTCGAGAGGCCGAAGGCGATGGTGGCCACGCCGAATACGCCGACGGCGGTGAACATCACCCGCCCGACCTTGCGCTCGACGCTAAAGCGCGCCAGCCACAGCGACATCAGCAAGGCGCCCACCGCCGGTGCCGAGCGCAGCAGCCCGAGGCCCCAGGGGCCGGTGAGCAGGATGTCCTTGGCGAACACTGGCAAGAGTGCTGTGGCGCCGCCCAGCAAGACCGCGAACAGGTCCAGGGAGATGGCGCCGAGGATGTCCGGGCGGCTGCGGATGAAGCGGATGCCCGCCAGCAGCGAATCGAGGGTGGCCTTGCCCTTGTTCAGCGGCGTCTGCCGGGCCGGCAGGTTGAGCATCAGCAGGCAGGCGATCAGGTACAGGACCACCGTGGGGCCGTAGACCCAGACGCTGCCGAAGGCATATAGCAGTCCGCCCAGGGCCGGGGCGACGATGGTCGCCGACTGTTGCGCCGATTGCGCGGCGGCCACCGCCCGGGGAAACAGCGCCGCGGGCACGATGCTCGGCAGCAGGGCCTGGGTGGTGGGCATCTCGAAGGAGCGGGCGCCACCGAGGAGGAAGGCCAGGATGAAGATCATTTCCCGGGTCACGCTGTCGGTCAGGCTGCCGACGGCCAGGGCCAGGGCGATCAAGGCCTGCAGCGACTGACAGATGGCCGCCACTCGGCGCCGATCATAGCGGTCGGCCACGTGCCCGGTGTGCAGCATGAACAGCACGCGGGGGGCGAACTCCACCAGCCCCACCAGGCCTAGGTCGAGCACATTGCCGGTCAGTTGGTAGAGGTTCCAGCCGATGGCCACGGTGAGCATCTGGAAACCGCTGGCGGTGAAGATCCGGGCCAGCCAGAACGCGATGAACGGGCGATGGTGGCGGAGCAGCAGAGGGTCTTGGCTGGGCATCGGGCGGTCAATCTGAACGGGAGTGCGACGAGGTTATCACCAAGATGTAACCAATAGTTGCGAAGCGGGGGCGTTAGCTGTGTCTCCATTTTTTTTTGCTCGAATGCCTGGCCGCGCCCCCTGTAGCCGCTGCCGCAGGCTGCGAACGGCTCCGCAGGAGACGCCAGGAGCTTGAAGGCGCCGCGGGCTCAACGGGAAATCGCCAGGCAAGGCCCCGCGTACCGAACGCGGCCCGGCCGTTCGCCGCTTCGCAGGCTCAGCAGCGGCTACCGGCGTCTTGTGTGGGAAAAAAACCGGGAAAACCCCGGGTTTGACGGGGTGAGGCAAGCTGTCACGCGGCAAATAACCACAGAGTTGCGTGCTGAAAATAGGACTACTCTTTTAACGTTGCTTGACCCAGATCAAAACCTTTTCCAGTGGTTTGATGTGGAGGCCCAAGGGCCGGAATCCCTACGTTGCGATGGTTTAAAAAAGAACGAATCCGAATTCGCCGAACTCCATATCCGTGGGGGCAGTAGGCGCTGGCCTTTGGCCCGCAGCCGGTTTTACCTGATAGAGGAAAGCTTATGTTCGGTTTAGAGGCGCTTGATCTCGCCCGAATTCAGTTCGCATTCACCGTTTCGTTCCACATCCTGTTCCCGGCCATCACCATTGGTCTGGCGAGTTACCTGGCGGTACTCGAAGGCCTGTGGCTCAAGACCCGTGACGATACCTATCGTGATCTTTACCACTTCTGGTCGAAGATCTTCGCTGTCAACTTCGGCATGGGGGTGGTGTCCGGTCTGGTGATGTCCTACCAGTTCGGCACCAACTGGAGCCGTTTCTCCGATTTTGCCGGCGCTGTCACCGGCCCCTTGCTCACCTATGAAGTGCTCACCGCGTTCTTCCTCGAGGCTGGTTTCCTCGGGGTCATGCTGTTTGGCTGGAACAAGGTCGGACGCAAGCTGCACTTCTTCTCCACGGTGATGGTGGCCATTGGCACGCTGATTTCGACCTTCTGGATTCTGTCCTCCAACAGTTGGATGCAGACCCCGCAAGGCTTCGAAATCGTTGACGGCCGGGTGATTCCGGTGGACTGGCTGGCGGTGGTGTTCAACCCGTCATTCCCTTACCGCCTGGCGCACATGGCGGTGGCGGCGTTCGTCGCCACGGCGTTCTTCGTCGGCTCGTCCGCAGCCTGGCACTTGCTGCGGGGCCGCGACAACCCGGCCATTCGTCGCATGCTGTCGATGGCCATGTGGATGGCCCTGATCGTGGCGCCGGTGCAGGCGGTGATCGGTGACTTCCACGGGCTCAATACCCTCAAGCACCAGCCGGCGAAAATCGCCGCCATCGAAGGTCACTGGGAAAACGTCGGCAACGAGCCGACCCCGCTGATCCTCTTCGGCTGGCCGGACATGAAGGCTGAGAAGACCCGCTTCGCCGTGGAAATCCCTTACCTGGGCAGCCTGATCCTCACCCACTCCCTGGACAAGCAGGTGCCGGCGCTCAAGGAGTTCCCGCCCGAGGACCGTCCCAACTCGACCATTGTGTTCTGGTCGTTCCGGGTCATGGTCGGCCTGGGCATGCTGATGATCTTCACCGGCCTGTGGAGCGTCTGGCTGCGCAAGCGCGGCACGCTCTACACCTCGCGTCCGTTCCTGTACCTGACGTTGTGGATGGGGCCGTCCGGCCTGATCGCGATCCTGGCGGGCTGGTTCACCACCGAGATCGGCCGTCAGCCCTGGGTGGTCTATGGCCTGATGCGCACGGCGGATGCTTCGTCCGCACACAGTTTCGTGCAGATGAGCATCACCCTGGCGTTGTTCGTGGTGGTGTATTTCTCGCTGTTCGGCGTGGGTCTGGGCTACATGATGCGCCTGGTGCGCAAAGGGCCGGTGACCAACGAAGGGGCGGAAACCAGCCACGGTGGTCCCGGGCAGAAACGTACCCCGGCGCGTCCGTTGTCTGCCGCGGACGATGACGAAGACGATCGCAGCATCAGCCTGAACAAGGGGAATTGAGTCATGGGTATTGATCTTCCACTGATCTGGGCCGTGATTATCATCTTCGGCATCATGATGTACGTGGTCATGGACGGCTTCGACCTGGGGATCGGGATTCTCTTCCCGTTCATCAAGGACGACCGCGACCGTGACGTGATGATGAACACCGTCGCCCCGGTCTGGGACGGCAACGAAACCTGGCTGGTGCTGGGGGGCGCGGCCTTGTTCGGCGCCTTCCCGCTGGCTTATTCGGTGGTGCTCTCGGCGCTGTACCTGCCGCTGATCCTGATGCTGATCGGCCTGATCTTCCGCGGCGTGGCCTTTGAGTTCCGCTTCAAGGCCAAGGAAAACAAGCGGCATATCTGGGACAAGGCGTTTATCGGCGGCTCGGCGGCGGCGACCTTCTTCCAGGGCGTGGCCCTGGGGGCGTTCATCGACGGCTTGCCGGTGGTGGACCGCCAGTTTGCCGGCGGCTCCCTGGACTGGCTGACGCCTTTCACCCTGTTCTGCGGTCTGGCGCTGGTGGTGGCCTATGCCTTGCTCGGCTGCACCTGGCTGATCATGAAGACCGAAGGCAAGCTGCAGCAGCAGATGCACGACCTGGCGCGGCCCTTGGCTTACGTGGTGCTGGCGGTGATCGGCATCGTCAGTATCTGGACGCCCCTGGCCCATGCCGAAATCGCGGCGCGCTGGTTCACCCTGCCCAATCTGTTCTGGTTCCTGCCGGTGCCGATCCTGGTGCTGGTGACCATGTACGGCCTGCTCCGTGCCGTGGCCCGCAACGCGCATTACACGCCGTTCCTGCTGACCCTGGTGCTGATCTTCCTCGGCTACAGCGGCCTGGGCATCAGCCTGTGGCCGAACATCGTGCCGCCGTCGATCTCCATCTGGGACGCCGCGGCGCCGCCGCAAAGCCAGGGCTTCATGCTGGTGGGCACCTTGTTCATCATTCCGTTCATCCTGGGCTACACCTTCTGGAGCTACTACGTGTTCCGCGGCAAGGTCACCCACGAAGACGGTTACCACTAGGTAGGAGCCGGCTTGCCGGCGAACGGGCCCTTGCGCCTTGTGCCTGGCTGGCCAGCGCGTTCGCTGGCCAGCCAGCTCCGACGAGGGTTTGGGTTAAGCAGGAGTTGAAATCATGAGCGGTAAACACTCTTTGCAGGAAATCGAACAGGCGGAAAAACAGCCACTGTGGCGGCGCCTGGGCTGGCTGGCGATGATCTGGGGCGGCAGTGTGCTGGCCCTGTTCGTGGCGGCCAGCCTGATGCGCATGTTCATGAGCGCCGCCGGCCTGACCACCCACTGATCATCCCATCCCGTTGCCTTGCGGCACGGTTTCGACCCTCCGCTTGCGGAGGGTTTTTTTTGCCTGTTACTTGCGCGCCTTGAGGATCACGAACTTGGGCGTGGCCGCCACTTGTTCGACGCCGCGGAACAGCCGCGCCAGCTTGCTGTGATAGCCCAGGTGACGGTTGCCGACGATATACAGCGCACCGCCTACCACCAGGGCTTCCCGGGCTTGCTGGAACATGCGCCAGGCGAGGAAGTCGCCCACCACCTGCTGTTGGTGGAATGGCGGGTTGCACAGCACCACGTCCAGGGACTGTGGCGCCTGACCGGCCAGGCCATCGCCGGCGCGCATTTCGGCTTCGCGCTCGCCCAGCACGGCCTGCCAGTTGTCCCGGGCCGACTGCACGGCCATGAAGGATTCGTCCACCAGGGTGTAGTGGGCCTGGGGGTTGTCCAGGGCGCTGGCGATGGCCAGTACGCCGTTGCCGCAGCCCAGGTCCGCGACCCGGGCGCTGCCCAGGTTCTGTGGCAAGTGCGGAAGGAACGCGCGGGTGCCGATGTCCAGGCCTTCGCGGCAGAAGACGTTGGCGTGGTTGAGCAGCTCGATGGCCGGCTGCTCCAGGCGATAGCGGGTCGGGTAGGGCGACACGGCAAGCGGTTTGGCTTCTGGCGTGGCGATCAGCAGGCGGGCCTTTTTTACCGCCAGGGAGGCCTGCACCGGGCCGATGTAGCGCTCCAGCAAGTCGCCGGCGGCGCGGGGCAGGTGCTTGACCATGGCCGCCGCCACGACCTGGGCGCCAGGGGCCAGTTGTCCCTGCAGGCGGATCAGCTGTTCTTCCAGCAGGGCCAGGGTCTTGGGCACGCGAATCAGCACCCGGTCGAAGGAACCCTGCAACGGCTCGCTGGCCGGTATCACCCGCAGGGCGTCGAAGGGCAGGCCGTTGCGCACCAGGTTCTTTTCCAGGGCCAGGGCGCCCAGGTAGGAATCGCCACTGCTGCTGACTTGGACTTTGCCCAGCAGGCTTGCGGCCAGGGCGCCGAAGCTGTCGTTGAGGATCAGCACCCGGGTGTCGCTGGCCGGTTGCTGCTCGGCCAGGTGGTTGAGCAGGTATTCGTCCGCCGCGTCGAAGGCTTGCAGCGGCTCGTTCTGCTGTTCGGGCTGGCGGATCAGGTCGAGCTGGGCGAAGGGGCTTGCAAGCAGGGGCATGGGCGGACTCTAGGTAATCGGTGAATGTCCCGGCGGTGGGGGCTGTCGCGCGCACGGGAACCCTCGAACAGCCGCGGCACGGGCCGTTCGAAGCGGGGCTAAATGGTACGTTTTTTTACCGGGGATTGCCCGCGCTCTATGCCACTACAAACCACCGGTGTTTCTGTCCGGCGCTTTGCGGGACACTAGCGCATCGCTTTTGTGGAGCCCGTCATGACCGCCAGTGAAGAAAAGTACACTCGCCAGACCTTGCTCGAGGTGCAGCCGCTGACCTCCAGCCTGTTCACCTTGCGCACCACCCGGGATGCGGGTTTTCGCTTTCGCGCCGGGCAGTTTGCCCGTCTCGGGGTGACCAAGGCCGATGGCAGCACGGTGTGGCGCGCCTATTCCATGGTGTCGTCGCCGTTCGACGAGTTTCTCGAATTCTTCTCCATCGTGGTGCCCGGCGGCGAGTTCACCAGTGAGTTGAGCCGCCTGGAAGTGGGGGACAGCCTGCTGGTGGATCGTCAGGCCTTTGGCTACCTGACCCTGGATCGTTTCGTCGACGGTCGCGATCTCTGGTTGTTATCCACAGGCACCGGGATTGCGCCGTTCCTGTCGATCCTGCAGGACTTCGAGGTCTGGGAAAAATTCGAACGCATCATCCTGGTCTACAGCGTGCGCGAGGCCAAGGAGCTGGCTTATCAGCAGTTGCTCGCCGAGTTGCCCCAGCGTGAGTACCTGGCGGAAGTGGCCCACAAGCTGCAGTTCATCAGCACCGTGACCCGTGAGCAGCACCCGGGCAGCCTCAATGGGCGCATCACCCAACTGATCGAGAACGGCGAGCTGGAACGCGCCGCTGGCGTAGAACTGACCCCCGAGCACTCCCGGGTGATGCTCTGCGGCAACCCGCAGATGATCGATGACACCCGGGCCTTGCTCAAGCAGCGGGGCATGAACCTGAGCCTGAGCCGGCGGCCTGGGCAGGTGGCGGTGGAGACTTACTGGTAACCAAAACGGCGCCTTGAGGGCGCCGTTTCTTCGAGGGCTTGAGCCTGTGTCAGGGCTTGTTGTTCTGCGCCTTGAGCAGATCGCGAATCTCCCCCAGCAGCTCTTCTTCCTTGCTCGGCACCGGTGGCAGTGTCGGGGCCACCGCTTCTTCGCGTTTCAGGCGGTTGATCACCTTGACGCCCATGAAGATGGCGAAGGCAATGATGATGAAGTCGATGATGCTCTGGATGAACTTGCCATAGGCCATGACCACGGCCGGGGTATTGCCCTCGGCCGCCTTGAGGGTGATGGCCAGATCACCGAAGTCCACCCCACCGATCAGCAGCCCGATGGGCGGCATGACCACGTCGCCGACAAAGGACGAGACGATCTTGCCGAACGCGGCGCCAATGATGATACCCACGGCCATGTCGACCACATTGCCTTTGACCGCGAAGGCCTTGAACTCACTTAGCACGCCCATAGGTTATTCCTTGTTACAGATGAGGTTGGTTACGGCAGTGTAATTCAGCAAAAAGCATTTTGCCGACACAACTTTTTACAGCTCGCGGGGTTATCGACCGATAAACAGGCAAAGAGTTTATTCAAAGTGCCATCAAATCGCGCGCGATATACCCCGCATCAGATGAGATAACCAGAACATTTTGTCAATCGAGTGGTTGCGGGCTTTCTATTTATCATTCAAATAGTTAGCCACTAGCCTCTAGCGAGCGCATCGGGATGCGCCTCATATAACTAGAGGAATTCAACATGACCGCTTCTCTTGGCCTTGGGAGTCTTTCCCAGCGACGCATACTGGGCGTGCTTGCCGCCAGTCTGCTTTCCCTTTCCGTACAGGCCGCCACGCTGACCCGCGACAATGGCGCGGCAGTGGGCGATAACCAGAACTCACAGACCGCAGGCGCCACCGGTCCGGTGTTGCTGCAAGACGTGCAACTGATCCAGAAGCTCCAGCGGTTCGACCGCGAGCGCATTCCAGAGCGTGTGGTACACGCCCGTGGCACCGGCGCCCACGGCACCTTCACCGTCACCGACAGCCTCAGTGACCTGACCCGTGCCAAGGTCTTTGCCGCCGGTGAGACGACTCCGGTGTTCGTGCGTTTCTCGTCGGTGGTGCATGGCAACCACTCCCCGGAAACCCTGCGCGACCCACGGGGTTTCGCCACCAAGTTCTATACCGCAGAGGGGAACTGGAACCTGGTTGGCAACAACTTCCCGACGTTCTTCATCCGCGATGCCATCAAGTTTCCGGATATGGTGCATGCGTTCAAACCTGATCCGCGGACCAATCTGGATGATGATTCGCGACGTTTTGATTTCTTCTCTCATGTTCCCGAAGCCACTCGCACATTGACCGAGCTGTATTCCAACTCCGGAACTCCGGCCAGTTATCGGGAAATGGATGGTAATGGTGTGCACGCCTACAAGTTGATCAATGCCAAGGGCGAAGTGCATTACGTGAAGTTTCACTGGAAGAGTCTGCAGGGTCTGAAGAATCTCGATCCGAAACAGGTGGTCGAGGTCCAGGGGCGTGATTACAGCCATATGAGCAATGACTTGGTAACCCACATTAATAAGGGGGACTTTCCCAAGTGGGACTTGTATGTCCAGGTATTGAAACCCGAAGACTTGGCCAAGTTTGATTTCGACCCGCTGGACGCCACCAAGATCTGGCCGAATGTGCCCGAGCGCAAAGTCGGGCAGATGGTGCTGAACCGCAACCCGGCCAACGTCTTCCAGGAAACCGAGCAGGTGGCCATGGCCCCGTCCAACCTGGTGCCAGGGATCGAACCGTCGGAAGACCGTCTGCTGCAGGGCCGGGTGTTCTCCTACGCCGACACCCAGATGTACCGCCTCGGCGCCAATGCCCTGCAACTGCCGATCAACGCGCCCAAGAGCCCGGTGAACAACGGCAACCAGGACGGCGCGATGAACCTGGGCCACACCAGCACCGGGGTCAACTACCAGCCGAGCCGCCTGATGCCGCGCGAAGAACCACAAACCGCGCGCTACAGCCAAATGGCGCTGGCGGGTAGCACCCAGCAGGCGAAGATCCAGCGCGAGCAGAACTTCAAGCAGGCTGGGGATCTGTATCGCTCCTTCAGCAAAAAAGAGCGGCAGGACCTGATCGACAGCTTCGGCGGTTCCCTGGCCACCACTGACGATGAGAGCAAGCACATCATCCTGTCGTTCCTTTATAAGGCCGACCCGGAGTACGGCACTGGCGTGGCCCGTGTGGCCAAGGGCGACCTGGCCCGGGTCAAGGCGCTGGCGGCCAAGCTGAGCGACTGATCGTTCACCGCGTCACGCCTGAAAACGTGACGCACCTTGTAGGAATGTTTCGCTTGTTGGCGAGCATGGGCGCCGCGCTGTCACCGGCGGCGCCTTCGCCGACACCCTGGCTCCTACGCTTCTCAGGACAAACGGAGGTGCGCCATGCGCCTGTTCATCTCACTGCTGACCCTGGCCTGGGCGCTGGTTGCCCAGGCGCAGCCAACCGATCCGGTGGCGGTCAAGGTGCAGCTGGAACACTACTATTTCGATGCCGCCCGCCGGGGCGATGTGGAAATGCTCGACACCTTTATCGAGGCCGGTTATTCCCTCGATACCCAGGATGAAAAGGGCTACACCGCGTTGATCCTCGCCGCCTATCACGGCCAGGGTCCGGCGGTGGAGCGCCTGCTGGACGCCGGCGCCAATGCCTGTGCCCAGGACAAACGCGGCAACACTGCGTTGATGGGGGCGATCTTCAAGGGCGAAGTGCAGATCGCCCGGCGCCTGCTGGCCGCCGATTGCAGCCCCGACCAGCGTAACGGCGCCGGGCAGACCGCCGCCATGTACGCCGGTTTGTTTAAGCGCGTCGAGTTGTTGGACGCCCTGGCGGCCAAAGGCGCGGACCTGAATGCCGAGGATCCCCTGGGCAATAGCGCCACGCGGCTGGCCAGCGGGCAGATACGCACCGCGCCGTCGCGCTGATCCGTTCCAGCTGAGCTATCATCGCGGTTTTTGCCGGGGGTTCAGATGGCCAAGGCCAAGCGCATGTACGGCTGCACCGAGTGCGGCTCCACCTTTCCCAAATGGGCCGGGCAATGCGGCGAATGCGGGGCCTGGAACACCCTGACCGAAACCATGATCGAAAGCGGCGGCGCAGCGGCCCCTGCCGGGCGTACCGGCTGGGCCGGGCAGCAGGCGCAGATCAAGACCCTGGCAGAGGTCAGCGTCGAGGAAATCCCGCGTTTCTCCACCGCTTCCGGCGAACTCGACCGAGTCCTGGGCGGCGGCCTGGTGGACGGCTCGGTGGTGCTGATCGGCGGTGATCCGGGGATCGGCAAGTCGACCATCCTCTTGCAGACCCTGTGCAATATCGCCACGCGCATGCCGGCGCTCTACGTCACCGGCGAAGAGTCCCAGCAGCAGGTGGCGATGCGTGCCCGGCGCCTGGGCCTGCCCCAGGATCAACTGCGGGTGATGACCGAAACCTGCATCGAAACCATCATCGCCACCGCTCGGGTGGAAAAACCCAAGGTCATGGTGATCGACTCGATCCAGACCATCTTCACCGAGCAACTGCAATCGGCCCCGGGCGGCGTGTCCCAGGTGCGCGAAAGCGCGGCCTTGCTGGTGCGCTACGCCAAGCAGAGCGGCACGGCGATCTTCCTGGTGGGCCACGTGACCAAGGAAGGCGCCCTGGCCGGGCCGCGGGTGCTGGAGCATATGGTCGACACCGTGCTGTATTTCGAGGGGGAGTCCGACGGTCGCCTACGTTTGCTGCGGGCGGTGAAGAACCGTTTCGGTGCGGTCAACGAGCTGGGCGTATTCGGCATGACCGACCGCGGCTTGAAGGAAGTCGCCAACCCTTCGGCGATTTTCCTGACCCGCGCCCAGGAAGAAGTGCCGGGTAGCGTGGTGATGGCCACCTGGGAAGGCACCCGGCCGATGCTGGTGGAAGTCCAGGCCCTGGTGGATGACAGCCATCTGGCCAATCCGCGCCGGGTGACCCTGGGCCTGGATCAGAACCGCCTGGCCATGCTGCTGGCGGTGTTGCATCGTCATGGCGGCATTCCGACCCATGACCAGGACGTGTTCCTCAACGTGGTGGGCGGGGTCAAGGTGCTGGAAACCGCCTCCGACCTGGCGCTGATGGCGGCGGTGATGTCGAGCCTGCGCAATCGACCGCTGCCCCATGACTTGCTGGTGTTCGGCGAGGTGGGGCTGTCCGGTGAAGTGCGTCCGGTGCCCAGCGGTCAGGAGCGCCTGAAAGAGGCGGCCAAGCATGGCTTCAAACGGGCCATCGTGCCCAAGGGCAACGCACCGAAGGAGGCGCCGCCGGGCTTGCAGATCATTGCCGTGACCCGCCTGGAACAGGCGTTGGATGCGCTTTTCGAATAATCAGAGCGGGACTCGCAGGGAAGGATGCAGCGGATGGGCATGACAAGGTTGAAGAGCTGGATGCTGGGGGCGGCGCTGTTGTGCTGTTCGACGCTGGCCATGGCCCAGCAGGCCGAAGTGCCGGAAGGCTATCGGATCGCGCAGCAGGTGCTGGTGGGGGATGGCTCGGTGCTGGAAGTCCTGGAGGACCTGCGTATCACCCCTGAACTGCATGCCAACAGCTGGGGCAGTGGCCTGGACGCTGACAGCCTGCTCCAGTCCGATGACGAGCACCCGGTTGCGCCGCTGGGGGCGCTGGCGCGCCTGGTGTCCGATGGCGGCGAGGTACTGGCGCAGAAGTCCCTGGGCTACCCGATGGCCACGGTGGAAAAGGCTCCCTTGAACGGCCTGCCGTCACCGGCGTTTTTCCTGACCATTGACCAGACCGCGCCCATGGGCAGCTACAGCGGTCCGGCCACTGAAGTCTTGATGCCGGAACAGAGTCAGCTGGACCCGGTGCTGTGCCAGGGGGAGGGCGGCGAGCGCCAGCCCCTGGTGTTCGCCCAGACCGGCAAGGCCGCCTGGCAGATCGTGCCCTCGGACAAGGGCGCCACCGAAAGCATCCAGCAGGTGTCGTCGGCGTCGTCGATGGAGAACGAAGAGTTCATCACCACCTATCGCACCTTTCGTTATGTCGACGGCCAGTGGACCGTTGCCTCGCGGCAACAGGCGGGTTACTGGGACATGGAAAGCGAGTTTCCTGAGCCTGCGCTGTTTCCCTGAACAGCAGTGGGGCTGATCAGATATCGATCAAGGCGCCAAGCTCCCGCTCCAGTTCCTCGGGGTCTGCCAGGTTCAGCTCGATCAGGCGCCTGAGGTGTTCGATGGACTCCAGGCCGATGTGCAGGCAGACGAAGCCCAACTGGCCGTGATTGTCGTGGGCCAGTTGCACGTCCATGCGCACATCGGCATCGGGACCCAGATGGATATCGGCTTCGAAGGCGCGATTGGGGTTGCCCAGCCAAGGATCGGGGCGCTCGATCAGCAGGCCCTTGAGGGACAGGTCCAGCAGTTGCACCGGCCAGCGGTGGGTGCCCTGGCTCAGTTCGGTCTTCGCATCGAAGGCGATGCGCTTGAAGCGTCGACGGTCGGCGTATTGCTCGCTCATGGGCTGGCCCTCTGCATGGTGCACTGACTATAGACCGCGGTTTATGACTGTCGCCACAGGCGGCCTGCCAGCGTGCGACGGCGTTATCGGTCAGGCTGGTCTGAGTTGAAAAAGTTTCGAAAAAAAACCTGCTCATTCTTTAAAAGAAGGCTCTAGACCAACGTGGGGGGTGGTCTTTGAGAGCAGTAGCGCTACACTCGAAACGCTGTCTTTCTGTCCACCCTGGCTGGGATAAAAAAATGAAAAATAATAATAGCCTGCTGCGCCATGTCCCCTGGCTGCTGCTGGCAATCGTAGGAGCGTGCGCCCTCGGCGTAGTTGCATTGCGCCGCGGCGAGGCGATCAACGCCTTGTGGATTGTGGTGGCCGCGGTGGCCATCTATCTGGTGGCGTACCGGTATTACAGTCTGTTCATTGCCAACAATGTCATGCAGCTGGACCCGCGTCGGGCCACTCCGGCAGTGATCAACAATGATGGTCTGGACTATGTGCCGACCAACAAACACATTCTCTTCGGTCACCATTTCGCCGCCATTGCCGGCGCGGGCCCGCTGGTGGGCCCGGTCCTGGCGGCGCAGATGGGCTACCTGCCCGGCACCCTGTGGCTGATTGCCGGGGTGGTCCTGGCCGGTGCGGTACAGGACTTCATGGTGCTGTTCCTCTCCACCCGGCGTAACGGCCGCTCCCTGGGCGATATGGTCCGTGAGGAGATGGGGCGCATCCCGGGGACCATCGCCCTGTTCGGCTGCTTCCTGATCATGATCATCATCCTCGCGGTGCTGGCGCTGATCGTGGTCAAGGCCCTGGCCGAGAGCCCATGGGGCATCTTCACGGTCATGGCGACCATCCCGATCGCGGTGTTCATGGGCGTTTACATGCGCTACATCCGCCCGGGCCGCATCGGCGAGATCTCGTTGATCGGTGTGCTGCTGTTGCTCGGCTCCATCTGGCTGGGCGGTCAGGTGGCCGCCGATCCGGTGTGGGGCAAGATGTTCACCTTCACCGGTATCCAGATCACCTGGATGCTGATCGGCTACGGTTTCGTCGCCGCGGTACTGCCGGTGTGGCTGATCCTGGCGCCCCGTGACTACCTGTCGACCTTCCTCAAGATCGGCACCATCATCGCCCTGGCGATCGGCATCCTGATCACCATGCCCGAGCTGAAGATGCCGGCCCTGACCCAGTTCACCGATGGCACCGGCCCGGTGTGGAAAGGCGGCCTGTTCCCGTTCCTGTTCATCACCATCGCCTGTGGCGCGGTTTCGGGCTTTCATGCGCTGATCGCCTCGGGGACCACGCCCAAGCTGCTGGATAACGAAGCCAACGCCCGCTACATCGGCTACGGCGGCATGCTCATGGAGTCCTTCGTGGCGATCATGGCCATGGTCGCGGCCTCGGTGATCGAGCCGGGCGTGTACTTCGCCATGAACAGCCCGGCGGCCATCGTCGGCGGCGACGTGGTCGCTGTGGCTCAGACCGTGAGCAGCTGGGGCTTTGTCATCAGCCCGGAACAACTGCAGGCGGTGGCCAAGGACATCGGTGAAAACACCATCCTGGCCCGTGCCGGCGGTGCACCGACCCTGGCGGTGGGTATCGCGCAGATCCTCCACCACGTACTGCCAGGTGAAAACACCATGGCGTTCTGGTACCACTTCGCGATCCTGTTCGAAGCCCTGTTCATTCTTACCGCTGTGGATGCCGGTACCCGTGCCGGTCGCTTCATGCTCCAGGACCTGCTGGGTTCCTTCGTTCCAGCGCTCAAACGCACTGAATCCTGGACCGCCAACCTGATCGCTACCGCCGGTTGCGTGGCCCTGTGGGGCTACCTGCTGTACCAGGGCGTGATCGATCCGCTGGGCGGCATCAACACCTTGTGGCCGCTGTTCGGCATCTCCAACCAGATGCTGGCCGGTATCGCCCTGATGCTCGGCACCGTGGTGTTGATCAAGATGAAGCGCCAGCGCTACATCTGGGTCACCCTGCTGCCGGCCGTCTGGCTGCTGATTTGCACCACCACCGCCGGCTTCATCAAGCTGTTCGACGCCAATCCGGCGATCGGCTTCCTGTCGCTGGCGAAGAAATACAGCGATGCCCTGGCCAGTGGTCAGATCCTCGCTCCGGCCAAGGACATCACGCAGATGCAGCACGTGATCTTCAACGCCTACACCAACGCCACCCTGACCGCCCTGTTCCTGCTGGTGGTGTTCAGCATCCTGTTCTATGCGCTCAAGGTCGGTGTTGCGGCCTGGGGCAGCAAGGAACGCACGGATAAAGAAGCGCCCTATCAGGCGGTGCCAGACGCGTAACCCGAGGATTGCAACGATGTTCAATGACCTGAGTCGCCTCGGTAAATACCTCGGGCAGGCCGCGCGCCTGATGGTCGGCATGCCCGACTACGACAACTACGTCGAGCATATGCAAACCAAGCACCCGGACAAGCCGGTGATGTCCTACGAGGCGTTCTTCCGGGAACGCCAGGAGGCCCGCTACGGCGGCAAGGGCGGTCCGAAGTGCTGTTGAAACACAGCGTATAAGTCACACCCAGGTAGGAGCCGGCTGGCCGGCGATAGCGACTCTTCGGACGCCATCGCCGGCCAGCCGGCTTCTACGTTTTTTGCGTGGGAGATCCTGTTTTGCAAAATCCTATTCCCGTCACCGTGCTCAGCGGCTTTCTGGGCGCCGGCAAGACCACCTTGCTGCGGCATCTGCTCAAGGCCGAGCACGGCTTGAAGATCGCGGTGATCGAGAACGAATTCAGTGATGCCGGCATCGACACCCAACTGTTGGGGGACGAGCCGGTCCAGGTCATGACCCTGTCCAACGGCTGCGTCTGCTGCACCATCCACACCGACCTGACCAAGGCCCTGTACCTGTTGCTGGAGCGTCTGGACAGCGGCCAGATCGCCTTCGACCGGCTGGTGATCGAGTGCACCGGGCTGGCTGATCCGGCGCCGGTGGCGCAGACCTTCTTCATCGATGAAGAGCTGCGTGAACGCTACATTCTCGACGGCATCATCACCTTGGTAGATGCCAAGCACGCCGAGTTCCACCTGACCCAGACCATCGCCCAGGCGCAGGTCGGCTTTGCCGACCGGCTGCTGGTGAGCAAGCACGACCTGGTGGATGAGCAGGCCTTCGAGGCCCTGAGCCAGCGCCTGACGCGGATCAACCGCCGGGCGCCGATCCGAGTGGTGGAGCACGGTCGGATCGACCTGGCCGAACTGCTGGATGTGCGGGGCTTCAATTTGAATGCCGATCTGGGCGGTGGCATCAGCCTGCGCCCGGTGAGCCAGGCTCCTGCGGTGGACCGGATTTCCAGCCTGGTGCTGCGTACCGAGCAGGCCCTGGATCTGGATCGTCTGAGCGCGTTCATGAATGAGCTGCTGGAGGACCACGGCAAGCAGCTGCTGCGTTACAAGGGCGTGCTGAATGTGATCGACGAGCCGCGGCGCATGGTGTTCCAGGGCGTGCTTAAGCTCTATGGCTTCGATTGGGACACCGAGTGGGCCGAAGGCGAGGCGCGTGAGAGTGTGATGGTGTTCATTGCCGATGATCTGCCGGAAGCGAAGATCCGGCAGGGCTTCGAGAGAATGCTGGGGGGCTGAGGTTTTCGCCGGCAAGCCGGCTGCTACAGGTCGGCGGGAGGCGTACCGAGCAGGCGTCGTTCCAAGTGGTCCAGATGCTGGTGCATCAGTGCTTCGGACAGCTCGACGTCGGCTGCCTGTAGCGCGTCGATGAGCGTCGCGTGCTCTTGCCAGGCGCAGTTGTGGCGGGCCCGACCTTCGAACTGGGCGATGGCTAGGGACGTCAGGGGCACCAGGCTGCCGAGAAACTGCGCCAGCGGCGCGTTGCCCGCCACGTCTGCCAGTTGCAGGTGGAACTCGCCGGACAGGCGGATGGCCGGCCCGCGCTGGTCGCGCTCGATGGCTTCACGTTCCCGGGCGATCAACTGGCGCAGGGACTGCAACGGGCGCCGAGGCTGCTGGCAGACCAGGCGCACCAGG
Organism: Pseudomonas sp. 3MA1; assembly: GCF_029237275.1. Lineage (NCBI taxonomy): Bacteria > Pseudomonadati > Pseudomonadota > Gammaproteobacteria > Pseudomonadales > Pseudomonadaceae > Pseudomonas > Pseudomonas sp. 3MA1. Next base: position 89,379 of record NZ_JAACFX010000008.1, on the reverse strand, counting down.
GTGATTTCCGTCAGGCGCCGGGCGTGCAGGATCTGCCGGGTCTGTTCCCGGTCCGGGGCGGCGACCTGGGGTCGGTGATTGGGTCGCAGGATCACCACTTGCTGGTGAGACAAGCGCGCCAGGACCTGGCGGATGATGCTGCGGCTGACGCCGAAGGCCTGGCCGAGGCTGTCTTCGGTGAAGCGGCTGCCGGGGGCGATGCGCTGTTCGAGGATGGCGTCGAAGATCTGCGGATAGACATCATCCACCAGCAGCTTTTTTTCGCCGCACTGACGTCGCGGCAGGCTGGCCACCAGGGTGAAGGGATTGTTTTTCAGGGCGTAGCTGACCATGGCCTGTCTCCAGTCCAGTTGCTGACTCGGGGGTTGATTACAGGGCGTTGGCGCCCAGGTGATCGTCCGGAATGTTCAGTTCGATGCCCATGCGCTGGCCTTCCTGAAGGATATGCCGGCGCATTTCGGCGCTGGCCAGGGCGCTGTTCTTGTTACGGATCGCCCGCACCACCGCTTCATTTTCTTCCAGGCGTTCGGCCAGGTGCTCGGGCGAGTTGCGCAGGATCTGCGCACTCTGCTTGAGGGCATTGCTGGTCTGTTGCACCACGTTCTGGAAGATCGGGTTGCTGGTCAAGGTGAACAGTTCCTCGTGGAAGGCGATGTAGGCGTTGACCCCGGCTTCGCTGTCGCCGGCCTCCAGGGCTTCGCGCATGTCCATCAGGGTCAGGCGCAGCTGGCCGACTTCCTTGCTGCTGATGGATTGCGCCACCAGCCCGACGATGAACGGCTCCAGGGTGTAGCGCAGTTGCAGCACGTCTTCCAGGCTGGCCCCGGCCACGCTGCTTTCGGCGCCCTGGGCTTCGCCCTGAGGGGCATCCAGCACCACCACGCCCTTGCCGGGCATGGAGCGCACCAGGCCCAGGGTCTCCAGGACGATCACCGCTTCACGCAGGCTGGGGCGGCTGATGCCCAGTTGCTCGGCCAGTTCACGTTGCCCGGGCAGCATGTCGCCGGAGCGCCACTGGCCACGGGCCAGGGAGGCCCGGAGCTTTTCTACCACTGAATTCACAACCGTTGACGAGCTGATCACTGTTGACTCCATGAACTATCGGTAGCGCGCTGTTGCCGCGCTGATTGTTGTGCCTGCCGTGGGCCGGCACAAGGTCGGATCAAAATTCCTGCTGATGGGCCGCGGCCGCCGGCTTGCGCGCCTGGAAGGTATAGCCCTGTTGACCACTGAGCACCTTGTTGGCCCGTTGCACGTCGATGTCCTTTTCCCAGCGGGCGATGGCCACGGTGGCCACGCAGTTGCCGATCAGGTTGGTCAGGGCGCGGCCGATGCCCATGAACCAGTCCACCGCCAGCACCAGCACCAGGCCCACCACCGGAATCGCCGGGATCGCGGTCAGGGTCGCGGCCAGGATCACCAGGGCCGAACCGGGAATGCCGTGGGCGCCCTTGGAGGTGATCAGCGACACCAGGAGGATGGTCAACAGGTCCGACATGGACAGCGGCGTGCCGGTGGCGTTGGCGATGAAGACGATGGCCAGGGTCAGGTAGATGGAAAAACCGTCCAGGTTGAACGAATAGCCAGTAGGAATCACCAGGCCCACGGTGGAACTGCCGATGCCCAGGTGCTCCAGCTTGCGCATGATCTGCGGCAGGACGGCGTCGGAGGAGGCGGTGCCGAGGACGATCAGCAACTCTTCGCGCAGGTACTTGAGGAAGGGCAGCATGCGCAGGCCCGACAGGCGCATCACCAGGCCGAGGATCACCGCGACGAAGGCCAGGCAGGTCAGGTAGAACAGGCCCACCAGGCTGCCCAGGTGCTGCAGCGAATCCAGGCCGTACTTGCTGGTGGTGAAGGCGATGGCGCCGAACACGCCGATGGGCGCCAGGCGCACGATCATGCCCATGATGCGGAAGATCACGTGGCTCAGTTCATTGATCAGCCGGGAAATGCCCGAAGCAGCTTCGCCCACCAGGTTCAGGGCGCTGCCGAACAGCACCGAGAACAGCAGCACCTGGAGAATGTTGTTCTCGGCAAAGGCACCGATCACCGAGGTGGGGATCAGGTCCATGAGGAACTGGGTGGTGGTGTGCATGTGCTGGCCGCGCTGGGCGATATCACCCATGTCGGCGGTGGACAGCTGTTCCAGGTGAATATTGGCGCCGCTGCCGATGCCGGTACTGAAGGCCATGACCAGGCCGATCACCAGGGCGATGGTGGTGAGGATCTCGAAGTAGATCACCGACTTGAGGCCGATGCGGCCGACCTTCTTCAGATCGCCGGCGCCGGAGATGCCGCTGACCACCACGCAGAACACGATCAGGCCGATGAGCATCTTGATCAGCTTGATGAAGCCGTCGCCCAGGGGTTTGAGTTGTGAGGAGTATTCGGGGAGGGTGAGGCCACAGACGATGCCGAGCATCAGTCCGAGCACAACCTGGAGGAAAATCGAACGCGAGCACCATCTGAGCATGGGGAGGAATCCTGGTCGGTGTCCTGTCTGCCGTGCGCATGGGGAGCGCAGCGGATGGAGGACTTAATTATTGTGGTCTTACCGGTATGTCCAGTGCAGGCGCAGTCTACGCTCGGGTTTTACGGGTTTACAAGAGGCTCAACGAAAATTGGCTTTACCGGTCTGACCAGTGGTTTTTCCTCCCCTGGCTACTGTATCCGCCGCCGCAGGCTGCGATCGGCCGCAACGGCCGCCCGGGTATCTTGCGTTCGCAAGACCTCGCAGGCGCCTTTCAGCGCCTGGCGCAGCGGCCATCCAGGCATAAAAAAGCCCGGCGCTGAGGCCGGGCTTCTTGTACTGCGGTCTGCGGGCTGATTAAGCGCCGTATACCGGCAGCTTCTTGCAGATGGCCTTGACCTTCTCACGCACGGCATCGATCACCGCTTCGTTGTTCAGGTCCGCCAGGATGTCGCAGATCCAGCCGGCCAGTTCCTTGCACTCGGCTTCCTTGAAGCCACGGGTGGTCACGGCCGGAGTACCGAAGCGCAGACCGGAGGTGACGAACGGGGAGCGTGGGTCGTTAGGCACGGAGTTCTTGTTCACGGTGATGAACGCTTTGCCCAGAGCGGCGTCGGCGTCTTTACCGGAGATGTCCTGCTTGATCAGCGACAGCAGGAACAGGTGGTTCTTGGTGCCACCGGAAACCACGTCGAAACCGCGGGCGATGAACACTTCGGCCATGGCCTGGGCGTTTTTCACCACTTGTTCCTGGTAGGCCTTGAACTCAGGCTGCAGGGCTTCCTTGAAGCAGATCGCTTTGGCGGCGATCACGTGCTCCAGCGGGCCGCCCTGGGCGCCCGGGAACACCGCGGAGTTCAGCTTCTTCTCGATGTCGGCGTTGGCGCGAGCCAGGATCAGGCCGCCACGTGGACCGCGCAGGGTCTTGTGGGTGGTGGTGGTCACGACGTCGGCGAACGGCACCGGGTTCGGGTAGACGCCAGCGGCGACCAGACCGGCCACGTGGGCCATGTCGACGAACAGGTAGGCACCGACCTTGTCAGCGATTTCGCGGAAACGCGGGAAGTCGAGGATCTGCGAATAGGCGGAGAAACCGGCCACGATCATCTTCGGCTTGTGCTCAAGGGCCAGGCGCTCGACTTCGTCGTAGTCGATCAGGCCGTTGGCGTCGATGCCGTACTGAACAGCGTTGTACAGCTTGCCGGAGGAGGACACGGCAGCACCGTGGGTCAGGTGACCGCCATGGGCCAGGCTCATGCCCAGGATGGTGTCGCCGCCTTGCAGCAGGGCCAGGTAGACCGCGGCGTTGGCCTGGGAACCGGCGTGTGGCTGGACGTTGGCGTAGTCGGCGCCGAACAGCTCCTTGGCGCGGTCGATGGCCAGCTGTTCAACCACGTCGACGTATTCGCAGCCGCCGTAGTAACGCTTGCCCGGGTAACCTTCGGCGTACTTGTTGGTCAGTACCGAGCCTTGAGCTTCCATCACCGCGGGGCTGGTGTAGTTTTCCGAAGCGATCAGCTCAATGTGCTCTTCCTGGCGCTGAGCTTCTTGCTCCATGGCGGCAAAGAGATCGGCGTCGTACTTGGCAATAGTCAAATCACGGCTGAACATGGCGGTCCTCAAGGATCGGGGGGGCAGAAAAGGGAGGCATTCTAACCCAATGGGTTTTAGATGGCATATGAAAGGACATCATGTCGCATAGAAGCAGCGTTCAAGTGACGAGCAGCAAGCCGCAAGCAGAAACCGCCATGCTTTCTTGCCGCTGGTCGCTTGAAGCTTGCCACTGCTTCTAGTCGAACATGAACAGGGCGTCGTTGCTGAATTGCGCCTCGAAGCGATTGGCCGGCATCGGCCGGCCGAACAGATAGCCCTGGACCTCGTCGCAGCCGTGTTCGCGCAGGAATTCCAGCTGTTCGTGGGTTTCCACGCCCTCGGCGATCACCGCCAGGTTCAGGCTGTGGGCCATGGCGATAATGGCGCGGGCGATCTGTGCATCCTGCTCGCCGGACGGCAGGCCGTCGACGAAGGTGCGGTCGATCTTCAGCACGTCAATAGGGAACTGCTTGAGGTAGTTGAGCGACGAATAACCGGTGCCGAAGTCGTCCACCGCGATGCTCAGGCCGAGGTTCTTCAGGCCGTCGAGAATCTGCATCGCCTCGCTGACTTCGCGCATCAGGATACTTTCGGTCAGCTCCAGCTCCAGGCACGCCGGCGGCAGGCCGGTGTCCTTGAGGATGGTGGCGATGCGCATGCCCAGCTGGCCGTCGGAGAACTGCCGCGCGGAGATGTTCACCGAAACCTTCGGCACCCGCACCTTGGCCTGGTGCCAGGCCTTGAGCTGGCGGCAGGCTTCGCTGATCACCCAGTCGCCGACATCCACCACCAGACCCAGTTCTTCGAGCACCGGAATGAAATCCCCCGGCGGCACCAGGCCGCGCCGCGGATGCCGCCAACGCAGCAGCGCCTCGGCGCCGGTCAGGCGCTTGCCATCGCCGCTGAACTGCGGCTGGTAATAGAGCACGAACTCTTCCTGCTCCAGGGCGTGGCGCAGGTCGCTTTCCAGCTCCAGGCGCTCCAGGGCGCTGGCGTTCATGTCGGCCTGGTAGAACTGGAAGTTGTTCTTGCCGCGCTCCTTGGCGTGGTACATCGCGGTGTCGGCGTTCTTCATCAACTGGCTCAGTTCGTTGCCGTCCTGCGGACTCAGGGCGATGCCGATACTGGCGGTGACAAAGAACTCGCGGCCTTCGAGGACGAAGGGCTTGACCAGGCTGGCGAGGATCTTCTCGGCCACATTGATGGCCCGGTTCAGGGCGATCTCGCGGCTGGCGCGCGGTTGCAGGAGCAGGGTGAATTCGTCGCCACCCATGCGCGCCACGGTGTCGTCATCGTCGACGCAACCGAGCAGGCGAGTGGCCATTTCCTTGAGCATGCGATCCCCCGCGGCGTGGCCCAGGGAGTCGTTGATCGGCTTGAAGCGGTCCAGGTCGAGGAACATCAGCACCACCCAGGACTTCTGCCGCTCCGCCGATTGCAGCGCGGTATGCAGGCGATCCTGGAACAGCGTGCGGTTGGGCAGGTGAGTCAGGGCGTCATAGTAGGCCAGGCGGTGAATCCGCTGTTCGCTGGCCTTGCGCTCGCTGATGTCGCTGAAGAAGCACACGTAGCTGGCCAGGTCGCCTTCGTCGTCGAGCACCGCGGTGATGCCGACCCAGGCCGGGTAGTGTTCGCCATTGCGGCGCTTGAGCCAGACCTCGCCTTCCCAGGTGCTGTGCTGGTGCAACTGCTTGAGCACGTAGCGCAGGTGGGCTTCCTGCTGCTCGTCGACGGTGAGCATGTTGGGCAACTGATCGAGCACCTGGGACACGGCGTAGCCGCTGACCCGGCTGAAGGCTTCGTTGGCCTGGACGATGTAGCCGGCCGGGTCGGTGATCAGGATCGCCGAGGTCGAGTGTTCGAATACCGTGGCCGCCATGCGCAAGTCCTTCTCCGCCCGGCGCTGCTGGCTGATGTCGCGGCCGACCCCGAGCACGCCTTCGAACGCGCCGTGCTCGTCCCACACCAGGACCAGGCGCAGTTCGATGGGGATCTTGCGGCCGTCGGCCCGCAGGCAGTCGAACAGGAACAGCTGGGTCTGCACCTGACTGCGCAATTGCGCCAGTTGCTCGGGTTTGTCCAGGGCCTTGCTGACCCGGTCCATCAGGGCATAGATACCGGTCAGTTGCTGCGGGTTGGCGATGGTCGATTGCCAGCCGTTCTGGAAGATCCATTCCACGTCGTAGCCCAGTACGGCATGCACCGAAGGGCTGACGTAGTTCAGCGAGAGCTTGCTGTCGGTGGAGAAGATCACGTCGCTGATGCTTTCGGCGAGCATGCGGTAGCGTTGCTCGCTGTCACGCAGCGACTCGCTGGCCTCGATCTGGTCGGTGATGTCCTTGGCCACGCCGATGATTCGCGTCACCTGGTCGTAGCGATCCCGGGCCAGGGCCTGCTCGCGGATCTCGAAGCGCCGCCACTGGCCGCTGCGGTGGCGGAAGCGCAGTTGGCATTGCAGGAGCTGGGCGTAGGCCGAGTGGCGCTGTTCCTGGCGCAGGCGGTGATAGAGGTCGGCGTCTTCCGGGTGCAGGAGGATTTCCCAGAAGTACTCGCCCATCTGGTGCAGTTCGGTCTTGTTGTAGCCCAGGGTCTGGCCCAGGTGGTGGTTGCTGAAAATCATCCGTTGGCTGATCACATCCTGCACATACAGGTGATCGGGCACGGTGCGCACCACGTCGGACCAGAACCCCTCGCGCTCCAGAAGCGACAGCTCGATCAGCTTGCGACTGGTGATGTCGCTGATGCTGAGGATCACCGCGCTGTAGTCCTCGACGGCCTCAGGCAGGCGCAGGACCAGCCACAGGTGCTGGTCATTGCCCTGGGCGTCGCTGAGCTTGATTTCCAGTTCCAGCTGTTTCTGCTGGTTGACCACCGCTTCCAGCAATTGGCTGCCGATCGCGTTGCCGTTCTTCGGGCAGCCTTCGATCAGCAGTTGCCAGGCCTGGTCGCTGGATTCGACATTGAGCAGGCGCAGAGCCACCTGATTGACTTCGGTGATGCGCAATTCGCGCAGCAGTTGCTGGCGATGGTCCGGATGGCTGGCCTGCCAGCGCTTGAGCTGGTCGCTGTTGTGCACATGGTGTTTGTCGAGCAATTCCGGAAGCCCGGCGATATCCATGACGCACAGGGCCACGCCGGTGCCTTCGAAAATGTCCTGGTAGCGCCGCCGGCCCTCGTGCAACTGGCGCTGGCGCCGGCGCATGTTCAACAGGGCGATCACCGGCAGCAGGGAGAAGGCCAGGCCCAACAGGCATTTGCCGATAAAGGCCGGCAGCAGTTCCTCGATCACGGCCTGCTGGTCGAACAGGCCGCGCAGTTGCCAGTCACTGTTGCTCAGGGGCACCAGCAGTGCGCTGTCGGCCATTTCATCGGGTTCCAGCATGCCCGGGGTCGGGGTGCTGTGCTCGTCGCGCTTGATCACCTGGCGGCTGAGGCGGTTCTCGATCACCCAGGTCGGCTTGAAGCTCCCTTCGCTCTGGCGCACCAGGGTCTGCAGGAAGCTGGGCGCCAGGCGCAGTACCCAGTAGCTGGGGCTGGCGCCGCTGGGCTGGTGCAGCAGCACATGCACCACCGAACCGTCGGCGGGGTTGCTGTAGTAGTAGCGCTGCAAGTGGCTGCGCTGGATCAGCTCGGCGAGCCAGGGGGCGTCATGGCTGTCGCTGGCACTGTCGCTGAGTATCTGGCCGGAGGCGTCCAGCAAGGCAAAGCTGCGCACATCTGGCAAGGAGCGCTGGAGCTTGTGCAGCAATTGCTGCTGTTGCTGGCTGTCCTGGGGCGATTCGACGATCGGTAGCAGATTGAGGGCGATCTGCGCATTGAGTGCCAGGTTCAGGCTCAGGTGGTCGGCCAGTTCGGCACTGTAGTCGATGGCTTGTTGACGCTGGTTCTTGCGGGTCTGCTGCAGTTGATCGAGCAGTTGCCAGAACAACAGAGCCAGGAGCAGCAGCACCAGCGTTGCCAGTGCGCCTTTGAGCGTGCCCCGCAAAGGATAGGCCGACGCGGAGGCTTTAGCGCGCGCGGGCTGTGGCGAAATGACGTTGGACAAGCTGTGATCCTGCGGTTTGGCTGGGCTGGCGCGACGTGCACTATAAGCCGGACGCCCGAAGGGCGGCTAGCATGCCTTGAGTTGTGGCAAAGTGCCAGTCCCGCCTGGCTGGACCTGGGTCGTGCATTGAGGTAGTTTTGCCGGTTACGCGGGAGCGTTCCAGCTCCAGACCATCAGGCTTTTTCCGCCCGTCGGTGTTGATCATGGTCAATGCCGGCGCCGCGCATGGCCTGGCCCGGGCCCGGCCCGTTCTATTCATCAGTCACTGACGCTAGGTTCACCATGGCTCAATACGTCTTCACCATGCATCGGCTGGGCAAAGTTGTTCCGCCGAAGCGGGAAATCCTGAAAAACATCTCCCTGTCTTTTTTCCCCGGCGCCAAGATCGGCGTGCTGGGCCTCAACGGTTCGGGTAAGTCCACGCTGCTGAAAATCATGGCCGGCGTCGACACCGAGTTCGAAGGTGAAGCCCGTCCGATGCCGGACCTGAACATCGGCTACCTGCCTCAGGAACCCCAGCTCGATCCCACCAAGACCGTGCGTGAAGTGGTCGAGGAAGCGGTGAGCGTGATCAAGGACGCCCAGGCTCGCCTGGACGAAGTCTACGCCGCCTACGCCGAGCCGGATGCCGACTTCGACAAGCTGGCCGCCGAACAGGCCAAGCTGGAAGCCATCCTGCAAGCCAGCGACGGCCATAACCTGGAGCGCCAGCTGGAAGTGGCCGCCGACGCCCTGCGCCTGCCGGCCTGGGACGCCAAGGTCGAGCACCTGTCCGGTGGCGAGAAACGTCGTGTGGCCCTGTGCCGCCTGCTGCTGTCGGCCCCCGACATGCTGCTGCTCGACGAACCGACCAACCACCTGGACGCCGACTCGGTGGCCTGGCTGGAGCATTTCCTCCACGACTTCCCGGGCACCGTGGTCGCGATCACGCACGACCGTTACTTCCTCGACAACGTCGCCGGCTGGATTCTCGAACTCGACCGTGGCGCGGGCATTCCATACGAGGGCAACTACTCGGGTTGGCTGGAAGCCAAGTCCGCGCGTCTGGCCCAGGAATCCAAGCAGCAGTCGGCCCATGAAAAGGCCATGAAGGAAGAGCTGGAGTGGGTGCGCAAAGGCGCCAAGGCCCGTCAGTCGAAATCCAAGGCCCGTCTGCAACGCTTCGAGGAAATGCAGTCCCAGGAATTCCAGAAGCGCAGCGAAACCAACGAGATCTACATCCCGGCCGGTCCGCGCCTGGGTGACAAGGTCATCGAGTTCAAGAACGTCACCAAGGGCTATGGCGATCGCGTGCTGATCGACAACCTGTCGTTCTCCATGCCCAAAGGCGCCATCGTCGGCGTGATCGGCGGCAACGGTGCCGGTAAGTCGACCCTGTTCCGCATGATCATGGGCAAGGAAACCCCGGATTCGGGCAGCATCGAGATCGGCGAAACCGTACAGCTTGCCTGTGTGGACCAGAGCCGTGAGGACCTGGACGGCAGCAAGACCGTGTTCCAGCAGATTTCCGACGGTTCCGACCAGATCCGCATCGGCAACTACGAGATCCCGTCGCGCACCTACGTCGGCCGTTTCAACTTCAAGGGCGGCGACCAGCAGAAGTTCGTTAAGGACCTGTCCGGTGGTGAGCGTGGCCGTCTGCACCTGGCCCTGACCTTGAAAGAGGGCGGCAACGTCCTGCTGCTCGACGAACCGTCCAACGACCTCGACGTTGAAACCCTGCGTTCCCTGGAAGAAGCCCTGCTGGACTTCCCGGGCGCCGCCATTGTGATCTCCCACGACCGGTGGTTCCTGGACCGGGTGGCAACTCACATCCTGGCTTACGAAGACGATTCCCAAGCGGTGTTCTTCGAAGGCAACTACACCGAGTACGAAGCCGATCGCAAGAAGCGCCTGGGCGAAGCCGCAGCGCAACCGCACCGTGTGCGGCACAAGAAGCTGGCCTGATCGGCCCGCTGCTTGAAACAAACGGAGCCTTCGGGCTCCGTTTTTTTTTCGTGCGTCGGCCAGCCGGTTCCTAGAGCAATACGGCTGTGGTGCTGGGCGTTGGCTGGCCGGCGAAGGGTTTTCTGTGGCTCCCCAAAAGCGTGCGGACCTTGCAATTTGCGCCACCAAATCCGTGCACAAAACCCCTGAAAATCGTCGCCATTTATATCTAATGCACCATTTAAATTCATATCTGCGACATTTTGCGCTGTCGCGGTGCGAGTTGAATTGATAAAGTCCCGGGCAAATCTCCCCTTAACGACAATAAATTTGCCGAGACTTCCCATGATCGAATCCGTCGAAGACTTCCTCGCCCGCCTGAAAAAGCGCGACCCGGACCAGCCCGAGTTTCACCAGGCGGTGGAAGAGGTCTTGCGCAGCCTCTGGCCATTTCTCGAAGCCAATCCGCACTACCTGAGCTCCGGCATTCTCGAGCGAATCTGCGAGCCGGAGCGCACCGTGGTGTTTCGTGTGTCCTGGGTCGACGATCAAGGCAAGGTCAGGGTCAACCGCGGCTTCCGCATCCAGATGAACAGCGCCATCGGCCCCTACAAGGGCGGCTTGCGCTTCCATCCGTCGGTCAACATGGGGGTGCTGAAATTCCTCGCCTTCGAGCAGACCTTCAAAAACTCTCTGACCTCCCTGCCCATGGGCGGCGGCAAGGGCGGCTCGGACTTCAACCCCAAAGGCAAGAGCGATGCCGAAGTCATGCGCTTCTGCCAGGCGTTCATGACCGAGCTGTACCGGCATATCGGCGCTGATGTGGACGTGCCAGCAGGCGACATTGGCGTTGGCGCCCGGGAGATCGGCTTCCTCTTTGGCCAGTACAAGCGCCTGAGCAACCAGTTCACTTCCGTGCTGACCGGCAAGGGCATCAGCTACGGCGGCAGCCTGATTCGTCCGGAAGCCACAGGATTCGGTTGCGTGTACTTCGCCGAGGAAATGCTCAAGCGTCGCGGCGACCGGGTTGAAGGCAAGCGAGTGGCGATCTCCGGCTCCGGCAACGTCGCCCAGTACGCGGCCCGCAAGGTCATGGACCTGGGGGGCAAAGTGATTTCCCTGTCCGACTCCGAAGGCACCCTGTACTGCGAGTCGGGCCTGAGCGAGGAGCAGTGGCTGGCGGTACTGGAGCTGAAGAACGTGCAGCGTGGACGGATCAGCGAGCTGGCGGCCCGCTTCGGCCTGGAGTTCCGTGCCGGTAAGACCCCTTGGGATCTGGCCTGCGATATTGCCCTGCCTTGCGCCACGCAGAACGAACTGGACGCCGAAGCCGCCCGCAACCTGTTGCGCAATGGCTGCACCTGTGTCGCCGAAGGCGCCAACATGCCGACCACCCTGGAGGCTGTGGATATCTTTATCGACGCGGGCATCCTGTTCGCTCCGGGCAAGGCCTCCAACGCCGGCGGTGTCGCGGTCAGCGGCCTGGAGATGTCGCAGAACGCCATGCGCCTGCTGTGGACCGCGGGAGAAGTGGACAGCAAGCTGCACAACATCATGCAGTCGATCCACCACGCTTGCGTGCACTACGGCGAAGAGAATGGCCGGATCAACTACGTCAAGGGCGCGAACATCGCCGGTTTCGTCAAAGTGGCCGATGCCATGCTGGCCCAGGGCGTGGTCTGAGGCGTTTCAGGCCGGTTCGATGCGGATGATTTCGATCAGCTGATTGCCCGCCGGCCGTTGCCACAGAACCTCGTCACCGGGTTGTGCTCCCAACAGGGCACGACCCAGGGGCGAGGCCCAGTTGATCAGACCCCGAGCCGCATCGGCTTGTTCCTCCCCGACCAGTTGCACGCTTTGCTGATGATCCTGTTCATCGGCGAAGGTCACGCGGCTGCCGATCTGTACCTTGTCGGTCGAAGTGGCCGCCGTGACCACCTGGGCGCTGTGCAGGCGCTGGGTGAAATAACGCAGGTCGCGCTCCAGCTCGGCCAGCCGCTGCTGATCCGCGTCGTCCCCCTGATCATGCTGCTCACTGTGCTGGCTGTGCAGCAGGGCGACTTTAGCCTGCAGTTCGGCAAAGCCCTGGGGCGTGACGTAGTTGGGCTGGTCGCTGATCTGGCGTTCCACCGGTTGCTCGGCCTGGGCTGCGGCCTGATCTTCATTGACGAAAGCGCGGCTCATGATGTGCTCCTGGAGTGGAGGGCTGGACCATGGTCGCAGGCTTTTGAACCGGGCAGTTGCCTGAAAGCGACCTATTGCGAGCGATAGGCCCGGGCCGCGTCGCGGTCCTTTTCCTGTTGCCAGGCCCGTTCCCGCTCGTCCCAGTGCCGCGTTCGATAGTCGTTGCGGTCCTGATTCTCCAGCATCGCCTGGCATTGGCGGAAACCGTCGTCCCAGCCTGCGGCGTATTGCGGGTCCTTGAGGTAGCGCGGCACGTCCTTGCGGAACTCCCCGCGTATCGACCCCGCCGCCTGGCGTCCACTGACGCAGCCCGCGTCGAAGCCGTCGACAAAGGCCGGCGGATAGCCTTGCTTGAGCAAATACTCGTGGTTCGACTCACAACCACCGATCAGGGCCAGTGCCAGCACCGCCCCAGCATAACGCCACATCCAGATACTCCCGGGCTTCACCTGAGTGAAGTCTAGAAGGGCGATTGTCGGCGAGGCGTGAAAACCTTGTCGCTAACAGCTCGAAGCTTGCGGCTGCGCTTAATAGTGATACCACTTGAGTTCGAGCAGCACTTCGTTGACCGGGGTCGCCAACTGGCTGAACTGCCGTTGCGCGCTCAAACGCAGGCCCAGGTTGCGCGACAGTTCCCATTGCTGGTTGAGGCTCAGGCTGCGGCGCACTTCGCCATTGGTGAAGTAGTCGCCCTTGGCTTCAAGGCTGAAGTTGCCCAGCGGGTTCTTCCACAGCAGCCCGGAGTTGAAGCCTGCCGCCGGGGCGATGAAACCGGCGAAATCGGCGTTGTGCTCGACCCGCACGGTGCCCAGGGCAAAACCCAGCGTGTCTTCGCCCAGCTGCCAGGTGCCACCGGCACCACCGTTGACATGGCTGACCAGGGTTTCGTCGTCGTGCTTGCCCGGCACCCGTTCCAGGCCACCGGTGACCTGCCAGGACCAGGGTTGCAGCAGCTCGTTGCGTGGGGTGAGGGAGCGGATGGTGGCCAGGTCCAGCTGTTGCAGCTGCCAGTGGTTGCCTTCGTACTGGCGCAGTTTCATCTGCAGGATTTCGATCTGTGCCCCCAGGGGAAAGCCTTCGGCGTTGTCGTTCAGGTCGTGATAGGCCATGCGCAGGCCGTACTCGGCAAAGGCCTTGTCGTCCCGGGTGCCGACCCCCAGTTGCCAGGTGCGGGACTGGTGGCCGTCTTCCGGCAGGCCGGGCCGCTTTATTTGCAGCTCTGGCGCCGGGTTCTGGTTGATCGCCCGCAGCAGCTCGAAGCTGCGCTGAGAACGCTCGGCATTGCGCTCCAGGCCGTTGGCCCGGTAGCGTTCAAGGCGGTAGGCGGCATCGACGATCAAGGCCTGGCGATCCCGGGGCAGGGCCTTGAATGGGCCTGTCTGCAATTGTTTCTGATCGGCGCTGACCTTGAGGACCCACTGCTGTTCCTCGTGGCTCAGGGGCTGGGCGCGGCTGAGCAGCTCCCGCTCCCGGGACGGGCGATAGTCGATCCGTTCCACCAGGCCGGCGTCCTTGACTGCCTTGACCGTGTCGGTGGGAATGGCGGTCAGGGGGAACTGGCCGGTCAGGCGCAGGCTGGGGCGAGCCACCTGCAGCAGTTCCAGCAGGCGGTAGGAGCAGTTCTCGTCGAAGAAGAAGTAGTCGAACTTGATCTGCTTGAGTTCCCAGACGTGCTCCACCATGCGTTCGGTTTCGGCTTGTGTCAGGTTCAGCCGGTATTCCCACAGGTCGCGGTTTTCCAGGCTGCGGTATTCCGAGAGCTTTTCCTGGTAGGGCACCAGGGCGAACAGCCCCGGATAGCCGCCCATCAGGCCTTTCCAGGCGTACAGAATGCTGTTGTCGGACCCTTCGATGTAAGCGCCGAAGTTGATCGCGTAGCTGAGCAGGGCGGTGTGGTTGCTCTGCACGTCGGCCTGGTCGATGCGCAGCAGGGTGTGGCCGAACATCGACGACGGGCTGTTCAAGTACGCGGCGGGAAAGATCATCACCGTGCTGTGGGGCGAGACATCCTTGAACCACTGGTTGAATTCGGCGCACTCCACTCGCGGCAAATCGTTCAGGCCCAGTTGGGCCTTGAGCCAGCGGGTGCGGGATGGGTAGACGCACTGGGCATGCCGGTCACCCGCGTCGGCCGGGGCGTAGAGGGCTTTCAGGGTAGCGGCCAGCTCGGCATCGGGGTGGTGGGCGCCGTCGGTCGCCAGGAAGAACTTCGGGTCGCTGACGTAGCTGCGCCAGCCGCCGAGCTTGGCGGTTTCGTAATGGCCGATGGAAATCCAGAAGGGGTCGTGGGCCAGTTGCTGCAAACGTTGAGGGTCGATCTGGGGCGCGGCATACAGCGGGGCGCAGACACAGAGCGCCAGGTAGGCAAGGCGTTTGAGCATGGTGGGCAACTTAAGTCGGAAATACAAAGACCCAAGATGGGCAAGGTCCGGAAAACAAAACCCGCTCCCCGGAGGAAGCGGGCGGGTCGAGCTTAAGCGGGAGTGGCGTATTTCGCCAGGCGCGCATCGTTCTTCAACACGGCCAGGGTATTGGTGTGCACATCTTCCGCGGTCACGTCAGCCTTGCTGAAGATCTGTTGGAAGTGTTCGTGGGTCACCGCGGCAAAGTGCGCACGGTCTTCAGGGGCTACGCCGAGTACCACGGCATAGGTGGTCAGGGCTTCGCCTTGCCCCTTGGCCATGTCTTCGGAGAGCTCGTTCATCATGCCGTTCATGGCGAACCAGGACTTGCCGCCGTAGGTCAGCGATGCGTTGGTGGAGCAACCGTTGGTGCCGGAGGTCATGCCAAAGGTGGCGTTGCCGGAGGTGCCGTTGGTGGTGGAGGCCAGGAAGTGCGCCGGAGTGCCACGCTGGCCTTGGAACAGCATGTTGCCCCAGCCGCAATCCGGGCCGCCGGGCGCTTGAGCCATGGCGTTGAGGGATACAGCGGTGAAAAGAGTACCGAGAAGAATCCGTTTCATAGCGTTGTTCTCTTTGTGTGCATACCAATGGACGGGGGAGACTGGCCCGTGGGGGCACCAGTGGGCCGGTTATCTATCCAGCCGCGCAGTTTGGAGTTTAGGCAGGTTCCCTGGGTTCCGTGATTTTTTACAAACAGTGCCTGAAACAGCTGGTTTTATTTGCCGGGGGTGGCCGTATCCGGCTTGTCTATGCTTTCCCCTGAGGCGCGCCTTGCCAGCCGGGCATACCCGGCGCCAGAATGCCGCCATCTGCCCCGCCTGATGTAAGGAAGCCCGATGCCTGATCCTGTTGCTGCCAGCCTGCGTCTCGCGCCTGAAGCGCTGACCCGCCCTTTCTCTGCTGAACAGTTCAGCTTCTCGACCACCAATGATTTGGAGCCCTTTCGCGGTGTGCTTGGCCAGGAACGTGCGGTCGAAGCCTTGCAGTTTGGCGTGGCCATGCCGCGCCCCGGTTACAACGTGTTTGTCATGGGCGAGCCGGGCACCGGCCGCTTCTCCTTCGTCAAACGCTACCTGAAAGCCGAAGGCAAACGCTTGCAGACCCCGTCCGACTGGGTCTACGTCAACAATTTCGATGAGCCCAGGGAGCCTAGGGCGCTGGAGTTGCCTGCCGGTGCCGCCGGCAGCTTCATCAGCGACATCAACGGCCTGATCGACAACCTGCTGGCGACCTTCCCGGCGGTTTTCGAGCATCCGTCCTATCAGCAGAAGAAGAGCGCCATCGACCGCGCCTTCAACCAGCGTTATGACCGCGCCCTGGATGTGATCGAGCGTCTGGCCCTGGAAAAGGACGTGGCGCTGTACCGCGACAGCAGCAACATCGCCTTTACCCCGATGTTCGATGGCAAGGCCCTGGACGAAGCCGAGTTCGCTCAGTTGCCGGAGGCCGATCGCGAGCGCTTCCACGAGGACATTTCCGCCCTGGAAGAACGCCTCAACGAAGAACTGGCGAGCCTGCCGCAATGGAAGCGCGAGTCGAGCAACCAGTTGCGCCAGCTCAACGAAGAAACCATCACCCTGGCCTTGCAGCCCTTGCTCGCGCCGCTGTCCGAGAAGTACGCGGAAAACGCCGCGGTCTGTGGATACCTGCAGGCCATGCAGGTCTATCTGCTGAAGACCGTGGTCGAGCAGTTGGTGGACGACAGCAAGACCGACGCGGTGGCGCGCAAGCTGCTGGAAGAGCAGTACTGCCCGAGCCTGGTGGTGGGTCACCCGGCCAGTGGCGGCGCGCCGGTGGTGTTCGAGCCGCATCCGACCTACGACAATCTGTTTGGCCGGATCGAGTACAGCACCGACCAGGGCGCGCTCTACACCACCTACCGGCAACTGCGTCCCGGTGCCTTGCATCGGGCCAATGGCGGCTTCCTGATCCTGGAGGCCGAAAAGATGCTCAGCGAGCCCTTTGTCTGGGACGCCCTCAAGCGTGCCTTGCAGTCGCGCAAGCTGAAGATGGAATCGCCGCTGGGCGAGATGGGGCGCCTGGCCACCGTGACCCTGACGCCGCAGATGATCCCGTTGCAGGTCAAGGTCATCATCATCGGTGCCCGCCAGCTGTATTACACGCTGCAGGACCTGGACCCGGACTTCCAGGAGATGTTCCGGGTGCTGGTGGATTTCGACGAAGACATTCCGATGGTGGACGAGAGCCTGGAGCAATTCGCCCAACTGCTCAAAACCCGTACCTCGGAAGAGGGCATGGCGCCGCTGACGGCCGATGCCGTGGCGCGTCTGGCCACCTACAGTGCGCGTCTGGCGGAACACCAGGGGCGCCTCTCGGCGCGGATTGGCGATCTGTTCCAGCTGGTCAGCGAGGCCGACTTCATCCGTCACCTGGCCTCGGACGAGATGACCGACGCCGGGCACATCGAACGGGCGTTGAAGGCCAAGGCCACGCGTACCGGTCGGGTGTCGGCGCGGATTCTCGACGACATGCTGGCCGGGATCATCCTGATCGACACCGACGGCGCGGCCGTGGGCAAGTGCAACGGCCTGACGGTGCTGGAAGTCGGGGACTCGGCGTTCGGTGTGCCGGCGCGGATTTCCGCCACGGTGTATCCCGGTGGCAGCGGCATTGTCGACATCGAGCGTGAGGTCAATCTTGGCCAGCCGATCCACTCCAAGGGGGTGATGATCCTGACCGGTTACCTGGGCAGTCGTTATGCCCAGGAGTTCCCTCTGGCGATTTCCGCGAGCATTGCCCTGGAGCAGTCCTACGGCTATGTGGACGGCGACAGTGCTTCCCTGGGCGAGGCCTGCACGTTGATTTCGGCGCTGTCGAAAACTCCGCTCAAGCAGTGTTTCGCCATCACCGGTTCGATCAACCAGTTCGGCGAAGTGCAGGCAGTGGGTGGGGTCAACGAGAAGATCGAAGGCTTCTTCCGCCTGTGCGAGGCTCGCGGTCTGACGGGGGAGCAGGGAGCGATCATTCCCCAGGCCAACGTGGCCACCCTGATGCTCGACGAGAAAGTGCTGCAGGCGGTGCGTGCCGGGCAGTTCCACGTCTACGCGGTGCGTCAGGCCGACGAGGCCCTGAGCCTGCTGGTGGGGGAGCCGGCCGGTGAGCCGGACGCCGAAGGTCAGTTCCCCGAAGGCAGCGTCAATGCGCGGGTGGTGGAGCGTCTGCGGGTCATCGCCGAGATGATCAGTGAAGAGGATCTCAAGGAGGCGGAAAAGGAGTTGGCGCAAGAGGCGCTGAGCGAAACCAAGCCCGCGTGATGGCTGTCGATGGCGAGGGCGGTGTCCCTCGCTGTCGGCGTCGGGAGTCTGACGTCAATTTGACAAAATAGACCATTCGGCGCCTGTTGGATCGCTCAACTTTGTTTATCAGGCTTTTCTTCTATTCTCAGGGCAAGGAGAACGACAGTCGTCGCTGGATCGAAACAGTCCTCAATTGAAGACTGAACAGTGGTTCTACCGAGGGTCGCCGCCATGTCGCGCAACCTTTGCCTCACCCGCCAATGCCTTGGCCTGGTTACCCGTATCGAATGCAGTGTTCGCCCACTGGCGGGGGACAACGGTATGTGGACTCTTCTCTTCGCCGCCGGAATGGCCGGTGAACAACCCTCAGCGATCAAGTCCCAGGGACCGTTCTGTGGCCCCGTGGTCGCCGAATCGATCCTCGATTCGATCGTTGAAAGCCTGACCACCCACGGCTATCAACTGGCCGACGATCCGCAGATCTGGTGCCTGCACCTGCAGGCCCAGCTGCGTCAGATCAATGGCGAACGGGTACGCGGCGCCGGCGACTTCTAGTTCCAGCCCAAGCCCTGGTGCTCATGACGCCGGCGGCGTCGATTCGCTTTTCTCAAGCTTGACCTCGAAGCCGTATTCCACGGTTTCGAGGTCGCTGCGGGTGTAGCTTTCCAATTGGCTGGGCTGGCCATAGAAGTAGTGCACGTCGAACAGTGCCGGACCATCGGCCGACGCGGTATGGCTGGTCGCGAGAATCTCCTTCAGGTACTGGCCGCTGTCGTCCTTGGCATAAAAGCGCCAGGCGTCCGCGGGAAAGAGTTTCTGGTCGACGATCAGCGCGTTGCCCCTGAGTTCGAGTCCTTTGGGCAGTTGCCGGGTGCTGATGCTGTCCTTCTTGATGCTGGCCAGGAACAGTGGAATGGAGCCCACGGCGTAAGCCGGGGTTTCCGGAAACAGGTTGAGATCGTAGGTGATGACGCCGCGCAGCGGGTCGATCTCGAAGGCTTCGTCCGGCAGCTCGATCGGTTCGCCCCGTTGGCCCTTGTCGTTCTGGGTGAAGAAGGTCAAGGGGGTGTCGCCGGCGCTGAACTCCGAGCCCAGCAGTTCGTCATTGAAGGTCCGTGGATGGCTGAACTCGATGCGCATGGCGCTGGCATCTTCCACCGATTGGCTGATTGTCACGGATTTCTTCAGTGTTTCCTCATCCAGCTGAGCGCCCTTGAGGTAGTTGGCCGCCTGATCGTCGTAGACCACCACCGGCATGGGCAGCGGCTGGACGTTCTTGTCGGTGGTGCTGCGGTCGAAACGATGCACCGGCAGGTCCAGGTCCTTGCGTGTGACGCTGGCCTGAGCGAAGTCGAGTACGGCCACTTCGAGCTTGTCCACCACACCGTTGAAATACACCTTGGCGTAATGATTGGTGTGTTTTTGCTCGAAGGCCTTTTGCTCGTTCTCCAGTTGCTTCTCGAAGTCGTCACTCCAGCTTTTCTGCTTCTGCATCTCGGCCAGTTGCTGTTGGTAGAAGGCAATTTGTGCCGCGCTTTCGTTGATCGAACCGGAGCGGGACAGGATCTGGCCGGTGCTGTCCCGGGCTTGCGCCAACAGCGGGTTGAGCGACGTGTCGTTGGCCTCTTCGGGGAGCGGGGTGCTGTTGTTCAGTTCGATTTCGGCGACGTTTTTCTCCAGCGACAACAGGGTCAGGCGGATGTTGCCGTCCTGGCGTGGCTTGCCGACATCGGCCTTGGTCAGCTCGAAGGTGAGCACGCGACTGGGGGCGATCACTTCAAGCTTGCCCCGCAGGGAGACGGGCTGCGGCTGGTTCTTGTTGTCGACTTCCAGGCCCTCGATAAAGGGGTAGGTCACCGTCAGGTCATCCGGGTTGGTGAGGTTGGAGCTTGAGGGACTCAGTTGAATCCCCGGGTCGGTCTCCGACCATTCAGGTTGGAAGGGGATGACTTTCTTGTTGCTCAGGGTGACCGACTGCCACTCCAGGCCGTGGGGAAAGGGGAACTGCGCGGACATGTCGAAGCTGAAGGGAAACACCGGTTGCAGATCGGTCAGGTAGTCCGAGCTGGAAGGTTTGCGCAACACGAACAGGCCATTGACGTAGGTATCCACCAAGGCTTGTGGCGTGGGGTAATGCTTGAGCAGGGCCAGGCTGTCCTCGCCGTACTCGGTGTCGATCGGCTTGCTGGCAAGCTTGCCTTGCGCGCGCTCCAACAGCAGCAGCGAGCCCCCGAGATCGCTGATGGCCTCTTTGAGCTTGGGGTCCTTGATAGTGTCCAGGGAGGCTTCGAACTGCCTGGTTCTCTCTTCGAGGCTGGCCTGCTTGTTTTCGTCGCTGGGTGAACAGCCGCCGCTGATCAGCAGAACCAGGCCAAGGCCGATGCTTGTCAAAGGCAATCGCAAATCCATTTTCCGGTCTTCCTGTCCAATGTCGGTGAGGGGGAGGAACGGTTCGACACTAGCAGAAAAAACCTGCGGAAAAACCCGTAGAAACAGCGATTGTCTGTGGTTTATGGGCATTTGGAGCGCTGATATACTCGCCGCCGTTTTTTACTCCGGGTGCGAGATTCAATGGAACGTTTTATCGAAAATGCAATGTATGCCTCACGCTGGCTGCTGGCGCCGATCTACTTCGGTTTGTCACTGGGCCTGCTGGCGTTGGCATTGAAGTTCTTCCAGGAAGTCTTTCACGTCATTCCCAATGTGTTTTCCATGGCGGAGTCGGATCTGATCCTGGTCCTGCTGTCGTTGATCGACATGGCGCTGGTGGGCGGTCTGCTGGTGATGGTGATGATCTCCGGCTATGAGAACTTCGTCTCGCAGCTGGACATCGATGAAGACAAGGAAAAGCTCAGCTGGCTGGGCAAGATGGATTCGTCGTCGCTGAAGATGAAGGTGGCGGCGTCCATCGTGGCGATCTCCTCGATTCACCTGTTGCGGGTGTTCATGGACGCCAAGAACACCCCGACCGAGTACCTGCTGTGGTACGTGGTGATTCACATGACCTTCGTGATCTCGGCGTTTGCCATGGGTTACCTGGACAAGCTGACCAAGCATTGATTGCACCTGCTGGATGAATGCCGCCCGCCCGTGCGTTGCGAAACGGACGGGCGGTGTTGTTTGTGGCTTGTGCTTTTCCTGGCCGAGGAATATCCATGTAGGCGTCGAGGGTTTCTAATACACGAGGTACGCTCATGAACCTGCAGGAAATGAATGCCTACGCCATCGCCGGAAAAGTCGACGAATTGAACCTGATCTCCCTGGAAGGCGGGATCTATCTACTTGAGGCGCGCATGCACGGAGCGGCTTATCCATTGAGCGATGCTCAGGGGCAGATGTTTCATCTGCGTTCGGTGGAGCATGCCCGTGAGGTATTGCAGTCCTTTCCCAAGTTGCCTTTCCACCTGATTCACACGTCGGTGCACGATGAGATGTGCGGTTTGTCCGCCAGCGCCGAAGAAAGCCTGAAGGTGCCGATCACCATGCGTTCCAGTTGGTAGTGCTGGGGTGGCGCTGATTATCGCCGGACTTCTGTGCTAGTCTGCTCGCCCTTTTGATTCCGGGCGCTCCGGGAGGCCCGGTGTGTCTGTGGCTGTTCCTGAGCCGTCCGCACAGCGGAGCAGTGTCATGTCCGAAGTAAATCTGTCCACCGACGAAACCCGCGTCAGCTACGGTATTGGCCGTCAGTTGGGCGACCAGCTGCGTGACAACCCGCCACCGGGTGTGAGCCTGGACGCGATCCTGGCGGGCCTGACCGACGCTTTCGCCGGTAAGTCAAGCCGTGTGGGTCAGGAAGAAATGTCCGCCAGCTTCAAGGTGATTCGTGAAGTCATGCAGGCTGAAGCAGCTGCCAAGGCTGAAGCCGCTGCCGGTGCCGGCCTGGCTTTCCTGGCGGAAAACGCCAAGCGTGAAGGCATCACCACCCTGGCTTCCGGCCTGCAATTTGAAGTGCTGACCCAGGGCGACGGCGCCAAGCCATCCCGTGAAGACAGCGTGCGTACCCACTATCACGGCACCCTGATCGACGGCACCGTGTTCGACAGCTCCTACGAGCGCGGCCAGCCTGCCGAATTCCCGGTTGGTGGCGTGATCGCCGGCTGGACCGAAGCGCTGCAACTGATGAACGCCGGTAGCAAATGGCGTCTGTACGTGCCGAGCGAACTGGCTTACGGTGCACAAGGCGTGGGCAGCATCCCGCCGCACAGCGTTCTGGTGTTCGACGTCGAGCTGCTGGACGTTCTGTAACCCGTGTAGGAGCCAGCTTGCTGGCGATGACGGCCGCGCACGCGCAGTCTGTTCATCGTCGGCAAGCTTGCCCCTTTATCGGCTTTGGTTTCATAGACGGATTTTTGCGCCCAGGCTCTGGCCATCGGCGCCGGTTGGCCGCAAGGCTCTGGCGTAGCAGAACAAAAACAGGTTGCGCACCAATTCCTTGAGTACCAGCGGCTCGCTGGAGCTCAAACCGTTCAGGTCCAGATCCCCCTGGTCCTGCAGCTCGCTCAGGGCTTCTTCTTCCAGCACTGCACAGACTTCCCCGGTTTCCCGATGCAGGATTCGCAGGTAGGGGTGTGGGCGGTCCAGCCAGGCATCAATCAAATAAGTCATGGGTGTCATCTCCTTGAATGGGGTTCAATGAGAATAATTCTTATTCAATGAATAGCAAGTACCTATTGGCGGTTTGTGCTTTTTTCTGTGTGGAAATTGTTTGCGATCAAATCGGCTGGCTTTTCGCTAGCAGGTGGGTGGGTCAAGCATGGCGGGGGTGTAGGCGGGATACCCTCTCGCGGCAGGCGCGAGAGGGTGCAGGCGTCAGACCTTGCGGACGAACTCGGATTTGAGCTTCATCGGGCCAATGCCGTCGATCTTGCAGTCGATGTCGTGGTCGCCATCGCACAGGCGGATGTTCTTGACCTTGGTGCCGACCTTGACCACCAGGGAGGTGCCCTTGACCTTGAGGTCCTTGATCACGGTGATGGTGTCGCCGTCTTGCAGCACGTTGCCCACCGAATCTTTCTTCACGGCTTCATCGGAGGCGGCTTCGGCTTCGCCGCTGGCAGACCACTCGTGGGCGCACTCGGGGCAGATCAGCTGGGTGCCGTCCTCGTAGGTGTATTCGGAATTGCATTTTGGGCAGGGTGGCAAAGTGCTCACTTAAGCTCCTCAAAGTCAGGATGGCTAAAAAGCGCACATTGTATAGGGTTTTGTCGGGGAGGGGGTTGTGAGGCGCTTCGATAGCGTGCCGGCTCCTGCGGACAGCAGGAACCGGGGGGCTGTTTAGTGGGTGCGGGCGACGGCGAATTCGCTCAATTCCACCAGGGCGTCGCGATATTCGCTGGGTGGCAGGGCTTCCAGGCAGGTAATGGCGCGAGCCACGTAGTCGCGGGCCAATTGCGCGGTGTAGTCCAGGGAGCCCGAGGCCTCAACCGCGGCACGGATGCTTTCCAGATCCTCGATACCGCCTTTCTGGATCGCCTGGCGCACCAGGGCTGCCTGTTCCGGGGTGCCTTCACGCATGGTGTAGATCAGCGGCAGGGTCGGTTTGCCCTCCGCCAGGTCGTCACCGACGTTCTTGCCCAGGGTTTCGGCATCGCCACGGTAGTCCAGCAGGTCGTCCACCAGTTGGAAGGCCACGCCCAGATGATCGCCAAAGGTGCGCAGGGCTTCGGCCTGTTCCGGCGTCGCGCCGGCTAGGGCGGCGGCACTGTGGGTCGAGGCTTCGAAGAGCATCGCGGTCTTGCCGCGGATGACTTCCATATAGGTTTCTTCGGTGGTGCTGGCGTCACGCACCTTGGACAGTTGCAGCACTTCGCCTTCGGCGATGATCCGCGTGGCCTGGGACAGAATGCGCATGACCGGCATCGAGCCCAGCTCAACCATCATCTCGAAGGAACGGGAGTACAGGAAATCGCCCACCAGGACGCTGGGCGCATTGCCCCACATGGCGTTGGCGGTGGAGCGGCCACGGCGCATGCCGGACATGTCGACCACGTCGTCGTGCAGCAGGGTGGCGGTGTGCAGGAACTCGATGGTGGCGGCCAGCAGGCGCAGGTCATCGCCTTCGCGGCCCAGGGCCTTGCCACATAGCAACACCAACAGCGGGCGCAGGCGCTTGCCTCCGGCCGAAGTGATGTAGTCGCCGATTTTCGAAACCAGCGGTACTCGGGAAGTCAACTGTTTCTTGATGATGCCGTCGACGGCGCTAAAATCGTCCGCCACCGCGCGGTAGAAAGCTTGGGGTTGCATCAGCGACAGGTGCTCCAGAAGGGTTGCGCGGCATGCTAGGACCCGCGTCCGCAGGTGTCAAGGCGCGCTCCCGGCGGTGCCTCGCGCAGTCTGAACGGCACTTGCATCGCTATTGTGCCTTGCGTACAATCGCGCACCCTGAACTTCCTGGGCAGCACCTGCCTTACGCAATTGCACTTGGGCCGTTCCAGCCCCATGCAGCCATGCCAGCCAATACCTCTTCTTATAAAGAGCTGGGTGAGCAGGATTATCGGAGAAATACCATGTACGCAGTAATCGTTACCGGCGGTAAGCAATACAAGGTCGCTGAAGGTGAATACCTGAAGATCGAAAAACTGGAAGTCGCCACTGGCGAATCCGTGACTTTTGACCGCGTTCTGTTGGTCGCCAACGGCGACGACGTGAACATCGGCGCACCTGTTGTTGCTGGCGCAACCGTCAAGGCTGAAGTGATCTCCCAAGGTCGTCACGATAAAGTCCGCATCATCAAGTTCCGTCGCCGTAAGCACCACATGAAGCGTATGGGCCACCGCCAGTGGTTCACCGAGATCAAAATCACCGGTATTCAGGCTTAATTTCAGCCTAATTCCTCACTAGGAGAATTGAACTCATGGCACACAAAAAAGCTGGTGGTAGTACCCGTAACGGTCGCGACTCAGAAGCCAAACGCCTTGGCGTGAAGATGTATGGCGGCCAGGTCATCAAGGCCGGCAACATCATCGTGCGTCAGCGCGGCACCCAATTCCACGCTGGCTACGGCGTTGGCATGGGTAAAGATCACACCCTGTTCGCGAAAATCGAAGGCGTGATCAAGTTTGAAGTAAAAGGCGCCTTCGGTCGTCGTTACGTGAGCGTTGTCGCCGCTTAATTGCGCGATCGCTGGAAAAGCCCTGTCTCGCGACGGGGCTTTTTCGTTTGTGGGATGAGTCTCTTGCAAAACTGTTTGTACGAGCTGGCAGCGTTGGATGTTTCGGTCGTTGATTGAGGTCGCTGCGCTCATTTTTGCAAGAGTCTTATGTCTTGGTTTCTTCAGCTCGCCCGTGCGGCGAGAGGCGTTTGATCATGAAGTTTGTTGATGAAGTTTCGATCCGAGTAAAAGCTGGCGACGGCGGCAATGGCTGCATGAGTTTCCGTCGGGAAAAATTCATCGAGAACGGTGGTCCCAATGGTGGTGATGGTGGTGACGGCGGCTCGATCTATATGGTCGCCGACGAAAACCTCAATACGCTGGTGGACTACCGTTACACCCGGCATTTCGATGCCGAGCGTGGCTCCAATGGTGGCAGCACCGACTGCACCGGCAAGAAGGGCGAAGATCTGGAGCTGCGGGTTCCGGTCGGCACCACCATCATCGATGCGGGCACCCAGGAGGTCATTGGTGACCTGACCAAGGCCGGCCAGCGCCTGATGGTAGTGCAGGGCGGCTGGCACGGTCTGGGTAACACCCGGTTCAAGTCCAGTACCAACCGTGCGCCGCGCCAGACCACTCCGGGCAAGCCGGGTGAGCAGCGCGATCTCAAGCTGGAGCTGAAAGTGCTGGCGGACGTCGGTCTGCTGGGCTTGCCGAATGCTGGCAAAAGTACCTTTATTCGCTCGGTTTCCGCGGCCAAGCCGAAGGTTGCCGATTACCCGTTCACCACTCTGGTGCCGAACCTGGGTGTGGTCAGCGTCGATCGCTGGAAGAGCTTCGTCATTGCCGATATCCCGGGGCTGATCGAAGGGGCTTCCGATGGTGCTGGCCTGGGGATTCGCTTCCTCAAGCACTTGGCGCGTACACGCATTCTGCTGCATCTGGTGGACATGGCTCCGCTGGATGAAAGCAGTCCGGCGGATGCGGCTGAGGTGATTGTCAACGAATTGGTCAAGTTCAGTCCGTCCCTGGCTGAGCGTGAGCGCTGGCTGGTGCTGAACAAGAGCGACCAGATCCTTGAAGAGGAGCGCGAGGAGCGCGTCAAGGAGATCGTTGATCGCCTGCAGTGGACTGGTCCGGTGTATGTGATTTCGGCTATCTCCAAGGATGGTACTGAGCGCCTGAGTCGCGACATCATGCGTTACCTGGAAGATCGCGCCGATCGTCTGGCGGCCGATCCGGCCTACGCCGACGAGCTGGCCGAGCTGGATCAGCGCATCGAGGATGAGGCGCGCGCCCAGTTGCAGGCGCTGGATGATCAGCGTGCTCTGCGTCGCAGTGGCGTCAAGAGTGTCCATGACATCGGTGACGATGATTGGGATGAAGAGGATGTGGATGACGAGGATGGTCCGGAAATCATCTACGTCCGCGACTGATCCTGTCGTGGCGGGCTGGCCCCGCGAAGACGGTTTATCTGGCCTGGCGCGGTGTTATCATCGCTGCCGGCCAGCTCTCAAGGCGCCGCTCATTCGAGCGGCGTTTTGGTATCTGCAAGGCGTAAATACGAATAACCCCATGAGTGGCGCTCGGTCGCGCTGCTCGCTGGCAAAGGTTGAATAAGATGCGGAGCAAGGTGACGGGTGCGCAACGCTGGGTCGTGAAGATCGGTAGCGCGCTGCTGACGGCGGACGGCAAGGGGCTGGATCGCGCTGCAATGGGTGTATGGGTCGAGCAGATGGTGGCCTTGCATGAGGCTGGCGTCGAATTGGTATTGGTTTCCTCGGGCGCAGTGGCGGCCGGGATGAGCCGCTTGGGCTGGACCGCACGACCGAGTGCGATGCATGAGCTGCAGGCAGCCGCCGCCATCGGCCAGATGGGGTTGGTGCAGGCTTGGGAGTCGAGTTTTGCCGAGCATGGCCGGCATACCGCGCAGATTCTGCTGACCCATGACGACCTGTCGGACCGCAAGCGTTACCTCAATGCGCGCAGTACCCTGCGGGCGTTGGTGGAGCTCAAGGTGATTCCGGTGATCAATGAAAACGACACTGTGGTCACTGATGAAATCCGCTTTGGCGACAACGACACCCTGGCGGCTCTGGTTGCCAACCTGGTGGAGGCCGATCTGCTGGTGATCCTCACGGATCGCGATGGCATGTTCGATGCTGATCCGCGCAGCAATCCCGATGCTCAGTTGATTTACGAGGCGCGTGCCGATGATCCGGCGCTGGATGCCGTGGCTGGCGGTACTGGTGGCGCCTTGGGGCGCGGTGGCATGCAGACCAAGCTGCGGGCGGCGCGGCTGGCGGCGCGCTCCGGCGCGCACACCATCATTGTCGGTGGACGTCTGGAGCGGGTGCTGGATCGCCTCAAGGCTGGCGAGCGCATTGGCACCTTGTTGTCGCCGGAGCGCGGCATGCTGGCGGCTCGCAAGCAGTGGCTGGCCGGGCATCTGCAGACCCGTGGCACTCTGGTGCTGGATGAGGGGGCGGTGGCGGCGCTTTCCCAGGGCAACAAGAGTTTGTTGCCGGTGGGGGTCAAGCAGGTCCAGGGCGGTTTCCGGCGTGGCGAAATGGTGGTTTGCGTGGCGCCCGATGGTCGCGAGATCGCCCGAGGCCTGGCCAACTACAGTGCGCTTGAGGCGCAGAAGATTATCGGTCAGCCCTCTGATGCCATTGTGGGGGTCCTGGGCTACATGGCTGAGCCGGAACTGGTTCACCGCGATAACCTGATTCTGGTGTAAGCGATTTGAGGAAAAGCGAATGCGCGTAGCAAAAGGACTGTTGGGCTTGCTCTTGGCGATGCCGTTCATGGTGTCGGCCGAGGAAATTGGTCAGGTATCCACGGTGTTCAAGTTTGTCGGGCCGAACGATCGCATCGTGGTCGAGGCCTTCGATGATCCCAAGGTGGACGGTGTGACGTGCTATCTGTCGCGAGCCAAGACCGGTGGTCTCAAGGGTGGCCTGGGTCTGGCGGAGGATCGCGCCGAGGCGTCGATCGCTTGTCGCCAGGTGGGGCCGATCGCGTTCAAGGGCGAGCTCAAGGACGGTGAGGAGGTGTTCAAGGAGCGCACTTCGCTGGTGTTCAAGACCATGCAGGTGGTGCGTTTCCTTGATAAGAAGCGCAATACCCTGGTGTATCTGGTCTACAGCGATCGGGTGATCGAGGGGAGTCCGCAGAATGCGGTGACAGCGATTCCTATTCTGCCTTGGCCGCATCAGTGAAATGTTGAATCTTGGCGAGCCGGCTCCGGGAGGAGCTGGCTGGTTGAGCTGTTAAATGGCAGGCAATAAAAAACCGACCCTTGGGTCGGTTTTTTAACAAGCGTGTCGCTTAGGCTGCAGCAGCAAGGTTCAGCGCCTTGATGTGGCCATTCAGACGACCTTTATGGCGAGCAGCTTTGTTCTTGTGGATGATGCCTTTATCGGCCATGCGGTCGATAACTGGCACGGCCAGAACATAAGCAGCTTGCGCTTTAGCGGCGTCTTTGGCGTCGATGGCCTTAACTACGTTCTTGATGTAGGTACGAACCATGGAACGCAGGCTGGCGTTGTGGCTGCGACGCTTCTCAGCCTGTTTTGCACGTTTTTTGGCGGAAGGTGTGTTGGCCACCGTCGAGCTCCTCGAAAGACTTTTTGGGAAATAGCAAACAAAATAGGCCGCGAATCATGCCGATGAGTTGAAGTCTTGTCAAGGGCGGGTGATACGTTCCGCTGAGTGGTCGATCTGAAGAGGCGGGATATTTATTTCCGGCGCTTGACCTGTAAACTCGCGAGCTTTGGCTCTGTGCTGTTGCGGCGCGGAGTATCGCATAAGTAGGCGTCTTTTCGCCTGCTGTTTATCTACAGGCAAACAACCTTTTCATGAACCTGCTCAAGTCACTGGCCGCGGTCAGCTCTATCACGATGCTTTCCCGGGTGCTTGGATTTGTCCGCGACACCATCATCGCGCGCACGTTCGGCGCCGGGATGGCGACGGATGCTTTCTTCATCGCCTTCAAACTGCCCAACCTGCTGCGGCGGATCTTTGCCGAGGGCGCCTTCTCCCAGGCCTTTGTGCCGATCCTCGCGGAGTACAAGAGCCAGCAGGGAGAGGAAGCGACCCGCACCTTTATTGCCTATGTCTCGGGTTTGCTGACTCTGGTCCTGGCGCTGGTCACGGCCCTGGGCATCATTGCCGCGCCGTGGGTGATCTGGGCCACGGCGCCGGGTTTTGTCGACTCGCCGGAAAAATTCGCCCTGACCTCCGATCTGTTGCGGGTGACCTTTCCTTATATATTGCTGATTTCGCTGTCCTCTCTGGCCGGGGCGATTCTCAATACCTGGAATCGCTTCTCGGTGCCGGCTTTCGTGCCGACCCTGCTCAACGTCAGCATGATTATCTTCGCGCTGTTCCTCACGCCGTATTTCGATCCCCCCGTGATGGCGTTGGGTTGGGCGGTTCTGGCCGGTGGCCTGGCGCAGTTGCTCTACCAGCTGCCGCATCTGAAGAAGATCGGCATGCTGGTGCTGCCGCGCCTGAATCTGCGGGACACCGGTGTCTGGCGAGTGATGAAGCAGATGCTGCCGGCGATTCTCGGGGTGTCCGTCAGCCAGATCTCGCTGATCATCAACACCATCTTTGCCTCGTTTCTGGTGGCCGGCTCCGTGTCCTGGATGTATTACGCCGACCGGCTCATGGAGCTGCCGTCCGGCGTGCTGGGTGTCGCTCTGGGGACCATTCTGCTGCCGACCCTGGCCAAGACCTACGCCAGCCAGGATCGTCATGAGTACTCGCGGATTCTCGATTGGGGGCTGCGCCTGTGTTTCATCCTGGTGCTGCCGTGCTCCCTGGCCCTGGGCATACTCGCCGAGCCGCTGACCGTCTCGCTGTTCCAGTATGGCGAGTTCAGCGCCTTTGATGCCTCCATGACCCAGCGTGCGCTGGTGGCTTATGCCGTGGGTTTGCTGGGGATCATCGTGATCAAGGTGCTGGCGCCGGGCTTCTATGCGCAGCAGAACATCCGCACGCCGGTGAAAATCGCCATTTTCACCCTGATCGTGACCCAGTTGCTCAACCTGGCGTTTATCGGTCCCTTGAAGCATGCCGGCCTGGCCCTGGCCATCAGTGCCGGAGCCTGTATCAATGCGGGCCTTTTGTTTTATCAGCTGCGCAAGCAGCAGATGTTCCAGCCGCAGCCGGGCTGGGGGCGGTTTACCTTGAAGTTGCTGCTGGCCGTGGCGGTCATGTCTGCGGTATTGCTGGGTCTGATGCATGTCATGCCAGCCTGGGATCAAGGCCACATGCTCCAGCGTTTTCTGCGCCTGGGCGTGCTGGTGGTGGCTGGGGTGGTGGCGTATTTCGGCATGTTGGCCCTATTGGGCTTCCGTTTGCGGGACTTCAATCGCAAGGCCTTGAACTGATGACTGTTTAGTCTTCAGGGCGGGGCGGGCATCGGTTTTGTCGGTTCAACCACATTGGCGTAAGGTGCTGCCTGTCGTCGGCCGCCGGGTGTGGTTATAATCGGCCACTTTATGAGCAAGAAGCGCGTTATGCAGCTGGTTCGAGGCCTCCACAATCTGCGCCCCCAGCATCGGGGCTGCGTCGCCACTATTGGCAACTTTGACGGTGTTCACCGTGGTCACCAGGCTATTCTGGGTCGGCTGCGTGAACGTGCGCTCGAGTTGGGCGTGCCCAGCTGCGTGGTGATTTTCGAGCCGCAGCCGCGGGAGTTCTTCTCTCCGGAGACCGCACCGGCCCGCCTGGCCCGCTTGCGCGACAAGCTGCAGTTGCTGGCTCAGGCAGGCGTCGACCGGATCCTGTGCCTGGCCTTCAATCAGCGCCTGAGCAAGCTGGGCGCCAGCGAGTTCGTCGAGCGGATCCTGGTGGACGGCCTGGGTGTGCAGCACTTGGAAGTGGGGGACGATTTCCGCTTCGGTTGCGATCGGGTCGGCGATTTCGAGTTTCTGCAACAGGCCGGAGCCAGCCACGGGTTTACCGTGGAAGCCGCGCAGACCGTTGAGCTGGATGGCTTGCGCGTCAGCAGCACCCAGGTCCGCAATGCCCTGGCCGCTGCCGACTTTGATCTGGCCGAGCGGCTGCTCGGTCGTCCGTACCGGATTGCCGGACGGGTCCTGCACGGGCAGAAACTGGCGCGCCAGTTGGGCACGCCCACCGCCAACGTGCAATTGAAGCGCCGCCGCGTGCCGCTTTCCGGGGTCTACCTGGTGAGCGTCGATATCGATGGCAAGACCTGGCCCGGCGTCGCCAACATTGGCGTGCGGCCCACGGTTGCAGGTGATGGCAAGGCCCACCTGGAAGTTCATCTTTTAGATTTTGCCGGCGATCTGTATGACCGGCGTTTGACGGTGGTTTTCCACCACAAGCTGCGTGAAGAGCAGCGTTTCGCCTCCCTGGAGGCGTTGAAGACGGCGATCAATGCGGATGTTGCCGCCGCCCGTGCCCAAGTGGCACGTATCCATAGCGCCAATCGCTAATGAAGAGCCTTAAATGACCGACTATAAAGCCACGTTAAACCTTCCGGACACCGCCTTCCCAATGAAGGCCGGCCTGCCTCAGCGCGAACCACAGATTCTGCAGCGTTGGGACAGCATTGGCCTGTACGGAAAGTTGCGCGAGATTGGCAAGGATCGTCCGAAATTCGTCCTGCACGACGGCCCTCCCTATGCCAACGGCTCGATTCACATCGGTCATGCGGTCAACAAGATTCTCAAGGACATGATCATCCGCTCGAAAACCCTGGCGGGTTTCGACGCGCCTTATGTTCCGGGCTGGGACTGCCACGGCCTGCCGATCGAGCACAAGGTCGAGGTGACCCACGGCAAGAACCTGTCCTCGGACCAGACCCGCGAGCTGTGCCGCGCCTACGCTTCCGAGCAGATCGAAGGGCAGAAGGCCGAGTTCATCCGCCTGGGCGTGCTGGGTGATTGGGCCAACCCCTACAAGACCATGAACTTCGCCAACGAGGCCGGGGAGATCCGTGCCCTGGCAGAGATGGTCAAGGGCGGCTTCGTGTTCAAGGGCCTGAAGCCGGTGAACTGGTGCTTCGACTGCGGTTCGGCCCTGGCCGAGGCGGAAGTCGAATATCAGGATAAGAAGTCCGCCACCATCGACGTGGCCTTCCCGATTGCCGACGAAGACAAGCTGGCTGGCGCCTTCGGCCTGGCCAAGCTGGCCAAGCCCGCGGCCATCGTGATCTGGACCACCACCCCGTGGACCATCCCGGCCAACCAGGCGCTGAACGTCCATCCGGAGTTCAACTACGCCCTGGTCGACGCCGGCGAGCGCCTCTTGGTGCTGGCTGAGGAGCTGGTGGAGTCCTGCCTGGCCCGCTACAACCTGGAAGGCTCGGTGATCGCCACCGCCCCGGGTTCGGCCCTGGAACTGATCAACTTCCGCCATCCGTTCTACGATCGTCTGTCGCCGGTGTACCTGGCCGAATACGTGGAGCTGGGCGCCGGCACCGGCGTGGTGCACTCCTCGCCAGCCTACGGTGAAGACGACTTCGTGACCTGCAAGCGCTACGGCATGGTCAACGACGACATCCTCAATCCGGTACAGAGCAACGGCGTCTACGCGTCATCGCTGGAATTCTTCGGCGGCCAGTTCATCTGGAAGGCCAACCCGGCCATCGTCGACAAGCTGAGCGAAGTCGGCGCGCTGCTGCACACCGAAACCATCAGCCACAGCTACATGCACTGCTGGCGTCACAAGACCCCGCTGATCTATCGCGCCACCGCGCAATGGTTCGTCGGCATGGACAAGCAGCCGCAAGCCGGCGACAGCCTGCGCCAGCGCGCCCTGCAAGCCATCGAAGACACCCAGTTCGTACCGGCCTGGGGCCAGGCGCGCCTGCATTCGATGATCGCCAACCGTCCGGACTGGTGCATTTCCCGCCAGCGCAACTGGGGCGTGCCGATCCCGTTCTTCCTGCACAAGGAAAGCGGCGAGCTGCACCCACGCACCGTCGAGCTGATGGAAGAGGTGGCCAAGCGCGTCGAACAGGAGGGCATCGAAGCCTGGTTCAAGATGGACGCCGCTGAACTGCTGGGCGACGAAGCCGCTCAGTACGACAAGATCAGCGACACCCTGGACGTCTGGTTCGATTCCGGCACCACTCACTGGCACGTGCTGCGCGGTTCGCACCCGATGGGCCACGAAAGCGGTCCGCGGGCCGACCTGTACCTGGAAGGTTCCGACCAGCACCGCGGCTGGTTCCACTCGTCCTTGCTCACCGGTTGCGCCATCGACAACCACGCGCCGTACCGCGAACTCTTGACCCACGGTTTCACCGTGGACGAGAACGGCCGCAAGATGTCCAAGTCCCTGGGTAACGTGATCGCGCCGCAGAAGGTCAACGACACCCTGGGCGCCGACATCATGCGCCTGTGGGTTTCGGCCACCGACTACTCCGGCGAGATGGCGGTGTCCGATCAGATCCTGCAGCGCAGCGCCGACGCCTACCGGCGTATCCGTAACACCGCGCGCTTCTTGCTCTCCAACCTGAGCGGCTTCAACCCGGCCACCGATCTGCTGCCGGCTGAAGACATGCTGGCCCTGGACCGCTGGGCCGTGGACCGTACCCTGCTGCTGCAGCGCGAGCTGGAGCTGCACTACGGCGAATACCGCTTCTGGAACGTCTACTCCAAGGTGCACAACTTCTGTGTGCAGGAGCTGGGCGGTTTCTACCTGGACATCATCAAGGATCGTCAGTACACCACCGGCGCCAACAGCCAGGCTCGGCGTTCCTGCCAGACCGCGCTGTTCCACATCTCCGAGGCGTTGGTGCGCTGGATCGCGCCGATCCTGGCCTTTACCGCCGACGAGCTGTGGCAGTACCTGCCGGGCGAGCGCAACGAATCGGTAATGCTCAACACCTGGTACGAAGGACTGAGCGAGCTGCCGGAAGGCTTCGAGCTGGACCGCGCCTTCTGGGAGCGGATCATGGCGGTCAAGGCGGCGGTCAACAAGGAACTGGAGAACCAGCGCGCGGCGAAAGCCGTGGGCGGCAACCTGCAGGCCGAAGTGACCCTGTACGCCGAAGACTCGCTGTCGGCCGATCTGGCCAAGCTGAGCAACGAACTGCGCTTCGTGCTGATCACCTCCACCGCCAGCGTCGCGCCCCTGGCCCAGGCCCCGGCGGACGCGGTGGAAACCGAAGTCAGCGGCCTCAAGCTGAAAGTGGTCAAGTCCAGCTTCGTCAAGTGCGCCCGTTGCTGGCACTGCCGCGAAGACGTTGGCGTGCACCCGGAGCATCCGGAGATCTGCGGGCGTTGCGTGGACAACATCAGCGGCGCGGGCGAGGTTCGTCACTATGCCTAACGCCGCAGGCCGTTTCGGCCGTCTGGGCTGGCTGTGGTTGAGCGTGCTGGTCCTGGTCATCGACCAGGTCAGCAAGCTGCACTTCGAAAGTTCGTTGAGCATGTACCAGCAGATCGTGGTGATCCCGGACTACTTCAGCTGGACCCTGGCCTACAACACCGGCGCGGCTTTCAGCTTCCTTGCCGACAGCTCCGGCTGGCAGCGCTGGCTGTTCGCCCTGATCGCGATCGTGGTCAGTGCGGTGCTGGTGGTCTGGCTCAAGCGCCTGGGGCGCAATGAAACCTGGCTGGCCATCGCCCTGGCCCTGGTGCTGGGCGGTGCCTTGGGCAACCTGTACGACCGTATCGCCCTGGGCCATGTGATCGATTTCATCCTGGTGCACTGGCAGAACCGCTGGTACTTCCCGGCATTCAACTTCGCCGACAGCGCCATTACCGTCGGCGCGGTGATGCTGGCCCTGGATATGTTCAAGAGCAAGAAAACCGGAGAAGCCGTTCATGACTGAACAGGTATTGACTGAACAACGTATCGGTCAGAACACGGAAGTCACTTTGCATTTCGCATTGCGCCTGGAGAACGGCGACACCGTGGACAGCACCTTCGACAAGGCCCCGGCGACCTTCAAGGTCGGTGATGGCAACCTGTTGCCCGGGTTCGAAGCCGCGCTGTTCGGCTTCAAGGCCGGCGACAAGCGCAACCTGACGATCGAGCCGGAAAACGCCTTTGGCCAGCCCAACCCGCAGAACGTGCAGACCATCCCGCGTTCGCAGTTCCAGGACATGGAGCTGTCGGAAGGCTTGCTGGTGATCTTCAATGACGCGGCGAACACCGAGTTGCCCGGTGTGGTCAAAGCCTTCGATGACGCTCAGGTCACCGTGGACTTCAACCACCCGCTGGCCGGCAAGACCCTGACCTTTGATGTCGAGATCATCGACGTCAAAGCGCTTTAAAAGCATCGCCGGCAAGCTGTCTCCTATTCTGTAGGAGCCGGCTTGCCGGCGATCCGCTGTCTACAACGATCTAACTTCTTGCGCGCAAGACACGAGGCACAGCATGCAAATCAAACTCGCCAACCCCCGTGGCTTCTGCGCCGGTGTGGACCGGGCGATCGAAATCGTCAATCGCGCCCTGGAAGTCTTCGGGCCGCCGATCTACGTCCGGCATGAAGTGGTGCACAACAAATTTGTCGTCGAAGACCTGCGCAATCGCGGAGCGATCTTCGTCGAAGAGCTGGACCAGGTGCCGGATGACGTCATCGTCATCTTCAGCGCCCACGGCGTGTCCCAGGCGGTGCGCAACGAGGCCGCCGGTCGTGGTCTCAAGGTGTTCGACGCCACCTGCCCGCTGGTAACCAAGGTGCATATCGAAGTGGCGCGCTACAGTCGCGACGGTCGTGAATGCATCCTGATCGGCCATGCCGGCCACCCTGAAGTCGAAGGCACCATGGGCCAGTACGATGCCAGCAATGGTGGCGCCATCTACCTGGTGGAAGACGAGAAGGACGTGGCCGAGCTGCAGGTGCGCAACCCCGAGCGCCTGGCCTTCGTGACCCAGACCACCTTGTCCATGGATGACACCAGCCGGGTGATCGACGCCCTGCGTGCGCGTTTCCCGGCCATCGGCGGGCCGCGCAAGGACGACATTTGCTACGCCACGCAAAACCGCCAGGACGCGGTCAAGCAACTGGCCGACGAATGCGACGTGGTGCTGGTGGTCGGCAGCCCCAACAGTTCCAACTCCAACCGCCTGCGCGAGCTGGCCGAGCGCATGGCCACCCCGGCCTACCTGATCGACGGTGCCGAGGATCTACAGCGCAGTTGGTTCGATGGGGTCGAGCGTATCGGCATCACCGCCGGTGCTTCGGCGCCGGAAGTTCTGGTGCGTGGCGTGATCCAGCAACTGCAAGCCTGGGGCGCCACGGGGGCCGACGAGCTGGCGGGACGCGAAGAGAACATCACCTTCTCCATGCCCAAAGAGCTGCGGGTTCGCTCCCTGCTCTGATCAGCCAGCTGTCGCGCACAAGGCCTGCTCGGCGTGATCGCTGCGCAGGCTGACCCGCCCGCTGCGTGACAACACCACCTGATGACGGCTGTGCTCCTGGTCGGCCTGGCAGATATGCAGGGTGCCGGCCTGGAAGGCGCCACTGGGCAGCAACGGGTTGCCCAGAGGGCTGAAACGCACGTAGTGCTGCACGGGGCGATTGCCCACAATCAGTACCTGCCCGCCGCTGCGCCGCTCGACCAGCAGCGGATTCCCCAAGTCCTCCGGCCCCCTGCCACTGATATCCAGAATGATGCGCCAGCCTCGGCTCCAGTCGTTGTCCAGACCATGGATCAACGTGGTGCGCTGATGCAGGATCGCCGCCGCCCGGGCATTGCGCAGGCCGCTGGCAAGCATTTGCGCCGTGTCCTGCTGGCGATTGGCGCGCAGCAGCTCACTGAGCGCGGTGCTGGACAGTGGCAGCAACAGCGCCAGCACCGCCAGTGCGGTTAGCAGCTCAATCAGGCTGAAGCCTTTCTCGTGCATGCGGTCTCCCTCCGTGGAGCGCCCGGTTTCACGCAACAGCTGCGTGCCCTTGAGCTAAAGGGCCAGTCTCCGACCGGCCAGGCGTTGGGCTGTTATAGCCGAGGACTCTGCCAAGGCTTGCCAAGTATTTGCGTACAAAGGGTTTCTGCTCGCTGTTGCCTTCAGCCGGCGCTGTGTGGGGCACAGGGCAATGTATTGCGGGGTGTTCCAGCCAGCGGTCTGGGGGCGACGCCGAGGCTACCCTCAGGAGGCGGCTGCATCGATTTCAGCTGTCCTGACGCGCGGATCGCGGGACTTGGATAGTCCATCGCCTGGGGGCAGAAGCCGCCGCGGCGAGTGACCGGTGTCGGTTTCAACGCAGGGGGAGTCAGGGAGGACGTTACTGATGAACCAGTGGCAGGCACAGGACGGCATGACCCTGATCGAGGTGCTGGTGGCCCTGTCGATCCTGGCGGTGGGCCTGTTGGGAGCCGCGGCGCTGCAGATCCGGGCGCTGCAGCATACCGACAGTGCGCGAATGAGCACCCAGGCCAGCTTTATCGCCTACGACATGCTCGATCGGATCCGGGCCAATGCATCTGCCGATTACACCCTTGCCACTCCCGCTGAGGGCAACACGGGCAATGCGCGGGATCAGGACTTGCTGGACTTCGCCAGCAACGTTGCCAGTTTTGGCGGCCCCAGCGCCAAGGGCCGCATCAGCGTCAGCCAGCAGGTCTACACCGTGCGCATCACCTGGGACGACTCACGCGCCGTCGGCCAAGTCGCTGGACAGCGCAGCTTGGAACTCAGCAGCCGAGTGGCCGTGGATCCGGGAGGCACGCGGTGAAGCAAGGCCATTGCGGTTTTACGCTGGTGGAGATGATGTTGGCGCTGCTCTGGGGGCTGGTGCTGGTGTTGGGCGCGGCCCAGGTATTTATCGCGGCGAAGCACACTTACCTCAGCCAGAACGCCTCGGCCTACCTGCAGGAGGATGGGCGTTTTGTCCTGAGCAAGATGCTTCAGGAAATTCGCATGGCGGGGCTGGCCGGTTGTTTGCGAGAGGTTGAGGACGCGAGCAGCGCCACGGAGTTCTCGCGCTACAGGGCCACCCCGATTCAGTGGGACAGCGCCGAGCACAAGCTGACCCTGATCACTGCGGATGTCGGTGAGGATGGCGGGGCGCCGACCTGGAGCCTGGTGACTGACTGTCAGCGCCGCGCGGTGGCCTACTCAGGGGCTCATCAAGGGGGTGTCGGGCAGCAGGTGTTTGCCTTGCGACGAGTGTTCTACAGCTTCAAGAACCATCAACTGTTGCTCGGCAGTGGCCTGGGCAAGCAGCAAGCGGTGCTGCTGGACAACGTTGAAGCCTTTGATGTCGGCTTCGGTATGGCCCGTTCCGCAACAGCGAGCGGGGTTTCCGGCTACAGCCCGCATCCGGGTGATCCGGCGCGGATTCGCAGCGTGCGATTACGCCTGACCCTGGCCGATCCCGACGCCCGCGTCAGCCCGCAGAGCTTCACGGTGGTGGCGGCCTTGCGCAACAGGTTGCCCTGATGCTGTGCCCGGCAGGATGCAGGCCCGTCGGTGAGCGGGGCATGGCGCTGTTGGTGAGTCTGGTGTTTCTGCTGGTGCTGAGCCTGATCGGCCTGTCATCCCTGCAAAACGCCACCTTGCAGGAAAAGATGGCCGCCAGCCTGGACCGGCACAATCGGTCTTTCCAGGCCGCGGAGGCGGCGCTGCGCCTGGGGGAGAGCGCGATCCGCCAGGGTGATTATTCTTTGCCGCCGTGCGCAGATCCTGCGCGCTGCGCACCTCCGGCTGAATCGACGGTGGTCAGCGGTGCCGGCTTCAATGAGGCTTCGGCGGTGACCTGGATCGCCACTGGCGAGGGGTTTTATGCGGTGCAGAATCTGGGGGTTGTCCTGAATGCGGTGGGCCTGCCCCCCGGCACCTCGGCCACGTTGTACCGGGTGACCGCAGTGGGGCTGGCGGGGCAGGCGCGCAGCGTGCTGGAGAGCATCTATGCCAAGTACTGAGTCGGACTCGCTTCGGTGTCGATGGCCGTTCGTGGTTGCGGTCGTGCTGCTGGGCAGTTGGGAAGGGGTTGTCGCGAGTGAAGTCCAGTCGCCGATCACTGTGGCTGATCAGGCTCCGGAGCCTTCTGGTGTATCCGCTTGGTTGACCTTGAATGCTGGCTGGTTCAGGTCTGGAGTGTATTGCTCATACATGGCCTGCGGGAAATTGATCGAGTTGCAGGCGTTCAGCGGTAAGATGCTCGACGCCGCGCCGCAGGACGCCAATCGCGATGGCATCGTGGCGGATCAGGAAGCCCTGTCCCAAGGCCTCGGGGTTGTCGATCCGCTCCCTGGCCGTGCAGGTGTTTCCAGCCATCAGCCGCGCAAGACCGTCAGCGATCCTGGTGGCGCCAGCAGCTCACTGGAGGACAGCTCCAGCGGTGGCAGTCGGCGCATCCTGTGGCGACAAATTCAGTAAGCGAGATTCTTGACCATGCGCAGATCCAACCAAGGTTTTACCCTGATCGAAATCATGATCGTGATTGCGATCATAGGTCTGGTCCTGACCTTGAGCCTTCCCAGCATCACCGAACACTTGAAGAAGCCCCATCGCAGTGAAATCGCGGCGTTGCTGACCGAGCAGGCACAGCAGCTCGAACGCCACTTTTCCAAAGCCGGGGTCTACAGCAACGCCGCCGACCTGAGTGCCGGCAACGATTACTACAGCATCACCCCGACCCTGACCGACACCGGCTTCTCGCTGACCGCAACGCCCAAGGCCGATACGCTGATGGCGGGGGACAAATGCGGCAGTTTCAGCATCGATCAAACCGGCGCCACCAGCGTCAGCGGTCAGGCCGAAGGGCTGACGGCCAAGGACTGCTGGGGGCGTTGATCACGGGTTTCGGGGGCTGCGGCGCCCAGTGTCTTTCTCTTGAATGGATCTGACTATGGTTGAGCAACAGCAAGTGCTGGTGGTGGGCGGCGGCGTGATTGGCCTGCTCACGGCCTTCAATCTGGCGTCCCGGGGCCAGCAGGTACGACTTGTGGAGCGCTCGGAACTGGGGCGTGAGTCGTCCTGGGCCGGTGGCGGGATCGTCTCGCCACTGTATCCCTGGCGCTACAGCCCGGCGGTCACGGCCCTGGCCCACTGGTCCCAGGACTTTTATCCACAGCTGGCGCAGCAACTGTTGAGCGCCACTGGGGTTGATCCTGAGGTCCATACCACCGGGCTCTACTGGCTGGACCTCGAAGATCAGGCCCAGGCGCTTGAGTGGGCGCAACGTGAGGGCCGCCCCTTGAGTGCCGTGGATATTTCGGCGGTGCATGACGGGGTGCCAGTGCTGGGCGCCGGCTACCAGCGGGCGATCTACATGGCCAATGTGGCCAATGTGCGTAACCCGCGCCTGGTCAAATCCCTCAAGGCGGCCTTGCAGGCCTTGCCCAATGTGCGGATTGACGAGCACTGCGCGGTCAGTGGTTTTATCCGCGACGGCCAGCGCGTGGCAGGGGTGCATAGCTCGCTCGGAGAGATTCGCGCCGATCAGGTGGTGCTTTGCGCCGGTGCCTGGAGTGGCGAGTTGCTCGCAAGCCTGGGGCTGGAGCTGCCCGTGGAGCCGGTCAAAGGGCAGATGATCCTCTACAAATGCGCCGCCGATTTCCTGTCCTGCATGGTTCTGGCCAAGGGGCGTTATGCCATCCCTCGCCGTGACGGTCATATCCTGGTGGGCAGCACCCTGGAGCATGAAGGCTTCGACAAGACCCCGACCGCCTCGGCACTGGAAAGCCTCAAGGCCTCGGCCGTCGAGCTGATCCCGGCCCTGGCGGATGCCGAGGTGGTCGGGCATTGGGCCGGGCTGCGACCCGGCTCACCCGAGGGGATTCCCTACATCGGACCGGTTCCCGGGTTTGCCGGCTTGTGGCTCAACTGCGGGCACTACCGCAATGGTCTGGTACTGGCACCGGCTTCCTGCCAGTTGTTCTGCGACCTGCTGCTGGGGCAGGCGCCGATTATCGATCCGACGCCTTATGCCCCGGCAGGGCGGGTCTAGTTCAGTCCGAGCTTCTTCATGCGATAGCGCATTGAGCGCAGCGACAGGCTCAACCGCCGGGCCGCCTCCGTGCGGTTCCAGCGGGTTTGCTCCAGGGTCTGCAGCAGCAACTGGCGCTCCACCTGCTGCAGATGCCGCGCCAGATCGAGGTGGGGGAAGGGCCCGGGCGCGAGCTCGTCGTCGGGTTTGGGGGCCGGTAAACTCAGGTCCGCCACCTCGATCCACGGACTCTCGCAAAGGGCCAGGGCCCGCTCCAGCAGGTTCTCCAGCTCACGCACATTGCCGGGAAAGTCGTAGCGCTCCAGGGCTTGCAGCGCTTGCGGGCGCAACTCTGGGGCCGGCCGGTCACTGGTGGTGGCCAGACGCTGGAGGATGTGCCGCGCCAGTAGCCCGATGTCGTCCCGCCGTTCGCGCAGGGCGGGAACCCGCAACTCGATGACATTCAGCCGATAAAACAGGTCCTGGCGGAAGCGCCCGGCTTGCACCTCGCTTTTCAGATCCTTGTGGGTCGCGCAGAGGATTCGCACATCCACCGCCTGTTCCTGCTGAGTGCCCACTGGGCGCACGGACTTTTCCTGCAGGGCTCGCAGCAGTTTCACCTGCATGGCCAGCGGCAGGTCGGCGATCTCGTCGAGGAACAGGGTGCCGCCATGAGCGGCCCGGAACAGTCCGGGCTGATCCATCAGCGCGCCGCTGAAGCTGCCCTTGCGGTGACCGAAAAACTCGCTCTCCATCAGTTCGTTGGGAATCGCTCCGCAGTTGACCGGGACAAAGGGCTGCGCGCCTCTGGGCCCGGACTGGTGGATCAATCGGGCGACGCGTTCCTTGCCGCTGCCGGACTCGCCGCTGATATAGATCGGGGCGAGGCTGGCGGCCAGTTTGGCGATGTGCCGGCGCAGCATGACCATGGGCGGCGAATCCCCCGGCAGCTGTTCAGA
The DNA here is from genome assembly GCF_029237275.1 of Pseudomonas sp. 3MA1. Lineage (NCBI taxonomy): Bacteria > Pseudomonadati > Pseudomonadota > Gammaproteobacteria > Pseudomonadales > Pseudomonadaceae > Pseudomonas > Pseudomonas sp. 3MA1. Next base: position 47,576 of record NZ_JAACFX010000008.1, on the reverse strand, counting down.
GGCGTGAGTCGCAGCACAGGCGTGTTGTCGTTTCAGAGCTGTGGCCACCCAGTTCCGCAGGCGCTTGAGGTCCAGAGGCTTTGGCAGCAGGTCGCAGGTTCCACCATTCAGGGCGCTGGTTGGCGCGCCGGCCTCGTGGCTGAGCAGGGCCACCGGCAGTTGGGGATGGTGTCGGCGGATATGCTGCAGCAGTTCCAGGCCGCTGCCGTCCGGCAGGTGCAGATCGGTCAGGCACAGGTCGAAGTGCTCCCGGGCCAGGTGGCTGCGGGCTTCCTGCAGGCTGCGGGCGCTTTGGGTGTGCAGACGCATGCGGCCCAGGGTGATCTCCAGCACGGAGCGGATTTCCCTGGTCTCATCGACCACCAGCGCTCTGTGCTGTGGATTCATGGCGGCGGCCGTCTTCCTCAGGGAGTGAACAGCGGGTGACAGCGCTCGTGCTGTAGGCGAGAGATGAAGTCTAGGCCGGAGGGGAGGCCCGCGCAGGGGCTTGGGCGATGGTTATTTTGTCGCCAGTTGTGTGGGGTGTGGTCGCCAGTCTGGGGCTGGCAGGGCAAGGGCGAGGGGAAAGGAGCGGGTGCCTGTTGTCGGGCAAGGGCTCGGGGCGCGGGTGCCGGGAATGGCCATGCGCTTGAGCCCTTGTCGGCGCCGTCAGCGGTCCTGGCGAGCCGGGCCTTGTTCCAGATGTGCCTGGCTGCAGTACCACTGTTGCGACAGGCTCAGCGCCCGATCCTGAGGCAGGTGCACTCCGCAATGGGCACAGCGCACCATTGGTGTAGTGGCCGGTTCGTTGGGGCTGCGGGGTGTGGCCGCTGGGCGCTTGAACTTGCGCCAGAACCATACCGCAGCGGCAATCAGGGCGATCCAGAACAGTAGACGAAGCATGGTGACCCGCTTTGTGGGGGATAGAGACGGCAGTTTAGCCAAGCGCCTGGCAGGCGCACAGGCCCATGAAGTGCCGGGCATGAAAAAGGGAGACTTGAAGTCTCCCTTTATTGACTGCGATGGCGGTCAGTCGAACACGCCGAAGGTCATGTAGCTGAACCAGGAGCGGTCGCTGTTGTTGCCAGCGGCCTCGTGCTTTTCTTCCTCGACCGCATCACCGTTGCTGTCTTTAGGCTTGAGCTCCGACGGGATCGCGTCCTTGGCGTCCTGGTACTGCTTCATCACGTCCTGGTTGGCGCGGGTTTCTCCCGGCGGCAGCGGTGGACGGGACTCGATCAGGCCCAGGGTGGCCTTGCTCAGCCACGAGCGGTTGTCGGCTTCAGCCACGCGCGGTACGAACTGACCGTCCACCAGGCTTGGGTGGTTCGGGTAGTTGAGCTTGAGGGTTTCCAGGCTGGTGGCGGCCAGCTCGTCCAGATGCAGGCGCTGGTAGGCTTCGGTCATCACCGCCAGGCCATCACCCACGGAAGGGGTTTCCTGGAAGTTTTCCACGACGTAGCGGCCACGGTTGGCAGCAGCGACATAGGCCTGCCGGGTCAGGTAGTAGTCGGCCACGTGGATTTCGTAGGCGGCCAGCAGGTTGCGCAGGTAGATCATGCGCTGCTTGGCGTCCGGGGCGTAGCGGCTGTTGGGGAAGCGGCTGGTGAGCTGGGCGAACTCGTTGTAGGAGTCGCGGGCGGCACCCGGGTCACGCTTGGTCATGTCCAGAGGCAGGAAGCGCGCCAGCAGGCCGACGTCCTGGTCGAACGAGGTCAGGCCCTTGAGGTAGTAGGCGTAGTCGACGTTCGGGTGCTGGGGATGCAGGCGAATGAAGCGCTCGGCGGCGGATTTGGCGGCCTCGGGCTCGGCATTCTTGTAGTTGGCGTAGATCAGCTCGAGCTGTGCCTGATCGGCGTAGCGACCAAAGGGATAGCGCGATTCCAGGGCCTTGAGCTTGGCGGTGGCGCTGGTATAGCTGTGGTTGTCCAGGTCGGTCTGCGCCTGCTGGTACAACTCGACTTCGCTCAGGTTTTCGTCAACGACTTCCTTCGATGAGCAAGCAGCGGTCAGTGCGAGGATGGCGATCAGCAGCAGGTGTTTCACTTGCATGGCGGCTTGCGTCCCTATGACGGCCGCTGTCTTGGGCGGGGCCGTCCTGTTATGATGAGCGCCCCGTTGAAAGCCTCGGGGCAAAAGACGCCGTATTTAACCACAAGCGCGCAGCCGAAACCAAAGGCTGTGCCGACGCCCAGTCCGAGCATGTCCGATAAAATTGAACTTCGCGCAGAGGTGCCGTCCGAACTGGGCGGTCAACGCCTCGATCAAGTCGCCGCCCAACTATTCGCTGAGCATTCGCGCTCGCGCCTTTCCGCCTGGATCAAAGACGGCCGCCTGACTGTGGACGGAGCGGTGATCCGCCCGCGTGACATCGTGCACGGCGGAGCCGTACTCGAGCTGACCGCCGAGCAGGAGGCCCAGGGCGAGTGGATCGCCCAGGACATCGAGCTGGACATCGTCTATGAAGACGACGACATCCTGGTGATCAACAAGCCCGCGGGCCTGGTGGTGCACCCGGCTGCCGGCCATGCTGATGGCACCTTGCTCAATGCTTTGCTGCATCACGTTCCCGACATTATCAACGTGCCTCGGGCCGGTATCGTCCACCGCCTGGACAAGGACACCACCGGTCTGATGGTGGTGGCCAAGACCATCCAGGCGCAGACCCAGCTGGTCGCCCAGTTGCAGAGCCGCAGCGTCAGCCGCATCTATGAATGCATCGTGATTGGCGTAGTGACCGCCGGCGGCAAGATCAACGCGCCTATCGGTCGTCATGGCCAGCAGCGCCAGCGCATGGCGGTGATGGAAGGCGGCAAGCAGGCCGTCAGCCACTATCGGGTACTGGAGCGTTTCCGTTCCCACACCCACGTGCGGGTCAAGCTGGAAACCGGTCGTACCCACCAGATCCGCGTGCACATGGCCCATATCAACTTCCCGTTGGTGGGCGATCCGGCCTATGGCGGTCGTTTCCGCATTCCGCCGGCAGCCAGCCAGACCATGGTCGAGTCGTTGAAAAACTTCCCACGCCAGGCCCTGCATGCCCGTTTCCTGGAGCTGGACCATCCGACCACCGGTGAACGCATGAGCTGGGAGTCGCCGTTGCCGGATGACTTCGTCTGGTTGTTGTCGCTGCTCAAGCAAGACCGTGAGGCGTTTGTCGGATGAGTGACTGGCTGATGCCTGACTGGCCCGCGCCGGCCGGGGTCAAAGCCTGTGTCACCACCCGCAGCGGCGGCGTCAGCCTGGCGCCGTTCGACAGCCTCAATCTGGGCGATCACGTTGAAGACCAACCTGAAGCGGTGGCCGAAAACCGGCGGCGCCTGACCGCGCGTTTCGACATCTCGCCGGCCTGGTTGCAACAGGTGCACGGGATTGCCGTGGCCCACGCTGATCCTTCGGTGGTGGCGACGGCCGATGCCAGTTGGTCCGCCACTCCGGGCATCGCCTGTGCGGTGATGACGGCCGACTGTCTGCCGGCGCTGTTCTGCAACCGAAGCGGAACCCGGGTTGCGGCGGCTCACGCCGGTTGGCGCGGGCTGGCGGCCGGTGTGCTGGAAGCCACCCTCGACAGCCTGGATGCTGCACCCGCCGAGGTGCTGGTATGGCTTGGCCCGGCCATTGGCCCTGAGCGTTTTGAGGTCGGGGCGGAAGTGCGCGAAGCCTTCGTCAGCCAGTTGGCGGCCACCGAGCAAGCCTTTGTGCCGAGCGTCAATGCCGGCCGCTTCATGGCCGACATCTACCAGCTGGCGCGCCTGCGCCTGGCGGCCCGGGGAGTGACGGCGGTCTATGGTGGCGGTTACTGCACCGTGACCGATCCACGCTTCTTCTCTTACCGACGCAGTCCGCGTACCGGACGTTTTGCCTCCCTTATCTGGCTTGAGCGCTAGACTAGTCTGACTTGCGTCAAGTAGCCGGCGCTTGAATCTCCCAGAATCGACCGCATCTAGAGATACATCTGGCAGGTTTCTCTATTTAGGTGTGTCCATCGCTCCGGCCTGCTCAAAAGGAAGGTGACTAATGCGTATAGACCGATTAACCAGCAAGCTTCAGCTGGCCTTATCCGATTCACAATCTCTGGCGGTTGGCCTGGATCATCCGGCCATCGAGCCAGCGCACCTGATGCAGGCTCTGCTTGAACAGCAGGGCGGCTCGATCAAGCCCTTGCTGATGCAAGTGGGCTTCGACGTCAACAGCCTGCGCAAGGAATTGAGCAAAGAGCTCGATAAACTGCCGAAAATCCAGAACCCCACGGGCGACGTCAACATGTCCCAGGATCTGGCGCGCCTGCTCAACCAGGCCGATCGCCTGGCGCAGCAGAAAGGCGATCAGTTCATTTCCAGTGAACTGGTGCTGCTGGCGGCCATGGATGAAAACAGCAAGCTCGGCAAACTGCTGCTGGGCCAGGGCGTGAGCAAGAAGGCCCTGGAGAACGCCATCAACAACCTGCGCGGCGGCGAGGCGGTCAATGACGCCAACGTCGAAGAGTCGCGTCAGGCCCTGGACAAATACACCGTGGACCTGACCAAGCGCGCCGAAGAAGGCAAGCTCGATCCGGTGATTGGCCGTGACGACGAAATTCGCCGGACCATCCAGGTGCTGCAGCGTCGTACCAAGAACAACCCGGTGCTGATCGGCGAGCCCGGCGTCGGCAAGACCGCCATCGCCGAAGGCCTGGCCCAGCGGATCATCAATGGTGAAGTGCCCGATGGCCTGAAAGGCAAGCGTCTGCTGTCCCTGGACATGGGGGCACTGATTGCTGGCGCCAAGTACCGTGGCGAGTTCGAAGAGCGCCTGAAATCCCTGCTCAATGAACTGTCGAAGCAGGAAGGTCAGATCATTCTGTTCATCGACGAGCTGCATACCATGGTCGGCGCTGGTAAGGGCGAAGGCTCCATGGATGCGGGCAACATGCTCAAGCCGGCATTGGCCCGTGGTGAGCTGCACTGCGTGGGTGCGACCACGCTCAACGAGTACCGCCAATATATAGAGAAGGACGCGGCCCTCGAACGGCGCTTCCAGAAAGTGCTGGTGGACGAGCCCAGCGAGGAAGACACCATCGCCATCCTGCGTGGCCTGAAAGAGCGCTACGAGGTGCACCACAAGGTGGCGATCACCGACGGCGCGATCATCGCCGCGGCCAAGCTCAGCCATCGTTACATCACCGATCGGCAACTGCCGGACAAGGCCATCGACCTGATCGACGAGGCCGCCAGCCGCATCCGCATGGAGATCGACTCCAAGCCGGAAGTGCTGGACCGTCTGGAGCGGCGCCTGATTCAGCTCAAGGTTGAATCCCAGGCCCTGAAGAAAGAAGACGATGAGGCGGCGATCAAGCGCCTGGAAAAACTCCAGGAAGAGATTGTCCGCCTGGAGCGCGAATACGCTGACCTGGAAGAAGTCTGGACCTCGGAGAAAGCCGAAGTGCAGGGTTCCGCACAGATCCAGCAGAAGATCGAGCAGTCGCGTCAGGAGCTGGAAGCGGCTCGACGCAAAGGCGATCTCAATCGCATGGCCGAGTTGCAGTACGGGGTGATCCCCGATCTGGAGCGCAGCCTGCAGATGGTCGATCAGCACGGCCACAGCGAGAACCAGTTGCTGCGCAGCAAGGTCACCGAGGAAGAAATTGCCGAAGTGGTGTCCAAGTGGACCGGCATCCCGGTGTCGAAAATGCTCGAAGGCGAGCGCGACAAGCTGTTGAAGATGGAAAGCCTGCTGCATCAACGGGTGATCGGTCAGAACGAAGCCGTGGTGGCGGTATCCAACGCGGTACGCCGCTCTCGGGCCGGTTTGTCCGACCCGAATCGTCCCAGCGGCTCGTTCATGTTCCTCGGCCCAACCGGTGTGGGTAAGACCGAACTGTGCAAGGCCCTGGCGGAATTCCTCTTCGACACCGAAGAGGCCATGGTGCGGATCGATATGTCCGAGTTCATGGAGAAACATTCCGTGGCTCGCCTGATCGGTGCGCCACCTGGCTATGTCGGTTATGAAGAGGGCGGCTACCTGACCGAAGCGGTGCGTCGCAAGCCGTACTCGGTGATCCTGCTGGACGAAGTCGAGAAGGCGCACCCGGATGTGTTCAACATCCTGCTGCAGGTGCTGGAAGATGGTCGCCTGACGGACAGCCACGGCCGTACCGTGGACTTCCGCAACACGGTGATCGTCATGACGTCCAACTTGGGCTCGGCACAGATCCAGGAACTGGTGGGCGATCGTGAGGCACAGCGGGCAGCGGTGATGGACGCGGTGTCCACCCACTTCCGGCCGGAATTCATCAACCGGGTCGACGAAGTGGTGATCTTCGAGCCTTTGGCACGGGATCAGATCGCGGGCATCACGCAGATCCAGCTGGGTCGCCTGCGCAGTCGTCTGGCGGAACGCGACCTGAGCCTGGTATTGAGCGACGAGGCCTTGGACAAGCTGATCGCCGTGGGTTACGACCCGGTGTATGGCGCGCGGCCGTTGAAGCGGGCGATTCAGCGCTGGATCGAAAACCCGCTGGCCCAGTTGATTCTGTCCGGTGGTTTCTTGCCGGGCGCTACAGTCACCGCCTCGGTGCAGGACGACGAAATCGTCTTTGCCTGAACCCTTGGTGGCCGGTGAGTAATGAGGCCTCGCGCGGCGAGGCCTTTTTTTCACTAGGGTGTTGAACTGTAAGGAAAAGGCTTGTAAAGTGCGCCCCGCAGTCAGTCACCTCCCAGGTTTTTTCTGATGTAGAAGAAACCGGCAATGAAGTCGCAAATCATTGTCTTAAAAGCAATTTAGGGGGTTGACAGGTAGTTTGAAGATTGTAAAATAGCGCGCCTCAGAGGCATGAACGTAGCGATACGGGAAAGCCAAAGAGGATGAGGTAAAAAGTTTTAACTTGAAATATGCAGTTCCGTGATAGCTCAGTCGGTAGAGCAAATGACTGTTAATCATTGGGTCCCAGGTTCGAGTCCTGGTCACGGAGCCAATTTCAAATCGGGGTATAGCGCAGTCCGGTAGCGCGCCTGCTTTGGGAGCAGGATGTCAGGAGTTCGAATCCCCTTACCCCGACCATTTTGGGTCGTTAGCTCAGTTGGTAGAGCAGTTGGCTTTTAACCAATTGGTCGTAGGTTCGAATCCCACACGACCCACCATTTTTGAGACCAGTTCGCTGGAATCGAATCTTAAGATCAGACGCCAAAAGCTCTGTTCGCAGAAGGCGCCTTTTAAAGGTGCCTTTTTTTTACCGGGGTATAGCGCAGTCCGGTAGCGCGCCTGCTTTGGGAGCAGGATGTCAGGAGTTCGAATCCCCTTACCCCGACCATATTCACGAAGAAGGGCACCTCTTGAGGTGCCCTTTTTCGTTTGCCCGCTAAAAAGTCGTGCCCCGGGGCGGGCAGGGGCTGTCGGGCTTCGAACTGGCGAGGCTTTCGCGCTCGCCATCATCGGCCTGCCCCATGACCAGCAGGCGCTCTTCCAGCTCATCCAGGCTGATGGGTTTGATCAGGCAGTCGTTCATTCCCGCCTGGATGCAGCGCTCCACCTCCTCCTGCTGGGCGTCGGCGGTCAGGCCGATGATCACGATCGGTTCGCTGTGGGTATCGCGCTCATCCTGGCGAATTGAGCGGGCCAGTTCGGCCCCGTTCATGACGGGCATGTGGCAGTCGGTGATGATCACGTCGAAGTCCCGCTCACGCCATATGTGCAGGGCCTGCAGACCGTTTTCCGCCTCGACCACGTCATGTCCGAGGAAGCACAGTTGCTGCTGCAGGACCTGGCGGTTCATCGGATGATCGTCCACCACCAGGATCTGCAAGCGGTACATGTGACGCTTGTTGACCGGTGGCAGGCGCTCGGCTGCGGCCACGCTCTCCAGCGTCTGCAGACGCAACTCCACATTCACTCGGGTGCCTTGCCCGACAGCGCTGCTCATCGACACCTGGCCCCCCATCATTTCGCACAGGGAACGGCAGATCACCAGGCCCAGGCCCGTGCCCTCGAGGTTCTGCACGTTGCGCTCCACCTGGGCGAAAGGCTGGAACAGACGTTGCTGGCTGCCGGGCGAGATGCCGATCCCCGAGTCCTCGACACACAGCCGCACCCGCAGCACCGCGTCATCCAGCAGATCGCCGCCGATGCTCACCTTGATAAACCCGGCCTCGGTGAATTTGATGGCGTTGCTCACCAGATTGGACAGGATCTGCTTGAAACGCAGGCCGTCCACCAGTACGTCGCCGTTGATGCTGGAATCGATCTCGAGGATCAGGTTCAGGCATTTCTGCCGGGCCAGCCCCTCGAACACTCGCGCCACCGACTCCACCAGCTCGCGCAAATTGGCCCGTTTGGGCGAGAGACTCAGGCGCCCCGACTCGATACGGGCGATATCCAGAATGTCGCCAATCAGCTCCAGCAGGCTGTGCGCTGAGCTGTAGGCAATTTCAATGCTGGAGCGTTCGATCCGGCCGCTGTCGGCGCGTTTGAGCGCCAGTTCCAGAATGCCGATGATCGCGTTCATCGGCGTGCGGATTTCATGGCTCATGGTGGCCAGGAAGGTGGTCTTGGCCCGGCTGGCCTGGTCCGCGAGGTTCTTGGCTTCCTTCAGCTCCTGGACCAGATGGCGATGCCTGGTAATGTCCAGCCAGCCGCAGATCACGCCCTTGGTGACGCCATTGGCATCCTTGAATGGCTGAATCCAGTGCTCGATCCAGACCTCCTTGCCCTGCCGCTTCACCGCATGGACCGAAGTGATGGTCTGGTCGTCGCTGATGGCCTGCAGGTAGTTCTGATGCAGATCGGGTTGCGCCGCGAAGTGCTCGGTCGGCAGTGGCTGCGCGGTGCGGTTGAGCACCTCTTCGGCGCTGAGCCCGACGCTCTCCAGGTAACTGCGGTTGCAGGACAGCATGTGGCCGTCGATATCGCGGATATAGAGCGCAGGCGGCATGTTTTCCGCCAGTGTTTCGATAAAGCGCAATTGGCCGTTGAGGGTTTGCTCGGCCTTGACCCGGCGACGCAAGTAGACGACCCAGGCCAGTGACAGCAGGAGCAGCAGCGAGGCCCCGGCGATGATCTCGGCGATCATCAGGGCGTAGTCGCGCCAGATCTGGCTGCTCATCCCAGGCGGCGAGCGCCAGTGGCTGGCGATGGCGTTCAGGTCGTCCGCCGGGAGGCTGAGCAGGGCCTTGTCGAGGATGGATTGCAACTCCGGGTCGCTGCGGCGCAAGGCAAAGTGGGTGGTGGCCCGGGCGGTGGGAATCAGGTCGGCGACGGCCAGGCGGTTCTGAAACAGACGGACAATGTAGTAACGCGCGGCCGGAAGGGACACCAGCGCGGCATCGGCACTGCCTTCATAGACCCTGTTCATGGCGTCCAGCGAGGTGTCGGTTTCGATGATCCGGGTTTGCCGATAGCGCTCGCGCACCTGTTGCAGCGTGACGTGGCCGCGGGGTATGGCCAGGCGCTTGCCGATCAGTTCTCCCGCAAGCTGCGCCTTGCCGTTCCTGTCGGTTGGGGTGACGAGGACAAAGGGGCTGCTCAGAAACGGCCGGGTGAAGCGCAGCGTGTGCTCGCGTTGCGCGCTGGCGGTCATGATGGCCAGGTCCGCTTCCGATTTACCCAGGGCTTCCATCTGTTCCGGGTAGCCGCCGTTGCGGGCGGACACCTGGAAGCGCAGGCCTGTACGCTGGGCAATCAGTTCCAGCAGTTCGGCGGTGACTCCGGAGAAAATGCCGTTGGCGTCGAAAAACGCCACAGGCGCCAGGTCATCGTTGATCACCAGGCGGATCACCGGGTTGCGGGCGATCCAGCGCGACTCCTCCGGCGTCAGAGCCACCTTCTCATCCGACGCAACCAAGCCACTGCCTACCCAGCGGTGACTGAGACTGGTGAGTTGTTCCCGGCCAATGGCTTCGATGCACTGGTCGAGAATGCGCTGCAGGCGCTGGTTGTCCCCCTTGAGTGCAAAGCCATAGTCCCCTTTGGAAAACTCGGCGAAACCTTCGAGCTTGAGGTAGCTGTAGTAGGCGCGGTTAATGCGGAAATAGGCGCTGAGCACGTCGTCCAGGTACAGATCGGCATGGCCGAAGGCCGCCGCGGCGATGGCTTCGTCGGGGCTGGGGTAGATCATCGCGTGGGCGAGAGGAAAGCGTGCCAGCAGTTCGGCGCTGTGCTCCTGAGGGACGGCCACCCGCAGCCTGGCCAGGTTGGCGGACGCAGGCCTCGGGTCGTCGTTGCGCCTGAACAGGGCCAGGCGAGCTTCGGCGAAGGGGCGGCTGAACCTGAGGCTGTCGGCCGTGGCTGGCCGGGAACTGTAGCTGCCCAGCAGATCGATGCTGTCCGCTTGCAAGGCCTGCAAGGCGGCATCCCGGGTGGCAAACGGCACGACCTTGATGCGCACCCCGAGCATCTGCCCGATCAAGGCGCTGACGTCGGCGGAAATGCCTTCGTAGTGGTGGTCGTCATAGCTGACATTGAACGGTGCCGACTCGGTGGCGACGGCGCCGATTGTCAACGCTGACTTGTGACGCAGCCAATGCCAGTCTTCTTCCTCCAGGGCCAGATGGTGGTGATCGAGGTGAGCCCGACTGTGCAGGGTATTGGGCAATGTCGGGGGCTCGGCCGCTGCCGGTTGCACAGCGGTGAGCGCCAAGCAGACAAACAGCCAGATAAATCGTGAATGCATGATCGCGTCGAAAGTTGGCGGGCCGTAAGGCTTGGTTCCAGAGTCGTGGCGCAATCCACGCTGGGCGGACGGTTGTTGAAACAGGGCCATGGGGCGCCACCTTGAACGGCTGTCGTGCGGGGCTAGCGGCTGCAAAATTCCAGGGCCTTGAGCACTTGCCCCGACAACACTTTTTTCAGCGGCGTCACGGTGACCAGGCGTTGCAGCGGTTCATCTTCCAGAACCAGGGCGTTCAAGTGTTGCATGGCCGGCTCGCGTCATTACTTGTCGACCATCTTGCTTAATAACCTGGAGCGGGGGCCATAAGGCAAAACCCTGTGATTACTGGGAAATTTCCTAGTGAAAAATCAGACTGTCTGATTCCTTTGTGAGAAGTGATTAACCTCTTGTATCGTCCTTTATTTGCCGGGAATCTGAAATTTCCCGGGAGTCAACAGGACGTTGCGCAGGCGATGTCCCCATGGCAACAGTGTTTATACAAGTACCAAAGTTGCACCTGATCGAGGTGCGATTGCGTTTATCTTCCGAGCGACACGTCCTGCCCTGAGGCCAGGTTTTTAAGGTGAAGTGACAACATGCACAGCGTATTGATAGTTGACGATCATCCTGTTGTCCGGCTCGCCGTTAAGGTCTTGCTGGAAAAAAACAACATGCGGGTGGTGGCCGAAACAGACAATGGACTGGATGCGCTGGAACTGGTTCGTGAACATGAACCGGCGGTGGTGATCCTCGATATCGGTATTCCCAAGCTGGACGGCCTCAAGGTGCTGTCACGGATCAAGGCGCTGGGCATGTCCACCGAAGTGCTGGTGTTGACTTCGCAGCCTGTCGAGAGCTTCTGCAGGCGTTGCATTCAGCTCGGGGCTCGGGGATTCGTCAACAAGGAAGAGGACCTGGGTAATCTGGTGGTGGCCATTAATGCGGTGCTGGCCGGCTACACCTTTTACCCGTCCCAGGCACTGGATGTATCCACTCCCACCGCGGAACAACAGTCCGAGAGCGAACAGATAGGTTTGTTGACCGACCGGGAAATGATCGTGCTGCAGTATCTGGCCCAGGGTTATTCGAACAAGGCCATTGGTGAAAAACTGTTCTTGAGCAACAAGACCGTGAGTACTTACAAAACCCGTTTATTGCAGAAGTTGGGCTTGGGTTCACAAGTCAGTCTGGCGGAGTTTGCCAAACGCAATGCGTTGATTCCCTGAGTTGAATGTGGCCAGTCATCTTTGGTTTTTTTATTCGCTTGTCTCAATCTCGATCCTTGACGTTGGGCGACAGGCTACTGCGCTCTAAGTGCATCACTGCAGATGTGCCGGAACCGTTCTCCAGATGTTTTACCGCGTGTTCTAGCGAACTTCGTGGCCCATCTTGCATGGGCCACTGATAGTTGCTGGCGTTCGAGAGGGTTCTTGTGGCTGTCGCTCGTGCAGTCATGCCCTGGCGGGCAGGTCAGTGGAGCTTGTACGCGCGACGGCTTTTTTCCTGGGGGCATTGCACATCCGGCCAATGACGGTGATCCGGACGGCAGGAGCGCTGGCTCAAGCGCCGATGATGTTGTGCTGTGGCCCAAAGGGCAGCGCGGTGATGTTTTCCGCTCCCTGGGCATTGACGATCAGGATGTCATGCTCCCGATAGCCGCCTGCGCCAGGCAGGCCCTGGGGCAGCCGGATCATCGGCTCCATCGACACCACCATGTCCGGCTCCAGCACGGTGTCCACATCCTCGCGAAACTCCAGGCCGGTCTCCCGACCGTAGTAGTGGTTGAGGATGCCGAACGAGTGGCCGTAGCCGAAGGTGCGATATTGCAGAAGGTCGTGCTCCTGGTAGATCTGGTTCAGCTGCCGGGCAATCTCGCTGCAGCGGGCTCCGGGCCGGATCAGTTGCAACCCGGCCTGGTGCACCTTGACGTTGATTTCCCAGAGCCGCAGATGGGCGTCGGGACAGTGTCCGAGGAACAGCGTGCGCTCCAGCGCGGTGTAGTAGCCGGCGATCATCGGGAAGCAATTGAGGCTGAGGATTTCCCCCGGCCTGACCCGGCGCGACGTCACCGGGTTGTGAGCGCCGTCGGTGTTGATTCCGGATTGGAACCAGGTCCAGGTGTCCATCAATTCGGCGGCGGGGAAGGTGCGGGCGATTTCCCGCACCATGGCCTGGGTGGCGTGCAGCGCCACTTCGTATTCCGCCACCTGATCGTGCAGCGCCTCGATCGCGGCGGCGGCGCCCAGGTCGGCAATACGCGCGCCCTGGCGGATCAGCGCTTGTTCCTCGGCGGACTTGAGCATGCGCAGGTTCATGCACGGCCCGGCGATGTCCAGCAATTGCGCCTGTGGATAAAGCTCGGCCAGGGCCCGGTACTGGGGCAGGCTCAATTGATCGAACTCCAGCCCCAGTCGCGACGCTCGGGGCAGGGCCTGCTTGACCGCGACGAGGAAGTTGCCCCGTTGCCAGTCGGTGTAGATCACTTGTGCGTCACAGATCGCCCGTCGACCGGGCTGACCGCCGTCGATGTTGGCGCTGATCAGCACCGTGCGTTCCTGGGTCACCGCCAGGGCGTACTGACGGCCGAAGGAGCAATACAGGTAATCGGCGTAGTAGTTGATGTTGTGGTACGAGGTGAACAGCGCCCCGTCCAGGCCCTCGCGGGCCATGTGACTGCGCAGGGCAGGCAGGCGCCGGGCGTATTCCTCGGCAGAGAAGGTGGAGGGGGCTTTTTCGCCATTGCGCAACTCAAGCGTCTGGGGCATCTGCATGGCATGGGTCCTGGTCTGCTATGAACGATGCGTAGCACCACACTCGGGTGGGCCGGGACACTGCATTGCAGCAGATCGCGCAGGAGCGGGCATGTGCAGTACCGACCCCGGGTTGGCTGCAAGCGCTGTTATCAGCGAAGGCGGCCCCTGGCCTGGGCGCTATCTATATGAACGCGCAGCAGCGAATGCTGGCACCCCGCTACATTGCGTAGCGGAGCGCATGGATACTCAGGGACTCAGTGCAGCTTCAAGCGTGGGTCGGTGCCCCGTCCGATCCGGCTGCCGAGCATCAGCATCGCCGTGCGGAAGACGCCATACAGCGCCATCTGGTGCATGCGGTACAGCGAGATGTAGAACATCCGCGCCAGCCAGCCTTCGAGCATCACGCTGCCGGTGAGGTTGCCCATCAGGTTGCCCACCGCCGAGAAGCGTGACAGCGAGATCAGCGAGCCGTAATCGGTGTACTTGTAGGTCGGCAGGGCCTTGCCTTCGATGCGCAGTTTCAGTGATTTGGCCAGCAACGACGCTTGCTGGTGCGCGGCCTGGGCCCTGGGCGGCACGTTGCGGTCGCTGCCAGGTTGCGGGCAGGCGGCGCAGTCACCGAAGGCGAAGATGTTTTCGTCGCGGGTGGTCTGCAGGGTGGGCAGGACCTGGAGCTGATTGATGCGGTTGGTTTCCAGGCCGTCGATGTCCTTGAGAAAGCCTGGCGCGCGAATGCCGGCCGCCCACACCTTGAGGCTGGCGGGAATGGTCTGGCCGTCGGCTGTGATCAGGCTCTCGGCGGTCACTTCGCTGACCGCGGCATTGGTCAGAACCTTGACCCCGAGTTTCTCCAGGGTCTTGTGCACCGGGCCGCTGATGCGCTCGGGCAGGGCCGGGAGTACCCGCGGTCCGGCTTCGATCAGGGTGATGTGCATGTTTTCCGGCTGGATACGGTCCAGGCCATAGGCCGCCAGCTCATGGGCCGCGTTATGCAGTTCGGCGGCCAATTCCACGCCGGTGGCTCCGGCGCCGACGATGGCCACGCTGATCTGTTCCACGGCATCGGTCTGCCCGGCATGGGCGCGCAGGTAGTGGTTGAGCAACTGCTGGTGGAAGCGTTCGGCCTGCTTGCGGGTGTCGAGGAACAGGCAGTGCTGGGCCGCGCCCTGGGTGCCGAAGTCGTTGGTGGTGCTGCCCACTGCAATCACCAGGGTGTCGTAGCCCAGTTCCCGGGCCGGCAGCAGTTCCACGCCGGCTTCGTCATAGGTCGCCGCCAGCTGGATTCTCTTGCGTTGACGATCGAGCCCGCTCATGCGCCCCAGCTGGAACTCGAAGTGGTTCCATTTGGCTTGAGCGACGTAGTTGAGTTCGTCTTCGGAGGAGTTCAGCGAGCCGGCGGCCACTTCGTGCAGCAGGGGTTTCCAGATATGGGTCAGGTTGGCGTCTACCAGCATCACACTGGCGGTGCCGCGCTTGCCCAGGGTCTTACCCAGGCGGGTCGCCAACTCCAGGCCGCCGGCGCCGCCGCCAACGATGACAATACGATGAGTCATGGGGATATCTCGCAAGGCTAAAAGAAATCGGTGCAGTCAACCGAGCGAGCGCGAAGCGGCTCATAGCGTCAGGTAACTGATAAAACGGCTCAACAGGCCGAGGGCGACAGTCACCGCAACCACCACCACAAGGAGCATCCACGGCCGGAAGGGCCGGCGCTCGACTTGGTGCTGGGGCAGTTGCAGATATTCTTCGACATGGCGTTGGTCGTCGGGGTTCAGGCGGCTGCTCATATAGGGCCTCGTCAGGTAGACGTCGCAACACAAGGGAATGTTACAGCGCGATGCAATCGGGCATGAGTCGAGCATAGCCGCTGCCGTGCAGGGATCGCTGACGAGGTCCCGGCGTTGGCAGGCAGGAGGCTTTTTTACCATTGCCGGGGGGGCATGCGCCATGCCCACGCATGGCGGATTGACGGCCTTTACAAACTGATGCCGACGTCGAAGAGGATGCTGCGGCCCAGATTGCTGCGCAGGAACTCCGGTGCATCGGGATGGGCGAACAGCACCCGGGCAAAGGTCGGCCCCACCAGGGACAGTGAACGCCAACCCTGGCGCAGGTATTCGGTGGGCGGCGGGAAGTGGCTGTTCAGATCCAGCACCTCACGTTTCAGGGCGGCGAAGGCGATGATGTCCAGCTCGCCGAGGCTCATCCCGCGTTCCTGGTAGTTGTGGGCCTTCTTGCGCAGGGTCGGTCCCAGGCGCAGCAACAGTTCGTTGGCCGGGATGCGTTTGGGCTTGGCTTCGCGGCGCACCAGTTGGCTCAGGGAAAACGCACTGCGCCGTCGCTGCAGTTCGTCGCGCCATTCGTCGTTGAGACGGCGGCCCTCATCGAGGACGAAGAACACCTCGAAGCTGGCATCGCGAAACAACACATCGGGCGGCTCTTGTCCGGCAGCGGTGAATTCGTCATTGCGATAGGGAATGTTCAGGCCTTGCAGCAGGCGCTGGCAGACCCAACGCTCACGCTCCCATTTGCGGGCATTGGACAAAAACGCGTTGGCTTGTTCGGCCTGGATGGTAAGCAGGCGCAAAAAATCTGAGTCATCCATGAGCTCAAGCTTAGCGCCCAAATATGACCTTTAGCAGCAGGCTCTCGGAAAAACCTTGGCCTGGGTCCGCAGACGCGCTTGCTGGAGCCCGGTCGAGGGCGGTGTAGACTGTTCGCCGTCCTCCCCCTCGATTTAGGAGCGTGCAGTGAAACCCTGGTCAATTCTGTTGCTGAGCCTGTTGCCTCTGTGGGCTCAGGCCCTGGAAATCGGTGAGCGTGTGGCTCCCTGGACCTTGCTGGATCAATACGATCAAGCCTACAGCCTCGATTCACAGGCGCGGATCCTGCTGGTGGCTCGCAGCATGGATGCGGCCAAGGTGGTGAACGGCGCGCTCAAGGACAAGCCCAAGGATTATCTGCAGGCGCGTCATGGGGTCTTTGTCGCGGATATCCAGCGCATGCCGGCGCTGATCGCCAAGATGTTCGCGGTGCCTGCCATGCGTGACTATCCCTACCGGGTGATGCTCGATCGGGAAGGGCGTGTGGCCTCGCGTTACCCCGCTGCCGAAGACAAGGTCCTGTGGCTGCAATTGCAGGATGGCCAACTGGTGTCCCGGCAAGAGTTCGCCACGGTCGAGCAATTGCAGGCGGCGCTGGAGAACGTCCAGCCATGATCAGCGCGGCGCTGCTGTCGCCGGAAAGCCTGAGCATCGGCTGGCTCCTGTATGTCCCGGTGCTGGCCTGGGCGGTGCTGCGGGCGCCGTGGGTCGAGCTGTTCACCGACAGCCGCCGCCAGCATCTGCTGTTCGGTACGGTGTTTGCCCTGTTTCTGCTGTGGCTGGTGCGTCGAGACTTCGACACCGGCGTGTCCTATCACTTCATCGGCATGACCGCGGTGACCCTGCTGCTGGATTGGCCACTGGCGATCGTGGGGGGCTTGATCGCGCAACTGGGGCTGCTGGCCCTGGTCCGGCAGGATCTGGCGGCGTTGGGGGTCAATGGGGTCTTGCTGATCCTGCTGCCGGTGGCGGTTACCGAAGCCTGTGCCTGGCTGGTGGAGCGCGCCCAGCCGCGCAATCCCTTCGTCTATATCTTCTGCTCGGGCTTCTTCGCCGCGGCCTTGTCGGCGCTGCTGTGCCTGCTCTGCGCGCTGGGCCTGTTGTGGTTCGACGAGCGTTTCGCCATGCCCGAGTGGCTGGAGGATTTCGTCGGTTACCTGTGGCTGATCATCTTTCCCGAGGCGTTCATCAACGGCATGGTGATCAGTGCCCTGGTGGTGTTTTGCCCGGAATGGCTGGAAACCTTCAATCGCACCCGCTACCTCTCGGCGCCCTGGAAAGACGAGGATCCGCGCTCTTGATCCATATCAACGCCACGCCTGGGGCCCCGCTGCATGCTCGGCAAAAATCCCAGGAGTGCGGTCATGAGTGTCTATCAGTGGGCCCGGCAGGAAGTGCGCGACAGTCTGCACAGCGCCCAGCAGGAAGGGTTTGAACCGGGCTTGAGCCTGCGGGCGCTGCTCAGCGCGGTGGTGCAGCAGAGCAAGAGCGTGCGCAGCATCGAGGATCTGGCGGACGAGTTGCAGTTCCTCGCGGAGAACCTCGACGACGATCAGGACTACAGCTTCATGCGGCCCTGACCGGCGTCGGTTTGAGCATTCAGTGCGCGCGGGGCGGCAGTTCTTCGGAGAACAGCTCGTCCTCGGCATCCGGGCTCACCGGGATCTTGTGTTCCTCGGCGGCCCAGGCCCCCAGATCAATCAGTTTGCAACGGTCGGAACAGAACGGCCGATGGGTGTTGGCTGGGGTCCATTCCACGGGGGCGCCACAGGTTGGGCATTCGACGGTCAGGGGTTGGCTCATGACTGGCCTCCACGCAAAGTTAGGTAAAAGTGATGCAGGCGCTCAACTTCGCTGCGCAACCAGGCCTGGTCGCGGTCGTTGACCAGCACATCGTCGGCGTGACGCAGACGCTCCTCCCGGCTGGCCTGGGCCTGGAGAATCGCCCGGACCTGCTGTTCGCTGATCTGGTCGCGCTGCAAGGTGCGTTCGATCTGCAATGATTGCGGCACATCGATCACCAGAATCCGCTGGGTCATCCGTGACTGGCCTGACTCGATCAGCAGTGGCGACACCAGAATCGCATAGGGCGATTCGGCGCGGGCCAGATGGCTGACGATCTCCTCGGCGATCAGCGGATGCAGCAGTGCTTCCAGCCAGCGCCGCTGTTCGGGAATCTCGAAGATCAACTTGCGCAGCGCCGCGCGATCCAGCTGGCCATCGGCCTGTAGCACGCCCTGGCCAAAATGGCGGGCAATCTGTTCCAGGGCTGGGCGTCCGGGCTCCACCACCCAGCGCGCGGCGTGATCGGCATCGATCACGTGCACGCCCAGGTCGATGAAATGCTGGGCGGCGGCGCTTTTGCCGCTGCCGATGCCGCCGGTCAGGCCGAGGGTCCAGGGTGTGTTGGGGGAGCGAGTCATTGGAAGCCGACAGCCTGCAGATAGAAGTCGGTCATTTGACCACCCCAGAGCAAGGCAATCCAGCCGGCAATGGCCAGAAAGGGGCCAAAGGGGATCGGCGTCGAGGTTTTGGCCCGGTTCAGGCGCAGCATGAGGGTGCCGAGGATGGCGCCCACCAGTGAAGAGAGAAGCAGGGTCAGCGGCAGCACCTGCCAGCCGCCCCAGGCCCCCAGCATCGCCAGCAGCTTGAAGTCGCCGTGCCCCATGCCGTCCTTGCCGGTCAGCAGCTTGAACAGCCAGAACACCGACCACAGGCTCAGGTAGCCGAGCACCGCCCCCCACAGGGCATCGCCCAGGCTGACCAGCAACCCGAAGCTGTTGGCGATCAGTCCCAGCCACAGCAACGGCAACACCAGCACATCGGGCAGCAACTGGTGATCGGCATCGATCAGGCTCATGGCGATCAACCCCCAACTGAGGATCAGCAGCAGGCCCGCCTGCCAGCCGAAACCGAAGTGCCAGGCAATGAAGGCCGAGATCAACCCGCAGGCCAGCTCGGTCAGCGGGTAGCGCGGGCTGATGGCGGCCTTGCAATGCTGGCAACGACCGCGCAGAAACAGATAACTGAGCAGGGGAATGTTTTCCCAGGGGCGGATTGGCTGTGCGCAATGCGGGCACTGGGAGTGGGGCAGCAGCAGGTTATAGGGCGCACCCGCGGGCTCCGGTGGCAGCCCCAGCACTTCGCGGGCCTGGGCTCGCCAGTCGCGCTCGAGCATCTTCGGCAGGCGCCACACCAGCACATTGAGAAAGCTGCCGACCAGCAGCCCCAGGATCAGGGCGAACGACACGAAAGCCAGGGGGTAGAGGGTCAGGACTTCAGTCAAGGACATGTTCAGATCGCTGTACCGAGTTGAAAGACAGGCAGGTACATGGCCACCACCAGGGCGCCGACGATACTGCCCAGGAGCACCATGATCAACGGTTCCATCAGGCGGGTCAGGCTATCCACCAGGTGGTCCACCTCGCTTTCATAGTGGGTCGCGACCTTTTCCAGCAAGTGCTCCAGGGTTCCGGACTCTTCACCGATGGCGGTCATCTGCACCGCCATGCCAGGGAAGACGCCGCTGGCGCGCATGGCAAAGTGCAGTTGCATGCCGCTGGCCACCTGTTGGCGAATGCGCTCCACCGCGTGCTTGAAGACCTGATTGCCGCTGGTTCCGGCTACCGAGTCCAGAGCCTGTACCAGGGGCACCCCGGCAGCGAAGGTGGTGGCCAGGGTCCGGGCATAGCGGGCCACGGCGGATTTTTGCAGCAGGGGGCCAGCCAGGGGCATGCGCAGCAGCCCCACATCCACCTTGTCCCGCAGGCGTGCCGAGCGTCGATAGGCCTGGATCAGGCCGACACCCACCAGCAGGCTGGCGACGAGCAAGAGTCCACCGTGGCGCTGGAGCAGGTGCGAGAGGTTGATCACCCATTGAGTGAGCGGCGGCAGCTCGGCGTCGAACCCGGCGAACAGGCTCTGGAACTGGGGAACCACCTTGAGCAACAGGATGCTGCTGACGATGACGGCCACTGCGATCACCGCCAGCGGATAGACCATGGCGTGTTGTATCCGGGCCTTGAGGTTTTCGCTCTTTTCCTTGTGGGTGGCGACACGCTCGAGCAGCGTGTCCAGGGCCCCGGCCTGCTCACCGGCATCCACCAGGTTGCAGTACAGCGCATCAAAGTGGCGTGGATGCCGGCGCAGCGCGGTCGCCAGGCTGGCCCCGCCCTCGATGTCGCGCTTGAGGCTGGCCAGCAGTTGGCGCATCAGCGGCTGTTCAAAGCTTTCGGCGATGATGTCGAAGGACTGCAGCAGCGGCACACCCGCCTGCATCAATGTGGCCAGTTGGCGAGTGAACAGGGCGATCTCCCTGGCGCGGATCCGTTGCCCCAGTCGGGACCAGGCCCTTGGCTTGCGGCGCACCCGGGTCGGGGTTATGCCCTGCTTGCGCAACCGGGCCCTGATCAGTGCCGGGTTGGCAGCGCTGAGTTCGCCACGCATCACCTGGCCCTGGCCGTCGATGCCGTGCCAGAGATAGACACTGGTCGTGGGCGCTTTTACCGCCATGCTGCGATCCTTGGGCAGGGGAGGAGCGTGGTCGCCAGCGCCATCGAACGGCTGATCGATGATCCGCGACCGCGGATGGGGCCTTGGCACAAACGCCGTTGGGGCGTTCGGGCCGGCCGCACCTGTTCAAGCCTAGCTGCCGGGCACCTGCCGGACAGGGTCATGAGGTGACGAAATTTGTCAGTTTGTGCGACTTCTTGCGCTCAAGGCCAAGGGCTATCACCTCTGCAGGCCACGGATTCCCAGGGGCCGGACCCTGGCACAGGGAATGCTCCAGGTTTTGCTGACGACCCACAGAGCATTGTTGCCAGGAGGCAAATCCATGAAACATCAATCCGCTTTTACCCTGATCGAATTACTGGTGGTGGTGGCCATCATCGGCGTACTCGCCATGGTGGCGATGCCGCTGTACGGCCAGTATCAGGCCCGGGCCAAGGTGATTGCCGCGTTGGCCGAGATCTCGGCGCTCAAGGTGAATGTCGAGGACCTGCTGAACCAGGGAGCCGATCCGACTCTGGCCTTGATTGGTGGCTCGGCCCAGACCTCCAACTGCCAGATAAGCGCCGGTGGAACGGCGGCCTCCGGTGAGGGGAGCATTGGTTGCACCATCCTCAATGCTCCGGGAGCGGTGCTGAACAAGACTCTATTGCTGACCCGCTCGGCGGCTTCCGGATGGACCTGCAGCACCACGGTGGAGGCCGATTATGCGCCCAAGGGCTGCAAGGCAGAGGACGCTTGAAGCCTGACCTGGCGTTTCGGTGCTGGCCATTTGGATCGCCCCGGGGAAAAACCGCAACTTGCATGCAGATTGTTGGGCGGTCGTGCATTTTGCATGCTGCCGATTTTTTGGTTTTTCTATAAGTCATTGTTTTATAAGTAATAATTTTGTTGTCTAGACTTGGCACAGCACCTGCAATATCCCTGATAACCCTGCTGCCAGGACACGGAGCAGGCTTTCTAAAAGAACAGGAGTTATTCGTATGAAGAAGTTTGCTATCGCTGCTGCAACTGCTACCGCTCTGACCCTGACCATGGCTAACGCAGCTTTTGCGCAGACTACTCAAGGCACCCAGTCGCCCATGGTTGTGGCGGCCGGTGAAGTGACCAAGGCCAAGGAGGCTACCTCCGACACCTGGATCACTACCAAAGTGAAAAGCGATCTGGTTACCGAGAAAGGCATTCCTGGCACCGACATCAAGGTCGAAACCAACAAGGGCGTAGTGTCGCTGTCGTCCACTGTGGCGATCACCGAATCGCAGAAAGCCACTGCCGTGGCTATCACCAAGAAAATCAAAGGCGTCAAGGCGGTTTCCGCTGACGGTCTGAAAGCCGAGTAAGGCTCCAGCTTCTCGCCTGGACAGGGAGAGGAAGCGGTAGACGCGTCCAATGACACATCTGCCGCTTCTTTCATGGGTTCATGCGGAAGATCACAAGGATGTGATCATTACAGGCCCCGACACTGCGTGTCGGGGCCTGTTCTATTGTGGGGTCTTGTTGCGGAATCGATGGCGTCGCGGGGCGAAGCTTATTCGCTGTCCAGATGCAGTGGCGTGACCACCTTGCCGTCGCTCTCGGCCTGGCCCAGGTTGGCGTCGATGAAGTACACGCGGTCGTCGGCCAACTGGCCCTTGTCCACCAGGAAGTCCTTGATGCTGCTGGCCCGTTCCTGGCCCAGTTGGCGCAGCAACACGTCGCTGCCGCTCCAGAACTTGATCAGGCCTTCACGCAGCTTGGCGCTGCGTTCGTCGCGGCTGAGCTGCGCCCATTCTGCCGGAGGCTGCTGTTTCAGGCGGGTACGGTAGATGCCTTCCAGCAACGGTGCCTTCTCGCCTTCGGGAACCTGCAGCAGGGACGCCTGGGCCGGAACCTTGTCGCCGCGCCGCTGGAGGATCTTGTAGTAGTTGTACTGATATTCCCGCTCCAGACGCTGTTCGGCGATCAATGGCCCATCGCTGCTCTGGGCGCTGGTGCCTTCGATTTCCAGGCGCAGGGTCGGACGTTCCTTGAGGGCCTTGGCCAGGGTGGTCAGGGCCGATTCCGACTCCTTGCTCAGTTCGCTGGAACCGGGGGCGAAGGCGACGTTGCTCAGGTCTTCCGAGCCGCCGCCGGAGATCAGGCCGCCGATGAACTTGAAGGGGGCTTCGGCCGCGCGCAGCACCAGATTGCGCAAGGTCTGCCAGACGATCGGCATGACGCTGAACTGCGGGTTGTTCAAGTCGCCGGAGATCGGCAATTCGATGGAGATCTTGCCGTCGGTGTCTTTGAGCAACGCCACCGCCAGACGGATCGGCAGGTCCACGGCATCCGGGCTGTCGACCTTCTCGCCTAACTGCAATTGCTCGACCACCAGCTTGTTCTCGGCCTTGAGCTGGCCCTTGGTGATCATGTAGTGCAGGTCGAGGTTGAGCCGGCCCTTGCGAATGCGGAAACCCGCGAACTTGCCGGAGTAGGGCGTCAGGGTGGTCAACTCCACCCGTTTGAAGCTGGTGGCGATATCCAGGGCGGCCATTGGATCGAACGGGTTGACGCTGCCCTTGATGGTTACCGGCGCGTAACGGTCGACCTTGCCCTTGACGTCGACTTCCGCCGGCTTGGCCTGGCGGCTGTCGATGGTGCCGACGTGCCCGTTGAGTTGCTGGACTGCGGTGGCGAAGTTCGGGGTCAGGCTCAGGTCGGCGAAGTTGGCCGAACCATCGTTGATGGCGATTTCACCAATGTGAATGCCCAGCGGCTTGCTGGAGCTGGGGGCGGATTTACCCGAAGGCTTTGCGCCACCGCCGGCCGGTTGGGGAATCAGCAGGTCGTCGATATTGGTGGTGCGGTCATCGTTGATGATGAAGCGCGCATAGGGCTGCATCAGGTTGACCCGGCTGATGCTCAGGCTGTCACCGTGCTGATAGTTCAGGCCTTCGACCACCACTTGCTTCCACTTGACGAAGTCGCGGGTCTTGAGGGTGTCCAGGGTGTGCAACTGATCCACTTCGGCGCGGCCGGTGATGCTGAAAGCCAGCGGCTCGACCTTCTTCAGGTCCACGGCCAGGTCGCTGCCGAGCATGCCGCTGCGCAGTTCCAGGCGAATGAAGGGGCTGATGTAGGACTGGGCGACCCGCAGGTCGATGTCCTTGGTCTGCACCTTGAGCTTGGCGGTGATGGGGTTGAGATTGACCTCGCCACTGGCGCTGACCTTGCCTTGCTTGCCCAGGCCGGTATCGAGCTTGAGGGTGAAAGGCGACTGGTTGAGGCTGTCGAAGTTCTTCAGGTCGAGGTTCAGCGGGCCCACATCCAGGGCCACGGCCGGCTTGGCCTTGCGGTCGGCCAGGTGCACCTGGTAATTGCGCAGCTCCACGTCCTTGAGCAGCACCTGCCAGGGCTTGCTGGGTGTGGCAGGCGCCTTGGGGGAGTCGGCGGCGGCCGGTTGTGGCTTGGGGGCCGGCTTGGCGGGTTGGCTGGCAAACAGTTTCTGCCAGTCGAGCTGGCCATCGGCTTCAAGGGCGGCCCAGGTTTCCAGCTTCTGGCTGCGAATCTTGCCGACGATCACCTGCTGCTTGGCCAGATCCACGGTGGTTTCGCTGACGTCCAGACGCTCCAGTCGCGCCAGAGGGCGACCGTCCGGCGCCTTGATGGCGAAGGGCGCGACGCTGATGGAGATGTTGTCTAGCAGCAGCTCGGTTTCCTTGGCCAGGCTGAACTTGTAGTGAGTACTGAGGTTGACCACGCCGTCTTCCAGTACAAGTGGCAGTGCATCGCGCACGTAGGGCCACCAGGCTTTCATCTTGCCGTCGCTGACTTTCAAGGTGCCTTCGGAGGTCAGCGGGATGACGCTGAAGTTGCCGCTCCAGTCGATCTGTCCGCCTTCGGGGCCGGTGGCCACCAGGGTCATGTCGGCGCTGTCGTCCGGCAGGGTGCTGAGGTTCTTCAGTTCGAAATCGAGCTTGTTGTAGATGAACTCGATGGGCTCGCTGGGGCGCAGGTCCCGAAAGTGCAGGTAGCCGCCGGCCAGCTTGATGCGCTCGATGCGCAGCGGAAAGGGTTTGGCGTTGGGATCGCTCGGGGTCGGCTCGCTGGCGGGCAGTTTGAACAGCGCCAGAAGGTTGAGCTTGCCGTCCTTGTCGAAGAGGATTTCGGTCTTGGGCTGGTCCAGTTCGACATCCGCCAGATGCAGTGCGCGGGTCCACAGACTGTCCAGTTGCAGGTTGGCGTAGAGGCGTTCGAAGGCCACCTGCTCCTTGCCCGGCTCCCCGATGTTCAGGCCCCAGACGGTCAGCTCCAGGCTGAAGGGGTTGAGTTCGATGCGTTGGATATGGGCCGGGGTCGTGGCGTAATTGGCCAATTGCTGATTGGCCACCCGCAAGGCAATGCCCGGCAGAATCAGAAAGCCCAGCAGACTGTAAAGGGCGAGAGCGGTCAACAAGGCGCAAAGAGCGCGAATCAATCCTTTGGTCATGCGAGGCTTCATCTATCTGAATCGGAAGTGCCTTGGAGTATGGCACGCGTTTACGGTTCCGAAACCACTCCGGTCTTCAGGAATATTCAGATTTGCTGCGCTCGATCAAAGTTGCAGGATCAGGGTTTTCAACGGCGGCTGGCCGTCATGGGAAGGGAAGTCCGCGGCCGGTGTCAGGACCTGGCAATCGCGCACCGGGCGCCCGGCTTTTTCGGCACAGCGCAACACTTGTTCGCGCCATTGCGGCATTGGCACCTTGGCCAGGTTGTTACAGCAGATCAACACGCCGTCTTCGGCCGTGGCCAAAAGCGCCGGCTTCAGCAGGCTCTGGTAGTCGCGCAGCAGGTCGACGGTGCCGAACGCACTCTTGGCCCAGGCCGGCGGGTCCAGCAGCACCAGGTCGTATTGGCGTTGCTCAAGGCGTGGGTAGCTGGGCAGTTTCTGCCCGCGTCGCTGAGTGATGGGCAGGCCTGCCAACTGGCGGATCGCCGGGAAGTAGTCCGACTGTACGAACTGCATGCCGGGCAGGTGCGGGTTGAGCTGGCCGTTCTCCCGACCGACCGCCAGGTTGCCTTCGGCGAAGTCCAGGTTGCACACCTCCCGGGCACCACCGGCGGCGGCACTGAGGCCGACGCCGCAGGTATAGGCAAACAGATTGAGCACGCTCTTTCCGGCGCTGTGCTGCTTGACCCAACCGCGGGCGTTGCGCAGATCGAGAAACAGCAACGGGTCTTGCCCGGCATGGCGACCACGGACCCGGTACTTGAGCCCCCACTCGTGTCCGATCAGGTCCTCCAGGGCTGGCTCTTCGGCGCGGTACACGCTGTCTTCGCGATCGATGCGCGAATTGCCTCGGGAGCGGTCGTTGTAGACCAGCAGGGTCGACAGGTTCAGCTGCTGATTGATGGTGTCGTGCAATTGCAGCAGGTCGTCGCGTTCCAGCGTCTGGTGAAAGCTTTGCACCAGCAGTTGCGGACCGTAGCGGTCGATGGCCAGGCCCGCCGCGCCTTCCTGGCTGCCATGGAACAGGCGGTAGCAGTCGGTGCCTTGCTGATGCAATTCGGCGAGCAGTTCCTGGCGGTGAGCGAGGGCGGCGCGCAGCGCCTGATTCAAGGAAGACATGCAGGGCGCCTTGGAGGAGAGGAGTAAGGCGCCGCAGTCTACCAGCGTCCCGCCTGCTGGAGGAGCCGGCTTGCCGGCAAAAGCGATCTCACGGACACCTGCGGCCTAGAAGCCAGCTCGCTGGCAAGCCAACTCCTGCGCCAGCCTGCCGCGCACAAACCCGGGGACCGACCAATCGCAAACCGGCCCATCGGGTTGTGTTTGAGCAGTGGTGTTTTTACAGGCCCATGCGCCGTTTTGCCCGGTGTACCGAACTGTCGCGTACCGCCCAGCGCAGCATCGGCGTACTGCGTTTGACACTGGCGCGAATCAACTGGCGCTGCAGTGGCGTCTGATTGACCTTGAGCATGACGCTGGCCCAGTCCGGCAACAGGTCGATACCCGCCTGCATCATCAGTGCGCCAAAGGGCTTGGCCAGTCGGCTGGGGGCGGGAGCGGCCTGGAGCAGACGCAGCACTTCGCGGCTGCGCTCGTCGCACAGCAGCTGTGGACGCATGGCTTGCAGGTAGTCGGCGACTGCCCGCCGCGAGCGCGGTACGTCCCGGGCCCCGAGGCGCTCGGCGATCAGGGCGATCTCGTCGTAATAGCGATCCTGGTCGGCCCCAGACAGGCGAGGGTTGAGGTAGCGCAGGTGAGCGGCGAGAAAACTGCTGACTTCCGCCACATGCACCCAGGTCAGCAGATCCGGATCGCTGGCGGCGTAAGGGCGGCCATCCGGAGCGGTGCCGACGATGTGCAAATGAATGCGGCGCACTTTGTCGATCAGCCACTCGGCGTCCTGACGGGAGCCGAAGGTAGTGCCGGAAATGAACTGCCCGGTGCGGCGCAAGCGACCGATCATGTCCTGGCGGAAATTGGAGTGGTCCCAGACACCGGCCAGGGCCAGGGGATGCAGGGCTTGCAGCAGCAGGGCGCTGATGCCGCCGATCAGCATGCTGCTGAAGTCGGCGTGGACCTGCCAACTGACCGATTCCGGCCCGAACAGACCGGGATCGCCCTTGGGGTTTTCCAGATCGAGTTGGCCCAGCGAGAGGCCGGACAGGCTCATGACCTGGCTTTCGATACGGCTGCGAATGAATTCCATGACAGCTCGGTGTGGAGAGTGAAAAAAGGCGCGGCCGGGGCCGCGCCGGTGTCAAGCGTTCAGGCGCTTGTCGATCAGGCCTTGCACCACGCTGGGGTCGGCCAGGGTCGAAGTGTCGCCCAGGGTGTCCAGCTCGTTGCAGGCGATCTTGCGCAGGATACGCCGCATGATCTTGCCCGAGCGAGTTTTCGGCAGGGCCGGGGCCCACTGGATCAGCTCCGGCTTGGCAAAGCTGCCGATCTCGCGGCTGACCAGGCCCAGCAGCTCCTTCTTCAATTCCTCGCTGGGTTCGACACCCTGCATGGGCGTGACGAAGGCATAGATTCCCTGGCCCTTGAGGTCGTGGGGGTAACCGACCACGGCGGCCTCGGCGATGCTGTCGTGGAGCACCAGGGCGCTTTCCACTTCGGCGGTGCCGATGCGGTGCCCGGAGACGTTGATCACGTCGTCGATGCGTCCGGTGATCCAGTAGCTGCCGTCCTCGTCGCGCCGGGCACCGTCGCCGGTGAAGTAGTAGCCGGGGTAAGGCGCGAAGTAGGTTTCGACCATGCGCTTGGGATCGCCGTAGACGCCGCGGATCTGTGCCGGCCAGCTGGCCTTGATCGCCAGGATGCCGCTACCGACGCCCTGGATCTCCTTGCCCTGGTCGTCCAGCAGCACCGGTTGCACGCCGAACATCGGGGTCGAGGCACAGCCGGGTTTGACCTGCCGGGCGCTGACCAGGGGGCTGAGCATGATGCCGCCGGTTTCGGTCTGCCACCAGGTATCGACAATCGGGCAGCGCTGCTCGCCCACGACATTGAAGTACCACTCCCAGGCTTCCGGGTTGATCGGCTCGCCGACGCTGCCCAGGAGCCGCAGGCTACTGCGGGAAGTGCACTGCACCGGGTCGCTGCCTTCGCGCATCAGAGCCCGCAAGGCAGTAGGCGCGGTGTAGAAGATGTTCACCTGGTGCTTGTCCACCACTTCCCAGAAGCGCGAGGTGCTCGGGTAGTTGGGCACGCCTTCGAAGATCAGCGTGGTCGCGCCGTTGGCCAGAGGGCCATAGAGAATATAGCTGTGGCCGGTGACCCAGCCGACGTCGGCGGTGCACCAGAAAACCTCGCCGTCGCGGTAGTCCAGCACGTATTTGAAGGTCATGGCCGCCTGCAGCAGATAGCCGCCCGTGGTGTGCAGCACGCCCTTGGGTTTGCCGGTGCTGCCCGAGGTGTAGAGGATGAACAGCGGGTCTTCGGCGTCCATCGGCTCAGGCGCGCACTGGTCGCTGGCCGCGGCCATGGCCTGCTGGTAGTGAATGTCGCGGCCTTCTACCCAGTTCACCGCGCTGCCGGTCCGTTCGACCACCAGCACGCTGCTGACATCGGGGCAACTGAGCAGGGCCTTGTCGACGTTGTTCTTCAGCGGGATCAATTTGCCGCCGCGCACGCCTTCATCGGCGGTGATCACCGTGCGGCAGTCGGCGTTGAGAATCCGGTCGCGCAGAGCCTCCGGGGAGAAGCCGCCGAACACCACCGAATGCACGGCGCCGATGCGGGTGCAGGCGAGCATGGCGTAGGCCACTTCGGGAATCATCGGCATGTAGATGCACACCCGGTCGCCTTTCTTCACGCCGCGGCTTTTCAGCACGTTGGCCAGGCGGCAGACATGCCCGTGAAGTTCTTTGTAGGTGATGCGTTGCGAGTCGGCGGGGTTATCGCCTTCCCAGATGATGGCTGCCTGATCGCCGCGTTTTTCCAGATGACGATCGATGCAGTTGTAGCTGACGTTGAGCTGGCCGCCGCTGAACCAGCTGGCTTCGCCGGTGCGCATGTCATGGCTGTGCACGCTGTCCCACGGGCTGCTCCAGTGCAGGAAGCGCTTGGCCTGCTCGGCCCAGAACTGGTCCGGCTGCTCTATGGATTGACGGTAGAGGTGCTGGTAGTCGTCCTGACTCATTTGTGCCGCCCGGCGGACGGCATCGGCTTTGGGAAAAGTGCTGATATCGAACATGACGGTTCCTTATTCTTGTTTTGCGACAAGTCATAAGGGTGCGCACAACTGCCAGGAAGGTTCAAGAGCCAGGGCCGGGGCCCGGACAGGAGCCGGACTGGCCGGCTCCTGGGAAGGCAAGGTCGATCAGCCGCGGTGACGGCCGCGGAAGTAGTTGATCAGGCCTTGGGTCGATGCGTCGTCGGCCAGGGTTTCATCGCTGCCAACCAGGCGGTTGTAGACGCCTTTGCCCAGCTCCTTGCCGAGCTCCACGCCCCACTGGTCGAAGGCGTTGATGCCCCAGACCACGCTTTGCACGAAGACCTTGTGTTCGTACAGCGCCACCAGGGCGCCCAGGCGCCGCGGGCTGATGCGTTCCACCACCAGGGTGTTGCTCGGGCGGTTGCCGGGGATGACTTTGTGCGGCGCCAGCCTGGCCACGTCGGCTTCGCTCAGGCCTTTCTCGCGCAATTCGTTCTCGGCTTCGGCGCGGGTCTTGCCCAGCATCAGTGCCTGGCTCTGGGACAGGCAGTTGGCGTAGAGCCATTGATGGTGGTCGGCCACCGGGTTGAAGCTGACGATCGGCACGATGAAGTCGGCCGGAATCAGCTGGGTGCCCTGGTGCAGCAACTGGTGATAGGCGTGCTGACCGTTGCAACCCACGCCGCCCCAGATCACCGGGCCAGTGTCGGTGGCGACCGGCGTGCCGTCCTGGCGCACGCTCTTGCCGTTGGATTCCATGTCCAATTGCTGCAGGTGCTTGGTGATGTTGCGCAGGTAGTGGTCGTAAGGCAGGATCGCGTGGCTTTGCGCGCCCCAGAAGTTGCCGTACCACACGCCCAGCAGAGCCAGCAGCACCGGCATGTTCTGCTCGAACGGCGCGCTCTGGAAGTGCTGGTCCATGGTGTAGGCGCCGGACAGCAGTTCCTTGAAGTTGGACATGCCGATGGCCAGGGCAATCGGCAGGCCGATGGCGGACCACAGCGAGTAGCGCCCGCCGACCCAGTCCCACATCGGGAAGATGTTTTCTTCGCGAATGCCGAAGGCCACCGCAGCGGCGTTGTTGCTCGACACGGCGATGAAGTGGCGATGCAGTTCGGCTTCGGAACCGCCTTGCGCCAGATACCAGGCCCGTGCCGCCTGGGCATTCTTCAGGGTTTCGAGGGTATTGAACGACTTGGAAGACACGATGAACAGCGTGGTTTCTGCGCGGATCTTCGCCGAAAGCTCATGGAACTCACTGCCGTCGATGTTCGCCAGGTAGTGGCAACGCACGCCTTTCTGGGCGTAGGACAGCAGGGCTTCGGAAACCAGTTCCGGGCCGAGGAAGGAGCCGCCGATGCCGATATTCACCACGTCGGTGATGGGCTTTTCGGTGTAGCCGCGCCACAGGCCGTCGTGGATACGCCCCACCAGCTCGGTGATCTGGTTCAGGACCTTGTGCACTTCCGGCATCACGTTGACGCCGTTCACCGACAGTTTGTCGCCAACCGGGCGACGCAGCGCGGTGTGCAGGGCCGGGCGGCCTTCGGAGGCGTTGACCAGCTCGCCGGTGAGCATGGACTTGATGGCATCGGCCAGGCCGACTTCCTTGGCCAGGTTCACCAGCAGGTCGCGGGTCTGGCTGGTGATCAGGTTCTTCGAGTAATCGAGAAACAGTCCGCAGCTGCTCAGGGTGAATTGGCTGAAGCGCTGTGGATCGGCATTGAACGCCTCGCGCATGCTGAAATCCTGCATGGCTTGGCGGTGGTCTTTCAACGCTTGCCAGGCGGGCAGAGCGGTAACGTCATGAGGAGTGCGGTAGTACGCCATCGCTGCGGTTTTCCTTTTGCTTGAACTGCCTTTTGGACACTGAAAAGCCTGGAACGTCCTGCGTGGTCCCAAGGACCTCGTTCGCTCAGCCCTGTGCTGATTCGATTAATCACCCAGGGCGATAACAGTAACCCCGGCGTGCTGTTCTGTCTTGGCTTTGTCCGACTTGTGGCCGGTACTATTTTGTACGAGCGCAGCCAATCAGGGCGGCAAAGGGGCTTTCAGTGGGAATAATAGGGGGTGAATCGGCTGGTCTGGGTCGGGAGCCCGGTTCTGGCAAGGTCCCGTGCATTCCCGGGGGGCCATATGCAACCTGTGCGGTTGAGGCTTGAGCCGCTCGGTTTCACCTTGGGCAAGATGGCATGCATGGACGTTCCTCGGTCGGGTCCTCGAACGGGGCTTGCAGTATGGCTGCAGGCCCCAGCCGGCGGCAGTTTGCCCGAAGGTTGGGGTTCGGGCAATCAGGGGCTTATGCCGGTGTATCGAGGTCCAGATGCAGGTTGTCGATCAGGCGGGTGGAACCCAGGTACGCCGCGACCAGAATCACCAGATCACGGTCTTCGGCGGTGGCGGGACGCAGGTTTTTCGCGTGACGGATTTCCAGGTAGTCCCGGCGCAGACCGGCGGCTTCCAGTTGCTGCTGTTGTTCGGCCAGCAGCTTCGGATAGTCGCGTTCGCCGCCGCGGATGGCCTGTGCGATCTGGTTCAGGCTCCGGTACAGCGCCGGGGCGATGGCACGCTGTTCTGGGCTCAGGTAACCGTTGCGCGAGGACAGGGCCAGGCCGTCGTCGGCGCGCACGGTCGGCTCGCCGATGATCTGGATCGGCATGTTCAGGTCATGCACCAGGGCGCGAATGACCGCCAGTTGCTGGTAGTCCTTCTGGCCGAATACCGCCAGATCGGGCTGGACCATGTTGAACAGCTTGCTGACCACGGTGGCCACGCCCTCGAAATGGCCGGGACGGCTGGCACCGCACAAGCCTTCGGAGAGTTGTGGCACGCTGACCCGGGTCTGTCCGGCCATGCCGTCGGGGTACATTTCTTCGACGCTGGGGGCGAACAGCAGATGGCAGCCGGCTTCGAGCAGTTTTTCCTGATCGGCGGCCAGGGTCCGCGGGTACTTGTCCAGGTCTTCGCCGGCGCCGAATTGCAGCGGGTTGACGAAGATGCTGGCCACCACGAAATCCACGCGCTGAGCGGCCTTGGTCACCAGCGCGGCGTGGCCGCTGTGCAGGTTGCCCATGGTGGGCACGAAACCGATCCGCTTGCCTTCGTTGCGCGCGCGCGCGACCGCGGCGCGCAATTCGCGCACGGTTTTAACTGTATTCATGCAGAGAACCCGTGTTCGGCGCCTGGGAAGGTAACGGCTTTGACTTCTGTGACGTAGGCACTCAAGGCCGCCTGGATACTGTCTTTGCCGGCCATGAAGTTTTTCACGAACTTGGGCGAGCGGCCGCTCAGGGACAGGCCCAGCATGTCGTGGAGCACCAGCACCTGGCCGTCGGTGGCGCTGCCGGCACCGATACCGATCACCGGGATCTTCACCGCCTGGGTGATTTCCGTCGCCAGCTCACTGGGCACGCATTCCAGCAGCAACATGGCCGCACCGGCCTGTTCCAGGGCGATGGCGTCGGCACGCATCTGCCGCGCCTGGCTCTCGTTGCGCCCCTGGACCTTGTAGCCGCCCAGGACATTCACTGTCTGTGGCGTCAGCCCCATGTGCACGCACACCGGAACACCGCGTTCGTTCAGCAGGCGAACCGATTCGGCCAGCCAGGCCGCGCCTTCGATCTTGACCATGTGCGCGCCGGCCTGCATCAGCTGGGCGGAACTGCTCAGCGCTTGTTCGGGGGTGGCGTAGGACATGAACGGCAGGTCGGCGAGGATCAGTGCCCCGTTGTTGCCGCGTTTGACCGCTGCGACGTGGTAGGCCATGTCGGCGTTGCTGACGGGCAGGGTGCTGTCGTGCCCTTGCAAGACCATGCCCAGGGAGTCGCCTACCAGCAGGACTTCGACACCGGCCTCATAGCAGGTGTGGGCGAAGGTCGCGTCATAGCAGGTCAGCATGGTGATTTTTTCACCTTTCTGCTTGAGGCTTTGCAGGGTGGTCAGAGTGATGTCTGGCATGAAAAGGGGTCCTCATTTCAGGCGCTTTGGAAACTACTGCGAGTAACGCGCGTGATTCTTCGTTATTCAGGCGCACGGTCTTTTGTCGTGCTTATACAGCCTGGTTCCAAGCGATTTGAAAGTGCTGCCAGGACTCGTCGTGGCGCTGTTGCGCACATCATTCTGTGCCCAGAAGGTGCTCTGTACCAGCGGGTGCCGCCGCCGTTACACAAGCGCCTTGGCCTAACGTTTCCTGGGGTCGCCGCGAACAAGCCTCGCTTGAATTGCGCCCTTTAACGCCGGGATGGCGGCAACGGGACGCCTATAGTCGTGATGAGGACTCGGGAAGTCAATTAGATGTGTTACCGCCTTGTTACGCCGGGAGTGTTACCGCCGTTACTGATCCGTTTCAGCGATCAGCCCAGGCGTTCCAGGCCGACAAATGGGCAGGCATCGAGCAGCGCCTTGAGGGTGCGCCCGTCGGCCAGTTGCAACTCGGCAGGGGCCAGTTCCGCCAGGGGATAGAGGACAAAGGGGCGGGCGTGCATGTGGTAATGCGGCACCTTGAGACGGGGTTCGTCGATCAGGCGGTCACCGAACAGGAGGATGTCCAGGTCCAGGGTGCGCGGGCCCCAGCGCTCGTTGCGCTCGCGCCCCTGCTGGTTTTCGATCGCCTGCAGGGCATCGAGCAGCGCCAGGGGCTCCAGGTGGCTGTCCAGCGCCGCCACGGCATTGGTGTAGCGCGGCTGGCCGGGGAGCAGGGAGTTGCTTTGATAGAAGGCCGAGACGCCGTGCAGCTGGCTGGCGGGCAACTGCGCCAGGGCCTCGATGGCGCTGCGCAGTTGAGCTTCAGGGGCAGCCAGGTTGCTGCCCATACCGATGTAGACACGTTCCATCCACTATTCGCCCGAAGCGTTGGAACCGCCGGCACGCTTGCGCTTGGCGCCGCTGCTGCGTCGGCGTTTGCGCGGGGCGCCACTGGCATCTTCCTTGCCGCTCAGCTCGCGGATCATGTCGCGACGTTCGGCATCGTTGGCGTCCTGGTAATCGGTCCACCATTCTCCCAGGCCATCGGTCTGCTCGCCGGCGCTTTCCCGCAGCAGCAGGAAGTCGTAGCCGGCACGGAAACGCGGGTTATCCAGCAGCAGGTCGGCGCGCTTGCCGCTGCGGCGAGGCAAGCGCTCTTGCATGTCCCAGATCTCGCGGATCGGCATGGTGAAGCGCTTGGGAATGGCGATGCGCTGGCACTGTTCGGCGATCAGCTCGTGAGCCGCTTCCTGCATGGCCGGGATCGGCGGCATGCCGCGTTCCTG
Source organism: Pseudomonas sp. 3MA1 (assembly GCF_029237275.1). Lineage (NCBI taxonomy): Bacteria > Pseudomonadati > Pseudomonadota > Gammaproteobacteria > Pseudomonadales > Pseudomonadaceae > Pseudomonas > Pseudomonas sp. 3MA1. The sequence continues at coordinate 13,259 of NZ_JAACFX010000008.1, read as the reverse complement.
CAGGCGCAGCACTCGGGCCGGCAGGGCGGGCCAGAGCAGGGCGGCGAACAGGAAGGCCGGGGTCACCGGCTTGTTCTGCTTGATCCGCAAGTCGGTGTTGATCAGGGCTTCGCTGATCAGCGTGTGGGTGTAGGTCGGGTTGTATTCCAGGGCTTCGGCGCTGGCCGGGAACAGCGGATCGAACAGTTGCAGGTCCACCAGCATTTCGAAGGTGTCGGCAGCGTAGCCGGAGAGGAACAGCTTGAGCACTTCCTCGAACAGGCGCGCCGAGGGGATCTCCCGCAGCATGGGGGCCAGTTCACGGATCGGCGTGGCGGTGTGCTTTTCGATACCGAAGTTCAGTTTTGCTGCGAAGCGCACGGCACGCAGCATCCGCACCGGATCTTCCTGATAGCGCTGGCGGGGATCGCCAATCAGGCGGATCAGGTTGTTGCGAATGTCGTGTACGCCATTGGCGTAGTCGAGGATGCGTTCGCTGACCGGATCGTAGTACAGGGCGTTGATGGTGAAGTCACGGCGCTGCGCGTCTTCTTCCAGGGTGCCGTAGACGTTGTCCCGCAGGATTCGCCCGCTTTCGTTGCGCGAGGATTGGTTGCTGTCCTCATCGTCATCGTTTTGCGGGTGGTTGGCGCGGAAGGTCGCGACCTCGATGATTTCGCGACCGAAGTGAATGTGCACCAGCTTGAAACGACGGCCAATGATCCGCGCGTTACGAAACTCGGCCTTGACCTGTTCCGGTGTGGCGCTGGTGGCGACGTCGAAATCCTTGGGGGTGATGTTGAGCAGCATGTCGCGCACGCAGCCGCCCACCAGGTAAGCCTGGTATCCGGCGTTCTGCAGGCGCTCGACGATATTCACCGCATACCGGCTGAACTGGGCGCGTTGCAGCGAATGTTGGCTGCTATTGAGCACTTCAGGGGTGCTGCGTTGGTGTTGCGTACGACGCAAGGGAGAACGGAATGACTGGAACAGCTTCTTCAGCATGGGATGCACTGTTTGAAGGAATGTTCGGCCAAAACGAAGAATGACCGCATGATGGGCCGGGATTCTAGCATTTAGTCGAAGGATGGTGTAGGAAGCTGCCGCGACTTGTGTCGGCCTGCGCAAAACCGCGAGTTGCTGGGGCTGCGTGGGTGTTGTCGGGGGAAAATACGAATGGCGCAAACCACAAGGGGAGCCGAAGCTCCCCCAGAATAGTTGCGTGCTCTATTTTTATTATTGGTTTTGGGCTTCTTGTTTTTGTTGATCGCCCTTGTCACCTGGTTTACCCAGTGTGACGCTCCCAATCGGGAGCCAAGAGCAAACGGATTGCTTTGATCGCTGAGTTGCAATGACCTTTCGATCCAACCAGTTCAGGCTCTGCCTTAGGGCAGTTTTTGTTGTTCTCGGCCTGGTTGCGGGGCAAGCCCCAAATACAACGCCTCTCCAAAAGAATCAGTTAGCTGCGCCTCCGCCGTGTTGTTTTTATTGTGCGTGAGTCGATTCGTCTTATTTTTATTGTCTTGTGCATTGCTTGTTATTGTTCTTGTACCAAACATATAGCAGGTGCCGTGCCAACTTTTACGATCCCCAGTAAAACAAGGGGTTAGGCGCCTATGGCACTGTTATTCAGACGAAAAAAAACCGGGGCTTCGTTACCTTTAGCCCCGGCTTTTGTTACGTCTGATGGTGTGGGTAACAGTTTTTTTCATTTTGTCGAATGTCACCCGCACATTCGACAGCCTCGGTTCAGCTTTCGCTGGCCACCCCGCTCTTGCGACGCGGGATGCCCAGACGCTGGCGCCGCTCCCACAGGCATTTGCGGCTGACTCCCAGCTTGCGTGCCAGCTCGGTCTCGGTCATGTGGTCCTGGTGCTCAAGCACGAAGTGCTGGAAGTAGTCTTCCAGGGACAGGTCTTCTGTGGGTTCGTGGCTGGTGTTACCCGGCTGTGGCGCCAGGCCGACGAAGTCGTCGTCTTCCAGGTCGCTCAATTCGATATCGATGCCCAGCAGGTCCGCGGAAATCTCCGGGCTTTCGCACAAGATCACCGCTCGCTCGACCGCGTTCTCCAGCTCACGCACGTTCCCCGGCCAGGAGTAATGACGGATCGCCTGTTCGGCGTCGGCGGCGAATCTCAGGTCCGAACGACCGATGCGGGCACTCTGTCGGGCCAGGAAGGCGTTGGCAATTTCATTGACGTCGGCACCTCGCTCGCGCAGGGCTGGCAGTTTCAAGGCGATCACGTGCAGGCGGTAGTAGAGGTCTTCACGGAACTGGCCGATTTTCGACAGGCTCTTGAGGTCGCGGTGAGTTGCCGCTATCAGGCGCACGTCGACTTTTTGCGACTGCACCGAACCGACACGGCGGATCTCGCCTTCCTGCAGCACGCGCAGCAGGCGGGCCTGGGCTTCCAGCGGCAGTTCGCCAATTTCGTCAAGGAAGAGTGTGCCGCCGTCCGCCGCTTCCACCAGGCCGGCACGACCGGCACTGGCGCCGGTGAATGCACCTTTCTCGTGGCCGAACAGCTCGGATTCGATCAGGGTTTCCGGAATGGCGGCGCAGTTCACCGAGATCATCGGCGCCTTGGCGCGCTTGGACAGGTTGTGCAGCGCCCGGGCCACCAGCTCTTTACCAGTGCCGGATTCGCCCTGGATCAGGACATTGGAGTCCGTCGGCGCGACCTTGCGAATCTTGCTGTACATGTCCTGCATCGGCGGGCAGGAGCCGATGATGCCGATTTCCCCGTTGCTGTTGCCGGCCACGGCCTTGTCTGCCGTCGCCCCGGCCTTGCCCGCTGGGCGATCTGGCGCGGGGTTCTCGGCGCTTTGCCGATCCCGAAGGATTCGCGCCACGGCCTGGAGCATCTCATCGTGGTCGAAAGGCTTGGCGATGTAGTCCACCGCGCCCATTTTCATCGAGTCCACGGCTGAGCGCAGGCTGGCGTAGCTGGTCATGATCAGCACCGGAGTACCCTGGCCGAGCTTGATCAGTTCGGTGCCCGGAGCACCCGGCAGGCGCAGGTCACTGACGATCAGATCGAACGTGGGGATGCTGAAGCGTTCCTGGGCTTCCTGCACTGAGCCGGCTTCGCTGACCTGGTACTGGTTGCGTTCCAACAGGCGGCGCAGGGCGGAGCGGATAATGGTTTCGTCTTCGACGATCAGAATATGCGGCATTGATTCAATTCTCTCGACGGTCTCAGTTCACAGCGGACGTCGCTTCGACATGACGCGGCAAGGTCACCCGGATACGGGTGCCGCGCTGGCTCTGTAGATCGGCCGGGCTGTCGATGGTGATTTGTCCATAATGCTCTTCAACGATGGAATAGACCAGCGCAAGGCCCAGTCCGGTGCCTTCTCCAGGGTCCTTGGTGGTGAAAAACGGTTCGAACAATCGGTCCATGATGTTCTTCGGAATGCCACTGCCTTCGTCCTCCACGATCAGGTCGACCGTGTGCTCGAAAGCCTCGCTCTTGACGCGTACCGCGCTGCCGGGAGGGGAGGCGTCGCGGGCGTTGGAAAGCAGGTTGATCAGGACCTGGGCGAGGCGCTGAGGATCGCCATCGACCCAGTGGTCGGGATCGCACAGATTAAAGAACTGGACTTCGAAATTACGCCGGTTCAGGGCCAGCAGGCCGATGGCATCCTGGGCGACTTCGGCCAGGCACACGGCTTCGTCGTTGTGCTGGTGGCTGCCGGCGTGGGCAAAGCTCATCAACGACTGCACGATGCGCGAAATGCGCTTGGTCTGTTCGAGAATCTGCTCGCTGATTTCCGTCAGTTCGCCGTCCTCCTCGCGCTCTTCCCGCAGGTTCTGCGCCAGGCAGGCAATACCGGTGATCGGGTTGCCGATCTCGTGAGCGACCCCGGCGGCCAGGCGCCCGATGCTGGCCAGGCGTTCGGAGTGCACCAGTTTGTCTTCCAGGGTCTGGGTTTCGGTCAGGTCTTCCACCAGCAGCACCAGGCCGCTGTTGCCCGGGGCCAGAGGCTCGTCGATGGCGGCCTTGTGCAGGTTCAGCCAGCGGGTCTGGCCGTCGAGGGCCAGGTGCTGCTTGTGCAAGTGTTCGTCCGGCAGGTTGATGAAGCCTTGCAGCAAATCCTTCCATGGGTTGGCGATGGTGCTCAGGCGCGAGCCCACCACGTGTTGCGCGGGAATGCCGGTCAGCTCCTCCATGGCCTTGTTCCACATGAGGATTTCTTGGTCCTTGGCCAGGGAGCAGACGCCCATCGGCAGTTCCTGCAGGGTTTGCCGGTGGTAGCGACGCAGGGCATCGAGTTCGGCTGCCAGGCCGGTCAGGCGCGAGTGGTAGTCCTCCAGCCGGCTTTCGATGAAGTGGATATCCTCGGTGACGTAGTTTTCTCCGCCGGCCTTGTAGGGCAGGAAGGTTTCCACCATGTCCTGGGCAACGCTGGGTCCCATCAGGCCCGAGAGGTTGGCTTCGATGCGATCACGCAGGCGCCGCAAGGCGTAAGGTCGACGCTCGTCGAAGGGCAGGTAGAGGTCGCGCAGGGCCTGTTCCACTTCCTTTTGCGCGGCCTTGGCGCCCAGCGGCTTGGCCAGTTGGGTGGCGAATTCCTGGGGCGAGGCGGCATGCAGTTCCCGTCGTTGCGGGCGACGCACGTTGTCCACGGCGCAGGCTTCGGCGGCGCTGGCTTCCTCGCTGCTGGCATTGGTGAACAGCGAGATCAGGGTGAACATCAGCACGTTGGCGGCCAGCGAGGCGATGGCCGCCATGTGCCAGCTGGTGTCGTCGAGGACATAGATCATGTTCAGCAGCGGGATATAGAAACCCTGCAGGTTGCCGATCAACGGCAGCAGCATGGTCACCAGCCACACCAGGATCCCGGCCAGTAGCCCGGCGATGAAACCGCGCCGGTTGGCGGTCGGCCAGTACAGCACCGACAGCACCCCGGGCAGAAACTGCAGAGTGGCGACGAAGGCGACGATTCCCAGGTTGGCCAGGTCCTGCTCGGCCCCCAGCAGCAGGTAGAAGGCGTAGCCGGCCATGATGATGGCGACGATCAGGGCGCGACGGGTCCATTTCAGCCAGCGATAGATGTTGCCTTCCGCCGGCGGCTGATAGAGCGGCAGCACCAGATGGTTCAGGGCCATCCCCGACAAGGCCAGGGTGGTGACGATGATCAGGCCGCTGGCGGCGGAAAGGCCGCCGACATAGGCCAGCAGGGCCAGGGCCGGGCTGTTGGCGGCAATGCCGATGCCCAGGGTGAAGTATTCCGGATTGGTGGTGGCGCCGAGCTTGAGTCCGGCCCAGAGAATCAGCGGCACTGCCAGGCTCATCAGCAGCAGGAACAGCGGCAGGCCCCAACTGGCGCTGACCAGGGCGCGGGGGTTGAGGTTTTCGGTAAAGGTCATGTGGTACATGTGCGGCATGACGATGGCCGAGGCGAAGAACACCAGCAGCAGCGTGCGCCATGGGCCTTCTTGCAGCGGCGTATGCAGCGCGGCCAGGGCGGTCTGGTTCTGCAGCAGCCAGAGCTCCAGCTGTTGCGGCCCATCGAAGACCCCGTACAGCGCATAGAGGCCGACGCCGCCAATGGCGATCAGCTTGATCACCGATTCAAAGGCAATGGCGAACACCAGGCCTTCGTGTTTTTCCCGGGTCGCGATGTGCCGGGAACCGAAGAAAATCGTGAACAGGGTGATCAGCGCGCAGAAGCTCAGCGCCACGCGGTGTTGCACCGGCTCATGGGTGAGGATGCCGATGGAATCGGCCACCGCCTGGATCTGCAAGGCCAGCAGGGGCAGGACCCCCACCAGCATGAAGATGGTGGTCAGGGCGCCGGCCCAGGTGCTGCGGAAACGGAAGGCGAACAGATCCGCCAGGGACGACAGCTGGTAGGTGCGGGTGATCTTGAGGATCGGATAGAGCAGCACCGGCGCCAGCAGGAAGGCCCCGGACACCCCCAGGTAGCTGGAGAGAAAGCCGTAGCCGTATTGATAGGCCAGGCCCACCGTGCCGTAGAAGGCCCAGGCGCTGGCATAGACCCCCAGCGACAGGGTGTAGGTCAGTGGGTGGCGAATGATCGAGCGCGGAATCATGCCGCGCTCACTGATCCAGGCCACCCCGAACAGCACCAGCAAGTAGGCGGCGCTGATCAGGATCATCTGGGTCAGGCTAAAGCTCATCGGCATCTTTTTGGCTCTGCAGGATGAAGGTCACGACGATCAGAATCAGCCAGAGCAGATACGGGCGATACCAGGCGCCAGTAGCATCGATCCACCAATCCATGATGGCGGGGGAAAACAGATAGATCCCCACTACCAGGAGCAGGACCAAGCGATAGATGTACATCTCGGCCTCTCTTTATTGTGTGCGTGCCCGAAAACGTGCGGCGATGGTAACGGATGGGCGCCAAGCTGCAAGGGGCGTCAGCGCAATTGCGCTTCCGGCACGCTCAGTGTGCGTGGAATCAGGGCGGCATCCCAGTGGGCCATGCCCCAGGCCATTATCTGCGCGACGCTGGCGCCATCGAGGTCGGCCGGTGGCGTCTGGCCCAGTGCCCGCAGGGCGCGCAGCAGCAGGGGCGGGGCCTGATCCTCGGTCAGCGGCGGCGAGCGGTAGGACTTGCCCAGTTTGTGCCCGTCCGGCTGGGTGATCAGCGGCACATGCAGATAGCGCGGTTGGGGCAGGCCCAGCAGTTCCTGCAGGTACAGCTGGCGCGGTGTCGAGTCCAGCAAGTCGGCGCCGCGCACGATATCGGTGATGCCCTGCCAGGCATCGTCGAGGACCACGGCCAGTTGGTAAGCATAGAGGCCGTCGCGGCGGCGGATCACGAAGTCCCCGACTTCCCGGCCCAGGTGCTGACGGTACTCGCCCTGGACCCGGTCGACGAAGCGATACTCCAGTTCGGGTACCCGCAGGCGGATCGCGGCGTCGTCCTGGGCGTGGCCGAGGTTGCGGCACAGTCCCGGGTAAATGCCGTGATAGGGCTCCAGCTGTTTGCGCGAGCAGGTGCAGGCATACGCCAGGCCCTGGTTGAACAGGCGGTTGAGCACCTCGGCATAGGCGTCGTGGCGATCGCTCTGGCGGATCATCTGCCCGTCCCATTCGAAACCGTAGCTTTCCAGCGCCTTTAGGATCGCCGCCTGGGCACCGGGCTCTTCTCGGGGCGGGTCAAGGTCCTCCATGCGCAGCAGCCAGCGGCCGCCGACGGCGCGGGCATCAAGATAGGAGGCAAGCGCGGCAACCAGAGAACCGAAATGCAGATAGCCGCTGGGAGTGGGGGCGAAGCGCCCGATGTACGCGGAGGATGTGGAGGCAGTCATGAAAGGTGACGATGTTCCGGGGGATCGCTTGCGCGAGCGAGCTCGCTCCTAGAGGGCGGCGGAAACGAAAACGGAGCGTGGGTACGCTCCGTTTCAGGTTAAGCCGGCGATTATTTGCCGACCTGTTTTTCCTTGATTTCCGCCAGGGTCTTGCAGTCGACGCACATGTCGGCGGTTGGGCGGGCTTCCAGGCGGCGGATGCCAATCTCGACGCCACAGGATTCACACCAGCCGTATTCTTCGTCTTCGATCAGTTGCAGGGTCTTGTCGATCTTCTTGATCAACTTGCGCTCGCGATCGCGGGCGCGCAGTTCGAGGCTGAACTCTTCTTCCTGGCTGGCACGGTCAGCCGGATCAGGGAAGTTGGCCGCTTCGTCTTTCATGTGATCAACAGTGCGGTCGACTTCCTGCATCAAGTCCTGTTTCCACTTGTTCAGGATCTTGGTGAAGTGTTCGCGCATGGGCTTGCCCATGTACTCTTCGCCCGCAGTTTCAACATAAGGTTCAAAACCGCTGATCGATTGAATCTGTTGCTTTGCTTGGGTGGGCATGAATGGACCGCCTCTACTCTTGTAATCCATTGCGCAGGATTGCTCCATCTCCGACACTTGCCGGCCCTGCGGCTGCAAGCGGGCGAACTTACCAGATCAAACCAGAGCGCGCTACTCCCGGTTGTCGAGCCTATGTCGTGTATCGCTCATAGAGATGAGAAAAGTCTGACACGGCCCGTTGAACGGTTCGTTCAATCATTGATTTTAGTCAAATCTGCGGGTTCTGTTGGCGCCGGTTGGCTAAGGTAGCAGACCGCGTGAATGGCTCCGGGTTCTCCCTGGCTTCTCGGGATGGGTAGAATCGGACTTTTTGCTTCCCCACCTTGTAATGAAGGAAGGCTAATGGCTCTGCCCTACAGTGCGCGCAGTCGCGCTATCGAACCTTTCCATGTCATGGCCCTGCTGGCCCGCGCCAATGAGCTGCAAGCGGCGGGACACGATGTGATTCACCTGGAGATCGGCGAGCCGGACTTCACCACCGCCGAGCCGATCATCAAGGCCGGGCAGGCCGCGCTGAGTGCCGGCAAGACCCGCTACACCGCGGCCCGGGGCATTCCTGAACTGCGCGGGGCCATCTCGGGGTTCTACCAGCAGCGCTATGGCCTGGATATCGACCCCGAGCGGATCATGATCACTCCAGGCGGCTCTGGCGCCCTGTTGCTGGCCAGCAGCCTGTTGGTCGACCCGGGCAAGCACTGGCTGCTGGCAGACCCGGGGTATCCGTGCAACCGGCACTTTCTGCGCCTGGTGGAGGGTGCGGCGCAACTGGTGCCGGTAGGTCCGGAGGTGCGTTATCAACTGACCCCGGATCTGGTGGAACGCCATTGGGATCAGGACAGTGTCGGAGCCCTGGTGGCGTCTCCGGCGAACCCCACCGGGACCATTCTCAGTCGCGACGAGCTGGCGGGTCTGTCCGCGGCGATCAAGGCGCGCAATGGGCATCTGGTGGTGGACGAGATCTATCACGGCCTGACCTATGGCACGGACGCCGCCAGTGTTCTGGAGGTCGATGACAGCGCGTTTGTCCTGAACAGTTTCTCCAAGTACTTCGGCATGACCGGCTGGCGCCTGGGGTGGCTGGTGGCACCACCGGCGGCGGTGGGCGAGCTGGAGAAGCTGGCGCAGAACCTCTACATCAGTGCTCCCAGCATGGCCCAGTACGCGGCCCTGGCTTGTTTCGAGCCGGAAACCATCAGCCTGCTGGAGGAGCGTCGCGCCGAGTTCGGTCGCCGTCGGGACTTTCTGCTCCCCGCCTTGCGCGAGCTGGGCTTCGGTATCGCCGTGGAGCCGGAAGGCGCGTTCTACCTGTACGCCGACATCAGCGCCTTTGGCGGGGATGCCTTTGCCTTCTGCCGACACTTCCTGGAAACCGAGCACCTGGCCTTCACCCCGGGCCTGGATTTTGGACGCCATCAGGCCGGTCACCATGTGCGTTTCGCCTACACCCAGAACCTGGCGCGCCTGCAAGAAGCCGTGGCGCGCATTGCCCGCGGTCTGCAGAGCTGGCAAGGCTGATGCGCTTCGATCCGGCCCTGGAGCAAGGGCGTCTGTTGCGGCGCTACAAGCGTTTCCTGGCGGACATCGAAACCGCCACGGGTGAGTTGCTGACCATTCACTGTCCCAATACGGGCTCGATGTTCAATTGCATGGTCGAGGGCGGGCAGGTGTGGTTCAGCCGCTCCAATGACCCCAAGCGCAAGCTGCCGGGGACCTGGGAAATCAGTGAAACCCCGCAGGGGCGACTGGCCTGCGTCAACACCGGGCGGGCCAACGGACTGGTCGAGGAGGCGCTGCGGGCCGGGCTGATCAGCGAGCTGAACGGCTTTACCGGCCTCAAGCGCGAGGTGCCTTACGGTCAGGAGAACAGCCGCATCGACTTTCGCCTGGATTACCCGCATGGCCCGGCCTATGTCGAGGTCAAGAGTGTCACCTTGGGATTCGACGGTTCGCCCGTGGCGGCGTTTCCCGATGCGGTGACCCAGCGCGGTGCCAAGCACTTGCGTGAGCTGGCAAGCCTGGCCCGGGAAGGGGTACGTGCGGTGTTGCTGTACTGCGTCAATCTGTCGGGCATCGATGCCGTGCGTCCGGCCGAGGAGATTGATCCGGGGTATGCCGACGCATTGCGCGAAGCGGTGGCGGCCGGGGTCGAGGTACTGGCCTACGGCGTGCGCCTGACCGCGCAGGAAGTGTGCATTGACCGGCGTCTGGACGTGCGGTTGCAGGGCTAGAGATCGACCCAGATACCTTGGCTGTCTTCCCGGCAGTCGATGGCCTGCAGAAACTGGCCGGCGCAGGGGCCGGCCACGCACTCGCCGCTTTCAATCAGAAACAGTGCGCCATGGGTGGCGCACTGGATCAGGCTGGCGCTGGGGTCGAGAAACTGCTCGGGCTGCCACTCCAGGGCGACGCCGCGGTGCGGGCAGCGGTTGGCATACACGTAAGCCTGGCCTGCTCGACGCACGGCAAACAGCTTCAGGCCCTCCAGCTGGAAACCGCGGCTGCCAGCCTCGGGCAGCTCGCTTCCGGTGCAAAGAAATTTCATGGCTATCCTCTTGCTCCTGGGGCTCTGGGCCCGGGCGGTCACCGTTTCTGGCTGACGGCAGGATGAAACATGTCGGCGCTTGACGGCTAAATGAAAACAATTATCAAATGGCCGCCTCGCCCGGAACGGGGTACTTGCTCCTTTCGATGCCAGTTCGGTCTGGCATGTCACATGGACAGTCGCTTCGCGGGCCCCACTGCTATCAAAGGAAATCTACTTATGCGCCTGAGTGCCAGCGCCCTCGCGTTCTGGGTCGCACTGCTGCTGAGCCCGTGGGCCGCCGCCGAGGAGTTGCCGCAGCGTTGGGTCAGTGCCGGGGGCGCCTTGTCCGAATGGGTGACGGCCCTGGGGGCGGAGTCGAAGCTGGTGGGGGTCGATACCACCAGCCAGCACCCGGAGTCGCTCAAGTCGTTGCCGAGCATCGGCTATCAAAGGCAGCTGTCGGCGGAAGGCATTCTCAGCCTGCGTCCGGACATTCTGGTGGGTACTGAAGAAATGGGCCCGCCGCCGGTGCTGGCGCAGATCCGCAGTGCCGGGGTCAAGGTCGAGCTGTTTTCTGCACAGGCCGACCTGCCGACCTTGCAGCGTACTTTGCGCCAGTTGGGGCAATTGCTGGGGCGCGAGGATCAGGCCGGACAATTGTTCAGCGCCTATCAGCAGCGTCTTGAGCAGCAGCGGGCCTGGATTGCACGGGCGCAGGAGCAGCAGGCGGCGCCCGGAGTGCTGCTGTTGCTGGGGCACGCGGGAGGCAAGCCGCTGATCGCCGGCAAGGACACGGCTGCGGACTGGCTGTTGCAACAGGCCGGGGCGCGCAACCTGGCGACCCATAGCGGTTACAAGCCGTTTTCGGCGGAATCCCTGGCGGGACTGAATCCTCAGGTGTTGGTGTTCTCCGACCGCAGCCTGAGTGGCGACGCGGCCCGCACTGCGCTGTTCAAGGAAAGCCCGGTGTTGGCCTCCACTGCCGCGGCCAAGGCCGGGCGGGTGGTGGAGCTGGATCCGACCTTGCTGGTGGGCGGCCTGGGCCCGCGTCTGCCGGATAGCCTGAAACGCCTGGCGGCGGCGTTCTACCCTCAGGCCAAGCTGGCCCAATGAACCGCCTGGTCAAACCGCGAACGCTGTTTCTCGGGCTTGGTGCCCTGTGTGTGCTGGCTATCTGGCTGTCCCTGGCGCTGGGGCCGGTCAGCCTGCCCTTGATCGACACCTTGCGTGCCGCCTTGCGCCTGCTTGGCGCGCCTATCGATGGGCAGGGGCTGGAGCAGGCCGAGTTGATCCTTGGCCAGATCCGCCTGCCACGGACCCTGCTCGGTCTGGCGGTGGGCGGGGTGCTGGCGCTGTCCGGCGTGGCCATGCAGGGGTTGTTTCGCAACCCCTTGGCTGATCCCGGGTTGGTGGGCGTATCCAGTGGGGCGGCCCTGGGGGCGGCCATCGCCATTGTCGGTGGTTCGATGTTCGGCGCCGTGCCGGAAGCCATCGCTCCCTACCTGCTCTCGCTCTGCGCCTTTCTCGGCGGGCTCGGGGTCACGGCGCTGGTCTATCGCCTGGGCCGGCGCAATGGCCAGACTCACGTGGCGACCATGCTGCTGGCGGGGATCGCCCTGACCGCCCTGGCCAGTTCGACGGTGGGCTTGTTCACCTATCTGGCCGATGACGCGACCTTGCGTACCCTGACCTTCTGGAACCTGGGCAGTCTCAACGGTGCCAGCTATCAGCGCCTGTGGCCGTTGTTGCTGGTGACGGTGCTGGTGGCCCTGTGGTTGCCGCGCAGGGCCAAGGCGTTGAATGCACTGCTGTTGGGCGAATCAGAAGCCAGGCACCTGGGCATCGATGTCGAGGGGCTCAAGCGGGAGCTGGTGTTCTGCACCGCCCTGGGCGTGGGCGCCGCCGTGGCCGCGGCAGGCATGATCGGTTTCGTGGGCCTGGTGGTGCCCCATCTGGTGCGTCTGTTGTCGGGGCCGGATCACCGAACCCTGCTGCCGGCTTCGATCCTGGCGGGGGCCAGTCTGTTGCTGCTGGCCGATCTGGTGGCGCGCCTGGCGCTGGCGCCGGCCGAGTTGCCCATCGGAATCGTCACCGCCTTTATCGGTGCGCCGTTCTTTCTCTACCTGTTGCTGCGAGGACGTGCCTGATGTTGCGAGTCGAGAACCTGCATGTGCGGCGCGGGGGTAAAGAGGTGCTGGCGGGGATCGATCTGCAACTGCTGCCCGGGCAAGTGCTGGGGGTGCTGGGTCCCAATGGTGCCGGTAAAAGCAGCCTGCTTGGGGTCTTGAGCGGTGAGCTGACGGCGCATCAGGGGCGGGTGTTGCTGGATGAGCAGGAGATGGCGCAATGGCCGGGGGCGGAGCGGGCGCAACGTCTGGCGGTATTGCCCCAGGCGTCGAGTCTGGATTTTGCCTTTCAGGTCGAGGAGGTGGTGGCGCTGGGGCGCCTGCCTCATCAGAGCGGCCGCGTGCGTGACGCGCAGATAGTCGATGCGGCCCTGGAAGCCGCCGATGTGGCTCACCTGCGAGGGCGCAGCTACCTGGCGTTATCCGGGGGCGAGCGCCAGCGGGTGCACCTGGCACGGGTCCTGGCGCAATTGTGGCCGGGCCAGGCCGGGCATCATTTGCTGCTGGACGAACCCACTTCGGCCCTCGATCCGTTGCACCAGCACGTGACCTTGCAGGCCATTCGGGCATTTGCCGATCGGGGCGTCGCGGTGCTGATCATTCTCCATGACCTGAATCTGGCGGCGCGCTACTGTGATCGGGTGTTGCTGCTGGAAGGCGGGCACCCTTGTAAGCTAATTTCTACCTGCCTCAGATCGCGGTGCCCTCGGATTTCGAGATCGTGAGTGAGCATGGGTCGAGGCAGGTTCCTTCCTAAATTAGTCCGAACGGTTGCCTGGGCTTAAAGCCCG
>NZ_JAACFX010000007.1:0-382323 GCF_029237275.1 Pseudomonas sp. 3MA1 | reverse complement strand
CCATAGAGCGTTGGAACCACCTGATCCCATCCCGAACTCAGAAGTGAAACGATGCATCGCCGATGGTAGTGTGGGGTTTCCCCATGTGAGAGTAGGTCATCGTCAAGATTAAATTCCGAAACCCCAACTGCGAAAGCAGTTGGGGTTTTGTTTTTGCGTCGCAGAAAAGCTGTGCCGCTGGTTCAGGCGACGGGCACGAGACTGCGGCTGCCAGCGCCCCGCGACAGTGCTAAGGTTCCGGCCTAGCTTTTTGCATTCTCCAAGGAAGCCTTTATGCCGGACGCCTCGTCCCTCACCCCCGGTTTTATGGTGGTTCACGGTAACCGCCTGGACGAGTTGCGCAGTCTGGTGGTGAGCTGGATGCGGCGTTACCCGCTGGCTCCCCTGGAAAATGAAATCGCCCTGGTGCAGAGCAATGGCATCGCCCAATGGTTGAAGCTGGCCCTGGCCGAAGATCCCGAAGAGGACGACTCCGGCGGCTGTGGTATTGCCGCGGCGATCGATGTGCAATTGCCCGGCAGCTTCATGTGGCAGCTCTACCGTCTGGTCCTGGGTCGAGACGAAATCCCGCCCAAATCCCTGCTGGATAAAGCCCCGCTGACCTGGCGCCTGATGCGCTTGCTGCCGGAGCTGATCGACAAGCCCCATTTCGAACCCCTGCAACGCTTTCTGACCCACGACAGCGATCTGCGTAAGCGCTATCAACTGGCGGAACGTCTGGCGGACCTGTTCGACCAATATCAGGTCTACCGAGCCGACTGGCTGGAAGACTGGTCAGCAGGGCGCCATCAATTGCGCAACGTTCGCGGCGAAGCCAAGGCCCTGACCCCAGCCAACTGCTGGCAAGCCGAACTGTGGCGTGCCCTGCTTGTGGATGTCGGCACCGAGGGCATGGCCCAGAGTCGAGCCGGAGTCCACCAGCGCTTTATCGAACGGATCAACAGCCTCGACCAGCCCCCCGCTGGCTTGCCATCCCGGGTGATCGTTTTCGGCATTTCTTCATTGCCGGCCCAGGCCCTGGAAGCCTTGGCCGGACTGGCACGTTTCAGCCAGGTCCTGCTCTGCGTGCACAACCCCTGTCGCCATCACTGGGCGGACATCGTTGCCGACAAGGATCTGCTCCGCCATCAATACAAACGTCAGGCGCGCAAAGCCGGCATGCCCCTGGCCCTGGATCCGCAGACCCTGCACCAGCACGCCCATCCGTTACTGGCCGCCTGGGGCAAACAGGGCCGTGACTACATCAATCTGCTGGACAGCTACGACGATCCCAACAGTTACCGCGCGGCTTTTCGCGATGGGCGCATCGACCTGTTCAGCGAGAGCGAACCGCGCACCATGCTCCAGCAGTTGCAGGACGACATCCTCGAACTGCGCCCCCTCAACGAAACCCGTGAACGTTGGCCCGCCGTCGATTTGCAGCAGGATCAGTCGATCCGTTTTCACATTGCCCACAGCGCGCAACGGGAAGTGGAAATCCTCCACGACCAGCTGTTGGCGCGCTTCAGTGCCGAACCCGACCTGCGGCCACGCGATGTGATCGTCATGGTCCCCGACATCGACAGCTACGCCCCGCACATCCGCGCGGTATTCGGCCAACTGGAACGTGATGACCGCCGCTTCATCCCTTTCACCCTCACCGACCAGGGCCAGCGTGGCCGCGACCCGCTGCTGATTGCCGTCGAGCACCTGCTGAAACTGCCGGACAGCCGCTTTCCGGTCAGCGAGATCCTCGATCTGCTCGACGTCCCTGCGCTGCGCGCCCGTTTTGGTGTCGACGAAGCCGACCTGCCGACCCTGCATCGCTGGATCGAAGGGGCCGGTATCCGCTGGGGCATGAATGCCCAGCAGCGGGCGGAGTTGGGGCTGCCCGAGGAACTGGAGCAAAACAGCTGGCGTTTCGGGCTGCGGCGCATGCTCCTGGGGTACGCCGTCGGCCGCTCCGATGCCTGCGACGGCATCGAGCCCTATGACGAGATCGGCGGCCTGGATGCGGCGCTGATCGGTCCCTTGGTGGCGCTGCTGGATGCCTTGCAGATGGCCTACCAGCAACTCACCGAGCCGGCGGTGCCGGCGCAATGGGGCGAGCGCCTGCAGCAATTGCTTGAGCAGTTCTTCCTGGCCGCCACCGAGCACGACGACTACCTGTTGGGCCAGCTGGAAGACCTGCGGGAAACCTGGCTGGAAACCTGCGAATCCGTCGGCCTGCAAGATCAGTTGCCCCTGACCGTGGTGCGCGAAGCCTGGCTGGCTGGCCTGGATCAGGGCCGCCTGTCCCAGCGCTTTCTCGCCGGCGCGGTGAACTTCTGCACGCTGATGCCGATGCGGGCCATCCCCTTCAAGCTGGTGTGTCTGCTGGGCATGAACGACGGCGATTACCCACGGGCCCAGCCGCCATTGGACTTCGACCTGATGGGCAGCGACTACCGCCCTGGCGACCGTTCACGGCGCGAGGATGACCGCTACCTGCTGCTCGAAGCCCTGCTCTCGGCCCGGGACCAGCTGTACATCAGTTGGGTCGGCCGCAGTATTCGCGACAACAGCGAACGGCCCGCCTCGGTGCTGATCGGCCAACTGCGCGATCACCTGGCCGGCGGCTGGCGGCTGCTGGACGAACACTCATCGTTGCTCGAAGCCCTGACCCAGGAGCACCCGCTGCAACCTTTCAGTGCCCGCTACTTCCACGACAGCGACACGCTGTTCAGCTATGCCCGGGAATGGCAGGTCCTGCACCAGGCTCACGAACCCAGCATGAGCGTCCAGCCCCTTGAACCCTATGTCCAGGATGAACCCCTGAGCCTGGCTCAGTTGCAGGACTTTCTGCGGCACCCGGTACGGCATTTTTTCAGCCAACGCCTCAAGGTGTTTTTCGAAGCCATGGACGCGCCGCTGGCGGACGAGGAGCCCTTCGTTCTCGATGCCCTGCAACGCTACAGCCTCAGCGACAGTTTGCTGGAGGCGGCACTGAGTGATGCCGCGCATCCGGAGCAGGCCCTGCAGGCCCAGGCGCAGCGCCTGCAAGCCAGCGGCCTGCTGCCCATGGCCGGTTTTGGCGAGTGCCTGCAACGCGAGCTCATGGAGCCGTTGCCGGACCTGTTGCAGCGCTACCGGCAACTGCTGGACCTGTGGCCGACACCGCTGACCAGCGCCTTGCCGGTCAGCCTGGAACTCCAGGGCGTGCGTGTGGAAGGCTGGTTGAGCAGCCTGCATGAGCGGGCAGATGGCGGGCTGTTGGCGGTGACCACCATCGCCAACGGCATCGGCTCGATCAAGACCCGCAAATGGCACCGCCTGATCAAACCCTGGATCAACCACCTGCTGGCCTGTGCCAGCGGCTACTCCCTGACCACCGCGCTGGTGGCCAGCGATGACAGCCTGTTGCTGGCGCCGCTGGAGCAGCAACAGGCCCGGGCGATTCTCGGCAACCTGCTGCTGGCCTGGCAGGCGGGCATGCGCCAGCCGCTGCCGGTGGCGGTCAAGACCGCCTTTGTCTGGCTCGGGCAGAGCGATCCGGACAAAGCCGCCGCCGCGGCCCGCAAGGCTTACGATGGTGACGGCCAGAACAGCGAGGGCGAGCGCCGGGAGACTCCGGCCCTGGCCCGGCAATTTGCCGATTACAACGCGCTGATCGCCGATGAGACGTTCAGCGGCTGGGCCGAAACGCTCTATCGCCCCCTGCTGGACGCCCCCTGGCGTTCCGCCCTTGGCGAGGAGGCTGTGCAATGAGTCAACAAGCCCCTCTGGCCCTGGCCTTTCCCCTGCGCGGCAGCCAGTTGATCGAAGCCAGCGCCGGCACCGGCAAGACCTTCACCATCTCCGCGCTGTACCTGCGCCTGGTGCTGGGCCACGGCGGCGAGTCCGCAGGCTTTGGCCGCGAACTGCTGCCGCCGCAGATTCTGGTGGTGACCTTCACCGACGCCGCGACCAAGGAGCTGCGCGAGCGCATCCGTACCCGCCTGGCGGAGGCCGCGCGTTTCTTCCGCGACGAGATCAGTGCCCCCGACAGCCTGATCGTCGAGCTGCGCGCGCAATACCCCGCCGAACAGTGGGCCGCCTGCGCCAATCGCCTGGACATCGCCGCTCAGTGGATGGACGAGGCCGCCGTCTCCACCATCCACAGCTGGTGCCAGCGCATGCTCCGCGAGCACGCCTTCGACAGCGGCAGTCTGTTCACCCAGACCCTGGAAACCGACCACAGCGATTTGCTGGGGCAGGTGCTGCGCGATTACTGGCGGCTGTTCTGCTACCCGATGCAGGGCGATGCGCTGAACTGGGTACGCGCCAACTGGGTCGGCCCGGCCCAACTGCTGCCGCGGGTTCGCGCGCTGTTCGGCAGCGAGCAGCGTCAGCCCTCGGCGCAGACGCCCAGCGAGTTGATCGAGGCCTGCCTGCAGGAGCGCCGGGAAGCCCTGGTGCAACTCAAGGCACCCTGGCGGCTGTGGGCGGGGGAGCTGCGTGACATCTGCCTGCAAGGCGTGGCCAGCAAGAGCGTCGACGGCCGCAAGCTGCAGGCGCGCTTCTTCGAACCCTGGTTTGAAAAGATCAGCGCCTGGGCCGAAGACGCGTCCGTTGAGGCGTTGGACATCGGCACCGGCTTCACCCGCCTGACCCCGGACGGCATGAGCGAAGCCTGGAAGGGAGAGGTGCCGCAGCACCCGGCGCTTGAAGCCATGGCCGGGCTCAAGGCCAGCCTCGAGGCGTTGCCCAGCCCCGACGCCGCGGTCCTGCAGCACGCCGCGCAGTGGGTCGGTGAGCGCTTTGAAGAAGAGAAGCGCCGTCGTGCCGAGATGGGTTTTGACGACATGCTGCTGCGTCTGGACAGCGCCCTGCACAGCGATGGCGGCGAGCGCCTGGCGACCCTGATCCGCGAGCAGTTCCCGGTGGCCCTGATCGACGAGTTCCAGGACACCGACCCGGTGCAATACCGGATCTTCGAAAGCATCTACCGCATCGAGGCCAACGACCCCGAGACCGGACTGTTTCTGATCGGCGACCCCAAGCAGGCGATCTACGCCTTCCGTGGCGCCGATATCTACACCTACCTGCGGGCCCGCCAGGCCACCACCGGGCGCCTGCACACCCTGGGCACCAACTTCCGTTCCAGCCAGGCCATGGTCCGCGCGGTCAACCATGTGTTCCTGCAGGCCGAACAGCGCCCGCAGGGGCGCGGGGCCTTTCTGTTTCGCGAAGACGACGGCCGGAACCCGGTGCCGTTCCTGGCGGTGGCAGCCCAGGGGCGCAAGGAGCAGTTGCAGGTCGACGGTCAAGCGCTGCCGGCGCTGAACTTCTGGCATCTGCCTGCCGAGCAGCCGCTGTCCGGGGCTCAGTATCGTCAGCAGCAGGCGGCGGCTTGTGCCAGTGCGATTGTCGAGCTGCTCGTTGGCGGTCAGCAGGGCCGCAGCGGTTTTGTCCGTGAGCAGCAAGCCCTCAAGGGGCTGTTGCCGGCAGATATCGCCATCCTGGTCCGCGATGGCAAGGAGGCCCAGGCGGTGCGTGGTGAGCTGGCGGCTCGTGGGGTGCGCAGTGTGTACCTGTCGGACAAGGACTCGGTGTTCGCCGCCCAGGAAGCCCGGGACCTGCTGGTGTGGCTCAAGGCCTGTGCCGAGCCGGATGTGGAGCGTCCGCTGCGGGCGGCCCTGGCGTCCCTGACCCTGAACCTGTCCCTGCTGGAACTGGAGCGGCTGAACCAGGACGAGTTGGCCTGGGAAGCCCGGGTCATGCAGTTTCGCGGATACCGGGCGATCTGGCGCAGCCAGGGCGTGCTGCCGATGCTGCGCCGCCTGCTCCACGACTTCCAGTTGCCCCAGGCGTTGATGGCCCGCAGCGATGGCGAGCGGGTGCTGACCAACCTGTTGCACCTGTCCGAACTGTTGCAGCAGAACGCCGCGGAATTGGATGGCGAGCAAGCCTTGATCCGCCATCTGGCCGAGCACCTGGCGCTGTCCGGGCAGGCCGCGGAGGAGCAGATCCTGCGCCTGGAAAGCGACGAGCAACTGGTCAAGGTGGTGACCATCCACAAGTCCAAGGGCCTGGAATACCCCTTGGTGTTCCTGCCCTTCATCTGCTCCACCAAGCCGGTGGATGGCAGCCGCCTGCCCCTGCATTACCACGATGCCGCAGGCAAGCCCCAGGTCAGCCTGCGACCGACCCCGGAGCTGATCGCGCAAGCGGACGAAGAACGCCTGGCGGAAGACCTGCGGCTGCTCTACGTGGCCCTGACCCGGGCCCAGCATGCCTGCTGGCTGGGGGTGGCCGACCTCAAGCGCGGCAATCACAACAGCTCAGTGCTGCACCTCTCGGCCCTGGGCTACCTGCTGGGCGGTGGTGCCCGGCTCGACGAGTCCAAGGGGTTGCTGCGCTGGCTGCTGGACCTGCAGCAAGGCTGTGATGCCATCGGCGTGGGCGAACTGCCGGCCGCCAATGAGCAGCGTTTTCATCCGCCGCGCAACGACGCCAGCCTGCTGGAGCCGCTGATCCCGGTTCGACGCGCGGCGGAGAACTGGTGGATCGCCTCCTACAGCGCCCTGCGCATCAGCGACACCCTGGGCGCCGGCAGCACCGAAGCCCCGGAAAATCCCCAGGCGCAGAAACTCTTCGATGATGAGCGGCTCGATCCCGAAGCCCCGCGTGAAGTCGCCGCCAGTGGTGGCGATATCCACCGCTTTCCCCGGGGACCGAACCCCGGCACCTTCCTTCATGGTCTGCTGGAGTGGGCGGGGGAGGAGGGCTTTACCGCAACCCCGGAGCAGATCGGCGACGCCATCGCCCGCCGTTGCAATCGCCGCGGCTGGCAGGGCTGGATCCCGACCCTCAGTGACTGGCTGCAGCACCTGCTGCAAGTTCCCTTGCCGCTGGGAGACGGACAGCCGCCGGTGGTACTGGGGCAACTGACCCAGTACCGAGTCGAAATGGAGTTCTGGTTCGCCAGCCACAAGGTCGACGTGCTCAAGCTGGACCAATGGGTGCGTGAGCAGACCCACCAGGGCGCGGCGCGGGTCACCGCCGAGCCGGTGCTGCTCAACGGCATGTTCAAGGGCTTTATCGACCTGACGTTCGAACATCAGGGCCGCTATTACGTGGCCGACTACAAATCCAACTGGCTGGGCGCGGACGACGCCGCCTACACCGAGCAGGCCATGGAACAATCGATTCTCGACAACCGCTACGACCTGCAATACGTGCTGTACCTGCTGGCCCTGCACCGCCAGCTCAAGGCCCGGCTGGCGGACTACGACTATGACCGGCACATCGGCGGTGCCCTGTACCTGTTCCTGCGCGGCAGTCGCTCGGCGAGCCGAGGCGCGTATTTCGCCCGGCCGCCGCGGCAGTTGATCGAGCGCCTGGACCGCATGTTCCAGGGCCAGCCCGAGCCGCCCAAGGCCGAGCCCGCCTGGGAGCAGGGAGTGCTGCTATGACCCCGGATCTGTTCGCCTCCTCGACCGAGATGCCTGATGCGCCGTTCGAGCTGGCCCCCCTGACCCGTGCCCAGGACCTGCTGCTGTTGCTCGAGCGCTGGGTCGAGCGCGGCTGGCTGCGTTCCCTGGACAAGGCCTTTGTCGGCTTTCTGCATGAGCTGGACCCGGGCTGCGATCCGCTGGTGCTGATGGCCGCGGCCCTGACCAGTCACCAGCTGGGGCATGGGCATGTCTGCCTGGACCTGTTCGAAACCCTCAAGGAGCCGGATTTCGCCCTGTCCCTGCCACCGGAAGGGGATTCGCCAAGTGGCGCCCCGGTGCTGCCCTCCCAGGTCCTGGCGGGGCTCGAAGGCGCCCAGTGGTGCAAGGTCCTGGCCGGCAGCCGGCTGGTGGCCCTGGCGGCGGATCACGGCGACGCATCCCGCCAGCGGCCGCTGGTGCTGTCCGGCAAGCGCCTGTACCTGCGACGCTACTGGGCCTATGAACGGCGCATCGACAACGCCCTGCGCCAACGCCTGGCGTTGACCGAGGCCACCCCGGAAAACCTCGCGCAGCGCCTCGACGGGCTGTTCGGTCCGGCCAAGGCGGCGGGGCCCATCGACTGGCAGAAACTCGCCTGCGCCCTGGCCACCCGTGGCGCGTTCAGCATCATCACCGGCGGCCCCGGCACCGGCAAGACCACCACGGTGGTGCGCCTGCTGGCCCTGCTCCAGGGCCCGGCGGTGGACGCCCGCAAACCGCTGCGCATTCGTCTGGCGGCGCCCACCGGCAAGGCCGCGGCGCGCCTTACCGAGTCCATCAGCCTGCAGGTGCGCTCCCTGTCGGTGGCCGATGAAGTGCGCGAGAAGATCCCCAGTGAAGTGACCACGGTGCACCGTTTGCTGGGCAATCGTCCGGGCACCCGGCATTTCCGCCATCACGCCGGCAACCCTCTGCCGCTGGATGTGCTGGTGGTGGACGAAGCGTCGATGATCGACCTGGAAATGATGGCCAATCTGCTGGATGCCTTGCCCATCCACGCGCGTCTGGTGCTGCTGGGGGACAAGGACCAGCTGGCCTCGGTGGAGGCGGGTGCCGTGCTCGGGGACCTGTGCCGCGATGCCGAGGCCGGCTGGTACAACCCGCAGACGCGCGCCTGGCTGGAAGCGGTCAGCGGTGAACACCTCGGTGCCAGCGGCCTGCAGGAGGACAGCGGGCACCAGCATCCCCTGGCGCAGCAGGTGGTGATGCTGCGTCACTCCCGGCGTTTCGGCGAAGGCAGCGGCATTGGCCAGCTGGCGCGTTGGGTCAACCAGCAGCAGGCCGATGAGGCCCGGCGCCTGCTGGCGGCCCGCAGCCATGCCGACCTGTATGGCCTGAGCCTCAAGGGCGAGCAGGACCGGGCGCTGGAGCGTCTGCTGCTGGAGGGGCATGGCGAGGGACCGCAAGGTTACCGGCACTACTTGCAAGTGCTGCGCAGCCAGCGTCCCGCCGCCGACACGCCCCTGGAAGACCGGCGTTGGACCGAATGGGCGCGCAATGTGTTGCTGGCCTTCGACCGTTTCCAGTTGCTCTGCGCGGTGCGCAAGGGGCCCTGGGGCGTCGAAGGCCTGAACCTGCGCATCACCCAGGCGCTGTTCAAGGCCCGGCTGATCGACAGCGACCAGCTGTGGTACGAAGGCCGCCCGGTGCTGATGACCCGCAACGACTATGGCCTGGGGCTGATGAACGGCGATATCGGCATCGCCCTGAAACTGCCGGAAGCCGAGGGCCAGGAGCCGGGGAGGCAGGTGCTGCGGGTTGCCTTCCCGCGTAACGATGGCCAGGGCGGGGTGCGCCTGGTGCTGCCGAGCCGGCTCAATGATGTGGAGACGGTCTATGCCATGACGGTGCACAAGTCCCAGGGCTCGGAGTTCGCCCATACGGCGCTGATCTTGCCCGATGCCTTGAACCCGGTGCTGACCAAGGAGTTGATCTATACGGGCATCACTCGGGCCAAGGACTGGTTCAGCCTGATCGAGCCCCGCGCCGGGGTGTTCGAAGAGGCGGTGCGGCGCAAGGTCAAGCGCCTCAGCGGGTTGATGCTGGAGCTGGACTGACGCCGATGTCCGAGTCTGGAGCCCGGCACCGTTTCGGGGCGCTGGCCTCGCTGCATTTTCCCGGGCTGTGCTATCGTTGCGGCATCATTTCCGTGAAATTCAACGAGAATCCCTGCATGGACGTGGCTGTCTTGAGGACAGAGCGCAGTTTGCGGTGGAGACAGTGTGTACTGTCGACCATGCTTTGCCTGTTCAGTCTGTGCGCCGTGGCGCAGTCAGAGCCTTCAACCCCGACCAGCCTGGCCGAGCAGCGGGCCAAGGCGGTGACGCAAGTGGTGCTGGGGATCCTCAGCTACGCGCGCTGGCCGGTGGAGCCCGCAGAGCTGCGGTTGTGCGTGGTGGGTCCCACCGAATACACCGATGACCTGCTCAAGGGCACGACACAGGCCACCGGTCGCCCCGTGCTGGTGCGCCGGTTGCTGGCCAGCAGCCCGGCCCTGGCCAGTGAGTGCGACTCGGTGTACGTCGGCAAATTGAGCACAGAAGAGCGTAACCGGCTGTTCAACTCGCTGATCGGCCAACCCGTGCTGAGCATCAGCGAGGGCGGCGACCAGTGCACCGTGGGCAGCCTGTTCTGCCTGCGGGTCAGCGACAATCAGGTGTCGTTCGAGGTCAATCTGGACTCGGTGGCCCGCAGTGGGGTGAAGATTCATCCCAGCGTGCTGCAATTGTCTCGTCGTCGTCCGGCGGCCCCATGAAGTGGTTCAAGCCCAAGGCCCGCCCCACCCTGCGGTCGGTCATAGGTCGCGGCCACCTGATCGTCGCGCTGTTGGCGATCTGCATGGCCAGCCTGTCCCTGACCTTTCTCGGGGTCCTGGCGTTGCGGGTCTATGCCGATCACAACCTGCACCTGATCGCCCGGTCCATCAGCTACACCGTGGAAGCCGCGGTGGTGTTCAACGACAGTGTGGTGGCCACCGAGGCCCTGGCCCTGATCGCCTCCACCGAAGAGGTGGCCGATGCCAAGGTCTATGACATCCAGGGCCGCCTGCTGGCCAGTTGGCAACGTCCGGAGAGCGGCCTGCTGACCAACCTGGAGATGCACGTCGCCAGCGCGTTCCTGGAAAAGCCCATCAGCTTGCCGATCCTGCATCAGAACCGCGAAGTCGGCACGGTCAATGTCACCGGCCATGGCGGCAGCCTGTTGCGCTTTCTGTTCAGCGGTCTGGTGGGCATCGTGCTGTGCACCGCGCTGAGTGCCTGGGTGTCGCTGTACTTGGCGCGTCGGCAACTGCGGGGCATCACCGGCCCCTTGCGCAGCCTGGCGGAAGTGGCTCACGCGGCCCGGCGCGAGCGGGCCTTCGATCAGCGGGTGCCGCCGGCGCAGATCGCCGAGCTGGACAACCTGGGCAACGACTTCAATGCCCTGCTTGATGAGCTGGAAGCCTGGCAGACCCATCTGCAAAGCGAGAATGAAACCCTGGCGCACCAGGCCAGCCACGACAGCCTGACCGGTCTGCCCAACCGGGCGTTTTTCGAGGGCCGGCTGATCCGCGCACTGCGCAGCGCCAGCAAGCTCAACGAGCGCATGGCGGTGCTGTTTCTCGACAGCGACCGCTTCAAGGAGATCAACGACAACTTCGGTCATGCCGCCGGCGATGCGGTGCTGGTGGCGGTGGCCACGCGGATTCGCGCGCAACTGCGTGAGGAGGATCTGGTCGCGCGTCTGGGCGGGGATGAATTCGCCGTGCTGCTGACGCCGCTGCACCGGGTCGAAGACGCCCAGCGCATTGCCGACAAAATCATCAACAGCATGGAAATGCCGATCCAGCTGCCTGGCAACCTGTCGATCATGACGTCGCTGAGCATCGGCATTGCCCTGTACCCGGATCATGGCCTGACGCCCGGCAGCCTGTTGAACGCCGCCGACAAGGCCATGTACCAAGCCAAGCGCGGTTCGCGAGGCGGGCAATACACAGTGGGGGCGGAGCCCCCAATCGTTCAGGTTCAAAACAGGAGCTAATTCCCTTGTTCTCAATGACGCAACGTTCGGTTCGACTGTTCAGTACCCTGGTATTCATGGCCCTGCTGGCCCTGGCTGGCTGCCAGAGCGTGCCGCCCAAAGGTCTGACCCCGAAACAGATCGCGGTTCTGAAACAGGAGGGCTTCGAACTGACGGATGAAGGCTGGGCCTTCGGCCTGTCGGGCAAGGTGCTGTTTGGCAGCGATGTGGAAACCCTGAACCAGGCCAGCACCGAGATCGTCCAGCGCATCGGCAAGGCCTTGCTCAGCGTGGATATCCAGAAGGTCCGGGTCGATGGCCACACCGACGCCTCGGGCAAGGAACCCTACAACGTGCAGCTCTCCGTGCGCCGGGCCAAGAGCGTGGTCAAGGTGCTGACCCAGGTCGGCATGCGTGAAGAAAACATCCAGTTGCGCGGCCTGGGCAGCAGCGAGCCGGTGGCCTCCAACAGCACCGCCGCCGGACGCACCGAAAACCGCCGGGTGTCGATCGTGGTGATCGCCGACTGATCGGCATTGCCCGGCTGGCGGCTACCCCCGGCAGCCGCTAGCGCCCTTTGGCCGGCTGGTCGCCGATGCAATCCGGCGCGTTGGGGCCGATGTCGATCATGGCCGCGGACACCCGCGGGTCTCCTTTCATGCCCCACTGCAAGGGGCCCCCGTCGACGACCAGGTCATAGATCTGGCTGTCGCCAAGCCATTGGCCATTGCGCTGGTCATACAAACGGAAAAACGCCGGCAGCTCCCAGTGCGGGTTCTCGTTGGGAGCCTGCTCCGGGTCCGGGTGGTACTGGGTGTGGAATCTGCCGGGCAGGACCCAGAACGGCCTGAATACCTGAACCCTGTAGCACCCGTTGGGGCTGATGCGGGGGGCGCCGCGGGCCGTCGCCAGGCCCTTTTCCCACCATTGCGAAGCGGGCCACAGCGAGGCGCCGAGAACCACTGCGCCAAGGGTGAGCGAGCCGCGCCGGCTGAGTTTTTTCATCTTCGGGTATCCAGTTCGATCCATGAGCAGGTAAAGCGTCAGGGGGCGGCGAACAGCATGCTGCGGCTGTCCCCCATGAGCAGCGGGCGATTCTGCTCCGTCACCTCGCGGATGTAATCCCACAACAGGGTGATCCGCTTCAACTTCCTGAGGTCCTCACGGCAGTACATCCAGAATTGCCGGGTCAGGTTGATCTCCTTGGGCAATACCGGCAGCAGCCGCGGGTCCTGGGCCGCCAGGAAGCACGGCAGGATCGCCAGCGAGCGGCCCTGCTGCGCCGCCACGTACTGGGCGATGACGCTGGTGCTGCGCAGGTTGGCGCTGGCCCCGGGCACCACATTGCCCAGGTACAGCAGCTCGGAACTGAACGCCAGGTCATCCACATAGCTGATGAATTGATGCTCCCCCAGGTCGCTCGGGCGGCGGATCGGCGGGTGGCGGTCGAGGTATTCCTGGGTGGCGTACAACTGCAGGCGGTAGTCGCACAGCTTGCAGCACACGTAGGGGCCGTGTTCCGGGCGCTCCAGGGCGATGACGATGTCCGCCTCGCGCTTGGACAGGCTGATGAAGTGCGGCAGCGGCAGGATATCCACCGAGATCGCCGGGTAGGCATCGAGGAAATGGCTCAACTGCGGGGTGACGAAGAAGCTGCCGAAGCCTTCGGTGCAGCCTATGCGCACATGCCCGGACAACGCCACCCCGGAGCCCGAAACCTGCTCGCAGGCCATGTGCAGCGTGCTCTCGATCGACTCGGCATACCCCAGCAGGCGCTGGCCCTCGGCGGTGAGGACGAAGCCGTTGGTGCGGGACTTTTCGAACAGCAGGGTGCCCAGGGCGGTTTCCAGCGAACCGATGCGCCGCGACACCGTGGTGTAGTCCACCGCCAGGCGCTTGGCCGCGCTGCTGGCCTTGCGGGTGCGCGCCACTTCGAGGAAAAACTTCAGGTCGTCCCAGTTCAGGGTGCTCAGCGAGGTGATGTTTTTTTGCATGTTGGACCGGATTTTATGTGCGTTCTTATTAGGAATTTGCACATCTATACTCCAAAAACCGTCCGACACCAACTCGCGACAGCCCCTCTTTCAAGGCGCTTGCCCGCCTTGGTTCCCTGCATAAGAACTCAAGAAGTCAGGAGACCCCATGAACGCATCCCTCAAGCCCGACGGCACCACCCTGCAACAGGTCAAATTGCTGATCGACGGTGAATGGGTCCAGTCCCAGAGCCAGGAATGGCATGACATCGTCAACCCGGCGACCCAGGAAGTGCTGGCCAAGGTGCCCTTTGCCACGGCCGCTGAAGTCGACGCCGCGATCGCTGCGGCCCAACGTGCCTTCCAGACCTGGAAACTGACCCCGATCGGCGCGCGGATGCGCATCATGCTCAAGCTCCAGGCCTTGATCCGTGAGCATTCCAAGCGCATTGCCGCGGTCCTCAGCGCCGAGCAGGGCAAGACCCTCGCCGACGCCGAGGGCGACATCTTCCGTGGCCTGGAAGTGGTGGAACATGCCTGCTCCATCGGCACCCTGCAGATGGGCGAATTCGCCGAGAACGTTGCCGGCGGCGTGGACACCTACACCCTGCGCCAGCCGATCGGCGTGTGCGCCGGGATCACCCCGTTCAACTTCCCGGCGATGATCCCGCTGTGGATGTTCCCGATGGCCATCGCCTGCGGCAACACCTTCGTTCTCAAGCCGTCCGAGCAGGACCCGCTGTCCACCATGCTGCTGGTGGAGCTGGCGGTGGAAGCCGGTGTCCCGGCCGGCGTGCTCAACGTGGTGCACGGTGGCAAGGACGTGGTGGATGCGCTGTGCACCCACAAGGACATCAAGGCCGTGTCCTTCGTCGGTTCGACCGCGGTCGGCACCCACGTCTATGACCTGGCGGGCAAGCACGGCAAGCGCGTGCAATCGATGATGGGCGCCAAGAACCACGCCGTGGTGCTGCCCGACGCCAACCGCGAACAGACCCTCAATGCCCTGGTGGGCGCCGGCTTCGGCGCGGCTGGTCAGCGGTGCATGGCCACCTCGGTGGTGGTGCTGGTGGGCGCGGCGAAACAATGGCTGCCGGACCTCAAGGCCCTGGCGCAGAAGCTCAAGGTCAACGCCGGCAGCGAGCCGGGCACCGATGTCGGCCCGGTGGTGTCCAAGCGCGCCAAGGCGCGGATTCTGGAGCTGATCGAAAGTGGCGTGAAAGAAGGCGCCAAGCTGGAACTCGATGGCCGCGACATCCAGGTCCCGGGCTACGAGCAGGGCAACTTCATCGGCCCGACCCTGTTCTCCGGGGTGACCACCGATATGCAGATTTACACCCAGGAAATCTTCGGCCCGGTGCTGGTGGTGCTGGAGGTCGACACCCTGGACCAGGCCATTGCCCTGGTCAACGCCAACCCCTTCGGCAACGGCACCGGCCTGTTCACCCAGAGCGGGGCGGCGGCGCGCAAGTTCCAGAGCGAAATCGACGTCGGCCAGGTCGGCATCAACATCCCGATTCCGGTGCCGGTGCCGTTCTTCAGCTTCACTGGTTCCCGCGGCTCCAAGCTCGGCGACCTGGGCCCGTACGGCAAGCAAGTGGTGCAGTTCTACACTCAGACCAAGACCGTCACCGCCCGCTGGTTCGACGACGACAGCGTCAACGACGGTGTGAACACCACCATCAGCCTGCGTTGAGGAGCCTGACATGAACATTGCATTTATCGGCCTGGGCAACATGGGCGCGCCCATGGCCCGCAACCTGATCAAGGCTGGCCACCAGTTGAACCTGTTCGACCTCAACCAGAGCGTGCTGGCCGAGCTGGCGCAATTGGGCGGGCGCATCAGTGCCTCGCCCAAGGCCGCCGCCGAAGGCGCTGAATTGGTGATCAGCATGCTCCCCGCCGCGGCCCATGTGCGCAGTGTGTGGCTGGGTGAAGACGGGGTGCTGGCGGGAATCGCCAGCGGCGTGCCGGCAGTGGACTGCAGCACCATCGACCCGCAGACCGCCCGCGAAGTGGCCGCCGCTGCCGCCAGGCAAGGCGTGGCCATGGCCGATGCGCCGGTGTCCGGCGGCACCGGTGGCGCCCAGGCCGGCACCCTGACCTTCATGGTCGGCGCCAGCGCCGAGCTGTTCGCCACCCTGCAACCGGTGCTGGCGCAGATGGGGCGCAACATCGTGCATTGCGGCGAAGTGGGCACCGGGCAGATCGCCAAGATCTGCAACAACCTGCTGCTGGGCATCTCGATGATCGGCGTCAGCGAAGCCATGGCCTTGGGCGATGCCCTGGGAATCGACACCCAGGTGCTGGCGGGGATCATCAACAGCTCCACCGGCCGTTGCTGGAGTTCCGATACCTACAACCCCTGGCCGGGTGTGATTGAAACCGCCCCGGCATCCCGCGGCTACACCGGCGGCTTTGGTGCCGAGCTGATGCTCAAGGACCTGGGGCTGGCCACCGAGGCCGCGCGTCAGGCGCATCAGCCGGTGGTGCTCGGCGCCGTGGCCCAGCAGCTGTACCAGGCCATGAGCCTGCGCGGGGAAGGCGGCAAGGACTTCTCGGCCATCGTCAACAGCTTCCGCAAGCCGCAGTAAGGCAAAGATTGTGTAGCCGCTGCCGCAGGCTGCGAACGGCCCGAAGGGCCGCAGCGATTCCGAGTCTGGCGAAGCTTGGTATTGAACGCAGCCCCTTCAGCCGGGGCGTTTGCGGGAACCTGCGTCGGGCAGGTTCCCGCTTTTTTTCGCCTCAGTTCGGGCGGCCGGCCATGCTGCGCGGGGGAGGGTTGAGGCGGGTGTCGAGGCCGAAGCGTTCCTGGATAACCACCTGGTACAGCCCTTTGGCCAGCAACGGATTGATCAGCATGTTCCAGCTGTGGCGCGACACCGAGGAAGGCACCAGCACGAACGGATGCTCGGCCAGCAACTGGTCGGCAAACTTCTGCTGACCGGCGCTGGGAATGCCCGGCACCAGCCAGTTGGGATTGGGAATGCTGTGCTCATCGATCCGGTAGATTGCCGATGGATCCTGGATCAAGGCGCCGGTGAGCACATGGGGCACGCTGTCCAGGGCGGCAAAGCCCTTGTGCACCGCCACTTCGAGAATCGCCGTGGCCGGATCGGCGCTGCCGTACACGGCCTTGACCCCTTTGGAGTTCCAGCGACCGCCGCACAGCTCGGCGCCGATGCCACTGTCCCAGCTGTCGGCGTGGCGGGCGGCGTCCAGTCGCCAGAAGTGAATCGCACTGCTGCCGGGCGCACTGATCACTGATAGACCCCGTATTCCAGGCGGGTGAGGAACTCGTCCACCAGTTCGAAGCCGATGGGGTTAGTCAGCAGGTCCACCGGTTTGTGGCCATCGAGGCCCATCACCGGCTTGGCCATCCACTCCTGGGCCTCTTCACTGCTGCCGAAGACCTCCTGGGCCTTGGCCAGCACCTGGGCAAAGCGCACCGCGCGGGCGCTCTGCTCCGGGTTCAGGGGCTCGTCCGGGGTTTTCAGGCGGCGGTGCAGGGTGCGTTCGGAGAGGCCGATGATCTTGGCCAGGACCTGTTCGTCCTTGAGCATGGGCACCGAGGAGACGAACTTGATGATCGCCGTCAGCGGGATGCCTTCCTCGGTCAGGCGATAGATCGAGATGCGGTCGTCAAAGCGTGCCCGGCCACCCAGGAGGATGTCCGAAGACTGTTCTTTCAATACCAGCTTGCCCCGCCGCTTGGGGGACAGGCCGGTGTCTGTCAGTGCAACCATGGGTGCTGCTCCTGCCTTTGCCATTTGGCAGGGATTATATAGACATTTGGCGGGGTGCGTTGAGTTGAATGGTCGCCGTGGCCAAGGAGCCCGGATTGCGCGGGCTCCCGGCGGGTGTGCAGGGGTCAGGCGAAGACGAAGTACTTGCGCACGGTTTCCAGCACTTCCCAGGTGCCTTTCATTCCGGGTTCCACCACGAAGATATCGCCGGCACGCAGGTGGATGGGATCGCGGCCGTCCGGGGTGATCACGCAGTAGCCTTCCTGGAAATGGCAGTACTCCCACTTTTCATAGGCCACTCGCCACTTGCCTGGGGTGCAGATCCAGGTGCCCATGATCTTGCTGCCGTCCTCGCTGGTGTAGGCGTTGAGGTTGACGGTGTGCGGATCGCCTTCGAGTTTTTCCCACTTGCAGGCGTCGAGAACGGGCAGCGGATGGGTATCGCGCAGAACGGTGATGGGTTGCGACATGCTGTGCTCCTAGCGGGCAGAGAACTGAAGACGCACCCTATAGCGCCTGGCATGGCGCGGGATGTCTGTTCTCGACCTCGGGGTATCCAGAAGCGCTACCGTCCTCTGCGGTGGCTGTCGCGCGGGTCGCTGCCGGTTCGGCCCGAAAGGGGCTGAAGGGGTTGCAAGATTCGGTTGGCGAAGCTCGCTTTATTAGCAGGATTTGCGAAATATCTGACGAGAGCCGAGTTATTTCGCAAGAAACTTCAGTGGTATCGCTCGTATCATTCAGTCCGGAGTGACCGAGAGCCGCACGAATGGAAAAGACACCACGCTGGTGGGATATCAGCCCGCCCTTGAGTACCGCGACCCCGACCTGGCCGGGAGATACACCGTTCCAGGAGGAGCGCGTCTGGCAGTTCGGGCCCGAGTGCCCGGTGAATGTCGGGCGGGTGACCCTGTCGCCCCACACCGGCGCCCATGTCGATGCGCCCCTGCATTACCGGCCGGACGGCCTGCCCATCGGCGACGTGCCGCTGGATGTCTACATGGGCCCGTGCCGGGTCCTGCATTGCCTGGGCAGCGGCGCCCTGGTGCAGCCCGAAGCCTTGCTCGGGCGCCTGGACAACGTGCCTGCGCGAGTCTTGCTGCGCACTTATCCACAGGCGCCACTGAGCACCTGGGATCCGGACTTCACCGCCGTCGCCCCGGCCACCGTCGAGCTGCTGGCCAGCCTCGGCGTGCGCCTGATCGGCATCGACACCCCGTCCCTCGACCCGCAGCAGTCCAAGACCATGGAGGCCCACAACGCCGTGGCTCGCCACGGCATGGCGATCCTTGAGGGGATAGTCCTGGATGAGGTGGCCGAAGGTGACTACGAACTGATTGCCCTGCCACTGCGCTTCGCTCACCTGGACGCCAGTCCGGTGCGGGCGATCCTGCGCCCCCTGGCCGATTGATTCCTACAATAAATACACAGCTGGCCGCCCGCGCCGTTGTGCGCCCCGAGTCCGGGGTGCGCAGCCTGCGGGCGGCAACCGCTGCCTGAGGCGAGGAGCCCACGCCATGAGCCAATGTCCTTTTTCAAGCAACCCACCGGATGAATGGCATAACGCCGAGCTGAATTTCTCCGACTCCATGAGCTACGGCGACTACCTGGACCTGGGGCGCATCCTCAGTGCCCAGCACCCGCTGTCGCCGGACCACAACGAGATGCTGTTCATCATCCAGCACCAGACCTCGGAGCTGTGGATGAAGCTGATGCTGCACGAGCTCAAGGCCGCCCGCGAGCAGGTGCGCCAGGGCCAGCTGCCCCCGGCGTTCAAGATGCTGGCGCGGGTGTCGCGGATCTTCGACCAACTGGTGCACGCCTGGGCCGTGCTGGCGACCATGACGCCGTCCGAGTACAAGTCGATCCGCCCGTACCTGGGCCAGTCCTCGGGCTTCCAGTCGTTCCAGTACCGGGAAATCGAATTCATCCTCGGCAACAAGAGCGCGGCCCTGCTGCGGCCTCACGCCCATCGCCCCGAGCTGCTGCAATCCCTGGAGGAGTCGATTGCCACCCCGTCGATGTATGACGAGGCGATCGCCCTGATGGCCCGCAGCGGCTTGAGCATCGACCCCGCGCGGCTGGCGTTGCAGAGCACCACCACGACCCAGCATGACCCGTCGGTGGAGGCCGCCTGGCGCGAGGTATACGCCAACCCTTCGGCCTATTGGGACCTGTACCAGCTGGCGGAGAAATTCATCGACCTGGAGGACTCGTTCCGCCAGTGGCGCTTCCGCCACGTGACCACCGTGGAGCGCATCATCGGCTTCCAGCCCGGCACCGGCGGCACCGAAGGCGTCGGCTATTTGCGCAAGATGCTCGACACCGTGCTGTTCCCTGAACTGTGGCGGGTGCGCTCCTCGCTCTGATCGCCCTGTTCACTTAACAAAAAACGGCGCGTCCTCATCTTGGGGCCGCGCCGTTTTTATTGGGCTTGTCCATTGCCCTGTGGCGAGGGAGCTTGCTCCCGCTGGGGTGCGCAGCGCCCCCACCCACGGCCTGTGAAGGTCCTAAGGCATCCCGCGCCAGCAGGCTTTGCGATTGCTGCGCAATCGAACGGGAGCAAGCTCCCTCGCCACATTCTTCGTTCGCCGACAGCGAAGGTTGCAACAGCTGACGCGAGGGCCGCTGTGCAGCTAAAGTGGCCGCCCCTTGTGCGCTACTTTCATTTGAACAGGCAGACCACATGTCCCGGACCTTCGAGCTTGAAACCCTCAAGATGCGCCTCAGCGACCCTGAGTTCCGCCCGCTGGACCTGCACCAGCGCATTCAGCGGGCCTTGCGTGGCCTGATCCTCGATGGCGCCCTGGGGCCTGGGGTCAAGCTGCCGGCCAGTCGGGCCCTGGCCAAGTCGCTGGCAGTCTCCCGGGACACCGTGGAAAACGCCTATGTGCAGTTGCAGCGCGACGGATTTATCCAGCGTCGCGAGGGCTCGGGGAGTTATGTGTGTGAAACCATCGGCGCCCAGTTGCGCGGCTCGGTCCGCCGCCGCCAGCAGTTGCAGGGCCAGCCGGGGAAGAGTCGAGCGCCCGGTGCGGGCTTGAGCCGGCGTGGCGCGCTGCTGCTGCAAAGGGGCGGCGTCAGCGATCAGCAGGCCGTCACCGCCTTTGCCACCGGGCTGCCGGAAACCCGCAGCTTCCCGCTGGATGTCTGGGAGCGCCTGCAACGCCAGGCCTCGAAGGATTACCGCGCCAATGTACTGCTGCATGGCGATCCCCAGGGCGCGCTGCCCCTGCGCAAGGCGATTGCCGCCTACCTGAACCTGGAACGCGGAGCCAAGGTGCAGGCCGAGCAGATCCTGGTGCTGAGCAGTACCCGCCAGGCGCTGTTTCTGTGCGCGCAACTGCTGGTGGACGCCGGTAAGCCGATCCTGTTGGAGAACCCGGGCTACTTCGGCGCGCGCAAGGCATTCGAGGCCGCCGAGGCGCGGATCGTGCCCATCGATGTCGACAGCCAGGGCATTCGCACCGACCTGCTGCGCGCCGACCGCAGTGGCGCCCGCTGTGTCTATGTGACGCCGTCCCATCAGTACCCCACGGGCGCCACCCTGTCCCTGGAGCGCCGGCTGGAGTTGACCCGCTGGGCTGCCGAGCAGGAGAAGTGGATCATCGAGGACGACTACGACAGCGAGTTCCACTACGACGGTTTGCCCACCGCCTGTGTCCAGGGCCTGGACCCGTATCAGCGCACCCTTTACATCGGCACCTTCAGCAAGACCCTCTATCCGGGCCTGCGCATGGGTTACATGGCCTTGCCCAGCGAACTGGTGAGCGCCTTCAGCGCGGCCCGCAGCATCATGGACGGGCACACGCCGCAGATCCTCCAGCTGACCCTGGCGCGGTTCATGGAGGAGGGGCACTACAACGCCCATGTGCGGGCCATGCGCAAGCTCTACGCCGAGCGTCGGCAAGCCATGCTCGATGCCATAGGCCGGCATTTGCAGGGCATCGCCGTGGCCTTGCCGCCACCGGGCGGGTTGCAGATTCCTTGCCTGCTGGAGCCCGGCTGGAGCGAAGCCTTGACCCAGCAACGAGCCGCCAGGGTCGGCATCCAGTTACCAGGGCTCAGCCGACTGTATGCCGGGGAGCACAAGCAGCCAGGCTGGTTGCTGGGCTACGCCTCGCTCAGCGCCCATGAAATCGAAACGACCATGGCGCGCCTGGCCCAGGCCCTGCGAAAGGCCTAGCCAGGCGTTGGTCTTCAGGGTTTGACGGCAGGGGCGGTCAACAGAGTGGCCCGGCCATGAATCAGCAGGTGCGCGGTCAAGCCGGCCACCAGCCCCCAGAAGGCGCCGCCGACCCCGAGCAGGGTGACGTTGGCCGCGGTGGCGAGGAAGGTGATCAGCGCAGTTTCCCGGGTCGCCGCGTCGGCCATGGCATTGGCCAGGCTGCCGCCGATGGCCCCCAATAGCGCCAGGCCCGCCAGAGTGCTGACAAAGGTCTTGGGCAGCACCATGAACAGGCTGGCCAGGGTCACGCCGAAGGTGCCCACCAAGATATAGAACAGCCCGCAGGCGATACCGGCGATGTAGCGTTTTTTCGGGTCAGGATGGGCGTCCTTGCCAGTACAGATCGCCGCGGTAATCGCCGCCACGTTGAAGGCGTGGGCGCCGAACGGTGCCATCAGCAGCGAACCCAGCCCGGTGACCGTGAGCACTGGGTTGGCGCTGGTGCTGTAGCCGTCATTGCGCAACACCAGCATGCCGGGCATGTACTGGCCGGTGAGGGTGATGACGAACAGCGGCAGCGCCACTCCGAGCAAGGCCTGCAGGGAGAACTGCGGCGCTGTGAATACCGGCACCGCCAGGCTCAAGTTCACTGCCGAAAAGTCGATCCGCTGCTGAGCGATGAGCAGCCCCAGGCCGATGACCAGGATGCCCACCACGGCAAAGCGCGAAGTGAAACGCCGCAGCAAGGTGTAGGCCACCAGCAGCACGATCACCAGCAGCGGATCGGCGCTGGCGCCGCCAAAGGCGTTGATCCCGAACTGCAACAGAATGCCCGCCAGCAGGCCGGCGGCAATGCCCTTGGGGATCATCCGCACCAGTTTGTCGAAGGCCCCGGAGCCGCCGAGGATGATGAACCCCAGGGCCGAGATCAGGTAGGCGCCGATCACCTCGGCATAGGGCGTGAACGGCATCACCGTGGCCAGAAAGGCCGCGCCGGGGGTGGACCAGGCGGTGATGATCGGCGCCTTGTAACGCAGGCTCAGCCACAGCCCGGTCAGGCCGACACCGACCGACACCGCCCAGACCCAGGACGCGGTCTGGGCCGCTGACAGCCGCGCCAGCTCGGCGGCCTGGAACACCAGGACAAAGGTCCCGCCGTAGTTCACCAGCACTGAAATCAGCGCCGCCACGGTGGGCGAGAAAACATCGGTCCAGCGCAGGCTTGTCGCCGTTCTGTTCATCAGCCGCTCTCCATCCAGAAACAGGCTCCCAGGCTCAGGTGCCGAGAGGGAGTCGATTCTAGGAAGAAAGCGGACTGTTATTTCAGGCCACATTGGCCAGTGTTGGCAGACCGCTTGACGGCCGCCGACAAAAAAGCCCGGCCTTGATTCAGGCCGGGCTTCGGGGGCTGCAAGCGCGTGGCTTAGTGCAGGGCGGGCTGCCCGGCCTTGCGTGCATGACTCAGGCGGTAGAAGCCCCAGATCACCAGGACCCACACCGGAATCGCATACACCGAGGCGCGGATGCCCGGGATCATCCACATCACGCCGACGATCATCAGCATGAACGCCAGGCACAGGTAGTTGCTCAATGGCGACCAGAAGGCCTTGAACGACGGCACCACGTTTTGCTCGGCCATGGCCTTGCGAAAGCGCAGGTGGGTCAGGCTGATCAGTGCCCAGTTGATCATCAGCGCAGCCACCACCAGGGCGAACAGCAACTCCAGCGCTTCATGGGGCGCCAGGTAGTTGACCAGTACGCAGAGCAGGGTGATGAGGGCGGAAATGCCCAGGGCCAGGATCGGCACGCCCTGCTTGTTGAGCTTCATCAGCGCCTTGGGTGCGTCGCCCTGTTCGGCCAGGCCGAAGAGCATGCGGCTGTTACAGTACACGCCGCTGTTGTACACCGACAGCGCCGCGGTCAGGACCACGAAGTTGAGGATCTGCGCCGCCGCATCACTGCCGATCAGCGAGAAGATCTTCACGAAGGGGCTGCTGCTGTAGGCGTCGCCGCCGGCGTTCAGGCTCACCAGCAGTTCGTCCCACGGGTACAGCGACAGCAGCACGGCCAGGGCGCCGACGTAGAAGATCAGCACCCGGTACACCACCTGGTTGATGGCCTTGGGAATCACTTTGCGCGGCTCGGCGGCTTCGGCGGCGGTGATGCCCACCAGCTCCAGGCCACCGAAGGAGAACATGATGAAGGCCATGGCCATCAGCAGGCCGGTGCCGCCGTTGGGGAAGAAACCGCCGTGGGACCAGAGGTTGCTCACCGACGCCTGGCTGCCGCCGCTGCCGCTGAACAGCATGTAGCAGCCGAGGACGATCATGCCGACGATGGCCACCACCTTGATGATGGCGAACCAGAACTCGGCCTCGCCGAAGAACTTCACGTTCATCATGTTGATCAGGTTGACCAGTACGAAGAACACCGCCGCACTGACCCAGGTGGGGATTTCCGGCCACCAGAACTGCACGTACTTGCCCACCGCGGTGAGCTCGGCCATGCCCACCAGGACATACAGCACCCAGTAGTTCCAGCCGGCGAGAAAGCCGAAGTAACCGCCCCAGTACTTGTGGGCGAAGTGGCTGAAGGAGCCGGCCACCGGCTCTTCGACGATCATTTCCCCCAACTGGCGCATGATCAGGAAGGCAATGAACCCGGCAATCGCATAGCCGAGGATCATCGAGGGTCCGGCGGACTTGAGCACCCCGGCCGAGCCGAGGAAGAGTCCGGTGCCGATCGCCCCGCCCAGGGCGATCAACTGAATATGGCGATTCTTCAAGCCACGCTTGAGTTCACCTTGTTGCAAGGTTTGATCCACTAATGTGCGCTCTCTTCTAGTTGTTATCAGGACCGATCCCAGGGTGAACGGGACCGATCGCGGCTCAATGCTGACGGGATCAGATATTACTCTCGGTGAACCGCTCGTAATACAGCTGAACGCGGTTAAGTTGCTGTTCTTGCAGCCAGATTCGGATCGAATCGACCATCGGTGGCGGTCCGCAGACATACAAGTCGGTGTCGTTGTCCCGCAGTTCGCTGCTGTCGAAGTGTTCAGTGATGTAGCCGCGCTTGCCCGACCAGTCCGGGTCGGGGTCGCTGATCACCGGGGTGAAGCGGAACCCCGGCAGGCGCTGGCCCAGGGCCTGGATGCGCTCCAGTTCGCACAGATCGGCACTCTGGCGCACGCCGTAATACAGGTGCACCGGTTGCTGGCAGCCCTGCTCGACGATCTGTTCGAGCATCGCCAGCAGTGCCGACAGCCCGGTGCCGCCGGCCACCAGCAGCAGCGGCCGGCTGATCTGGCGCAGATAGAAGGCCCCCAGCGGCGCCTCCAGCTCGATGCTGTCGCCCACCAGGCAACGCTCGCGAATGTAGTTGCTCATCACCCCGTCGGGCAGCAGGCGGATCAGGAACAGCAACTGGTTGTCCGCCCCCGGCCGGTTGGCGAAGGAGTAGGCGCGGCTGCTGTCGGTGCCGGGAATCCGCAGGCGCGCGTACTGGCCGGGAAGAAACTCCAGCGGCGCCTCGCTGCTGCCCAGGTCCAGGTGCAGGATCGCGGTGCTGTCCGACACCTGGCGCACGTCGATCACCGAGCCGGTACGCCGCAGCGGATCGGCGCTGTGGCACAGGCTGGAATCGAAGTCGAAGTAGAACGCCGCATCCGACTGCACCCGGGTCTGGCAGGTGAGCATCTTGCGTTGCTCCAGGTCCTGGGGCGAGAGGGCTTCCTCGTCCACATAGTCCTGGCTGTACAGGCCCGATTCGCAACGGCCCTGGCAGGTGCCGCAGACCCCTTCGCGGCAGTCCAGGGGGATCTTGATGCCGTTGCGCAGGGCGGCGTCGAGCAGTATTTCATTGGCCTTGACCGGGAAGAACAGGGTCTTGCCGTCGGCAAAGCTGAACGCGACCTTGTGCGTCATGAAGAGATGTCCGTCGAGTCAGAGGTGGTAGAAGTCGAGCACCGAGTTGATCGTGTCGTTGAGCAGCAGCACGTGCTTGCGCTGGATCAGCCAGCTGTCGCCATGGGGCTTGAGGTCGTAGGTGGCGTGACCGTAGAAGTCCTCGGAGGTGGCCAGGCGGTAGAACAGCGTGTGCCAGTTCAGGCGCACCTGCAGCAGCCCGTTGTCGCCCTCGGCGATGCGCAGGTTGCTGACCATGTGCAGGGTGCGCGGCATGGGAATGGTCGAGGCCGCCTTGCCGGTGCGCAGGCGGAACACCCGGTCTTCCAGCCCCGAACGGTTGGCGTAGTAGATCAGCGACATCTCGCGTTTCGGGTCCCGGGTGTAGACGTGTTCCGAGTCCCATTGCGGCAGGTGGAACTCGCTGTCCGCGGCGAACAGCTGCAGGTAGGCGTCCCAGTCCTGGGCGTCGCAGAGTTCGCACTTGCGATAGAAGAATTGCTCGATCTGGTACTGCAATTGCGCATTCATGTTCATACCTCACGCAGTTTCAGGGACTGGCGCTGCAGGCCGTCGAGGAGGAATTTCTGCCAGTTGCGGTGCTGGTTGACGTACAGCCCCTCGTGGGTGATCTCGGTGCCGGTCATGGCCGGCTGGATGCCCAGGTTCTCGCTGTTGGCGGTGGGGCCGGTGGCCCAGCGGTGATGGCCGCGCGAGACATCGCTCCAGCGCTCCAGGCGTCCCTGGAAGCCGCGCTGGGCCTCGCGGAACTCCACCAGGTCGTCCGGCGTGCCCATGCCCGAGACGTTGAAGAAATCCTCGAACTGGCGGATGCGGTTTTCCCGGTCGGCGTCGCTCTCGCCCTTGACCCCGATGCACTGGCTGATGATCTCGGTCTTGTTCCAGGCGATGGGGCGGATGATTCGCAGCTGGGAGCTGATCTGGTCGAGGAAGAACAGGCTGGGGTAGATGTTCAGGTTGCGCAGGCGGTGCATCATCCACTCGGCCTTGGCCTGGCCGTGCTCCTGTACCAGGCGCGGCATGATGCTGGCGTAGCCGGAACGCACTGCCGGGTTGGGCATCTCGCTGAACAGCACGCTGTGGCCGTTCTCGAAGGCGAACCAGCCGTCGTCGGTGCTGGCGTCGCCGGCGCCGAGCTTGCTGTAGTCGAGGGTGGCGCTGCTGCCGGTGCCGTTGTCACGGTTGACCTGCTGGCGGTGCTGCACCGTGGCCACGTAGTTGTAGTGCACGGTGCTGACGTGATAACCGTCCAGGCCGTTCTCGTTCTGCAGCTTCCAGTTGCCGTCGTAGGTGTAGGCGGACTTGCCCGGCAGCACCTCCAGCTCACCGTTGGGCGACTGGGCGACCATCATGTCGAAGAAGATCCGCGCATCGCCGAGGAAGTCTTCCAGGCTGTTGTCGGCGGCCACGTCCAGGCTGATGAAGACAAAGCCCTTGTAGCTGTCGATGCGGGCCTTTTTAAGGCCGCGGGTGGCCTTGTCGAAGCCTTCGTCGTATTCCCCCGGCGCCTTGACCTTCACCAGGCGCCCGTCGCTCTTGTAGCACCAGGCGTGGAACGGGCAGGTGAAGGTCGACTGGTTGCCCTTGCCGACCCGGGTCAGGGTGGTGCCGCGGTGCTGGCAGGCGTTGATCAGGGCATTGAGCCGGCCCTCGCCGTCGCGGGTGATGATCATCGGCTGGCGCCCGGCGCGCATAGTGATGAAGTCGTGGTTGTTGGGCAGTTCGCTTTCGTGACAGGCGTAGATCCAGTTCTTCTCGAAGATCAGTTCCATCTCCAGATCGAACAGCTCGGGTTCGGTGAACATCTCCCGGGTGATCCGGAACACCCCGTCCGCGGGGCGGAAATCCAGGCAGCCGTGGATGAAGTCTTGCCACTGCTCGACGCTTCTTGCACCACTCATGAGTCGGTACCTTTTTTAT
The DNA here is from genome assembly GCF_029237275.1 of Pseudomonas sp. 3MA1. Taxonomy (NCBI): domain Bacteria; kingdom Pseudomonadati; phylum Pseudomonadota; class Gammaproteobacteria; order Pseudomonadales; family Pseudomonadaceae; genus Pseudomonas; species Pseudomonas sp. 3MA1. The sequence continues at coordinate 355,158 of NZ_JAACFX010000007.1, read as the reverse complement.
TCAGGTCAATCGGGTGCAGTCATTAGAGAGAGTGCGGGGCGCCGGTGGCTATCCGCTTAGTCGGCCAAGGCCATCCATAAAATTGCCTGGGTAGTTGCGACCCACCTTTGCGCGGATCGGCGATCGACGGCTGCATCCCGGGGCGCCGATCGGCTACTGTGAGCCCAGCCGGATGAGGACGATGGGGTCGGGTTATCCACTTAGTGGGCGATTGCTATCCACTGGGTTGGCAGCGTTGCCGGCTGGCGCAAAACTTGCCCTGTCACACAAGACGCGCCGTCAGAGCGCGCTGAATAACAATTGCCGTGGGTGCGCCGTGATGAATAGCAAGGCTGATGGGCTGTTTCGCGAGATTCGTATCGATCGCTATGACCTCGAAGGGGCCAGGAGCTGGATGTCGGGTATCTGTGGACCGCACCGCCTGGAAACCGCGACCCCCGAACGGATCCGTTTTCACCACAGTGCCAACGTGCTCAGGTCGCGCTCCACGACCCTGGGCATCATCGAGTACGGCACTGATGTGATCGTCGATATCGAGGACACCGAGCGCTTCAGCAGCTACAGCCTGAGCCTGCCCCTGTGCGGCGAACAGGAACTGAGCAAGGACGGTCGGCTGCTGCGTTCGGACCCTGACCAGGGGGTGATCATTGCCCCCAACGAAAGCCAGGTGCTGGCCATCTCCGGCGACTGTCGCAAGCTGCAGGTGGTGATTTCCCGGCCGGCCATGAGCGAAGCCCTGGAGGCCCTGCTGCAACGCCCGGTGGAGCAGCCGCTGCGCTTCGAAGCGGCGATGGACGCGCGGCAGGGGGCCACCGCGGCCTGGTGGCGCATGGCCCAGCACTTTATCGGCGAACTGAACCAGGGCAACGAGCTCTATGAACAGCTGGCCTTTACCCGGGAAATAGAAAGCTCGCTGATCAAGGGCCTGATCCTGGCCCAGCCCAACAACTATTCCAGCGAGCTGCGGGCGATGCTCGGGGTCAAGCTGCCGCATTACCTGGTGCGAGCCCGCCAGTACCTGCACGAGCATGCCCGTGAAGCGGTGCACCTGGAGGACCTGGAAGCCGCCGCCGGTGTCTCGCGCTTCAAGCTGTTCGAGGCCTTTCGCAAATACTTCGCCCTGTCGCCCATGGCCTATCTCAAGCGCCATCGGCTCAACGGCGTGCGCCAGGAAATTCTCGAACACGGCGCGGCGCGCAATATTTCCGAGATCGCCCTGGGCTGGGGGTTCACTCACCTGGGGCGTTTTTCCGCCGAGTACCGCAAGCTGTTCGACGAGGCGCCCAGCGCCACCGCGCAGCGCCATCCGGCACGGCGCCCGGTGGGTTTCTAGGGCGGACTACTTGCGCAGCACCAGATCCAGCAGACCGTCCTGCTCCTTGATCTTCTGCAGGACGATTTCCGAGCGGATGTCGGTGACCCCCGACGCGCGGTTCAGGTGATTGACGATGAAATCCGAGAAGTGCTTGAGGTTGCGCGCCTGCACCCGCAGCACGTAGTTGCTGGCGCCGGTGATCACGTAGGCGGCCACCACTTCCGGCCATTGCTGGACCTTGCCGATAAACGTCTCGTGCCAGCCTTCGACGTCCTGGCGCAGGGACACGTGGACGATGGCTTCCAGTTCGATCCCCAGGCGCTCGGCATTGAGCTGGGCGCGGTAGCCGCTGATGATCCCGTCGCCTTCGAGCATGCGCAGGCGGCGCAGGCAGGCCGAGGGCGAGAGGGCGACTTTCTCCGCCAGTTCCTGGTTGCTGATACGTCCATCCTGTTGCAGGAAGTAGAGGATGCGCAGGTCGGTGGAGTCGAGGGTCATGGCTGGCATAAATCCGCGTTTTTTATTGAAGGATTAGAATTTTATTCGAGATTAGTACGGTAGCGCGCTGCACTTTGCACGAAAATTCTAGCTGGCTTCGTCCATTATTTCCTGGGTTTGCGGGTCGCCCAGACCCCGTGCCCGGCCCGTGCCAGGCGTACATGACCTTGACCAAGACAGGACTTCCAATGATCGATAAAAACCACTGCCTGCGTCTCGATGAACAGGACCCACTGGCGCCGCTGCGCCAACAGTTTGCCTTGCCCGAGGGGGTGATCTACCTCGATGGCAACTCCCTGGGTGCGCGCCCCGTGGCCGCCCTGGAGCGGGCCCGGCAAGTGATCGAGCAGGAGTGGGGCGACGGCCTGATCCGCAGCTGGAACAGCGCCGGCTGGCGTGATCTGTCCCAGCGCCTGGGGGACCGCCTGGCCCCGCTGATCGGCGCCGGCAGCGGCGAAGTGGTGATCACCGACACCACCACCATCAACCTGTTCAAGGTGCTCAGCGCGGCCTTGCGGGTGCAGGCCGAACGCGCCCCCGAACGGCGGGTGATCGTTTCCGAAAGCAGCAACTTCCCTTCCGACCTGTACATCGCCGAGGGCCTGACCCAGATGCTTGAGCAGGGCTATTCCCTGCGCCTGGTGGACAGCCCGGACCAACTGCCGGCGGCGATCGACCAGGACGTGGCGGTGGTGATGCTCACCCACGTCAACTACAAGACCGGCTACATGCACGACATGCAGGCCGTCACCTCGCTGATCCACGAAGCCGGCGCCCTGAGCATCTGGGACCTGGCCCACTCGGCCGGCGCGGTGCCGGTGGAGCTGACTCGCAGCGGCGCCGACTACGCCATCGGCTGCACCTACAAGTACCTCAATGGCGGCCCTGGTTCGCAAGCCTTCGCCTGGGTCGCACCGGCCCTGTGCAACCTGGTGACCCAGCCACTGTCCGGCTGGTTCGGCCATGCCCGGCAGTTCGACATGGCCACCCGCTACGAAGCCGCCAGCGGTATCGCGCGCTACCTGTGCGGCACCCAGCCGATCACCTCGCTGGCCATGGTCGAGTGCGGCCTGGAAGTCTTCGAACAGACCGACATGCAGAGCCTGCGGCGCAAGTCCCTGGCCCTCACCGACCTGTTCATCGAGCTGGTGGAGCAGCGCTGCGCCGGTCACGACCTGAAGCTGGTGACCCCGCGTGACCACGCCAAGCGCGGCAGCCACGTGAGCTTCGAACACCCCGAAGGCTACGCGGTGATCCAGGCCCTGATTGCCCGGGGCGTGATCGGCGATTATCGCGAGCCACGGATCATGCGTTTCGGCTTCACCCCGCTGTACACCCGCTTCAGTGAGGTCTGGGACGCGGTGCAGATTCTCGGTGAAATCCTTGATCAGAAAACCTGGGCCCAGGCGCAGTTCCAGGTGCGTCACAGCGTGACCTGAGACGCGCTTCACCTCCTGGTTGCCGCCCTGTGCGGCGGCCAGGCCAGCGGCACAAGGACGGGCCGTCACAACGATTCATACGTGCACACAACAATAAAGAGGCACTCAAAGTGACCACCTCCAACAAGGGTTTCGAAGCGATTTCCAATCGCGAGCACGGCCTCAGGCGCCAGCTGACCGCCGGCCAGATGAGCATGATCGCCATCGGCGGGGCCATCGGCACCGGGCTGTTCATGGGCAGCGCCTATGCCATCGGCTATGCCGGCCCCAGCGTGCTGCTGAGCTACGCCATCGGTGCGCTGATCACCCTGATCCTCATGGGCTGCCTGGCGGAAATGACCGTGGCCCATTCCACCTCCGGTTCCTTCGGCGCCTATGCCGAGTTCTACGTCAGCCCGCTGGCCGGTTTCCTGGTGCGCTACGCCTACTGGGCGGCCATCGTTCTGGCGGTGGGCGCCGAAGTCACGGCCATCGCCATGTACATGAAGTACTGGTTCGCCAACGTTCCGGAATGGGTGTGGATCATCTCCTTCTCCAGCGTGCTGATCCTGCTCAACGCCATCAGCGTGAAGACCTTCGGCAACTTCGAATACTGGTTCTCCACCATCAAGATCGCCGCCATCGTCGGCTTCATCATCCTCGCGGTGTACGTGGTGTTCGGCTCCGGCAACCCGGACTACGGGCTGCACAACTACAGCGCCCACGGCGGCTTCTTTCCCAATGGCTTCGAGGGCATGTGGATCGCGGTGATCGTGTCGATCTTCAGTTACCTGAGCGTGGAGATGATCGCGGTGGCGGCGGGGGAGGCCAAGGACCCGCAGCGCGCGGTGAAGCAGGCGTTTCGCGCGACCATCGTGCGCCTGGTGGTGTTCTACCTGCTGACCCTGGCGCTGATGCTGGCGATCGTGCCCTGGGTCCAGGCCGGCAAGGCCCAGAGCCCGTTCGTCACGGTGATGCAGACCATCGGCATTCCCGGGGCCACCGGGGTGATGAACTTCGTGATCCTGATCGCCGCGCTGTCGGCGATGAACAGCCAGCTCTACATCACCACGCGGATGATGTTCAGCCTGTCCCGCGCCGGTTACGCACCCAAGTCCATGGGCGCCCTGAGCAAGAGCGGGATTCCGCTCAATGCCCTGCTGCTGTCCAGCTCCGGCATCGCCCTGGCGACCCTGGTCAACGTGCTGTACCCGGAAAGCTCGTTCACCCTGATGATGGCGATCTCGATGTTCGGCGCGATCTTCACCTGGTTCATGATCTTCCTCACCCACTACTGCTTCCGCCGCTATCACCAGCGCCACGGCGAGCAGCAGCTGTCGTTCCGCATGCGCCTGTTTCCCTACAGCACCCTGCTGGGGCTGGTGCTGATGGGGGCGGTGATGATCACCACCTTCTTCACCGAGGCGTTCAAGATGACCCTGGTGTTCGGCGTGCCCTTCCTGCTGTTGCTGACCCTGGTCTACTACCTGTGCTTCCGTAAGCCGAGGACGGTGGCCGGGTTGTCCGAGGTCTGAGGCCGTGCCCCCCGGGTCGCCCTAGAGGCTGTCCAGGGGGCATTCCTCGCGGGCCTGTTGCAGGCGGGTTTCGAAGACTTCGAGCCGGCCCTGCAACTGCTGCAAATCATCGATCTGCTGTTGCAGCTCGCGCCTCTTTTGCGCCAGGGCGGCCTGCGCGCGGTCCCAGGGAAAGGCCTGGCCCTGGTGCGTGGCGAACACCTGCTGCAATTCCTTGAGCTTGAAACCCAACTGCTGCGCGCACTTGATGAACATCAGCTGCTCGACGCTCTGCGCGTCATACAGGCGGTAGCGACCCTGGCGTGGCGCTTCGGGCAACAGGCCGATGGCTTCGTAATGACGGATGCTCTTGACCGTGGTTCCGGACAGTTGCGCGGCTTGGCCGATGTACATGAAGGCTCCTTTTCCAGTACCGGGCCGTCGGGCGGTGGACGGCGTTGCGCATTATCCGGCGCTTTCACTGCCTGGCAAGGTACTGCGCCTGCATCAGCCAATCGGCCCTGCGTTCTTCGCTGGCGTCCAGCACCGGGCCAAAGGTCAGGGTGCGCAACGGCTTGATGCCGCAGAAGGCCAGGGTGGTGCGGCGCATCTGCTGCAAACCGGGCATGCGGTAGAACCAGCGGAAATACCAGGGCGGGGTGTCCATGGTCACCATCAGGTGGGCGGTGCGGCCCTTGAACAGTTGCTCGGGAAAGGCCTTGCCGGGGCGGTACTTGAAGGCGAAGCCCGGCAGCAGCACGCGGTCGAGAAAGCCCTTCATCAGCGCCGGAATCCCGCCCCACCAGATGGGGAAGACCCAGGTCAGGTGCTCGGCCCAGAGGATGTCGGCCTGGGCCCGTTGCAGGTCTTCCTCCAGAGGCTGGATCTGCCGGTAGCCTTCGCGCAGCACCGGATCGAAGCGCAGGTCGCCGAGCCTGAGCTGGCGCACGTCATGCCCGGCTTCCTGTGCCGCCTTCACATAGCGCTCGCTCAATGCCGCGCACAGGCTGTGGCGCGAGGGGTGGCCGAGAATCACCAGGATGCGTTTGCTCATTGCCGTGGTCCTTGAGGGATAAACCCCAAGGCTAAAGTCTGCCCCTAAGGGGAGAGTCAAGGCGGCAGCAGTGCCGCGCACAAACCTTGGGCATACAGCGGCAGCGTTGCGAAGTCACGAGCGCACAACAGCAACCGGCGCCGGGCCCAGGCTTCGCTTAGCGGGCGGGACTGCAACGGCAGGTGACGGTTGCGCTGCAGGGCGGCCAGGGGCACCAGCGCCAGCCCGGCGCCATGGGCGACCATGCGCAGCTGCGCGTCGAAACCCTCGGCGCGGACGCGCAATTGCATGCGTCGTCCCAGGTGCAGGGCCTGTTCCTCCAGGTACACCGCCAGGGCGCTATGGCTGGCCAGGCCAACGTAGTCGTGGGCCAGGGTGTCGTTGAAGCTGGGGTTGGGCTGCAGGCTCAGCGGGTGATCCTGGGGCATCACCAGGACCAGCGGATCATCACGGAAAGGCCGGGTCATCAGGCCCTGGGTGTCGACCGCGTCGGAGACGATCCCCAGGTCCGCCGCGCCCTGGCGCAGGGCGTGGGTGATACGCTGGCTGGGCAGTTCCTGCAATTCGATGTCGACCTGCGGATGGCTGTGCAGGAAGTCCGCCAGCAGCTCCGGCAGGTATTCGCTGAGGGCCGTGGTGTTGCACAGCAAGCGCACCTGGCCCTTGATTCCCTTGGCGTATTCGGCGAGGTCCTGTTGCAGGTGTTCGGCGTACAGCAACAGCGTCCGGGCATGTTGGGCCAGGGCCTTGCCCGCGGCCGTCGGGCGGATGCCGCGGCGCCCGCGTTCGAGGAACTCGATGCCCAGGGAGGCCTCCATGGCGCGGATCCGAGCGCTGGCGGCGGCCAGGGACAAGTGGCTGCGAGCGGCGCCGGCGGTGATATTGCCGGCTTCCAGAATATTCAGGTACAGGCGCAGGTCGATCAGATCGAAGTGCATGGGGCATCCCTCGGCGAACGGGGTCTCTTACGGAGGCCGTGCAGATGTTTTTGTAGGAGCCGGCTTGCCGGCGAAGCGGCCTTCGGATTTTGCATCGGGCCTGAGCGCGCCTTCGCTGGCAAGCCAGCGCCTACGGCGGTGGCGGGCAATAGGTTTTTGCATGTGCCTATTGCCTGGCAAGAGGCTGGCTCAGTATATGGCAGATTTTCAGCGCGGCGTGCAGGGCGCAGGATAGGCCCATGAACAGCTCTCTCGCGTTTTACCAGAATCTCGGAATGACCCTTTCTTTGCTGGTCATCGGCACATTCCTGCTGGCCGGCATGGTCAAGGGGGTGATCGGCCTCGGCCTGCCCACCATCGCCATGGGGCTGCTGGGGCTGGCTATGGCTCCGGCGCAGGCTGCGGCCTTGCTGATCATTCCGGCGACCCTGACCAATCTCTGGCAACTGGCCTTTGGCGGGCACCTGCCGGCCTTGCTCAAGCGCCTGTGGCCGATGTTGCTGGCGATCTTCGTCGGCACGGCCGCCGGTTCATTGTGGCTGGGCATCGAGGGCGGGCATTGGGTGGTGCGGGGGTTGGGCGCGGCGTTGCTGCTGTATGCCCTGAGCGGCCTGCTGTTGCCGACCCTGCGCGTGTCGCCGGCCCAGGAGCGTTGGTTGGCGCCGCTATGCGGGCTGGTCACCGGGGTCATCACTTCGGCCACCGGGGTGTTCGTGATCCCGGCGGTGCCTTATCTGCAGGCCCTGGGCTTGAACAGGGATCAGTTGGTGCAGGCCCTGGGCCTGTCGTTCACCGTGTCGACCCTGGCCCTGGCCGCCGGCCTGCTGTGGCGTAGCGCCCTGGGTAGCGCAGAGCTGGGGGCTTCCTTGCTGACCCTGGCCCCGGCGCTGTTGGGCCTGTGGCTGGGGCAATGGTTGCGCCAGCGCATCAGCGCCTTGCTGTTCAAGCGGGTGTTCTTTATCGGCCTGGCCCTGCTGGGCGGGCACCTGCTGATCAGCGGCTAGACCTTTGGCTCAGCGGCCAGCCGCGGCCGGGCTGAGCATGTCGATGGCGCGGATCTCGAAGTCGCGCTCCAGGTAGTCCATGCGCGCGTCGAGAAACTGCCGCATGTGCGGCAGGCCGGAGTGGATATCCAGCGCCTCTTGAGAGGCCCAGACCTCATAGAAGATGAACAGGCTCGGGTCTTCCCGGTCCCGCAGCATGTGGTATTCGATGCAGCCGGCTTCGGCGCGGCTAGCGGCGACATGGCTCAGGAAGAACGCCTGGAAGGCGTCGGCGCGCTCGGGACGGGTCTTGGCGTGAAGGATAAAGGCCTGGGGCGTGGACATGCGCAAAACACTCATTGACGGGGACGGTGCTGAAAATTCTAAGGCAAAGATCGGTCGTCGATTCGTGCGTTTTAGTCAAATGTATTTTGAGCAACCCGGGCTTATTCTCCGGCCCCGGCCTGATTAACCTGCCGCCATCGTTTGCAACCTGCACAGCCCGCCGCTGCCGATGCGCGATGGGTTGTCCCCCCGATGAGGCCGGATCATGAAAAAAGTACTGCTGCTCAATGGCGCCAAACAGTTCGCCCACTCCGATGGCCGTTACAACGCCACCTTGCACGACACCGCCCTGGCGGTGCTGGATCGCGGTGGCCTGGAGGTCAAGGTCACCCATATCGACGAGGGGTATGACATCCAGGAAGAAGTGGCGAAGTTTCTCTGGGCCGACGTGATCATCTACCAGATGCCCGGCTGGTGGATGGGCGCACCGTGGATCGTCAAGAAGTACATCGACGAAGTCTTCACCGAAGGCCATGGCAGCCTCTACGCCAGCGATGGCCGGACCCGTTCCGACGCCTCGCAGAAATACGGCAGCGGCGGCCTGATCCAGGGCAAGCAGTACATGCTGTCGCTGACCTGGAACGCGCCGCAGCAGGCCTTCGACGACCCGGCCGACTTCTTCGAAGCCAAGGGCGTGGACGCGGTGTACTTCCCGTTCCACAAGGCCAACCAGTTCCTCGGCATGAGCGCTTTGCCGACTTTCCTCTGCGTCGACGTGATGAAGCGCCCGAACATCGAAGGCGATGTGCAGCGTTATGCGCAGCACCTCAAGGCGGTGTTCAATCTGCAGGGCTGAATCCGGCTACTATTGAGCGCCTTGAGGCCGGCCTCTGGTTTTGCGGGGGCCACCACCGCTGATAAAGGACTCCCGTGAAAGCCCGATCCGACGAGTTGCAAGTCTTCGTCTGCGTCATCGAGTGCGGTTCGATTTCCGCCGCCGCTGAGCAATTGGCCCAGACCCCTTCGGCGGTCAGCCGTAGCTTGTCGCGGCTGGAGGCCAAGCTCGACACCACGCTGATCAACCGCACCACGCGGCGCATGGACCTGACCGAAGAAGGGCGCTACTTCTTCGAGCAGGCCAAGCTGATCCTCGACCAGATGGACGAGCTCGAAGAGCGCCTGTCCTCGCGCCAGCGCACCCCGTCCGGGCGTTTGCGGATCAACGCCGCATCGCCCTTCATGCTGCACGCCATCGTTCCCCATGTGGCCGAGTTCCGTCGCCTGTACCCGGATATCCAGCTGGAGCTCAACAGCAACGACTTGATCATCGACCTGCTGGAGCAGAGCACCGACATCGCCATCCGCATCGGCGTGCTGGCGGACTCGACCCTGCATGCCCGCTCCCTGGGCTGCAGCCCGCTGCACATTCTGGCCAGCCCCGACTACCTGGCCCGCCACGGCACCCCGCAGAGCGTGGCCGATCTGGCCGATCACACCTTGCTCGGCTTCACCCAGACCGAAACCCTCAACCACTGGCCGCTGCGCCATGTGCACGGCGACCGCTGGCAGATCCAGCCGGGCATCAGCGCCTCCAGCGGCGAGACCCTGCGCCACCTGGCGCTGGAGGGCCAGGGGATTGCCTGCCTGTCGCATTTCATGACCATTGACGACATCCGCGCCGGGCGCCTGCAACCGGTGCTGGCCTCGTTCAACAGCGGCTATCGCCAGCCGATCAACGCGGTGTACTACCGCAACTCGCAACTGGCCCTGCGCATCCAGTGCTTCCTGGATTTCATCCAGGGCAAGCTGGCGGACTACGCCAATCCCGAGTTCCAGGGCTGAAGGCCCCGCGCCGATGCCCCGGTTGCATCGGCTCCGCCTGGCAACCTATCCCTTGTAGGAGCCGGCTTGCCGGCGAAGGGGCCCCCAGGTTTTGCACAAGTCTTGAAATCGCCTTCGCTGGCAAGCCAGCTCCTACGGTCATTTATGTCTGTGGGTTGGTACGGGCGTACTGCAATTGACGATTGCTCAAACCGCGATCCCGGGCCTATGTTCTTGCCGTTCGATAACAAGAAAAGGAAGGACCTTATGCGCATTCTGTTGTTCAAGACCCTGGCCCTGACGGCCGCCATCGCCGCCAGCAGCTCGGCCTTGGCCGTGACCCTGGAAGGCGGCGCGGTGGCCGCGCCCAACCAGTACGGTGCTGATGTCGCGGCGCAAATCCTGAAGAAAGGCGGCAACGCCGTGGACGCCGCGGTGGCCACCGCGTTCACCCTGGCGGTGACCTACCCCGAGGCCGGCAATATCGGCGGCGGCGGGTTCATGACGATGTACATCGACGGCAAGCCGTACTTCCTCGACTACCGGGAAACCGCGCCCAAGGCCGCGACCCGGGACATGTACTTGAATGAAAAGGGCGAGGTGATCGAGAACCTCAGCCTGGTGGGCGCCCGCGCCGCCGGGGTGCCGGGCACGGTGATGGGCCTGTGGGAGGCGCACCAGAAGTTCGGCAAGTTGCCCTGGAGCGAGCTGATCACCCCGGCCGTGGGTTATGCCAAGAACGGCTTCAAGGTGGCCGACAAGCAGTACCAGTACCGCGAGGATGCGTTGAAGCTGTTCAACGGCAGCACCAACTTCGGCGACTACTTCGGCAGCATGAAGCCCGGCGAGACCTTCCGCCAGCCGGAGCTGGCCGCGACCCTGGAGCGCATCGCCGACCAGGGCGCCAAGGAGTTCTACAGCGGCAAGACCGCCGACTTGCTGGTGGCGCAGATGCAGGCCGACAAGGGCCTGATCACCAAGCAGGACCTGCAGGACTACAAGGTCCAGTGGCGCCAGCCGCTGCAAGTGACCTTTCGTGGCAACACCCTGTACACCGCGCCGCCACCCAGCTCCGGCGGGGTGGCCCTGGCGCAGCTGATCAGCATCAAGGAAGAACGCGCGGCGGACTTCAAGGGCGTCGAGCTGAACTCGGCCAAGTACATTCACCTGCTGGCGGAAATCGAAAAACGCGTGTTCGCCGACCGCGCCGACTACCTGGGCGACCCGGCGTTCTCCGAGGTGCCGGTCAAGCAACTGACCGACCCGGCCTATCTGAAAAAACGCGCCGCCGAGGTCAACCCGAATGCCATCTCGGCCACCGAGAACGTGCGTCCCGGGCTTGAGCGGCACCAGACCACCCACTTCTCCATCGTCGATGCCCAGGGCAACGCGGTGAGCAACACCTATACCCTGAACTGGGATTACGGCAGTGGCGTGGTGGTCAAGGGCGCGGGCTTCCTGCTCAACGATGAGATGGATGACTTCAGTGCCAAGCCCGGCGTAGCCAACGCCTTCGGCGTGGTGGGTGGCGATGCCAACGCCATCGCCCCGGGCAAGCGCATGCTGTCGTCCATGAGCCCGAGCCTGGTGACCCGCGATGGCAAGGTCACCCTGGTGCTGGGCACCCCCGGTGGTTCGCGGATCTTCACCTCGATCTTCCAGGTGCTGAACAACCTCTACGACTACCACCTGCCCCTGGAAAAGGCCGTGGCCGCGCAGCGCGTGCATCACCAGTTGCTGCCCAAGGACACGATCTACTACGACGCCTATGCGCCGCTGACCGGCAAGGTCGCCGATGAGCTCAAAGCCATGGGCTACACCCTGGAAGACCAGGGCTGGGAGATGGGCGATATCCAGGCGATCCGGGTCAATGGCACCGCGCTTGAAACCGCTTCCGACCCCCGTGGCCGTGGTGTCGGCAAGGTCGTCAAGTAACCGCAGCCCCCTGTAGGAGCCGGCTTGCCGGCGAAGAGGCCTCCGGGTCTTGCGCCAGCCGCGAAGGCGCCTTCGCTGGCAAGCCAGCTCCTACCTTCGTTGTGCAGGCGCCGACGGCCGGCTGGTCGTCGATGGCTCAATTCCGTAACATTCCCCGCCTTCTTTCCGCTCTTCCCAGGGCCGCGCCTGCCGGTCCGTCTATCAGGTCAATCATGAAAGCAAAACGTCTGCGCGCCGATGTCCTGGCCGGACTCACCACCTCCTTTGCCTTGCTCCCCGAATGCATCGCCTTCGCCCTGGTGGCCCACCTCAACCCGTTGATGGGCCTGTACGGCGCCTTCTTCATCTGCACCCTGACCGCGCTGTTCGGCGGGCGGCCGGGCATGGTTTCCGGCGCGGCCGGCTCCATGGCGGTGGTGATCGTCGCCCTGGTGGTGCAGCACGGCGTGCAGTACCTGCTGGCCACGGTGCTGCTGGGCGGGCTGGTCATGGTGGTGTTTGGCCTGCTGCGCCTGGGCAAGCTGGTGCGCATGGTGCCGTACCCGGTGATGCTGGGCTTCGTCAACGGTCTGGCGATCGTCATCGCCCTGGCTCAGCTGGAGCATTTCAAGAGCGGCGAACACTGGCTCAGCGGCCAGCCGCTGTACCTGATGGCCGGGCTGGTGGCATTGACCATGGCCATCGTCTATCTGCTGCCGCGCCTGACCCGCGCCGTGCCGCCGGCGTTGGTGGCAATCCTCGGCGTCGGTTTGCTGGTGTACCTGCTGGACCTGCCGACCCGCACCCTGGGCGACATGGCGCACATCGCCGGCGGTCTGCCGCGCCTGGCCTTGCCCCAGGTGCCGTGGAGCCTGGAGACGCTTTCGATCGTCGCGCCCTACGCGCTGCTGATGGCCATGGTCGGCCTGCTGGAAACCCTGCTGACCCTCAACCTCACCGATGAAATCACCGAGAGCCGCGGCCATCCGGACCGTGAATGCGTGGCCCTGGGGGCGGCCAACATGGTGTCGGGGATGTTCGGCGGCATGGGCGGCTGCGCGATGATCGGGCAGACCGTGATCAACCTCAGTTCCGGCGGTCGCGGGCGCTTGTCCGGGGTGGTGGCCGGTGGGCTGATCCTGCTGTTCGTGCTGTTTCTTTCACCGCTGATCGAGCGCATTCCCCTGGCGGCGCTGGTGGGGGTGATGTTCGTGGTGTCACAGCAGACCTTTGCCTGGGCCTCGTTGCGGGTGATCCGCAAGGTGCCGCTCAACGACGTGCTGGTGATCCTCGCGGTGAGCGTGATCACGGTGTTCACCGACCTGGCCATGGCGGTGTTCTGCGGCATTGTGATCGCGGCGCTGAACTTCGCCTGGCAGCAGGCCCGCGAGCTGTACGCCGATGCTCACCTGGAGGCCGATGGCAGCAAGCGCTATCAGCTGCATGGCACCTTGTTCTTCGCCTCCACCACGCCGTTTCTCAACCAGTTCGACCCGGCGGGCGATCCGCAGCAGGTGACCATCGACTGTCGTCACCTGAGCTTTGTCGATTACTCGGCCATCGCCGCGCTGAAGACCTTGCGCGAACGTTATGCCAAGGCCGGCAAGCAGTTGCGGGTGCTGCACCTGTCGGAGCGGTGCAAGACGCTACTGAAACGAGCCCGGGTGCAACACGACTGAGGCCAGTGGGCGAGCGCCAACGCTCGCCCGTTTTTCAGTGAGCAGGGATGAAAATACCCACTACCGATTTTCATCGCTCGCGCTTTTGCTTAGCTGTTCACGACAAAGCCTGTCTCTTTACGAAAATGAGTTTCACTGGGTTTGAAACCCGCCTCCTTAAGTGATTAAAGCGTTTCACAACCATTCGAAGTGACGCTGTCTTCAAGGAGGGTCCCATGGCTCCCGCATCGGGTTTTTGGCTGCTGGGCTACGCCGCAGTCGCCATCATTGCGTTGATCGTGTTGATCGCCCGCTACCGGCTCAACCCCTTTATTGTCATCACCCTGGTGTCCATTGGCCTGGCGCTGATGGCCGGCATGCCGCCGTCCGGGGTGGTGGGCGCCTATGAAGCCGGGGTTGGCAAGACCCTGGGCCACATCGCCCTGGTGGTGGCCCTGGGCACCATGCTCGGCAAGCTGATGGCCGAATCCGGCGGCGCCGAACAGGTGGCGCGGACCCTGATCGATCGTTTCGGCGAGCGCAACGCGCACTGGGCCATGGTGTGCATTGCCTTCCTGGTGGGCCTGCCGTTGTTTTTCGAAGTGGGCTTTGTGTTGCTTATCCCCATCGCCTTCACCGTGGCCCGTCGGGTCGGGGTGTCGCTGCTGATGGTGGGCCTGCCCATGGTCGCTGGGCTGTCGGTGGTCCACGCCCTGGTGCCGCCGCACCCGGGAGCGATGCTGGCGGTGCAGGCCTATCAGGCGTCGGTGGGGCAGACCCTGCTGTACGCGATCCTGATCGGCGTGCCGACGGCCATCCTCGCCGGTCCGGTGTATGCCCGGTTTATCGTGCCGCACATCCACCTGCCAGCGGAGAACCCCCTGGAGCGTCAGTTCATCGCCCGCGAGCCGCGCCCGCGCCTGCCGAGTTTCCGCCTGACCATGGCGACCATTCTGTTGCCGGTGGTGCTGATGCTGATCGGCGGCTGGGCCAACCTGCTGGCCGAGCCGGGCACCGGGCTCAATCAGTTCCTGCTGTTTATCGGCAACTCGGTGATCGCCCTGCTGGTGGCGACCCTGGTGAGTTTCTGGACCCTGGGGCTGGCCCAGGGCATCAATCGCGAATCGATCCTCAAGTTCACCAACGAATGCCTGGCGCCCACGGCCAGCATCACCCTGCTGGTGGGGGCCGGCGGCGGCCTCAATCGGATTCTGATCGACTCTGGGGTCACCGAGCAGATCGTCGGCCTGGCCCATGAATTCCAGCTGTCGCCGCTGTGGATGGGCTGGCTGTTCGCGGTGCTGATGCGGGTCGCCACCGGTTCCGCCACCGTGGCCCTGACCACCGCGTCGGGGGTGGTGGCGCCGGTGGCCGTCGGCCTGGGCTACCCGCACCCGGAATTGCTGGTGATCGCCACCGGCGCCGGCTCGGTGATTCTGTCCCACGTCAACGACGGTGGCTTCTGGCTGGTGAAGGAATACTTCAATATGACCGTCACTCAAACCTTCAAGACCTGGACCGTGCTGGAGACGCTGATTTCGCTGATCGCCTTCGGCCTGACCCTGGGCCTCGCGGAGCTGCTGTAGATGGACATTCTTTACAAGATCCGTGCGGGGCTGAACGACTTCAGCGCCGGGGAGCGACGGATCGCCCGTCTGCTGCTGGACGACGTCGGCTTTGGCGCCTCCGCCAGCCTCGACGAGCTGGCCCAACGCGCCGAAGTCAGCGCCGCCACCCTGTCGCGGTTTGCCCGCAGCGTCGGTTGCCGCGACCTGCGCCAACTGCGCCTGCAACTGGCTCAGGCCAGCGGCGTCGGCAGTCGCTTTCTCGACCCGGGCAGTACGCCGGAACAGTCCGCTTTCTACCGGCAGATCGTCGGCGACATCGAGTCGGTGCTGCATCGGCACCTGGCCGGTTTCACCCAGGCGCAGTTCGCCGACGCGGTGCGCCTGCTGGGGCGGGCGCGGATGATTCACGCCTTCGGCAGCGGCGGCTGCTCGACCCTGTGCAGCGATGAACTGCAAGTGCGCCTGGTGCGCCTGGGCTACCCCATCGCCGCCTGTCACGACCCGGTGATGATGCGGGTCACCGCCGCCGCCCTGGGACCGCAAAACGCGGTGATCGCCTGTTCCCTGACCGGCATCACCCCCGAGTTGCTGGAGGCGGTGACCCTGGCGCGCACCTACGGCGCGAGCATCCTGGCCATCACCTTGCCCGACTCGCCCCTGGCGCAACTGGCGGACGTGCTGCTGCCCCTGCACAGCGCCGAAACCCCGTTCATCTATAAACCCACCGCCGCCCGCTACGGCATGCTGCTGGCCATCGACGTGCTGGCCACCGAGCTGGCCCTGGCCCAGCCGGACGACAACCAGGAACGCCTGCGGCGGATCAAGCTGGCCCTGGACCATTACCGTGGCGGCGAAGACTGCCTGCCCCTGGGAGACTGACATGCGCTACGACACGCTGATCCGCAACGCCCTGATCATCGACGGCAGCGACCGCCCGGGTTACCCCGCCGACCTGGCGATCCTCGACGGCCGCATCGCCTGTGTGGGCGATCTGTCCACGGCGACGGCCGAGGTCGATATCGATGCCGCCGGGCGCGTGCTGGCCCCGGGTTTCATCGACGTGCACACCCACGACGACACGGTGGTGATTCACCAGCCGCAGATGCTGCCCAAACTCAGCCAGGGGGTGACCACGGTGATCGTCGGCAACTGCGGGATCAGCGCCGCGCCGGTGAGCCTCAAGGGTGACCCGCCGGATCCGATGAACCTGCTGGGCGAGCGCTCGATGTTCGTCTATCCGCGTTTTCGCGATTACCGCGCGGCGGTGGATGAGGCGCGTCCGGCGGTGAACGTCGCGGCCCTGGTGGGGCACACGGCGCTGCGCAGCAATCAGCTTGCGGACCTTTATCGCACTGCGAGCGGTGCCGAGATCGCGGCCATGCGCGAGCAACTGCGCGACAGCCTGGAAGATGGCGCCCTCGGCCTGTCCAGCGGGCTGGCCTATGCCAGCGCGTTTTGCGCCGAGACCGACGAAGTGCTGCAACTGGCCCAGGAACTGACGGCCTTCGGCGCGGTGTACACCACCCACCTGCGCAGCGAGTTCGAGCCGGTGCTGGAAGCCATGGACGAGGCCTTCCGGATCGGTCGCGCGGCCCGGGCGCCGGTGATCGTCTCCCACCTCAAATGCGCCGGGGCCGGCAACTGGGGGCGCAGCCCGCAACTGCTGGCGGCCCTGGAGCAGGCGGCCCAGGACCACCCGGTGGGCTGCGACTGCTACCCCTACGCCGCCAGCTCCTCGACCCTGGACCTCAAGCAGGTCACCGATGCCTATCCCATCACCATCACCTGGTCGACGCCGCACCCGGAGCAGGGCGGGCGTGATCTGGGCGCAATCGCCAGCGAGTGGGGCGTCAGCCTGCTGGCCGCCGCCGAGCGCCTGCAACCGGCGGGGGCGGTGTACTACGGCATGGATGAAAGCGATGTGCGGCGCATCCTCGCCCATCCGTTGTCGATGATCGGCTCCGATGGCCTGCCGGAAGACCCGTTCCCCCATCCGCGTCTGTGGGGCGCCTTTCCCCGGGTGCTGGGCCACTTCAGCCGCGACCTGGGCCTGTTCCCGCTGCACACCGCGGTGCACAAGATGACCGGGCTTTCCGCCGCGCGCTTCGGTCTGCAGCAGCGCGGCGAGATCCGCGAAGGGCATTGGGCCGATCTGGTGCTGTTCGACCCGGCGCGAGTGCGCGACGTCGCCGATTTCAAGCACCCGCAGCAAGCGGCGCAAGGGATCGACGGGGTGTGGGTCAACGGGGTGCGCAGCTACGCCGATGGCCAGGCCAACGGTCAACGCTCGGGACGTTTCTTACCGCGAGAGGGGGATTTGCGCCGTGGCTTCACATCCGCAGTCTGATTCTTTGACCTTCGTCACAGTGATGGCGCGGTGCCATTAAAGAATCCCCGGGTGGCGCCGAAGTGCTGGGAATCACCGTCGGTTCAGGCGGCTTATTTCGGTCAGGGAGTCGTGCAATGAGTTTTGGCAAAACCACCCCCATCCTGCGGATCTTCGATGAAGCCAAGGCCCGGGAGTTTTACCTCGACTTCCTGGGGTTCAACCTGGATTGGCAGCATCGTTTCGAGAATGACTTTCCGTTGTACATGCAGGTGTCCCGGGGCGAATGCGTGCTGCACCTGTCCGAGCATCACGGCGATTGCACCCCGGGCGCGGCGCTGCGCATCGAAACCGACGAGCTGGAAGCCTTCCAGCAGCAATTGCTTGCCAAGGACTATCGGTTTTCCCATCCGCAGATCCAGGCCATGCCCTGGGGCAGCCAGGACATGACCATCAGCGATCCGTTCGGCAATCGGCTGGTGTTCACCAACGCCATCAGCGTCTGAGCGGGCTCAGGCCTTGTCGGCGCCCAGCGTGGCCTGACGGAATTGCCCCGGGGTCAGCCCGGTGCGGTTCTTGAAGCTGCGGTGAAAGGAACGGGATTCGCTGTAGCCCAGGCAATCGGCGATGTCCTGGATCGACAGGGCGCTGTGGCGCAGGTGGTGCTCGGCCAACTCCTGGCGCAGGTCATCAAGAATCTGCTGGTAGGAGGTGCCGGCCTGTTGCAGCTGGCGCTGCAGGGTGCGTTCGGACATCTGCAACTGCTCCGCCACCTGCTCCTTGCGCGGCAGGCCGTCCTTGAGCAACTGGCGCAATACGTTCTGCACCTGCAACGCCAGGGGCGCATCGCCCAGTGATGCCATCATCGCCTGGGCATGTTCTTCCAGGGTCTTGAGCAGGCGCGCGTCGGCCTGGCGCAGGGGCAACTGCAGGTACTCCAGTGGCGCCACCAGCGCCGAGCAGGGTTGCTGGAACAGCACCGGGCAGCCGAACAATGCCTCGTACTGCGCTGCCTCGGCGGGTTCCGGCAGGGCGTGCTCGAACCACACTGCGCTGGGCGACAACTGCGAATCGGCGATCCAGCGCGCATACAACAGCCAGGAGGCCAGGACGTTTTCCACCAGATGCCGGCGAATGTCCGGGCGCTGATGGCGACAGCTCCAGATCAGCCGCACCTGATCGCCGGCCACCTCGGCCCGGCTGGTGCCCATGTCCCCCACCAGTTTTTCGAACGGCATGATGCGGCCCATGGCCTCGCCCAGGGTCGCGCAATTCATGGTGATGTAGCCCAGCACATTCCACGAGCTGGGTTTGACGAAGCGCGCCGAATTGAGCCCGAACAGCGGATCGCCCGAGTGCTGGCAGAAATAGTCCAGCAGCCGTTCATGCACCTCCATCGGCAGGCGCAGGCTGGTGTCGTTCAACTGCGCGGTGTTAAGCCCGGCCGCCGCCAGCGCCGGCTCGGTGGCAATACCCAATTGCTCCGCATAGAGCAGGTATTTCAGCAGGGGCGGGACCGAAGTAAAACCGAGGCTGGGCATCGAGGTATTCCTGGTGACAGATCCTTCGGACAGCAGGACGAAGACCGGGAAAGGTAAGGGCAAACCCCAAGTCCTGTAAATGGCCTGCGCCCGCGCTTCTTGCGCGCTTCTTGTAGCCGCTGCCGCAGGCTGCGACCGGCCCCGAAGGGGACGCTGCTCTTGAGGGCCTCGGAAGGCCCTGCGGGCCTTGTCGCAGCCTGCGGCAGCGGCTACAGGGGATGCGATAAAGTTTGCCTCTGATGGCGGATTTTCGCTTTGATTTGTAGGGCATTTCCGCGAGAGTCCCCTCGTTACATTTCGACTGTTTGCATGGCTTGTGCCTATGAAATGTCCAGGGCTAGTCTTCGGCCGTCGCTGACTTTCGACAGGCCCTAATCTGTCGACGTGTTATGGCGGTTCTGCGCAGGGCACCTTGTGTGCGCTGGGTTTCCTGGAGTCCCGGTCTACCAACCTGCGTATAGCCGCCACCTTGATCGTTTGGTAGCGACGCGTGGCGGTTCAACTTCGATTCATTCGGTGGAGATGGCGCGGGCGGTGGTGGATGCGCTGCTCGACGGTGCCGAACAACCCTCTGTAGCCGCTGCCGCAGGCTGCGATCGGCCCCGAAGGGGACGCCGCTCTTGAGGGCCTAGGAAGGCCCTTCGGTCTTTGTCGCAGCCTGCGGCAGCGGCGACGGGACCGAAGGGCGCGCTGCAAATCAGACGCGGAAGTGGCTGACCATCATCTGCAACTGACCGCCCAGGCGCGCCAGTTCAACACTGGAGGCAGCGGTTTCGTCGCTGGCGGCGGCGGTCTGTTCGGAGACGTCGCGCACGTTGATGATGCTGCGGCTGATCTCTTCGGCCACGGCGCTCTGTTGTTCGGCCGCGGCGGCGATCTGCTGGTTCATCGATTGGATGTTGGACACGGTGCGGGTGATGCTTTCCAGCGAGGCACCGGCCTTGCGGGTCAGTTCGACGCTGCTGTCGGTCAGGCTGCGGCTGTTGTTCATCACCGTGGCCACTTGCTGGGTGCCGTTCTGCAGGCCGGCCACCAGTTCTTCGATCTCTTCGGTGGACTTCTGGGTGCGCTGGGCCAGGGCCCGCACTTCGTCGGCGACCACGGCAAAGCCACGGCCGGCTTCACCGGCGCGGGCGGCTTCGATGGCGGCGTTCAGTGCCAGCAGGTTGGTCTGTTCGGCCACGGCCTTGATCACGTCCATGACGCTGCCGATCTTGTCGCTTTCCTGTTGCAGCACGGTCATGGCGTCGGTGGAACGCACCACTTCGCTGGCCAGGCGCTCGATCTGCTCGATGGCCTGGGCCACCACCTTGTCGCCCTGGCGGGCTTCGCCGTCGGCGGCGGCCGCGGCCTGGGAGGCTTGTTCAGCGTTGCGCGCGACTTCCTGCACGGTGGCGGTCATCTCGTGCATGGCGGTGGCCACCTGGTCGGTCTCGACTTTCTGGCTGTTGACCCCGGCGCTGGTTTCTTCGGTCACGGCGGACAGTTCTTCGGCGGCGCTGGCGATCTGGGTCACGCCGTCGCGGATGCCGCCGATCAGCTCGCGCAGGGTCACGCCCATGCGCGCGATGCCCTGTTGCAGCACGCCCAGTTCATCGCGACGGGTGACCCGCAGGTTTTCGGTGAGATCGCCGGAAGCGATGCGCTCGACCACGGCCAGGGTTTCCTGCAACGGGCGGGTGATCTGCCGGGTGATGATCACGGCGGCCAGTACACCCACCAGCAGCGCCAGCAGGGTGCTGATCAATTGCAGGCTGCGGGCCTGGGCGCTTTCGATGTCGCGGCGGTCCAGCTGGATCTGGTACAGGGCGTCGCTGCGGCTGACGATGTCGGCGCCCTGGTCGGTCATTTCCTTGCGCGCCTGCACGGCGTCGGTGAAGGCGACCTTGAAGGCCTGCAGCGAACTGCGGTAGCCGCTCAGGGCGCTTTCCAGCTGTTGCAGGGCCTCGCGCTGGGTGCTGCCGAAGTGCGCATTGAGCTGGTCCAGCTCGGCAATCGCCGCATTGAGCTGGGTCACGGCTTTCTGTTCGGTGTCCGGGTTGCTGGTGTTGGTGTAGCCGCGCACTTCGTAGCGCGCCAGCTGGAAGGCTTCCTTGGCCTGGGTGATGGCCTGGAATTGGGTAAAGCGCTCATCGCTCAGGGGCATCTGCTTGACCCGGGCGTTGATGGCGTTGATCAGGTCGTTGGCGTGCTCGGCGTTCTGGTTCATGGCCTGGCGCGCGGCGTCGCCGGTGCGGTAGGCGTTGCGCATCTTGTTCAGCGAATCCTGGTAGGCGCTGATGGTCGCGCCCAGGCCCTGCAGGAGCTTGATGTTGTCCGGGCTCTGGAACGAGGCCAGGAGCTTTTTCTGCTGCGCGCTGAAATCGTCGAGGGTGTTCTGTACGCCCTGGGCCGCGGTTTCGTCGCCGTTGGCCAGCATGTACTGCAGGCGGGTGACCCGCAGTTTGGTCAGGCCGCTGTTGAGCTGGGTGATGTCGCTCATCCAGTTACTGCGGTCGATCAGGCTGCCCAGGCTGGTCCAGCCGGTCAGTGCCAGGACGGTGGTGAGGGCCAGGACCAGGCCGAAACCCAGGCCCAGCTTAAGGTTGACGCTGATGTTGGCAAACCAACTACTCATTGAATTCCTCCAGGAACGTAGCTCTTCTTGATCTTGAGTTGGCTGGAAGATTGTTGTTGTTGGTGACCAGCAAGGTGTTTTGTAGGGGCTGTATCGGCGGCATGGCCCATAGCTGAAACGATTTCGTCGGTATTGTCCCAGGACAATGTTTGAGGCGATGGACGGTTATTTTGCGGGATCACCGTCGGTCCGTTGAGCTTTTTTTCACATTCATTTCACCCGCGCCCCACGCTTGCCGCCCTAGAGTCCGATGAGTCGATGCCACAGGCATTGGCCGGCACTCGATTGTCATCAGCAGGCGCTAGCCTGATGGCGAGTTGCTCAACACATCGGATCATTCTCAGAGGGGCGGTTGCTCAGTGGCCACAAGACTTGCTTTGCCGCCGGTCAAACGCTCATTCGCGATGAGCGGCCTGACGCGTTACAAGAACCGCCTGGCCTTGCTGCTGGCGGCTCTGTCGCTGCTTGCGCTGTGCCTGTTTTGCTGGCGTCCGGCGGCGGTGCCCGATCTGGCTCATGGCAACGTGGCCGGGATCAAGGCCCTGACCAGCAGCTGGGCCAAGGGCGACACGATTGTCCTGGTGCGGCATGTCGAGCGCTGCGACCGTTCCAGCGCCCCCTGCCTGGGGCCCGCCGATGGCATTACCGATCGTGCGCGGGAAGTGGCGGTGGCCATCGGCGCGCGATTCGAGCAGTTGGGCCTTGCACGCACCGAGATCTACAACAGCCCCATGACCCGCACCGCGCAGACCGCCGGCTACATGTTCAGCAAGGTCAGCAGTGGCGATGGCTGGCTGTATAACTGCAAGGGCAGCATGCTGCGCGACGCCCTGGCGCATAAGGTCGCCGGGCGCAACCTGGTGCTGGTGACCCACAGCGAATGCATGGATGAACTGGAGCAGGAGCTGAAGCTGGCGACCCCGACCCTGGGCTACGGCGCCTCGCTGTTCATCACCACCGATACCCTCAACGGCGCGCCGAAGATGCTTGGGCTGATCGAGGCCAGCGACTGGCGTTCGGTGAACCTCAAGCCTTGAGGCGCCTTGGGGCTGACCGCTGCGGCCAGCCGGGCGGGCCCGGGGCTCAGGGGGCCAGCAAGTCCGGGTCGGCAGGCGCAGCGCCAGCCGCTGCGGCCGGGGCCGGGCCTTCATTGATGCGTTGCGGGCTGATCAGGTTGGTGAATTCTTCGATCAGGCGCTGGATCGCTTCCGGCGGTTGGCAGTCGCGAAACTCCATGCTGATCTGAACTTCGTCCGGGTCGCGTTCCTGGCCATCACGCTTGCCGCTGCCGAAGGTGACGAAAAACTTCTCGCTTTGCAGCTCGCCATTCTCCAGGTCGTGGCTGGCCTTCTGCAGCTCGGTGGCCTGCATGCGCACCGACAGGTCGACGGTCATCTTGTGCAGGGCCAGGCCCTTGGGCGAAACAAGGGCAATCAGCGGCACGTTGATGATGTGGTCATCGTTGAGCGCCACCTCGACCATCTTGGCCTTCATCGGCGTGCCCAGGTCGTTGACGTTGTAATCGAAGAACTGGTCGAACAACTTGATGTACTGCTGGGCGATCAGGTTGTGAGTGGCGGCGGCGGCCTGGTGCATGCCTCGGGTGATGTGGCTCAGGTCGCTGGCCGACATGGGCTCCTTGCTGCGGGAAAAAAACGCCATGGATCACGCTCCTTGTTCGGTGGCTGAGGTGCCCCGCCGTGAAGGCGGGGCGGGTTGCTGGGGCGACGGTGCCGCGTGGATCAACCGCCGGTGCCGGTTTTCTTCTCGGCCGGGGCGTCCGGCATTGCCAGCGTATTAGCGGTTGGCAGCTTGTCCGGGTCGGTCGGTTGCGTGCTCGGCAGCCGCACCGGTTTGGTGGCCGCGTCGGTGAGGAAGTCGATGACGCGCATCAGGGCTTCCGGTGGGTCCTGGCGGACGATCTTGGTGCTGATGGCGTAGCGCGCGCGGGTGTCGGTCTTGCGGGTCTGGGTGGATTTGTGGCTCGCCGCGCCCTTGACCGAAACGCTGAACGGGCCCCAGCCCAGCTTCGCCTCGAAACTGCCGGAGGCTTCGGTGCTGCTGGTGTCCTCGGCCATCTGGCTGATGGTCAGCTCGAACTCGATGGAGCCTTCCTCGATGGTGATGTTGGGGTGACTGATGGCCGCCAGCAGCGGAATGCGCATCGACTTCTTCACCGTGCCCTTGTAGACGCCCTGTTCATCCACCAGGGTTTCGTCGTAGTCGAACTGCACCGATACCGCCTGGCCGTCCTTGATGCACACGCCCATGAGGAAGTCCGCATAGGCTTTGCTCGCGGCGACTTGCGCCTGAATCATCGCCATCAGCGGACCGGTGATCATCTTGTCCAGGGGCAGCGCGGCAATCACGCCGCCGATCAAGCCCTTATCAATATCTGCCATGGTCTAGCTCCTTGTTCTTCGTTGCGCGAAATGCGCCCCTGCACCTTAAGAAAGCCGCGGCGGCCGATTCAGCGGGAATCGATTACCGGTGAGTGTTGGCCTCCAGGCGACGGATGTTGCCGATCTGCCGCAGGCTCAGGCCGTACTTGTCCGCCAGCACGCTGCGAGAGATACCGCCGAGACTTTCCAGCTGGATGTGCTGGTTGCGGATCTGCCGGCAGAAGTGATCGGCCTTGGGAATTTCCAGGGCCAGTCCGGCGAAGCGTTCGATCAGCGCGTTGAGGGCGTCGGGAGGCAGGATCAGGGCCAGCGAGGTGCGTTCGGCGTGCTTGGGAATGTACTTGGGGCGGCCGCCGTACTCTCGGGTCAGGCGGTAGGCGTTCTCCAGGCCGATGCAGTCGATGAGGGCCTGGAGCGAGTGAGGGAGTTGACGAACATCGATGAGACTGAGGTCTTTCACGTCCATTTGGTACCTCCTTGGAATTATGGATAACGCTGGTTCGATCCTAAGGAGGTGCCTCGTCCGTTGTTCAGTGGGAAATTTCCCCCTTATTAAGGGGAACTATTACATCCTGATGCTGTATCGGTCGCCGGTGGTGCACTGGATTTTCTTCAACTGTTGGAGGAAATATCCATGTCACGTTATGCGATTGATTTCAGCTTTATCGCCGCCCTCGAAGGCGGTGCCATGACTCGCGGTTATGTGCCCGATGCGGCCAATAGCAAGAGCGGGGTCACGGTGGGCACCGGGTTCGACTTGGGGCAGCGCGGGGTCCAGGATCTGCAGGCGCTGAACCTGCCGGCGGATCTGGTGCGGCGGCTGACGCCCTACCTGGGGCTGACGGGGCTCAAGGCCAAGCAGTTTCTCACTGACCAGCCCCTGAGCATCAGCAGCGCCGAGGCCGAGCTGATCGATGAGGCGTACAAGGCGCCCTTCGTCGATCGACTGGCCGCGGCCTACACCCAGGCCAGCGGGGTGGATTTCGCCCAGTTGCCGGCGCCGATGCAGACGGTGATCGCCTCGGTGGCCTTTCAGTACGGCAACCTGGCCACTCGCACGCCGAACTTCTGGGCCCAGGTGGTGGCCCGCGACTGGAAGAGTGCCCTGGCCAACCTGCGCAATTTTGGCGACAGCTACGGCACTCGTCGGCGCAAGGAGGCCGATCTGCTGGGCTCGCAGCTAACCTCGTAAGTGCTCGCCGCCCAGGCTCAAGGCCTGGGCGGCTTGCCGCTGTCAGAGGCAGGGGTAGGTTTGCAGCAGGCTGGCGTTGCCCATGTGGCTGGTGTCGTCCGGTGGCGTGCCGCTGGGCAGCGAGCGCCAGTCCACCAACAGGCACATGGCCTTGAGGGCAATGCCCTTGGCCTGGCCAATGGGGTTGGCAAACTCGTAGCGGTACAGCGCCTGGGTGGTGTTTTGCGCGGACACGCTGCTGGCATTGAGCAAGGTGGTGCGGACCATATCCGGCAGTTTGTCCTGGCTGACGGTAAAGCGCGGTTGCTCGCCCTGGTGGGTGAACGCGCCCTGGTCCCGAGAGCGTTTCCACAGTTGCTGCCACTGGCTGTTGCCGGCGACGCTGTTCAGGGTGGCGGCGTAGGCCTTGAGGGTGGCGGGTGGCAGGTGGGTGGTTTCCAGGGCGTGGGCAGCGCCGGCCAGCAGGGTCAGTCCGAGGATCAGTGAACGCAGAATCAACATGGGAATATCTCCTTTTCCAGGCCGCAACGGCCCGGCACGAACAGCGGGAAGTCCCCCGGCGACAGGGTGCCGCCGGGGAAGCAGGGCTTAGCGAGCATCAAGGTAGTCCCAGCGCAGGCCTTCCTTGTTGTTTTTTGCCGTCAGCTCCTTGGCCACGGTGTTTTCGATGGCGTTGACGTTGATGTTTTCCACTTCGAGGATGTTCCTGTTCGCCAGTTGCTTGCGGAACTCGGCCTTGTTGGTGAGGAACTGGCAGGCGTGCCCCAGCTCATGCATCAGCACCAGGGCCGGGGACAGCCGCTCGACCCGGTCGCTGCTGAACAGCGCGAGGAATTTCTGGAAGTTGCTCAGGTCCGGCTGTTTGTATTTTTTCTCGATGGCGTACACCTGGGACTTGAGGTTCCACACCACGCGTCCGGCGGACGTGGTGGAGTTGGCGGCCGGAGGAATCCAGCGGTCGGTCTTGTCCGGGGCCGAGGAGTTGGTGACTTCCACGATCAGCTCTTCCTTGACCGCGATCAGTTCGTCGAGCAGGAAGTTGGCCAGGTCGGATTGGCGCAGGTAGCGGCAGGCATCGTCGAAACGCTTCTGGGCGACGGCCTGGTCCAGGGTTGTGCTGGTAACGGTGATGGTCATGACTGACTCCTTTGAGGAAATGCCCGTCAATGGGCAGGAGTCATGGTTTCAAGGGCGGTGAGCGGGTATCAGCGGGAAAGGGTTCAAGGGGAAGCGATTTCGGGATGGGCATTTTTACCCCTCGCGAGTAAAGTGCCGCGCCCGGGAAATGAATCCCGGATGTTTTTTTCATGGAGTTAAGCCTTGAAACACATCAGCAAAGTCGTTGCCTCTGCCTGTCTCGGTCTGGTTCTTGCGGGCTGCACCGGCACCCCGATGAAAACCCAGCAGTTGGACAGCAGCCAGTACACCGTCATCGGTCACAGTGAAGCGACCGCCACCGGCATCATGTTGTTCGGAGTGATCCCGATCCAGCAGAACAGCCGTTTCGTCCGCGCGCAGACCGCGGCGATCAAGGCCAAGGGCGGCGATGCGCTGATCAATACCCAAATCCAGGAAAACTGGTTCTGGGCCTGGGTCCTGAGCGGCTACACCACCAAGGTCTCCGGCGATGTGGTCAAGCTGAAGAACCCACAGTAAGCCTCGCCCGGATAGACAAACGGCACCTGATTCAGGTGCCGTTTTCATTGGTGGGTCACTGGCCCGGCGCCAGGTTGACGAAGTGGTAGGCCTGGCGGCTGACCATGATGGTCTTGAGGATCTGCAACGGCGGCTTGGGCGTCTGGTCGCCGCCGATGACGGCGACATGCTGCGGCGATTCGGCGAGAAAGGCCTGCAACTGCGCTTCGGTCTGCAGGTCCTTGAGCAGGCTTTGGGTGTAGAACACGCTGGCCCCGGCGATGCGCTCGTTGGCCTGATACAGCGCCAGCTGATGCCCGCTGGCCTGCAGCGCGATGATCTGGTCGGTCACCGGGACGAAGGACAGTTCACGGTCGGCCCGGGGCGCGGCCCATTGGGCGTTGGCCAGGTAGGCGCAGACCATCAGGCTCATGATGGCGATGGTCAGGGCCCGACGCCGGCGCCCCACCACACTCCAGAACCCCGCTCCCTGGGCCCGCTGCGCGAGGCGCTGGTACAGCACCGCGCCGTACTCGGCCGCCAGCACCGCCGCCGCCGGTGTCAGGGACATCAGGTACACCGTGCGCTTGCTGGAGGCCAGGCACAGCAGGGTGAACTGCGCCAGCAACCAGAGGCTGAAGAACAGCAGGTAGCGGTTCTGCACCAGGGTCTTGCGAAAGTGCCACAGGCCCAGGTAGACCAGGATGTTCCACGGCAGGAAGGCCTGGGGCAGCTTGGCCAGGTAGTAATAGAAGGGCTCGTAGTGCCCGGCCTCGACAAAGGAGCCGTCGAAGCGCCCGACGCTGTTGGTCCACAGCACTTCGCCCAGGGCTTGCAGGCCGCCGCGCTGGTAGAGCATGTACAGCCAGATCATCAGCGGCACCAGGCCCAGCAGGGTCAGCAATCCGGGGCGCAGCCACTGGCTGAAGCTGAAGCGTTTTTCGATCAGGCTGTCGGCCAGCAGGTAGGCGAAGATCACCACCCCCGGCATGGCCAGGCCCAGCACCCCCTTGCTCAGGGTGGCGATGGCGATGCCGACGGCGAAGGCCAGCCAGGCCAGCCGCGCCGGTTGCTGTTCGGCCTGACGGCGCTGGGCCTGAAAGAACGCCAGCAGGGCCAGGGTCACTCCAAGGCTGAGCAGGGCATCCTCACCCACGCCGCGCACGTTGCTCCAGTAACTGGCCATGGTCGCCAGCATCAAGCCGGCGACTGCCGCCAGGGTGGCCGGCCGGCCAAAACGGCGCAGCATGGCGTACAGCAGCATCACGCTGAACAGCCCGGCAAAGGCCGAGGCCAGGCGCACCGCCAGGGGCGTGCCGCCGAAGGCGCGGATGGCACTGGCGTCGAGCCACAGGCTCAGCGGCGGTTTTTCCAGGAACGGCGTGCCGAACAGGCGCGGCGTGACCCAGTCGTCATCCAGGTGCATTTCCATGGCGATCCCGGCCACCCGGGCTTCGGTGGAGCCTTGCAACTGGTGATTGCCCAGGGCGAAGAAGAACAGCAGGCAGGCCAGCAGGAACAACAGCGGAGCAGGTCGTGACATGAGTTTTTGGCTACCAGGTCGAGGGGCGCAGGCAACGGGCTGCGGGCAAGCGCGAAAGTATACGGCGAGGACTCTTAACAAATTGTGAACAAGAGCTATGGTCTAGTGCGCGTCCACCCGTGCTTCTTCCTTTTGCCCCCCCGGAGTTGAGCCTCCTTGAAAGCACCCTGTGAGAAAGAGTCCGCGGTTGAATCGACACGCCGGCGCCCCTGGCTGTGGGTTGCGCTGTGTCTGCTGGCAGGACTCGGCCTGGCCCTGGGGTACTGGCTGATCGCGCCGCCCCAGGCCTTCGTGCCTGTTGTCGCGGCGCCCCCGGAACAGATCGCGTTGATTGCCCTGGGCGACCAGGGCAGCGGAGCCTTGCAGCAATGGCGGGTGGCTCGGGCCATGGAGCGGGTGGCGGCCCGCGACCGGCGCCTGGATCTGGTGGTTCTGTTGGGGGACAACTTCTACGGGCCGCCCCTGAGCGGCACCGGCGATATGAGCTGGCAGCTCAAGTTCGAGCGCGTCTATTGGGGGCGCTGGCTCAATCACGTGCCGTTCTACGCGGTGCTGGGCAACCACGATTACCCGGAATCGCAGCAGGTCGAGCTCGACTACAGCCAGGAGCACAAGGGTTCGGGGCGCTGGCAGATGCCGGCGCGCTATTACCAGAAGGATTTCGGCCAGGTGCAGGGGCGTCCGTTGCTGCGGGTGGTGTTCCTCGACACCGCGGCCCCGCGGGAAACCCTGGCGCAGCAGGTGGCCTTTCTCCAGCAGGCGTTTGCCCAGCCCGGCCCGCGGCCGGTCTGGCGAATGGTGGCGGCTCACCATCCACTGCGCAGCGCCGGTCGCCACGGCAATGATGAGCAATTGCTGCAGGATCTGTTGCCGGCCTTGCAGCGCAGTCAGGTCGATCTCTATCTGGCCGGGCATGAGCACAATCAGCAGTTGCTGCTGGAGCCCGGAGAGCCCGCCTGGGTGATCTCCGGAGCCGGTGGGCAGAAGCTCTACGAGATGCCCGACGTGATCAACGACCGCCAGTTCAGTTCGGCACGGGCCGGTTTCGCCAAGCTGGATTTCAGTGCCGAGCAACTGCAATTGGTGTTCTACGACGAGCGCGGCACCCCCGAGCAGCGCTATCGCTGGCAGCGCCAGTGCCGGTGGCTGGCCAAGGGTTGCCTGCTGCCCCAGGCCGAAGTCAGGTAGGGGCGCAGGCGCTCTTCCTCGGGTGTAGATCCGGCAAGCGCCGCGGGGGCGAGGGCTGCAAACTCACAGCACCGGGGCTGTCGCTTGCGATGGCTCGACAGTGCCTGGCCGCTGTTGGCGGCTGATCCGCCCGTGGCCCCAGGCGGACAGTGCCTCGATCACCGGTTGCAGCGATTGGCCTTCGGCGCTCAGGCGGTATTCCACGCGCGGCGGCACCTCGGCGTACACCGTGCGCAAGACCAGCCCGGCGCCTTCCAGGTCACGCAACTGCTTGGTCAACAGGCGCTGGGAAATGCCCGGCAGGCGGCGTTGCAGCTCGTTGAAACGCAGGAAGTCATTGGCCATCAATTGATGCAGGATCACGCCTTTCCAGCGGCCGTCGATCAAGTCCAGGGTGACCTCCACCGGGCAGCCGGGAATGTCCTGGTAGTGTTTGTTTTTCATCGCCTGACGGTCCTTTTGCGTAGCAGGTACGCAAAAGTACCGTACTTGTGCGCGCCGGGCATGAAGGATTTAAGTGTGCGCTTTCAATCCCTCAGGAAGCGCTGCAATGAAGGCCATCGCCTATCTCAAAGGCTCGTCACTGTCCGATCCCCAAGCCCTGTATGAGGTGGATCGGGCCGAGCCGCCACTGCAACCCCGCGACCTGCTGGTGGCGGTCGAGGCGGTGTCGGTCAACCCTCTGGACACCAAGGTCCGCGCCGGCCGGGTGGCGGTGCCGGACGTTGTGCACACCCTGGGCTGGGACGCCGCCGGGGTGGTCCGCGCGGTGGGCAGCGCGGTGACGTTGTTCGCCCCCGGGGATGCGGTGTTCTATGCCGGCACCTTCACCCGCGATGGCGCCAATGCCGAGCTGCACCGGGTGGATGAGCGCCTTGTGGGGCACAAGCCCAAAAGCCTGTCCTTTGCCCAGGCGGCCGCCATGCCGTTGACCGCGCTGACTGCCTGGCAATTGCTCTTCGAACGCTTGGGCCGGGTGCCCGGCGACCTGTCACGGCAGGGTACGCTGCTGATTATCGGCGGCGCCGGTGGGGTGGGCTCGGTGCTGATCCAACTGGCCCGTCAGCTGACCGGGATGACCGTGATCGCCACCGCTTCGCGCCCTGACAGCCGCCAGTGGTGCCTGGACCTGGGGGCGCATCAGGTACTGGATCATTCCCGCTCGCTGGTCGAGCAATGTGCCGACCTGGGACTGCCGGAGGTGACCCACATCGCCGCGCTGACCCACACCGAACGGCACTTTGCCGAGCTGGCCCAGATCATTGCGCCCCATGGACACATCGCCCTGATTGACGACCACGACTTTCTCGATGCGGTGCCGCTCAAGAGCAAGAGTGTGTCCCTGCATTGGGAAATGGTCTTCACCCGGGCGTTGTTCCAGACCCCGGACATGATCGAGCAGCACCACATCCTCAACCGGCTGGCGCAGCTGCTGGACCAGGGCGTGATTCGCAGCACCCTGAATGAAGTCATCAGCCCCTTCAACGCCGTCAGCCTGCGCCGGGCCCATGCCCGCGTCGAGCAAGGTGGCGTGCTGGGCAAGGTGGTGGTAGCCCGCGACGCCGGGCCCAGCGCCTCCTTGTAGGCGCTGGGTGGGTCGGCGCTGATTGGCTGCTGGCTTGCCAGCGAGGGCCTCGTCACGTCTGGCGCAGGAGCGGAGGGACCCTTCGCCGGCGAGCCGGCGCCTACCGCAGGGCGTGGTATCGGCGTGGGCGGTTGCCTTGAGGATCAGCGCAGGTGACGGCCGCTGCGCCACCAGAAAACCAGCCCCAGAAAAGCCCCCGAGCAGCCGAACAATGGCGCCAGCGGCAGGTAGCGCGGCAAACCGTCAGGTGGCGGTTGATCCTCGTCGCGGTCGGTATAGAAGCTGGAGGGCGCCAGGCTCGCCACCACCGGGATGGTCGGCATCGCGGCCACGGCGCCACTGAACAGGTAGATCAGCACGTTGCGCCAGGCAAAGCGCTGGGCCAGCCAGAAGAACAGCGCGCAAGGCAGGGCCGCGAGAATGCCGGTCAGCACGCCACTGACCACCAGGGTCAGCAGGCCGACGAACAGCGTCTGGAGAATGATGTCTGCGTTCAACGAGCCGGCGCTGGCCAACATCGCCAGCATCAGCAGCAAGGCCAGCACCGTGGCCAGGGCCGTGACGCCGATGAAGTAAGCGGCGAACCAGTCTTCCGGCTGCACGCTGCGTTGGGGTGGAGTTGTTACGGACATGGAAAAGATCGCTCTAGGGGTGGCTGCTTTGGCCCTGCTCAAGGGGCGGGTTGCTGGGCGTCGGGCCGGTGCTGAGTAAAGGTCCGGTTCAGCGCAAGTGACGCCCGCTGCGCCACCAGAACAGCCCCCCCATGAACACCCCACAGCCGCCGAACATCGATGCCAGCTGTAAATAGTGCAGTGCAGCGCTGACGCCGTGCGGGAGGTTGAAGAGTTCGGGGAGCAGCTGGGTCATCACGGGAATGGCGAACTGCGCCGCCAGGGCTCCGCTCACCAGGTAGATCCACAACTGGCGCCAGGCAAAGCGCTGGGCCAGCCAGAAGAACAGGATGCACGGCAAGGCGGCGATCAGGGTAATCAGCACCAGGCTCACCATCAGCACCGCCACGCTGAACGACAGGGAGTCGAGCAGCGCTTGCCAAGGGTTCTGGCTGCTGGTCAGCAGCACCAGATTGACCACCAGCATCAGGGCCAGGGCCAGCCCCGCGACGCCGAAGAAGTAGGTGGCGATCCAGTGACCGCGGTTCAGGGGGCGAACGGATTGGGGCGCTTGGGACATGGTGGGCACGGGCTTCAGGCTGAGGATGACCGGACCCAGGCTATCGGTAGGCAGGCCTTTTGATTGTGGAGTTTGCGTGGTTTTTTCGCGGTGAATGCGCGTGGCGGATGACGCCGGGGGCGCAAATCCCTTATACAGGCAGCGGCCCGTCGACAGTTCACGGGCCTGGTTTGCATCCCCCACCCAGAAGGAGATGGACATGTTCAAGTTCCTGACTATGACTGAGTTGCCCCGTACCCCTGCGCATCGTGATTCCGGCTCCGTCAGCGGAGCGATCAATGCCTGGGAGCTGAAAAATCGGGCTCTCAATACCAAGGGGTTTGTTACATGTCCAAAGAATTACTCGGAGTTTCTGCTGTAGGGCTGATGGTGCTGGGCGAGTTTTGCGCCATCTACAGTGAAGTGGTGGTGGCGCGGCTGGCCCATTCCGGCAACACCTCCGGTGCCGAACTGGCGTTGCCGGTGCTGATCATGTGCCTGGGTGGTATCTGCCTGCTGGCGGCCTACTGGCTGGGTTACGTGGCGGTGGGCGATATCTGGATCATCACCGTGGTCTCGGTGACGTCGCTGCTGCTTCTGGAGCCGCTGGTGATCTGGGCGCTGTTCCAGCAGGCGCCCGGGCGCGGTGCCTTGATTGGCTGCTGCCTCGGGGCGCTGGGGATGTTGTCTGCCGTGTTCCTGTAGCACGGCCTCGCTCCGGCTCGGGTCCTTCAGGCCCGGGCCCGGGCAAAGTAACGACTGGGCGCCTCGCCCAGGACCTTGCGAAACACACTGCTGAAGGCGCTCGGGCTGCTATAGCCCAGGTCGCTGGCGACCCGGGTCACGGCCTCGCCCTGGCCCAGGCGCACCACGGCCGCCAACAGGCAGGCCTGCTGGCGCCATTCGACGAAACTGATGCCGGTGTGCTGGCGAAACAGCCGGGTGAAGGTACGACGGCTCATGCCGGCGCGCTTGGCTATGGCATCGATCCCCAACTCCAGCGATGGCTGTTCCAGCAGCTCGCGACAGACCCTGGCCAGCCGCGGCTCGTCCGGCAGCGGGGCGTTGAGGGTCAGGGCCGGCATGCTGGCGATTTCATGCAGCAGCAGGTTCATCAACTGCCCCGGCACGCCGTCCCTGGCGTAGAGCGCGGGGAGGTGCATGGCCCGCAGCAGCAGTTGGCGCAGCAACTCGGACACTTCCCGCACCTCGCATTGCTGCGGCAAGCCCAGGCGCTTTGCCGCCCGGGGACGCACATAGGTGTTGAGCAGGGTCACCGGCCCGCGCATGAGCATGGCGTGGGTCACCCCGGCCGGCACCCAGATTGCCCGCTGTGGCGGCACCACCCAGTTGCCCTGCTCGGTAAAGACGCTGATCACTCCGGTGGCGGCGTAGGCGAACTGCCCGCGTCGATGCTGGTGTTCGGCGAAGTGCTGGCCGTCCGCATAGTCGATGGCCGTGACCAGCGCGTCTCGGGGGATGTTTTCGTAGGGATCGATAGCGATAGGGTGCATGGCCCGAATCTACTGATAGTTGACCTGATACTGCAAGCGGGCCATGCCGCGCCGGAGCGATAGTTCGGCCCCGGCCGGGGAATGATCCGCGGCCACCTTTCCTGGACCGCGCGACATGCAGAACAAACACCTGTTCCTGGCCCTGCTGGTGACGGCCTTGTGGGGCCTGAACTTTCCCCTCACCAAGCTTGGCTTGGCGAGTATCGATCCGTTGCTGCTCACCGCCCTGCGTTTCACCCTGGCGGCCTTGCCCTGGGTATTTTTAGTGCCGCGCCCAGCGGTAGGGTTTGGCTGGCTGGCGGCTTACGGGCTGATTTTCGGCGTGGCCATGTGGGCGCTGATCAACCTCGGGATCGAGCAGGGCGTCGCCCCAGGTACGGCTGCGCTGTTGATCCAGTTCAGCGCCTTTTTTTCCCTGGGCTGGGGCGTGCTGCTGTTCGGCGAGCGCCTGCGCTGGCAACAGGTGCTGGCCACGGCCATTGCTTTGTGGGGGCTGCTGCGGATCATCGGCGACAGCCCCGGGCACGCCACCAGCCTGGGTTACGCCTTGCTGTTGGTGAGTGCGTTCAGCTGGAGTGTGGGCAACGTCATCATCAAGCGCTGCGGGGTTCGCGAGGTGTTCGCCTTCGTGGTCTGGGCCAGCCTGTTTGCGCCGTTGCCGCTGCTGGCACTGGCCTGGATAAGCCATGGGAGTGCGCCGTTTCTGCAACTGGCCGGGCAGTTGTCCGCGACGGCGATCCTTTCGCTGATGTTCCAGGTCTATGTCGCGACCCACTTCTGCTACTGGGGCTGGAACTTGTTGCTGCGCGAGTACCCGGTCTCCCGGGTGGCGCCCTTGTCGCTGCTGATCCCGGTGTTCGGCATGGCCGGGTCGGTGTTGATCCTGGGGCAACCGGTGGGGATCGATGATGGAGTATCTATGGGCCTGATCCTGCTGGCGCTGGCAGTGGGGCAGTTCGACTGGCGCCGGTTTTCGGCCCTGCACCGCCGGTCCCTGTAGCCGCTGCCGCAGGCTGCGAACGCTCTGGGCGGCACTCCGTCGCAGGCGATGCGGGGGGCTTGAGGCCATTGGAGATTTGCCTGGAGACCGTCAGGCAAGGCCCTGCGGGCCTTTTCGCAGCCTCGCGGGCTCGGCAGCGGCTACAGTCGCTGGCGCAGGCGGGTTTCTTATCCTCGTTCAGTCACCGTTCAGGGGTATCGCGCGCACCATGTCCAGCCTTACGCCGAGCTCATGGCACGGCACTTTCTGACGGGGCGAAGATGGTTCGAGAAACGCGTATCGGGATGGAGTCCTGGGGTATCTACCTGGTGGCCCTGCTGCTGTTCACCTTTGGCATCTGGGACCAGCAGCCCCAGGGTTTCGACGGCCGCTGGGCGCTGTTTCTGCAGGAGATGTTCCGTCACGGGCCGAGCCTGTTCCCCACCACTTATGGCCAGCCGTATCCGGATTACCCGGGCACGGCGACCTATCTCAGCTATCTGTGCGCCCAGCTGTTCGGCGCGCCCAACCACCTGGCCAATGTCCTGCCCACGGCCCTGGCTTCGGCGGGGGTACTGGCGCTGCTGTACCGCTTGCTGGCGCCCATGGGCCGCACCTGGGCGCTGCTCGCGGTGCTGCTGACGGCGCTGACCAGCCAGCTGTTGGACAAGTCCCGTTCGGTGTGCCTGGACCAGATGATCTCGCTGCTGTGCCTGGGGGCCTTCTACCTGCTGCACAGTGGCGAACAGCGTGGCTCGCGGCTGCGGCCATGGCTGGTGCTACCGCTGTTCGTCCTGGCCTTCGCCATTCGCGGGCCCCTGGGGCTGGTGGAAGTCTGCGGCGTGGTCTGCACCTACTGGCTGCTGGGCGACAGCCGCACCCAGGAGGCGCGCCGGACCTTGTTCAAGCGCGTGCTTGGCTACGGCTTCGGCGGCCTGCTGGTGCTGGCAGGCTGTTGGTGGCTGCTGATGAAGCTGGCCTATGTCAGCGGCGGCGAAGCCTTTGTGCAGCAGGTCTACAACATGCAGGTCAGCGGGCGCCTGGATGAAAGCGGCGAGCCGTTCTACTTCTACTTCCAGCTGGCGCTGTACCGCTATTTCCCGGTGGTGCCCCTGGCCCTGGTGACCCTGTGGATGTTGCGCAGCCAAGTGTTCCGGCGCCATGCCGACCCGCAACTGCGCCTGGTGCTGCGCCTTGGCGCCTGCGGCCTGATGATCCTGCTGGGGCTGTCGGTGCCGCACTTCAAGCGCGCCTACTACATCCTGCCCATGGTGCCGATGTTCGCCGCGGTGGCGGCCTACGGCCTGCTCATGGCCCGGGGCAGAATGAGCAAGGTGCGCAGCGCCTACCTGTGGCTGGTGGGCGTGCTGCCGGGGCTGTGCATCCTGGTGCTGTTCGTCCTTAAACACAACTGGCACAAGCACGGCTACTGGCC
Organism: Pseudomonas sp. 3MA1; assembly: GCF_029237275.1. NCBI lineage: Bacteria > Pseudomonadati > Pseudomonadota > Gammaproteobacteria > Pseudomonadales > Pseudomonadaceae > Pseudomonas > Pseudomonas sp. 3MA1. The sequence goes on along the minus strand of NZ_JAACFX010000007.1, from coordinate 319,065 downwards.
GCCGGTATCCATGCCGTTGCTGATCGCGATCTTTGCCCTGCTGCAACTGCTGGCGCTGTACTGCTGGCGCCGCACCCGAGGCAGCTTCGGGCGGCGCCTGGTGCTGCTCAGCGCCCTGGCCCTGGCGGCGCAATGGACGCTACTGGTAGCGGTGGTGGACCCGGCCAAGGACCGGCAATTCGACACCCAGGGTTTTGTCCGCGATGTGGAGCAACTGCGCGCGGCCGAACACGGGCCCCTGGTGTTCTTCAACCTGGGCCAGGACACCTGGGCCGTGCGCTACATGATGAACCTGGACCACGACGAGCAGCCGCTGTTCGTTCGCGGCGACACCCCCGGAGAGCTGGACGCACTGCCCCACGGTTCCTGGGTGATCGTGGCGCGCAAGGATCGAGGGATGCTCCAGGGCACCTCGCTGGAAAACCAGCAGCCGGTGTATGAAGGGCGCTTGAATGACAATCCCTGTTTGGTGTTTCAGTTGCAGTAAGTCCTTGGCAGCAAGTGGTGCGGGTCATATTTTTGGCCACTGCGATCCGCGTTGAAACCAGGGAGTGGTCATGAAATGCCAAGTTCGTCCGGCCCTGGAGGCCGATGCCGCGCGGGTCAGCCAAGTGATCCTGGCGGCCCTGCTCACCAGCAATGCCCAGGACTATCCCGCCAGTGTGATCGAGCGGGTCCAGGCCAGCTTCACCACCGATTCTGTGCGCCAACTGATGCAGCGCCGGCAGATGTTCGTCGCCCTGGTGGACGGGGCATTGCGCGGCACCGCCAGCCTCGACGGGCGCGCGGTGCGTTCGGTGTTTGTCGACCCGGCCTACCACGGCCATGGCCTGGGCCGGCAACTGATGGCCGCGGTCGAGCAGGCGGCACTGGACTCGGGTTTGACCTCGCTGGTGGTGCCCTCGTCGGTCACTGCCGAAGGCTTTTATGCACGCCTGGGGTTTGTCGGGGTGCGAGAGCATTACGAGGGCGAAGAGCTGACGCTGATCATGGAGCGGGCGCTGGTGGCCGCCGAGACAGGGTCAGGGCTGAGCTGATTCAGGCCGGTTGTGCAGCAATCACCAACACTTCGATGCGGTAGTGCGGCTTGGCCATGGGCGCCTGCACGCAAACCCGCACGGGTGCCTGGACTCCTTCGAGCCAGGCATCCCAGAGCAGGTTCATGGCCGGGTAGTCGGCCATGTCCTTGAGCCAGATCTGCGCGCTGAGCAGGTGGCCCTTGTCGGTGCCAGCCTTGGCCAGCAGGGCGTCGATCTGTTGCAGCACGTCCTGCGTCTGGGCGCCGATGTCTCCTTCGGTCAATTGTGAAACCTGGCCTGCCAGGTAGACGGTCCGGTTGTGGATGACGATTTGGCTGAAGCGTGCGGTGGTGCCGATTCGCTGGAGGGATGAGGTCATGTCGAGGTCCGTGGGTTCAAGGGTGGAAAGGTCAGTTGTTGTCGCTCAGGCCGGCCCCGGCGCCCAGCAGGCGCGAGGCTTCGGAGGCCGGCACGTAGGTGCGGGCGGCGAGGTGGTCGAGGTCGTGCTGGGGGCTGTCGCCCAGGTCAGGAATGCTGCCCGCCAGAGGCTTGCCGAGGGTGCCGCCAGTGGCCGCGCAAGAGCAGCGCACCTGGGCGGCTGTGGCGGCGCCGAGGTTTTGCGCACGTACCAGCCAGGCTTCGCCCGAGGGCGAAAACTTCAGGCAGCAGCCGTTCCAGGACAGCTCCAGCCACAGGCCGAGCTGGCGCGCGGTGGCGCTGGCAAAGGGCAGCAGCAGTTGCGGGTGCGCCACCTGCCGGAGTTCGATGCGGCCGTTGCTGCGCAGCAGGTAGGCGTGGTCGCTCAGGGTCGCCCCGGCGATCAGCGGGCACAGGGCATGCCCCGGCACCTGCCAGGGCTCGGCGCTGACATCCGGGGCCAGTTGCTGGTAGGCACAGCCGTCATTCTGTCGCAGCTGCGTGGCCAGCAAGCCGGGCCCGTCGAGGCCGTGGGCCGAGAGCCAGCGCGCGGCCTTGCCGGCTTCCTCGGCCAGGCCCCAGGACAGCCCGGCACCGCGGGCGGCTTTCTTGCACAGGCTTTCGATTTCATTCAACGAGGCATGCACGGCGTTGCTCCTGGCTGTCGAGGTTGGGGTAGGACCAGTCATCCGCGGCCACCTGCCCCAGCTCATGGGGAAAGGGCGCGTTCTTGTACAGCGTGATGCGTACCCAGCGATCCGAGCGCGGGTCGAAGTGGGTGGCGCCGAAGAACGACAGCTTGCAGCGCAGCAGGTCGATGGGCAGCAGCGCCTGGTCGATCAGGTTGTCCTGGATGTCGGCGTAGGGGAACGCTGGCGCCAGTTGCACCCGGCGCAAGCTGTGGCGGTGTTCCGGGTGTCGCAGCAGGAAGCTGGCGACGCATTGCGAGTCGCTCCAGCCCGGCAGCGCGGCCTGCAACTGGGCGATGTCCCGGGCCACTGCCAGGGGCTGTTCCAGGTCTTGCCCGGGCTCGGCAAAGCGCTGGCCGATCCGCGGTTCGAGTTTTTCCTCGGAGACGTACCAGAACAGCGCGCGGCTGGCTTCGCTGGAAAAGTCGATGGCCGCGACCCAGGAATAATGCTCATCGAGTATCTGCCGCAGACGGCCGATGCTCATGCTGCCGTCGACGCTGAAGCTGGCCTGCTCATCGGCCTGCATGCCGGCGCCCAGCTCGTCCACCAGGTGCCCGTAGGGCTCCAGCAGCAGCGACACCAGGCATTCCTGGGCCTCCAGCGCCAGCGCGCCTTCGGCCCAGCGATAGAGTTCGTCCCAGGGGGAATCCTGCTCCAGGATGCCGCTGGCGAGACGGTGTTCCAGGCGCTGCAGATCGCTTTGCAGTTGCAGGATGCGGCCGTGTTGCAGTTCGTGCTCGGAGTGCCAGTGGCCGATGCCGGCCTGGGCCCGGGCGAGGAATTCGGCGAACTGCTGGCGCTCCGCAACCGATGGCTGGCGCACGGCGCGTACCCGTTGCAGGGCGGTTTCCCGGGCCTGCACCCAGTTGTTCAAGAGCACCGGATGGTTCAGCAGGAACGGCGCCATGCCCAGCCCCGTGGAGTTGCCGATGCCCAGGCGCCGGCGCAGTTGCGGTTCCAGGGTCACCGCCTGCTGGGGCGCGCGGGCCTGGGCCAGGTGTTCCACCAGGTCCAGGGTGAAGGCGCGGATCAGGAACACGGTGAGCATTTCCGCCTGGAACGGTGCCGCCAGCTCCGGCCGCTGGGCGATGCTTTCACGGTCGGCGGCGCCGAACTTGCCGCTGCCGTAGACCGCGGTGGTGCGCATCAGGTAGCCGACTTCATCGATGAACTCGCGCTGCGGCTGGCGGCCGGCAGCCAGGGCCTCAATCACATGCTCGAACAGCCGCACCGAGCGGTTGGCCCGGGCCATGCACAGCTCGCGGGAGGAAATGCGCCCGGCTTCCTGCTTCGGCACATTGGCCTCCAGGCGGTCCAGGTCAGCGGCGTCGGGGATGCCGTCGAACAGGGCGAAGGTGGCATCCCAGGCGGTGGCGATGACCCGGTCCGAGCGCAGTGCCGGGTCCAGGTCATGGGCGAAGGCCACCAGGCTGTAGCTGCGCTGCGGGCCGGTGGCGGTGTACACCGCACGGCCCACGCCCTGGCTGTCGAGGGTCCACAGCGGGCGCTGGAACTGCCAGTTTTCCGCCTTGAGCCGGCGCAGCAACTGGCGCATGAACGACAGCCGGGACTGGTGGAAGGCCCCCAGGCGCGCCGCCTTCATGACGCTGGCGGGTGGTCGCAGGTTCATTCAGAGCACCCCCTGATCACGGGCCATCTGCCGGGCGATGCGGATCGCGTCCCACACCGCCGGCAGAATCAGCAATGACACCGGCACCGCGGTAATCACGATAAAGGATTGCAGGGCACTGATGCCGCCCTCGCCGAGGGTGATCAGGGTGGCTCCCACCAAGCCCATGCCGACGCCCCAGAACACCCGCAGCCAGGCTGGGGATTCGCCGTGGTCGCTGCTGATGGCCATGGCCACGGTGTAGGACATGGAGCCGGCGCTGGTGACCACCGAAAAGAAACTCAGGAACAGGAACAGCGCGGAAATCAGGTTCGGCAGGGGCATCGACTGGGCCACGCCGAGCAGCAGCGCTTCGGGTTGCACGCCGTGGCTGATGACCTTGCCCGCTGTCTGCAATTCAACACCCATTCCGGTGCCGCCCACCAGGGTGAACCAGAGCATGGTGATCAGCGGTGCGGCCACCGACATCAGGGTGATCACCTCACGGATGCTGCGCCCGCGAGAGACCTTGGCCACATAGATGCCCATCATCGGCGCGTAACCGATGAACCAGCCCCAGTAGAACAGCGTCCAGCTGTTGAGCCAGGCGCTGTCGTCGCGGTACAGGGCGGTCTGGAAGAAGTGGGTGACGTGCACCGCCAGGCTCTGGGCGAAGGTCTCGCTGAGGAACAGGGTCGGGCCGCAGATGAACAGGAACGCCGCCAGGCCCAGCATCAGCCACACATGGACCTTGCTCACCAGGCGCAGGCCGCCCAGGCCCACCACGCAGGACAGGGTGTAGATCACCGTCACCGAGAGAATCACCATGGCCTGGACCATGATGGTGTTGGGCACGCCCCACACCGAGTGCAGGACGAAGGCGATCTGCAGGCCGAGAAAACCCACCGGGCCGATGGTGCCGGCCACCACCGCGATGATCGCCGAGGCGTCGGCGAACACCGCGATCGGGCCCTTCAGGGCCCGCTCGCCCAGCAGCGGGTAGAGCAGGGTGCGCGGCATCAGCGGCAGGTTCTTTTCGTGGTGCAGGTACATGTAGACCACGGTCAGCAGGCTGCCGAGCACCGCCCAGGCCATGAAGCCCCAGTGCAGGAACGATTGCGACAGCGCGGCGACGGCGGCGCCGTCGGTCTTGGCCACGGCGGCAAAATACGGTGGCGGGTTGATGAAGTGCATCATCGGTTCGGCCGCGGCCCAGAAGGCGCCGCCGCCGGCCAGCAGGGCACACATGATCATCGACACCCAATTGAAGGTGCTGATGCTCGGGGTTTGTCCGACGCCACCCAGGCGCACCCGACCCAGGCGCGTGTAGCCGATGTACAGGCTGGCGCCGAAGGTGGCCAGCATCAGTACCTGCCAGTACAGGCCAAAGAACCGGGTGCTCCAGGTGAAGGCGCTGCCAATCAGGCTGGACAGGGTGTTCAGGTCTATCAGGGCAATGACCAGGAACAGCAGGAAGAAGCCTCCGCTGATCCAGAAAATCGACCAGTCGAGGGTTCCAGCGGCGCGGCTGCCCAGCGCGCGGGTGTTGATCCCCGCGTTGATTTCGCTCGGAATTTCCATGGTGCCTCCGTGTTGCGTTGTCGATCGCTAATAATTGTTATGGGCGCATTTGTTGTTGTTAGTGCGTGGCGATGACCTTGTTCAGGCCGGACGTCAGGACAATCGGGAAACAGTCGGGGGCCTCAGACCGCGATCTCGTGAGGGTGGACGGCGGCACCTGCCTGGGCCTTGGCCGGAACAAAATTGTTCTCGAAGAAGCGCAGCCAGTTGCCGCCCATGATCGCGGCCACTTCCTGGGCGTTGAAACCCACGCCGTGCAGGCCCGACTCGATGTTGTGGAAGTCGCGGTTGTCGCGGAACCAGGCCGGCTGGTCGGGGAAGCCCGGCTGCGCCTTGGAGCCTTCGCCGTAGTCCACATCCAGGGTCCAGCGGCCGACGCGCATCCAGTCCACCACGCTGTTGGGCTGGTCCTGGCACAGGTCGGAACCCAGGCCCAGGTGCTCGACGCCCATCAGCTCGGCGGTGCGCGCGATCATGTCGCAGAAGCTCTGCACGCTGCAGGCGCTCTTGTCCTTGAGGTGGTGCGGGTACAGCGAGAAACCGAACATGCCACCGCTCTGGCCCAGGGCCTTGAGCACGGTGTCGGACTTGTTGCGCAGCGCCGCGTGCCAGAACGCCGGGTTGGCGTGGGTGATGGCGATCGGGCGCTCGGAGTGCTCGATGGCTTGCAGGGTCGAGCGTTCGGCGGAGTGGGACATGTCCACCACCAGGCCGACCCGGTTCATCTCCCGCACCACCTGCTTGCCCATGCGGGTCAGGCCCGGGTCTTCCTGTTCATAGCAACCGGTGGCCAGCAGCGACTGGTTGTTGTAGGTCAGCTGCATGAAGCGCGCGCCGAGGCTGTGCACCACTTCCACCAGACCGATGTCGTCCTCGATGGGCGAGGGGTTCTGGAAGCCGAAGAAGATCGCCGTGCGCCCGGTCTGCCGCGCCAGGGCAATGTCGCTGGCCCACTTGCCGTGCAGGATCAGGTGCGAGTAGCGCTGGAACCTGCGGTTCCAGGCTTCGATATTGGCCACCATTTCGCGGAAGGTCTCGTGGTAGGCGATGGTCACGTGCACCGCGTCGACGCCGCCTTCGCGCATCTGCTGGAAGATCTTTTCCGACCAGTTGTCGTACTGCATGGCATCGATGCGCGGGCCGCGGCTGGCGAAGGTCTGGGGCAGGCTCATAGTGGCGCCCCCGCGGCGATGTAGCCGGTCTTCACGTGGGTGTAGAACTCCACCGCCGAGCGTCCCTGCTCGCGCGGGCCGTAGCTGGAGTCGCCACGGCCGCCGAAAGGCACGTGGTAGTCGGTGCCGGCGGTGGGCAGGTTGACCATCACGCAGCCGACCCGGGCATGGCGGCGGAAGTGGCTGGCACGGGCCAGGGAGCGGGTCATGATGCCGGCGGTGAGGCCGAAGCGGGTGTCGTTGACCAGGCTCAGGGCCTCTTCGTAGCTGCCGGCCTTGATCACGCAGGCGATGGGGGCGAACAGCTCTTCGCGGTTGATGCGCATGGCATTGCTGCCGCCAATGAACAGCGCCGGTGCCTGGTAGTAACCGGGGCTTTCCAGCTCCAGGCGCTGGCCGCCGGTGAGCAGTTCGGCGCCTTCCTGCTGGCCCAGTTGCAGGTTCGCCAGGTTGGCCTCCAATTGCGCGGCGCTGGCCACCGGGCCGATCTGGGTGCCAGCTTCCAGGGCATGGCCGACCTTCAGTGCCTGGGTCGCCGCCAGCAGTTTTTCCACGAAGGCATCATGGATGCCTTCATGCACGATCAGCCGCGAGGAAGCGGTGCACTTCTGCCCGGTGCCGCCAAAAGCGCCATTCACCGCGCAGCTCACCGCCAGGTCGAGGTCGGCGTCGTCCATCACCGCCAGGGCGTTTTTCGAGCCCATTTCCAGCTGCACCTTGGTCAGGTTGGCGGCGGCCGAGGCGGCGATGCCCTTGCCCACGTCCACCGAGCCGGTGAAGGAAATGGCGCTGATGCCCGGGTGCTCGATCAGCGCCTGGCCGATCTCGGAACCGGCGCCCATCACCAGGTTGAACAGGCCCTTGGGCAAGTCCTGGCGGGCGATGATTTCGCTGAGAATCACCGCGCTGGCCGGGGTCAGGTTGGCCGGCTTCCACACCACGGCGTTGCCGAAGGCCAGGGCCGGGGCGATCTTCCAGCAGGCGGTGGCCATGGGGAAATTCCACGGCGAAATGATCGCCACCACGCCGATGGGTTCACGGCGGATATCGATCTCGATGCCGTCGCGCACCGAGTCGGCGGTCTGGCCCAACTGGCGCAGGGTTTCCGCAGCGTAGTAGGTGAAGAACTGCCCGGCGCGGTACACCTCGCCGGCGCCCTCGGCCATCGGCTTGCCTTCTTCCCGGGACAGGGTCCTGCCGATTTCCGCGGAGCGCTGCATCAGCTCCTGACCGATGGCCATCAGCACCTTGTAGCGTTGCTCGATGCCGCTGCGGGCCCAGATTCGCTGGGCCTCGCTGGCGGTGGCAATGGCACTGTCCAACTGCGCCCGGGAGGCCTGGGCGTAGAGGCCGATCAGGTCGCGGGTGTCCGACGGGTTGCGGTTCTCGATCTCGCTGGCGCCCTTGAGCCATTGGCCGGCGATGTAGTTGTGATGGTGGTCGCTCATGAAATCCTCCAGGGCGGCACGCCAGGCGGGGCGTTGCCTTTGTGCGGTTCTGGGAGGATTATGAGTCGGCCTTGTATTAAGTAAATCTAATAAATTTTAAGGTTGATTAAGTAAAATTTAAGCTTTGTCTTTGCCAGCAGGACGCGCCGCCATGAGCATCAAGATCTCCAATTTGCAGTTTTTCGTCGCGGTGGCCACCAGCCAGAGCCTGACCCAGGCCGCCCAGCGCCTGCACCGCACACCGGCGGCGGTGTCGCTCTCGCTCAAGCAACTGGAAGAAGAACTGGGCGGCGCCTTGTTCGAAGGTGAACGCAAGAACCAGCTCAGCCCCCTGGGGCGTTTCGTGCTGCTGGAAGCCCAGCGTGAACTGGCGCATTTCGACCGCACCATCAGCACCATCAAGACCTATGCCAAGGCCGAGACCGGCCTGGTGCGGGTTGCGGCGGTGCCGTCCTTCGCCATCACCCTGCTGCCGCCGTTGCTCAAGCAGTTCCATGAACAGCACCCGCAGTTCCACCTGGATATCCGCGACATGGATTCCGAGCGAGTGGTGCAAGCGGTGCTCAGCGGCGACGTGGATATCGGCATCGCCACCGTGCCGGCGAGCATTCCCAACATCGACCAGGACTTTCTGTTTTCCGACGCCTTCTGCGTGGTCTGCACCAGCGACAACCCCCTCAACCGCCTGGCGCGCCCGCTGCGCTGGAGCGACCTCGACGGGCAGACCTTTATCAACAGCGGCCTGGGCGCCGAGATCAACGCCGCCGAGTTCCGGCACATCCGCGACCACTCGACTCTCAGCGTCAGAAACACCACCTCCTTGCTGGCCCTGGTGGCCCAAGGCATGGGCGTGACCCTGCTACCGGAGCTGCTGAGCCGTTCGGCGGCGGGGGACCAGCTGAATTTCCTGCGCCTGGAAGACCAGCGCATCGTGCGCTCGGTGAGCGTGATCACCGCCCCGCGGGAGACGTTGAACCATGCGTCCTATACCTTCTTGAAGGCGCTTAGGGCGGGGCGGTTTGTTTGAAGTGGACCGCACGAAGCGTGTCGATAATGAACAGTCACGCGGGTTCGCTGGCTGAATGTGGGGCAGGGTTTCCCGGATGGCAAACTATGATTCCTTGTTAACTGGGAGGCCTGTGGTGTGTCGGTAGACCGAAGAGCCAGTTTCTGAAGCAACTCTTTGTTGGTTTGGTCTGATTCAGGGCTTCTGGCATTGCGCAGGAGAGCGTCAGGCTGAGGAGCGAGCCTAGTAGGCTGCAATCGGCCGATTTTGTGGGAAAAGTAGGTTCTGCGGCAGTCGGCCAGTCGGATGTGCTTGCTGTTGAATTGGCAGGAAGGTCGAGTGCCGGCCAGGCCTGTAATGGCCAGCATTGACACGCCCTGGCTCGGCCATTCTGCGGGCTTGTAGATCCATGGAAGGCTCGGCATTATGAGCGGCGTTTGACTGGGGCGACGGAGCTAGGAATGAGCGATATCACGGGACAGGCGACCGTTTTCAGGAATGCTAGCGTGCTCGCCGCCGAAATCGGTGGAGAGCTGGTGCTGATGAGCGTGTCCCAGTGGCACTATTTCGGCCTCAACTCCGTGGCCAGCGATATTTGGGAGCGACTTGCGTCTCCGGTGCGGGTGGAGGCCTTGTGTGAGGCACTGGTTGCCGAATATGACGGAGACATCCAGGTGATTCGTCAGGATGTCATGGAGCTGCTGAGCAAGCTGGCGAGTCGTGAACTCATCGAGGTTCAGGCTTGATCAACGCTCACCGTCTTCGCGTTGTCGAAGCCGCCCTGTTTTTTTTGCTCACGCCTGTCTTGGATCGTCTGTTTTCGTGGCGCTTTTTGCTGAGTTTGAGCGGGGCTCGCATTGAGCCGGCATCGTCTGATTTGAATCCCGTCTTGTCGCCGATGGCTCGTGCAGTGGGAGACGCGGTGGCCGTTGCGGCCAGGCGCCTTCCCTGGAAACCTCTTTGTTTGCGCCAAGCGCTGGTGGCTGCCTGCATGTTGCGCCTGCGCGGGAGACGTTCCGTACTGTGCCTGGGTGTGCGCCGAGAAGGTGAATCCATAGGCGCACATGCCTGGCTGGTACTGCCTGGGCAAGACGGTGGGATCGTTTGCGGGGCAGAGAATATCGGTAATGTTCGCGCTCTGCGGCAGCAAGGTTAGGTGTCACATCATGCATGACGATTACTATCTCTGCGGCTGGCGCGTGCGCAGTGATTTGCCGTTGCCGGAGCTAATGCCCTGGACAGGGGATCTACAGGCTCCGATCGACCTGCAGATCGAGCTCGGAGCGGTCGAGGCACAACTGCCGGACCTTCAGTACGACGGCCCCGTTCTGCAAATGGGCGCTAATGGAACCTGTCGTTTCACGATCGAGTCCGTTGCGACCTACCGTATAGCGCCCGATGGCCGCACGATTCGAGTACAACCCAGCCTCCCGGCGGATATCCCGGCAGTAAGGACATTCTTGTTCGGCACCGTGTTTGCCATCGTTTGCCAGCGCCGTACCGTCATACCTCTGCATGCCTGTTGCGTGAAACTGCCTTCTCCCCAGGGAGATATTGCGGTTGCCTTCACTGCGCCTTCGGGAACCGGTAAATCGACCCTGGCATCAGCCTTCATGCGGCGGGGTTACCCGATTCTGGCAGACGATGTCACGGTGCTGAGCCTTGACCAGGAGCGAGGTGCCGTTGCGTTGCCAACCTTTCCCAGGGTCAAGCTCTGGCAGGATGCAATGGGCCAGTTTGGCCATGCCATGGTTGGCGCAGAGCGTGTACGCCAGGGGATGGACAAATTTTCCGTCGGCTTGGGGACAGAGCACTTCGCCGTAGGCGCTCCTTTGCGGCTGGCAGCGCTGTACCACCTTGAGCGAGTCGAGGATGCCAAGCATGCGGGGCTGGAGGAGGTCGGTGGTCTACCGGCTTCGGTTCGGTTTTCCAAGGCCCTGTATCAGGAGCGGATTCTCATGACGGTTGCCTCTGGTAAGGGCGCCCACTTCTCATTGGTAACGCGATTGGCGGCTGGCGTTGCGCGACATGTTCTGGTTCGACAGCTTTCTGGCTTTGAACATTTGGATGAACTTGTCCAGCGCATCGTGGCGTTCCACGCCGGGACGGCCCATCCGGCATGAGTGGCTTTTACTGGCTGGCGTCCTACCCCAAGTCTGGTAACACCTGGCTGCGCTTGGTCCTCAACAGTTATCGTCTGGGCGGATCGAAGCCAGACTTCTCGCAGAAGCAGAACTTCGCTCCGATTGCCAGCAGTCGTCGCCGCTTCGACGAGCTTCTGGGCGTCGCCTCGTCTGATTTGCTGCCTGATGAGCTGATGACGTTGCGTCCGCGCATGTATGAGCTGCAAGCCACCGAGGCGCGCGAACCGTTGTTCAACAAGGTGCATGATGCTTGGCAATTGACTCCAGGGGGGGAGCCACTGTTCCCCGCCACCAGTACCCTGGGTGCGATCTATATCGTGCGCGATCCCCGGGATGTGGTGTTGTCGTTGGCCGGGCACATCGGTTTCAGTGTGGATAGGGCGATTGACATTCTCCTCGACGAGCGCGCCATCCTGTCTGACCAAAAGCTCGGGCTCAAGGATCAGCTGCCTCAACGATTGGGCAGTTGGAGTCGGCATGTGCTGAGTTGGATCGATCTGCCGGCGCCTTGGAGCCCTTTGCTCCTTCGTTATGAAGACATGTTGGCCAAGCCTCATGAGAGCTTTGCCTGTGTCATCAAATATTGTGGCTGGCCGTTGGATGACGAGCGCCTGGAGCAAGCCTTGGATGCCACTCGGTTCGACCGGCTGCAGGCTGCGGAGGCCAGCCATGGCTTCAGTGAGTGTCCGCAACGCGCCGCTCGCTTCTTCCGGGAGGGGCGTGCCGGGGCCTGGCGTGAGCGATTGAACGAAGTGCAGCTGCGCCGTATTGAAGAGGCCAGCGAGCCGGTAAGAGCGCGTCTTGCTTATTGCTAGCAAGCGCCTGGGCGTTTGAGTCGTTAACCCTGGGACGGGCAGCCCGTTTCGATCCAGCGCAAGAATGCGCCGAAGTGTAGACCTCGGTGCAGAAAGGTCAGGTGCTCCGGGCTTGCGGGTCGGTTTGGCCAGTTCGAAAGGAGGGTCCTCATGCGTTTCAGGTCGAGCAAGCGTTGGGCCAGCGGGGAAGCCTCCAACTCTTCGAGTCGCTCGCCTAGAAAAGGGCGCACCAGGCTCATTCGATGAAGGTATTCAGGGCATTGCATGCCGCGTTTGCGGTTGTTGACCACCTCGCTGGGCAGGCGATCCGCTGTGACTCGACGGGCGAGGAGGCGAGTTACGCCGCCTTGCAGGTAGAGGCTATCGGGAAGTGAAAAGCAAAACTCCAGCAAGCGTCGATCAGCCATGGGGTCGCGAACCTCGAAGCCATGCAGGGCGCGGACAAGTCCCGATGCCTGCAGTGCTGACTGGCGCTCCCTGAACCATGCCTGGCGTAGCTGCCAGCTGGCCATGGAAGCCATTTGCTTGCGGCGCCTGACCCCCTCTTCGGTTCGAATACGTGTCTTTATCGTCGGCGCAATGGGAGCTTGATGTCCCCACTGGGAAGCGCTCGATCTTGTGTACAGTTTTGCTTTCCACTGTTGAATGATGTCTGGCGTAAACGGTGCCAGGGTGGAGCGCCATATCTGGCGCGCAATGGCAGCATTTTGTCCGCTCGCGCGGGCCAGGGCGAATGATTCCTGAAAGGCCTTCAGCCAGCGGCCTTCCCTCATCAAGCCAGTCAGGGTGCCTTGTCCGTCCCAGGACAAAGTCACGTTACCGAGCGCTCCGGCCAGCAGTACGCGCCCTCCTTGCTGCCTTATGTGATCCCGGGCGGAGCCCATCCAGGCCAGGTTCATCACATTTCGCCAGGGGACGCCTGTCAGTTGAAACATCTTTAGCCAGTCGGTATCCCATCGGTGCTGCAGTGGTCCATTGAAAAACAGAGGCTGCAAACCGGGTGTCTGTTCGCAGATGCTCGCTACATAGCGTCGCTCGCTCATGTAGTGGTGATCTGAATCCAGTAGCTCGATATTGGCGTCGGGCAGGCAGGTGATGGTGGTCAATGTATTGCCTGGCAGGTGTTTCACCGCCGTCGCCGACACGGCGGAGGAGTCCAATCCGCCTGTGAGAGAGGAAAATGCAGGGCCCTCGATCCTCAGGCAGTCTTTGACCGCGCGTTCGAATAATTCGCGCGCTGCCTCGACGTAGTCCTCTTCGCTGGGCAAGCGCAGCTCGGTTCGTTGCTCGGGCGTCCAGTAGAAGCGTTGCTTGAGTTGGCCCGAGCGCAATATCGCCACCGAGCCAGCAGGTAGAAGGCGCAGATGCTTGTAAGGTGTGCCGTTATCGGCCACGGGCAAGTCCGATAGCTGTGCGACGAAGTAGTCTTCGTCCAGCTCGCGATCAATGCCGGGAACTGCCAGCAGGGCTGCCGGGTTCGTGGCAAACGCAAAGAGCCCATCTCCCTCGTGATAATACAGAGGGCGCTGACCCACGGCGTCACGTGCGAGCAGCAGGCTACGATCAGCAACATTCCACACCACTAGCGCAAAATCTCCGAGCATGCGCTCGGGACCGCGTTCTCCCCAGCGCGCCATCGCTTCAAAGGCAATGGCGCTGTCGGCCCAATCCCGTGCTTCTCTGGGCAGTGCCAGAGCGTCTATCAGCTCGACGCGATTGATCAGGTAACCATCAAATATCAAGACCAGAGGTGCATCATTGCGAATGACCGGCTGATGATCCTGACGATCTTGCGGGGCTGTTATACGTAGACGATGGGTGAAGTGAAGGCCCGGGTGAGACCAGTGACGAGGTTGCTCGAGCCCTGGCGCATCCAGTGCGGCTGCAAAATGCTCAGGTAGTTCCGCAGGTATGGCCTGAGCGGAAAGCAGACCGGCAAATGCGCTCATCGATGAGCCAGGGACTTAGAGTGACGGAGCATGCCGGTCAAGAGACGTTGGAAAAGCCAAACGTACCGTCATTGCCACTTGTGGCGAAAATAGAGGAGGTTACATCCGATATGGAGACTTCAACGATTTCTGGCTTCTCCCAGGCTTTACGTTGGGACTCGATCTCGTTGGATTCGTTAGTGTCTTGTTCGGCCATCTTCTTGCTCCTGTAAGTCCGGTGGTCAAGCTATATCAACTGCTCATATTTTGGCAATTGGGGATTGGCTAAGGTTGTGCAGAGTAGCAGACAGGCTCGGGGTACAAAGGTCTGCCCTGGGTGAATTTCTTGTAGCTTTCGTCACCCAACTGATAGGCAACCTGCATCCAATTCATCATCGTCAGCGTGTGCTGCTTCGGCTTTGGCGGAGCAGGCTGACGCAGTCGCTTCAGCAACTCCGACTCGGCCGCGGCGAGATCATCACTGAAGGTGAATTCGCTTGAAGGGCCGCAGTGGATCTCATATTCGGAGCAGCCACGCTTTATGCTGACCGAGACGCTGGCGCCAAGCTCAGGTGTATCGAGTACTTTTTCAAGTACTTGCTGGTAAGCTTCGCGGGCATTCTGCAGTCCATCCAGATGGAGCAGGACTCGGTAGGGACCGGCCTGGTAGCGTGCATTCAGGCTGGCGCCGGCCTTGTAGGCATAGGGTAGGTCATGCGCGATCTTCTGGGTCGCAATCAGCTGTTCCAAGGTGGCTGGGCGTATCTGGACCTTGAAGCAGTGGCGGCAGCCTACCGGGACGGCCGCTCGACCATAGGCTTGACGGAACAGGAAGCCCAGGAGCTTCCTGCAGGGGAAGGGTGTGCGGATGGGACCAACTACCCAGGTTTCATTCAATTGGACAGAGCGCGACAGTTCCCAAGTGTCATCTTCATGCAGAACTACATCGCCTCTTTCGCGCGCGATCAGGAGATTTTGCCCAATAGTGGACTTGCCCAATTTGAGGTTCAGAAAGTTCGTGCTCGTGGTAGCCAAGTTAACCCGCTCCGCATCGTTTGCCGGGGGACAGTTTCCTTGTCATAGAGATTACGGTAAAGCGAAATGAGGAGTCTTTGGTTGTTCCACGAATGGGTGCGTTTCATGGTGCAAGTTTTGCGTGGCGGCGAGCGGCGGAGTTCTGCACTCCTGATGCGACGGCGTCCACAAGGCTTGTTTCAGCCATATGGCACGACGCGAGAAGATCGCTATCCCGAGCTGTTCCAGTCGATCCATCAGGTTCTGGCAGACACTGCGCAAACGCGCCTCTTGTCGTTCGGCTGCTCTACGGGCGAGGAAGTGTTCAGCCTGGCTCGCTACTTTCGGCAGGCCCACATCCGTGGCGTGGATATCGACACGGGCCGTATTGGACGGTGCCGGGCGCGATGGCTGCGTGAAGGACGAGAGCCCCGCCTGAGCTTCGCCTGTGCGGGTGATGTGGCGCTGGAGCCGACCGCCAGCTATGACCTGGTGATGGCGATGGCCGTCTTCCGTCATGGCGCGTTAGGGGAGAGCCCCGCTGACTGTTCTGCCTGGATTCGCTTCAGCGACTTTGACCGGGTGCTTGGCGACCTGGCCAGGGTGCTCAAGCCGGGTGGTTTGCTGGTGATCCGCCATGCCAACTTCCGTTTCGGCGACACGAGTGTGGCGGGCCTGTTTGAGTGCTTGCGCGGCGAGGCGGCGCTGGGTTCGCCGATCTACGGACGAGACGACCGCCTGCTGCCCGGTGTACCGGGGGATGACGGTATCTACCGCAAGCGGCCAGCAGCCTTTGCCTCATCGAACATGGCGCGATAGCGCTTATCCGCAGCCTTGAACTGCAGGGTTCTCCGCTGGAGTCCTCTGGCGCTATGCCCGGCCTGTGCCGAAGTCGTCCAGCAATATCTGCAAAATTCGTTGCCCGGCCAGACCGTCGCCAAATGGATTGTTCCAGGTAACGCTTGAATGGCGCAGCTCATCTGCCGCCTCGATCAGACTGTTCTCCGTCACCACGGGCGCCAGCCTGGCGCCTCCGCTGTCGAGGCTTTCCGGTCGCTCGGTATTGGCTCGCAGCACCAGGCAGCGGCGCTGCAGCACGCAGGCCTCTTCTTGCAGGCCGCCACTGTCGGTCAGTAGCAGATCGGCGCCTTGTAGCAAGGCCAGCATGTCGATATAGCCAAGGGGATCTGTGGTCTTTATATGCGACGAGCTGTCGATGATTTTCCAGTGTTCCAGGCCCAGCCGTGGGTGGACGGGGAAAATCACCGGCCTGTTGCGCGCTTTAGCCAGGCGCTGCACGGCTTCGATCAGTTTGGCGAAGTGCGAGGTGTCGTCGGTATTGGAAGGCCGGTGACAGGTCAGCAGCAGGTAGCCTTCGGCTTGCACCCCCAGGCTCTCCAGGATTCCCGAGCGTGCCCGGGAGGTGTGCGCATAGCGCAGAGTGGCATCGTTGCCGGTGTTGCCTGTGACATGCACATTGGCGCCGTGGATGCCCTCACTGGCGAGTAGCTCGACTTGCAGTGTCGAAGGGCAAAACCAGAAGCTGGACATGTGGTCCAGCTGTATCCGATTGGTTTCTTCCGGCATGGACTTGTCGAAACTGCGTAAACCAGCCTCGACATGGGCAATCGGGATATCGGCCTTGCGCGCAGCGAGCCCTCCGGCCAGCGAACTGTTGGTGTCGCCCTGGACTATCACATAGTCCGGCTTCACGGCCCGCAATACCGGTTCGATTCCCATGACCATGCGCGCCACTTGCAAGCCAGCGACATCAGACCCAACCCCTAGATTGAAATGCGCGAGTGGCAGTTCGAGTTCTTCGAAGAACAGCCTGTCCATGGTCGCGGTGTAGTGCTGGTTGGTGTGGATCAGCGTATAGCGGATACCGCGCTGGAGGCAGGCACAAATCATCGAGGAAAGCTTGATGATTTCGGGGCGCGTGCCCAATACAAACGCTAGATGCATGAGTGGGACCGCTCTGCAAAGTCGATAGCCGGATCGGGCTCGGGCGAACAAATGAAGTCTGTGAGCGCGCCGTCGGCCATGAGCACGTTACGGTCGGTATGGCGCAGAGCGGTGAGGCGATGGGTGATCAGCACCACGGCAAGCTCGGGCCTGGCGGCACGCAGTGCTTGCAGAAAGCGGCTCTCGCTCAGTTGATCCAGTGCTGCCGTGGCCTCGTCCAGAACCAGCATCACCCGGGCATGGGCAACCGCGCGAGCAAGCCCGATGCGTTGCCGCTCGCCGCTTGATAGCTGTTGCTCGAACGCCTCCATTGGAGTGTCCAGGCCTTGGGGAAGGCGGTTCAGCAGGGTGTCGACACCGGCAATGGTCAGTGCCTCGCTGAGCACCGAATCGGCACCGCTGCCCATAAAGGCCACGTTGTCGCGCAGCGTGCCTGGAATCAGCGTGGTGCCAGAGGCGGCATAACCGATGGTCCGGCGCTCGGCTGGTAGGTCGAGCCATTGTAGCGAGCCGTGGCTGGGCTGCAGTTCACCGATCAGGACATCCACCAATGTCGATTTGCCCACGCCCGATTCGCCGACCAGGCCCAGCCACTCCCCTTGGTCGATGCTCAGGTTCAGGTTGTGGATAACCGCCTGGCTGGCCTGGGGGTAACGGTACTCCAGGGCCTTGCACAGCAGCACCGGCTGGAGTGGGGCGCAAGCCGGTGCCGCGTGCTGCTGGGCAGCCGTTGGAGCTGTTCGGGAAGGCGAGTCGGGCGAGGTCAACTCCTCAAAATACGGGCGTGACAAGCGCAGCGTCTGCAGGCTGAACAGCACACGCCGAAAACCTGGCAGCAAACGCAAGCCCACGGCTGAAAACAAGGCCATTGCGTGCAGGTCCGTTTGCCCGCTTCCCTGGCTGGCTACCAGTACGCACAGCACCAGCATCATCAGGAAAAACAGCTCCATGATGGGGGACTGGACCTCCATCAGCGTGCGTTCGCGGGCCGTGGCGCGGGCGAAGCGCTTGGCCACCGGGTAATAGCGTTCCAGCACCGCCTGAACACGGCCATACAGGTGTATTTCGCGCAGGCAGGCCATGCTGTCGGCGACCCAACGCTGCATCAGCACCTGACTTTCGCCTCTGCGCGTTTCCCTGATGTCGTTGAGCACCACCGACAGGGCACCGCCAACACCGGCGGCCAGCAGCAATGCACCGAGCAGCATGGCTGTCGCCAGAGGCTCCAGGACCAGCAAAACGCAGAGCAGGAGAGCGACCACCAACATTTCGGTGAGCAGCTCAAGGCTGGGCAAGAGGGTGCCTATGACAATTCTGGGCGCCATGTAGTTGACGGCCACATTGCTGCCCTGCGCCGTTGTGTTTGAGAGCTGCGCGACGGGGCGGGTCAGTTCGTGCTGGAAAATGCTCAATGAGATCATCAGCGTCCAGGCGTCGATCAGCCGGCTGCGCGCGGCAGACAGCAGCGGCGCCAGCACGCCCTTGCCCAACACCAGGGCCACCACCAGCAGCGGCAGCGCGGATACGCCGCTACCGGCAAACGCTGACCACTGCGTCTCGAGCTGCGCATACCAGCCGGAGGACGTGCGTCCCGTCGGTAGCAGCGAGCCCAACAGGATCGCCACCAGCAACGCACAGAACGTATCGACGGCAGCCTTGCCCAGCAGCAGCGCCAGCATCGACACAATGCTGGACGTGCTGGCGCCACAGCGTCTGACGAAGGCCAGTGCCCGTGGTGGAAGGTCGAACAGTGCAAAGGGCTTCACAAGTTTCATGGGCTGACGGCAATCAAGGATTTGGGCAAGCCCAGGATTCGTTCGCGGATGATGCGGGCAGAGGGAAACAAAACCTGCATCTGTCGTCGGGTCAGCAGACGAGCGCTATCGACGAGGATCTCGGCTTGTTCGTGATTCGCCGCGCGTTGCCAGTGCCCCAGTGCTGCATGACGTACGAGTCCGACCCTGAGGCGACGCGGCAGCCAGTGAAAAAATGGCGTCATGCAGTGCGGTTCCAGGGGGCACCAGAAATCCGGTGTTTGGACAAAGTAGCGTTCGGCGACGCGTACCAGCTCTCGGGCAAAACGTTCGACACGCTCCGGACTGCCCACATGCTCGATCACGGAGTTGGAGTGCACGATGTGGAAGGCGCCGCTCTCGAACTGGCTCAGGTCACAGCCATCGGCGCACAGTGCGCTGAATGGAGGCCGAGGAGGCTGGCTGACAGGCGTTGTGTTGAGCAGCGTGATGGACACGCGGCGTGAGGCCAGGTAGGTCGCCGGCAGGATGTTCCAATAGCGCTGGGTGCCACCGACATCCAGCAGGTTGACATGGCCGTGGCGGGCGTAGGCTTGCTCGATCATGTCCCGCAGTGGCCCGATACGCCGGCTACGCAGCCGCGTACCGAGCGCGCGCGGGTCGTCGTAGTCGGTCAAATGGCGCGCCAGGCTTTTCATCCAGCCGGTAGACCGCGAGCGCCGCGCGGCCTGCTGGTAGAAGTCCACCAGCTCGGCGGCTTTGCGTTGCCAGGTGAAGCCCTGGCGAACGGCCTCTACCACGCTGGCCGGTACGTGGCTCTGCGCGTACTGAGCGGCGCACTTGCCCAGGGCCGGGATGTCGCCCATGGCGAACACACCGTTCCAACCGACGACATCGGTGATGGCGCGGCCCCCCTCGATATCCGAGCAGACGATGGGTACACCGGCCAGCAATGCCTCAAGGATGACCGTCGGCATGCCTTCGCGCTCGGAGGCCAGCACCATCGCCTTGCAACCGGCCATCATCTGTTGGGTAACGGCATCGTCCTGCCAGCCATGAAAGCGCACACGCGAGGACAGGCCCCATTGTGCCGCCAAGGTTTCCAGGCGCGCGCGGTCATTGCCTTGACCGACGATGTGCAGAACGGCCTTGCTCAGGGTGGGCGTTTGCAGCGCAGCAATCACATCCTCGAGGCGCTTGACTGGATCCAGGCGCCCGATGGACAGCAAGGCCGGCGCCCCCTCCAGCGGCACCGGGTTGGCAACGACAGGCTGGCGGTGATCATCGATACAGTTGGGAATGATCAGCACCCGCGTGGGCTGCAAGCCGCGTCGGGCAAGGTCGGCCTCCCAGCCCTTGTGCAGCAGCACGACCGCGCTGGCGGCGCGGACCATCAGGCGCTCGACGCTGCTGTCCCACAGGCGCTTGAGCAGAAGCCGCCACCTGGAGCCCGTGTCGTAGTAACAGTGCGGGGTGTACACCAGCGGCCGGCCACGGACGACGGCCAGCAGGGCGGCGAATGCGGCAATTGGTGTACGGGCGCCATGCACATGCACGAGGTCGTGCTCGGCCAGGGCGGACCAGAGGCTTCGATAACCGCCCTGGCGTACGTCGAGCCCGCCGCCGGCCACATCGACCCGTGGGGCAAGGATGGTGATGCGCGCGGTGTCATCGGCCTGTATCGCCGTCGCCAGCCCCTGGATATGACGGGCCACGCCGCTGGACAGGGGTTCGAACTCCTTGCTGACATGCAGTACTCGTACGGTCATGCCACGGACTCCAGCTTTGCCGGCTGCTCAAACCGTTGCAGCAAGCCGGCAAGCCCGCTGGTTTGCCTGGCAAAGTGGCTGCGCAACCATTGGGCCTGGGCCTGTCCGGTGGCCTGGCGAAAGGCCGGGTCATCACGCAGGCGCTGGTAGAGGCTGGCCACTTGCATGGCTGTCGCGGCCTGCAAAGGCGCCGCCATTGCCTGGCGTACCGCCCGGTTTCCCGGCAATTCCAGCTGCAATGCGACCACCCAATGTCCGGCCAGTGCGGCCTCCAGCATGGCAGTGGAGCAGTAGCCCACCACCAGTTGCGGTAAGGCGGCCCCGGGGCGCAGCTCCGGGTGCGGTGGGCGGCGAGTGGCGCGCGCTGCCGCACCGCTATAGGGCTGATTTTCCTGGGGGTGCAGCAGAATGCGCGCATCCGGGGCGATTTGCAGTAGCGCATGGGCAAAGGTCGCCAGGGCTTCGCCAATGCCCTCGCCCAGTATCCGGGCATGGGTTTGCGAGAGCAGGGCAATGCCTTCGGGGGCGCGCGTAGCCTGCTCCGTCCGCTCACCCCGACCCAATGCGTCCTCGACCAGTTGTGCGCTCGGGGTGCCGTTGGCCTCGAACACCTGACGGCTGGCGTCTCCCCATACCAGGTAGCAGTCGGCCTGGGTCGGGAAGAACTCATCCGTGGCAATGCCGTGTTGCACACAGATGCTGGTCAGCCCCTGACCAATCGCGGCGCGGCTCATCAGATCGAAATCGTTGTGCAGCAGCACGACGCCACGGCTGCCTGCCAGGGTACGCCGCAAGCTGGAGGACCAGAGCACACGGCGGGCCAGGCAACTGGCGAGCAGCAGTGGCTGCGCTTGCCTCAGCGTGGCGATGAACACGCGCAAGGCCGAGCGCCAAGCTTGCAAGCCGGGGCGTGCGGGTCGGATGCAGGGTAGGGCGGGGGAGATATCATCGATGGCCAAGCGTGGGTGCAACACCACCAGCGGCGCGTAGCCTGCTGCTGCCAGGGCGGGCAGTGTCCGCTGCAGGGTGCTCCAGCCACTGGCCCCTGCCAGAGTGGTCAACAGGATGGCTTGCTTGTGCCCCTGCGCACCGAGGCCGGCGCTCGTGCACCTGAGCAATAGCCAGGAATCACGCAGCAAGGCTGCCAGGGCGCGAATCCCGGCTGCAACCTGGCTTCTTCCTGCGTGCAGGTAGAACAGTTCATGGCGAACATCTGCCGCATCCGAGCCAAACTGCTGACGCATGTATTCAACGTACTCCATGGAAGAATCTCGTAGCCAGTCGGATAACTTCATGGGGTAATATCCGATTTATCTGATGCTCGCCACGCTACAGCTAGGCGGCTGAGTTGCCAACTACCTCAGCCGCTTGAGTAGTGCACTGGATATATGCCCGTTATGGCCTTACCTCATGCTCATTTAACTGCCAGTGCCGCCGGGCAGAACGCTGATGACATTCATGGCGATGGCGCCGAACTGCTGCTGGCAACCTTGTTCTTGATGGGGTTCGAGCAGCCGTTCACTGCTCCCGCCGTACCCGCCCTTTGCCAGTTCATCCGCCACCATGGGGTGGCGGGCCTGTTGCAGTCCGACAGGGTGCAAAGTGTGCCCCCCGTTTGCATGGCAGCGTTGAATGTCGAACGCCAGCGTATTGCCATACGGGCCCTGGCGCTGGGGGCCGGGCTCAAGCGCCTGGTCGCGGCATTTGCCGCGCGAGGCCTGCAGCCGCTGGCACTCAAAGGGCCGGCACTGGCGGTCCAGGCCTACGGCAATCTCGGCGCACGGGGCGGTGTGGATCTGGACGTGCTGCTGCCGGCCGAGCAGTGGCCCGAGGCCCTGGGTGTATTGCGGGACATGGGCTATCACATGGCCCCTGGCCAACAGTGGCCCCTGCCCGATGCCACCCATGAACTGGTGCTGGTGCACGAGCAGCAGCCGCGCATCGAACTGCACCGCCGCCTTCTGCGTCACCAGCATTTGCTCCACGCCCCGCAGCAATTAACCCAGGTGCTCGACCTGCAAGGCACCGACGTCACCTGCCTGGCACCGGCCTATGCGCTGCCGTATTTGCTTGCCCACGCCAACCAGCACTGTTTTCGCCGCTTGATCTGGCTGATGGATATATACGCACTGTTGTTGCGCGCCGACCTGGACCTTGAGCTACTCGCCAGCCAGGTGAAGCGCAGCGGCACCTGCGCCATGCTGGATACCTGCCTCAGCCTGCTGACCCTGCTGTTCGACCTGCAGGTTCCGGCGCCTCTGCAGCAGGTACGCCGGCCTTGCCGGGCAAGCAGGGAGATGGTCGAACTGGCACTGGATGCGCTGCGCATGTCACTGAGCGATGACCAGGTGGCGACGGCTCAGGGCCTGTTCAAGCGCGTGAGCCTGGACATCGCCTTGCAGGACACGCTGCCGGCCCGTTGGCAGGCGCTGTCGGGCTGGTTGAGCCCAACGGCAAAGGACCAACAGTGGCTGGCACTGCCACGCGGGCTGAGCTTTTTCTATCCGTTCGTGCGTCTTTTCCGGCTGGCATTGCGCCGGCGGGGGCACGAAGTTTGATTTCTGCCATCCCGCTTTCGCGTTTATTGGCTCGGGGCCTGAGCGTTGTCGCCAGCGCTTTGTTGGCAGGCTGGGTCGTTGATTCAGAGGGGGGCTGGCCAGGCACCTGGGCCCTGGCAATGGTGGCTGGGCTGCCGTTCATGGGGCTGGACTGGGTGCTGATACGTCCCCACCATCGCCTGGCCGACCGCCTGGCAACGGCCGTGGGGCAACTGCTTCTTGGGCTTGGCGTGCTGGCGTGTCTGGCGGGGCTGTTCGGCTATTCATTATCGGTGTCGTGGTCGCTGGGCTGGCTGCTGTTGGCCATTGTCATGCTTGCCTTGCTCGAGGTGGGCAATGATCGTGTCGCAGCCTGGCGTCCCGGCATGCCCAACGTCTTGCTGGCAGGCGCTTGCCCACATGTCAGCCCGTTCACTGAACAGCTTGGGCAGGCTGCCGTTCGCTTGTCGCGCGAAGACGTCCTGGGCTTGCTGACGCAGCAGCCAACCCGACAGCCGTTAAAGCGAGTGGTGATTTTCGATACTTGCCTGCACGCAACGCCGCTCCAGGGCGTACAACGTGGGTGCCCCACGCCGCCCTTGCAGAATGTGCATGCTTTTTCGCCAGGCGCTGCGGCGGCCAAGCGCTTGTTCGATCTATTTGGCTCGGCCTTGCTGCTCTGCGGCTGTGCGCCGCTGCTGGTGGTGATCGCGCTGATCGTTCGCCTGCAGGACGGCGGGCCGGCGCTGTTTCGTCAGCAGCGCCTCGGCTTGCAGGGGGCGATCATTACCGTGCTGAAGTTCCGCAGCATGCGGGTGGCCGCCGGTAGTGACCTGCTAGCGCCACAGGCGTGCCGCGATGACCCGCGTATCACGCCGCTCGGCAAGTGGATGCGTCACTGGGGGATTGATGAACTCCCACAGCTGATCAATGTGTTGCGCGGTGATATGTCCTTGGTCGGCCCACGGCCCCACGCGGTCGCTCATGACCTGCATTACGGCGCCAAGGTTTGTGGTTACACCGCGCGGCAGGCCGCCAGGCCCGGTATCACTGGGCTTGCCCAGATTCGTGGGCGGCGAGGGGAAACCCGCGCCGTATCCGACATGGTTTCACGGGTGCGCGATGACCTGGAATACATTAGGCGCCAGTCGCTTTGGCTGGATCTGTTTATCCTGCTAGCCACACCCATGGCGCTACTGCGCAGCGGTCATGGGCGCAGTGAGCCGGAACGTGTAACGGTTTCGACCCCCTCTAGAGACGAGCAAGCCGCCACGCCAGCCGCGGATAGCCGTTACGCAGACTCAGAGGCCGAATCTGTTTGAGGATGTGAGCGCGGATGTTGCCCGCTGATGGTGGCGGCGCGACGGCAGGTGTGGCCGGAGCGCTGAGCCGTGCATACACGCGCAGATTGCCTTCGTAGATTCCATGAGTTTCCTGGTGCCAGTGGTGGGCATAAAACCCATTGGCGTTCAACAACGTCTCAAGGGTTTGCGCAGAGAAATAGCTGCGGTGCGAAACATGCACCTGCGACAGGCCAAGCTCGGGCCAGTCAGCCTCGATATCCGGAACCTCGATCACCAGCCAGCCCTGCGGGTCCATCAGCTTGGCTATCCGAGCCAGTGCTTTGCCCGGTTCCTGAAGATGCTCCAGAACATGGAACAATGTCACCAGTCGAGGCGCGAAAGGCATTTGCGTCTGTTCGTCGAGCTCCTCTGGGCGAACGTGTTCGCCCAAGCCCAGCACCTGTACCGCATGATCGCGCTGAGGGCCGCCTGGCTCCAGGCCCATGTAGTGTGCACAGCCGTGGGCGCGACAGGCATCCAGGAAAAAACCCAGGCCGGCACCGATATCCAGTACCGATTGGCATTGACCAACCACGGCGCTGATCTCGCTAAACCGATAGCCTGCGATCAGCCGATAGTTCCACATCGCTTTGCTGGTGGGTGGTTGGCGCATCAGACGGGGGTAGAGCTGGCCGTAGAAGCGCGCTTGGGTGTCGTCCTTCATCCCTCGCGCCAGATAAACCAGGTTGCAATGTCGGCAGATCGACAGATTGACTCGCAGAAAATAACGGTCATATCGCCAGATAAGTTGTGGATCGTATTGCCCGCAGCCAGGGCAGGGAAGTTCGACGAGATGCCGGTTGATCTGGCGAAGCTGATTGAGCAGAGAAAATGCCATCTATGCCTGTTCCCGCGTTGAGTCGAAGGAGTCCGTAAAAGAGGCAGCACTCTAGCAGTCTGCAAGACAATGGGTAACGACCTGTCTCTATTCATCGGTTGTATCAAACACCGCCAGCGCATTGCAGCGGCCTGGGCGCTGTGTCAAATTCTCGCACTTTGCCCCGTGACTAGCAGACCGCCTGCATGTTTGTGCAGGCAGGCCCATCAGGTTGGAATGATGCATACAACGCCCACAGCAAGACCTATCGGGCCTTACGACGAAATTTCGCTGGCGGAGCTGGCGCTGCGAGCCCTGAAGTTCTATCAGCGATTTGGCCGCTTGCTGCTGCTTTTGGCGCTGCTGGCGGCGTTTGCCGTGGCTGCCTGGGTAGGCAGTCGCCCGCTGTATAGCGTGTCCGCGCTGCTCGAGGTGCCGAAGGTAACGCTTGAAGAATGGCGGCAGGCACAGTCGTTTCTCTGGGACAAACGCTGGGTCGATCACGCCTTCGGCGACGACCAGCAAGACGTCGTCCACAAGCGCCTGCAGTTGCGCAACCGCGCGCTCAATCCCGAGTACTGGGCCCAGACCGTGCGCTATCGCTCCTCTCTCAATCGGGACGACGCCCGGGATATTCCTGTTGCACAAATCCAGAGCAGCACGGGGCTTGGCTTGGAGTTCGCCCTGCGGGTGCCCGACGAGGAGCAGGCCAGCCTGACCATCAATGCCATCGCTCGACAAGTGCGCGAAGCCTTTCTGGCCAACAGCCTGATCGACTTGGTGAGGACCAGCCAGGCTGCTCTCGATCATCGTCCGCAACTCAAGCTGGATGTGCTCAAGGCCGAGTTCGAGATTGAACAGAACCGCCAGCGCATCGCTGACATGCGTCAGTTGCTGGAGCGCTATCCGGATCTGCGCCATCTGCAAACCAGCACCCTGTTTTCGGTCAGCGACGGCGGTGGCAAATACCTGTCGCCCTTGCCGCAGATCGTGGCCCTGGAAAGCACGGTTTCCGAACTGCAGGCCAAGGCGCGGGCGGCCCAGCGTGAACTGGACAAGCTCGACTGGACCGAGCGACTGCTGGCTGGCATGGACGAAACGATCCGCAACGCGACCTCGGGGCAGGTCATTCTCGACAAGCTCAAGGGCAACCGCGAAAAGTTGCTTGCCAACGCCGCACCAATGGACGCCAGCGCTCGGGAAGCCGCCGAGGACATCAACCTCAAACTCACCCAGGCCGAGTCCCGCCAGCAAGCCATCGGCATCAAGACACGTTCGGCGATTTCCACGGCGCCAGTGTCGATGCGTAACCCACTGATAATGGGCGTCGCGGCATTCCTACTGGTGTTCGTGGCGCTGTCCATCCTACTGGCGCTTTACGTGGCGCTGCATAAGGAGCGCGCTGTGCTGCTGTGGTTGCCACGCCCGATCCGCAGCCGGCTGATTGTGGAGCCAAGGCCGTGATGCGCCTGCTGGTGACCGGCGGCGCCGGTATGTTGGGGCGTCGTGTCGTTCGGCAATGGCGTTCTGCCGGTGGTGAAGTGGCGGTGCTGGATAATCTCTCCAGCGGCCTTTCGATGCCGCCTGAGGCCAGTTGGTCGGTCCAGGGTGACCTTCGCGATGCCCAGGTACTGGCCGACCTGCTGGCATCCTGGCGCCCCGATGCCATCCTGCATCTGGCGGCGGTGCACCACATTCCCACCTGCGAGAATCAGCGTGCCCATTGCCTGGAGGTCAACGTGGTAGGCACCGAAAGGCTGCTGGCCGCTGCCGAAGTGGCGCAGGTAAGCCGCGTGGTGATTGCCTCGAGTGGGGCGGTCTACGCGTGGCGGGAAGGGCCGCTGTCGGAGCTGTCCAGCCCCTTGGCAGCCTGTGACAACTATGCCTTGTCCAAGCACTGCAACGAGCAACAGTTGCAGTTCTGGAGCGGACGCGGTGGGCATATCGGCCGGGTGGCGCGGATTTTCAACGCGGTGGGCCATGATGACCCCAATGCTCATCTGATCCCCGATGTGCTCAAGCAATTGCGCCAATCGAGCGATGGCTGCATACGCCTGGGCAACCTGACGCCCCGACGCGACTACCTGCATGCCGATGACATCGCTCGCGGCCTGATCGCCATGCTGAACGATCCGCGTACAGACGTGTCATTCGACGTGTTCAATCTGTGCTCCGGGGTGGAGCATTCCGTCGAGCAGCTGGTACAGCAACTCGGTGACATCGTCGGCGTGCAGGTCAAGGTAGGCGTTGATCCGGCCCGGCAACGGCGGGTCGATCGCCCCAGTCAGTTGGGCGACCCTCGCCGCACCCTGGAGTTGCTGGGCTGGCAGCCCCGCCTGGCGTTTGCCGAGGCCCTGCGTCTGGTCGTGTTTCCGGACCAGGTGCCGTAAGCGTGGGGCCGACGCGACCGCGCTCGTCCTTTTCTCCAGAGCGACAGGGGCCCGCAGTTAACGGCGGGTCGCTCAGCCAATCGTTGGTGCTGGCGGCGGTGACCTTTGCCATCGGTCAACTGGCCAACCTGACGTTCCAGATCGTTCTCTTGAAGTCGCTGGGAGCGACCACCTACGCAGTGGTCGGCCTGGCGCACCTGTTACTGCTGACCCTGATCTTTCTGGCCGACCTGGGCTACGCCTCGTTGTTCCTGCGAGAAGACCGCCATGCCAGCCATTGGCTGGTGACCTGGCGTTGCGCGCTCGGGCAGCGGCTGCTCGCGACCCTGGTGTTGATGAGCCTGGCCTTGACTGGCTGGATGTTCTACAGCGATGACCAGGCCGGGCGGCAATACCTGTTCAGCGCCGCCCCCGCCAGTCTGTTTGCGTTGTTCAATTTTTCCGCGCCGCTGATCGCGGCCGGCCAGCGTCTGCGCGGGCTGGTGGCGGCGCAGATCGCCTGGCCGGCCGGGTTGCTGCTGTGGTGGCCGGTCAGCGTCGGCCTGCCCCTATCAGCGGCTGCCAGCGCAGGGCTGGCGGTCAGCCTGGGGTATCTCACCCAGGCCATCGTCAATTTCGCCATGAGCGGTCAGCGGCTGTTGTGGTTGCCGTTGTTGGGCAAAGGCCAGTTGAGGGCGGCGCTGCACCTGTGTGCATTAAGCGTGTCCGGAACCTTGCATGACCGGCTCACGCCTTTTCTGCTGGCGCCCCTGGTACCCGGGTTCATGCCGGTCTTTCTGCTGCTGAACCATGTCTTGAGTGGCCTTTCTGGCGTACAGGGCCAGTTATCCCGCCTGTTGCTGGGCCAGGCCAGCAGCGCGGGTGGTCGCCAGCGGATCGTGGCGGTGGCTTCGTGGCTGGCTTGGGCGACCGTCAACGTGCTGTTGCTGGGCACACTGGCGCAATGTCTGGATCTGCCGATCGAGTCGCGTCAGTGGCTGGCGTTGGCAGGCTTGGTGGTGTTGGCCTGGGGCTTTTCCGCCTCCAGCGGTTTTCTCGTGCTGCTGCTGATTGGCGAGCGTCGCGAAGGGCAGTTTGTGCGGCCGTTCCTCCTGGGGCTCGGTGCCAGCGCGGTGCTGCAGCTCATGGCTGCCTGGAGCGACGCGCCAGCATCCGTGTTGTGGGCCAGGGTTGTGGGGATGTTGTTGGTAATGAGCGTATTGCTGGTCATGCTCAGGCTGCGCCCCGGGCGCTGGGGCCTGCTCGCTTTGTCGGGTGCGTTGGTAACCTGCGCGACGGCGCAAACGAGCTGGGTTACTGGCCTGGCCATTATGCTGGCGGTCCCGGCCTTGATCGGTTTGCTGGGCCGGCGCCCTTGCTATCTCGAACTACGTCGTACAGGGGTGATGGATGAACAGGCATGAGTACCGGCCATGTGCGGGCTGATCGCCGTACGCGCGCTGAGCGCGGCAGCCGACCTGCAGCAACGGGCGAGTCGGGCATTGGCCAGCCTGGCCCGTCGCGGCCCCGATGCCGAGGGGCTGCTGATGGTCGAGACGGCGCCACCGACGCTGCTCGGGCACCGCCGCCTGGCCATCCTCGATACCAGCAGCGCCGCCGAGCAGCCGATGCGGTGCCCGATTACTGGCACGGCGTTGGTGTTCAACGGCGCCATCTACAACTTTGTCGAGCTGCGTGATGAGCTGCGTGCGCTTGGCTGTGTCTTCGTGACTGATGGTGATACCGAGGTGCTGTTGCACGGCTGGCGTGTCTGGGGCGAGGGGATTTTCTCCCGCTGCAACGGCATGTGGGCCGTGGTGGTCTGGGATGCGCCCAGTGGCGACCTGGTGTATAGCCGTGACCGGCTGGGGGTAAAACCCCTGTACCTGCATCACGACGGTCAGCAGATGGTGCTGGCCAGTGAGGTCAGCGCCATTGCCCAGATGCTCGGCGGTTATCCGGCCCCGAATCCTGAAAAGTTGTTCGACTTCCTGATCACGGGCTTTTCCGAACAGGGCACGGCCACCTTCTTCCAGGGGGTGCGCGCCGTTCCTCCTGGCGTGGTCGGGCGCATGAGCCGAACCGGCCGATTCAGTCAGGCGCCCTATCACCAGTGGCCCGAACCCGGCAGTGCCGAGCCGCTGTCCCGTGGGGAACTGCGGGAATTGGTGGAGGACGCGGTGCACCTGCGTCTGCAGGCGGATGTGCCGGTGGCCAGCCTGCTGTCCGGTGGCCTGGACAGCTCCATCATTACCCAGGTGGCGCTTAACGCCAGCCAGCAGCCTCGGCAGCGGCTCGATGCGGCGTTCACCTACGGCTACCGTGATGCCGAGCAGGTCGGGTTCGATGAGTCGGCGCGAGCCGCGCTGTTCATGGCCGAAGGTGGCCATGGCGACCGGCATCACGTGCTGCGCTTTGCCCCCATCCCATCGGCGGATGAGCTGATGAGCCTGATCAGGGTGCAAGGTGAGCCCTTCAGTACGCTCTCGGTGCTGGCCAGTTTCAGAACCTACCGGGCCATCGCCGAACAGGGATTCAAGGTGGTGCTCTCCGGCGAAGGGGCCGATGAGCTGTTCGGTGGATACTCGGCCCGTTATCACTCCCTGGCTGCCCGGGATGCGCTGTGGTCCGGGCACCTGATGCAGGTGGTCCAGCGCTTGAGACTGCGCACGTTTCCTGTCAGTTCGCTGTTCAACCGCCTGGTCTGGGACCTGCCGCTGGCGCTGTTAGGGCCGCTGTTGCGCCGCCATCGTCCCAGTGTCGGGGTGATGAGCGCCGGTTTGTGGGAGGCTCAGCAGCAACGCCTGGCGCTAGTGCGCCAACGTATGTCCAGTCCTCTGGAACAGCGCATACGCGAGGACCAGCTGGATAATCTGTTGCCCATGACACTGCGTATGGCCGACCGCAACAGCATGAGTGCCGGCATCGAACTGCGTAGTCCATTCATGGACCATCGCCTGGTCGAGCGGGCGTTCCGTACGCCGGCCCTGGAGCGGATAGGGGCCGGGCTCTCCAAGTCCCTGCTGCGCGATGCGTTCAAGGGGATTTTGCCGAATCGGCTGGTGGTCACTCCGAAAAGTACCGGATTCGGCCATGCCGAACAGTTCCTGGTGCCGCAGTTGCCCTGGCGTGAGCTGCTGGAGGATCTGCCCCCGGAATTGAATGATTTTGTCGACCTGAATGCGCTGCGCCGGCATCTGGCCAGGCCGCAATGTCACAGCACGCTGTGGCTGGCACTGTCAGTAGCGCTCTGGTACCGGAGCATCTATGCCTGAACGCTTCCACGGCTGGGGCTTGGCGGCCGATACCGGCCAGTGCCGTGTGTGTGGCAGCAGCGTCGCACAGCGCTACTTCTGGCCGGAGGTCTATGCCCATTCCGGACAGGCCCTCATGCGTTGTGGCCATTGCGCCACGGTGTACCTGGCCCCCGGTTTCAGCGCGGCCGGGCTGCAGCGTTTTTATACCGGCCCGTATCGCCGCCTGTTTCCAGCCGAAGTCCCTTGGCGCAGCACGGCGCGTTTTTTTGCCTGGCGCGGCGATGCCGACGTGGCGCGCAAACGGTTTGCGCTGATCGACGCGAACCTGCCGCCGCAAGGGCAACTGTTCGAAATGGGCGCAGGTTTCGGCGCCTTTCTCGGGCAGGCCGCGCAGCAACGGGCCGATCTGCAGTTGAGCGCCAGCGAACCGGACATTGCGCAACGTCAGGCCCTGCTCGGGCAGGCATCGGTGCGCTTTGTCGAGAGCCTGGCAACCCTGCCGGAACAGAGCCTGGATGCGGTGGTGGCGTTCCATGTGCTCGAACATCTGATCGACCCCCGCGACTTCCTTGAGCAGGCCGTGCAAAAACTGCGCGATGGAGGGCGCCTGTGGCTGGAGGTGCCGGATCTGATGAGCGACTGGCAGACCCGGCTGTTCGTCCATCCGGCACACCTGAGTTACTTCTGCGCCGACAGCCTGCGGCGCCTGGCCGAAGCGGCCGGTCTGCAGGTGTTGTACTGCGGCGCCCATCCGGTCGGTGCGCTGGCGGGGACGCTGTGGTTGGAGGCGTTGCGCCCGACGACGCCGGTCAGCCAGCCTGTGGCGCCGGCGGCGCAACAGCAGGTGGAGGCTGTCGATCAGTGGATTTCACGGGTCGGCTGGGGGTACAGGGACTGGATCAAGGCGCTGCTCAAAGCCATGGCCATGCGTGTGTTGGGGCCGGGCTTGCTAGGCGAGTGGCAGCGCTGGCGGCAGTATCGTCGTCACTGTGCAGAGCAGGTGCGGCGATGAGGTTCAGGATTGTGTTGCTGATCATCCTCTGGGTGCACCTGGGCGACCTGGGCAGTGCCTGGCTGTATGGCGACGGTGCCTGGCCGGGCGTGGGGTTGCTGCGCAACCTGCGTGATGGATTGGTGGTGGTGCTTGCCGCTTGCTGTCTACTCAGCACTCGTTTGCCGAGCCGTCTGTTGCTGCCGCTGGTGGCCTACAGTGCCCTGGCGCTGTGCTACCTGCTGGTCAACCGGGCGAGCATGACGCCGAGCATCCTGCTGGGGTCCTACGGCACGCTGATGATTCCCGTGCTGTTTTTTCTGCTGGGTTTCTACTGCGTGCGCCGCCCTGAACAGTTGCGCAGCTGCGTCGCCTTGCTGGTGCTACTGGGTATTGCCAGCACATTGTTTGGCGCCTGGGAGCAGCAGCACACGACGTTTTGGACCGAGACCCTTGGCTATCCGCGTTATATGCGCGATATCAAGGGCATGATGTTGGGCGCCAATTGGGAGAGCGGTTTGCCATGGAATTTCTACGGTGGCGTCGACCTGCAACGGCGGGCTGCGGGTCTGCTGGCGTCCCCCCTGGCGCAGGGCATGTTCCTGGCGGTCGTGGCTGTGGCTGCCATCGCCTGGTCGGAGCGACGTGCTGGCTATCTCAGCCTGCTGCTCAGTGGTTTGCTGTTCGTGGGAATCTGGATGTCGGGAACGCGTGGTGCCATGTTGGCTGGCAGCCTGGCCCTGATCGGTTACCTGGCCACGGGGACCTCGCTGTTCCGTTACCGCGCCATACGCTGGTTGGTGGCCGCTGGCGTCTGCGGGGGGATTGCGATGGTCTCCTACAGCATCGTGCAGATGAGCATCAATTTTCTCGATGGCTCAACCATCGGCCACTGGCAGGCGTTGCAGAAAAACCTGCTGGATCTGCCGAGGGTGCTGTTGTTGGGGGCCGGGCTCGGCGCCCAGGGCGCGCAGGCGGCCCAGCAGCAACAGACGTTGATCGGTGGCGGCGAAGGGGCAATCTTCAGCATTGCGTTCCAACTGGGCCTGCCCGCTGCCCTGTTGTTTCTCTGGTTCTACCTGAACATGGCCCTGACTTTGTGGAACCGTTATCGTCGGCACCCTGAGCCCATGCTGCTGGCGATGTTCTGGTTGACGCTGGGCCTGGCCACCACCTTGATCAGTTCCGAGCACTTGCTCACCGTCTCCGGCACTGGCGCCTTCTGGCTGCTTTGCGGAGCCACGCTACGCAGCACCTCGCCCACTCGCTACCACTCAGAAGCCATCATCGATGAACAGCACTCCGGATAGCCGCCGCATTGAGTTTCTGGGATGTCCTCTGGACCTGCTCAGCCCGCAGGAGATGATCGAGCAGACTCGGCACGCCATCACGGATGGCCGTCGCCTGCGCCTGGAGGGGCTCAACGTCGCCAAGCTGGTCGACGCGCGCGCCACCCCATTCCTGATGCAGGCGCTGCACGAGGCGGAGTGTGTCCATATCGATGGCGCGGGCATTGCCCTGGGACTCAAGGCGCTGGGGGTCGAGGCGCCAGCGCGCTGCGCGGGTATCGACCTGATGGGGCGGCTGTGCGAAATGGCCGCCGAGAGCGGTGCTTCGGTGTACCTGCTTGGAGCGCGCCAGGAAGTGGTCGAGTCGACGTCAGAGTGTTTGCTGGCCCGCTACCCCGGCCTGCGCATTGCCGGCCTGCGCAATGGTTACTTCACGGCCAGCGAAGAAGCGAAGGTGATTGAGGATGTGCGCGCCAGCGGTGCGGATATCCTGTTTGTCGGCATCAGCTCACCCAAAAAGGAACTGCTGCTGCAAACCCATTGGCCGAACCTGGGCGTCCGGGTGGGCATGGGGGTGGGCGGCTCGTTCGACGTGCTCTCCGGCCAGTTGCCTCGGGCGCCGCGCTGGGTTCAGAAGATTGCCATGGAGTGGTTGTTCCGCTTGGTGCTGGAGCCTCGTCGCCTGCTCTGGCGCTACGTGCGTAGCAACAGCATCTACTTACTGTTGCTGGCCGTTACCCGTATAAAGCTTGCGACGCGGGCCAAGGCCAGAACCCAGTGCTGAAAGCAGGAGCCGTCATGCTTCGTGAATCCTTGCGTACTCTGCTGTCCCGACCTGGTCTTGCGTTGTTGGCCCTGGGCCTGTTCGTTCAACTGAGCGGTTTTCTATTCAATAACGATGGCAGTCGCCAGGCCACGCAGGTTTACCTGTTGCTGTTCGTACCGGCGCTGATTCTGCTGATCGCCGAGCGGTTTGCGCTCTCCTTGTGGCGCCAACCCAGTGCTCTGATACTGCTGGCCCTGCTGGGCTGGGTGGTGCTACGGAGCTGCTTTGACGATTCCTGGAAGGCGCCTGGCTACTTGCTGAAGGTGGCGCTGCTGATCTTGCTCTATGTGTTTGCAGTCGCTCATCTGGTCCGCAAGGGCGTGGTCGAAATCCCCCTGGCTCTCGCGGTGCTGCTCGCCTGCTGTTTTGCCTGGCTGACATTGATGGTTCAGTTTGTCGTTCTGGATAAGCCGCTGGCCTACGAGGTACTCAGAAGCACCGGTCGGCTGCAAGAGTTGGGCTGGCATGGTTTCGCAGATTTCTCATACCCCATCCCGGCTGGCCTTTATTACGGGATTTTCGCCGTGCTGCTGCTCAGCGTCCTGGTGGAACGTGAACTCAAGGCGTGGGTCTGGTTGCCTGTACTGGTCGGTCTGGCAGGTTTGTTGGTGTATGTGCTGTTGACCTTCTCGCGTGGTGCCTGGTTCTCAACCCTGGCGGGCAGCCTGACCCTGCTGCTGCTCAGTCCGCAACGGCGTGCGCGTGTCCTGCTGCTGATCGGTGCACTGTTGATACTGCTGATGATGGCGGTGTTCTGGTCGCGGGTTGAGCACGAATGGTTTCTGGGCGCCAGCCAGCGCGGTCCGATCTGGCTGAACTGGCTGGCCCGCCTGCCCGAGTTCTGGGCTCTGGGCAAGGGGGCCGGCGTCAGCTTGGTCTACCGCTATCCCTGGGGCGATATCGTGCATCACGCCCACAGTCTGTACTTGCAGCTGTGGTTCGAGTACGGGATTGTCGGCTTTGTCTTGTTCGTGCTGTTGCTCGGCACCGCGCTCCTCAAGGCGTGGCGCTTGCGTGCCGATCCTGCAGCGCGCGTGGCCCTGGCGACTTTGGTGTTCGCCCTGGTGGCGATGGTCTCGGATATCGCCAGCGTGTTCACTCGGCCCAATTCTTATTGGGTTGTGCTGTGGTTGCCGATTGGGTTGATCGTGGGGCTGCGGCCACTGCTCGAGCCGTCCAAGACCCGGTAGCGATCAAAACCGAGGTTGCCGGTCACGCGCATGGGCGTGACCCTGCTATCGGAACTGCTGAGCCGCTCCACAGCGGGCGACCCACTTAACTTCCTGCGCCTGGAAGGCCAGCGCATCCTGCGCTCGGTGAGCGTGATCACCAATCCGCGAGAGACCTTGAACCGTGCGTCTTACACCTTTTTGAAGGTGCTCAGGGCGGGGCGGTTTGTTTGAAGAGACAGCGCGGCAGGTCGTCCTGCCGCGCTGTGCTTTTGCGAGTCCTGCTACTTAAGCGAAGGCCTGTGGCGACTGCCATCGAGCAAGGCATCTACCACCGCCCGGGCCATCTCCACCGAATGCACCAGGGACCAGATCAGACCGCGCTCGATACCGCTGCCGCGCTCGGTGATTTCATCGGAAACCTCCTCGGCGCTTTTCAGCAGCAGGGAGACGTGGAGCAGGGCTTCTTCGGCGTTGATGCCGCCGCGTACCGAGAACAAAGAATCGCGACTCACCGGGGTACTGATGGTTTGCTTCAGTGACTGGATCAGAGAAGCATCGGCAGGCTGAAGTGACAGTTTTTGCCGGATCTGCTGATTGGCCAGATCGTGTTCGGGGTTTCTGCCGCGATGGGCAGCAGTGTGAGGAGGATCGGGGACGAGCTTTTTCATGGCGTAACTCCTAGTACAGAGATAGGAGCCTTCACCGTCGCTGCTAAACGATAGGGTGGCGGCCGTTCGCAGGTTAGCAGACCGGTGACTAGGACCCCGGCGCACCCGAAGGTGCCCTGCGCACGGCCGCCATAAAGCGGAGCCAAAAAAAGCGCCACGTAATGGGGGCGCCATGCGCCTAGTTACACGTCGAGCTGCTAAACCCGGTCACTGAATTTGCAGTGACAGAGCGAGGCTAGCCAGCGGGTACACCAGGCGCAAGCGGCTAGGAGTTTCTAGGAAAGTTCGCACAATAGAAAGAGACTTAACGCGGCTTTGGGGGAGCGAAGGCGCGGTCTGTGAGTGCGGGGAGGGGAAGGTTGGCGATGGTGACGGAACGTTAAGGCCAGAAACAACAAAGCCCGCGCAAGGCGGGCTTTGTTGGTGCTTCGTTTGGTGGAGCCGGGTACGTTTGAACAGGCATGGTTTTTCCCCGTAAACGTTGGATTGAATACGTTTCTGTTTCGTCGGGGGTACAGATTGGGTCACACGGTGGTTTCTGCTGGAAGAATTTTTAACGCTAAATAAAGACATGGATATTGTTTGCGCGCGCGACGAGCTGTTGATCCAACCTTGCGAAATCTTCCTCGGCGAGAGGATCGCTCACCACTACCCCGTAATAGGGTGGGTCAGATGTGGCATCAGAATCATTCGAGATCGGTTGGCACTTTTTCGTCTTACTTAGAAAGAAATGTAATCCAGACCACTCGCAAAGATCAGTGATGTCCATCCATGGGTCGAAGCATCTTGGCGCTATTGAGCTGTTTGACGGCGTTCTACTGGCGGTTGTAATCGATCACAGAGACTTTGGGGTGACTGTAATGTTCGGAGGGTATAAGGGGGTTTATGTATTATCGAGTTGGCAGTGTTGTAAAATAACCCGCCTTAGCGGGTTATTTTTTATAGCAAGAGCAGGATGTTGTTTAGAGCTTTATAGAAAGAATGCGTGAGCCTTTAAGTGTCTCCCAAATCATAAAACACTTTGCACGTATTTTATAGTTTCAGGAGCGTAGTTTTTTAGATTTACGTCTATAAACGATGCGCCAGTTTTCGAACCGAGGGCGTCAGCGTCTAAGTAGTACATGGCACCTTCGAGACTAATGACTTTGTCTTGGGAGAGCTTTTCTAACAGTTTGCGCCCTTCTTCGCCTTTCAACATGCGTACGTGTTCTATTTTATCCTTGAATCTTGCCAGTCGGCCTTTGCTGTGGGACCGGAAAGCCATAACCAGTCGACGAAATACCCGTAGTAATCGGATTAAGTTAGGGTCATGTTCTTTAGACTCTGCAGAGGTGTACTCGGTCCAAGGGTAAGAAATTGAGTCTGGCCATGTCACTCTCAATTGCGCCCCACCCCGTACCGCGGGTGGTGTAATTGTCGGGTCTACTACCACCTCTTGAGCTTCGAGTGTTACTACTCCTTCTGACTCCTGAGGTTCGGATTTTACTGCGACGTGTTGGCACGATAGCTGCAAAACTCCGCAGTTTATAGAAACTGGTGCAACCAACTCCAGTAGGTCTCCGGTACCTACCTCAACATATAGTTCATCTGCGTCAATGTTGACGTTCGAAACGCGGCGACCTAAGCGCACTACGCCTGAGCTCTGAGCATTAAATTCAATGGGTGCAGTATTGTCGCCCGACTTTGACCTGGTTATCTCAACAGCCAATCCATCCGCGCCCCCTTCAATTGTGAGGCCTACTACTTCACCAATTTTTGACTTTGCTAATACAGATTCAAAGATCAGTCCTATGTGCTCGGAGCTAATAATTACGTCTTCTGTAGAGTAGAAGTCGAATAGGAATGGGTTAGGCGCATGATGCGTAAATTTAGAATAATGCTCGGCATTTTTTCTAAGCTCTGCACGAGGGCTGCGCAGCGCAAAGGAAATGATGCACGCACCAAATACCGCACTTGACGGCGATTGGCCCGTACCGTCTAAGAATGGATGTTGTGGAAGTAGGTTCTGGACGGCCTCTGCGTAAGCGGAACTCTGTTGAGGGGTAAGGCTAGCAGGGGGTTGCGGAGGTGTAACTTTAAACAGGCGACATGCGAGTCTTTCTAGTTGCTCGTTAGGGCTATAGAGTCCTTCTGGAATATTAGGGGAATTAGCAGATACTTGGTCAACGAGCTTGTTAGTCTCCCTACGAAGTATTTCGTCGCCGAGGCGCACCAATACCTCCCCTTCTAGAACTTGTCGAAGCTCATCGTTAACTTTTGAGGGGTTAGGTTCTGCCGCAATTACTTTTGCAATGGCATCCAGTACTGGGGCGTATCCAACAAAGTTGTTCTTGTCATCTTTTGAGAGGTCTCTCAGTCCGTCAACAATGTTGTGGATTGCTTCTTGGTATACTTTTGCATGATTGTCCAAGGACTTTCTAAGGTGGGGGTATTCCAGTCCGCCATCTAGCGACTCAAGCTTAGCAAGCTTCTCAAGGCGCGCATAAACAAACTGGATCGACTCCTCTCCTTCGAAAAGCTCAATGTTTAGGATTGGCAATTCGTTGCCTGTTTGTTCATTGAGTATGGTCCAGGCTTCTTCAATGATGCCAACTCGTCCAAGTAGGACAATTGGAAAAGCGCCAAGAGCTGCCGCAGCAGAGACGTCCTTTAAAAAATCCTCAAATGCTGGCTGAGTTACGCGCAGTCTCGCCTCGTCTAAAGCATCAATGACTAATGCTGTTCGCCCCTCTACCCAGTTCGGGAGCAGGCCTGCATGAACTAGTCCGCCGGTGATGCAGTTTCCACCAACAGTGGCTGCATTGGCTAAGTCCAAATAAACGGCCCCTGTTTCAGCGCATAATTTTGTTGCTAATGTGGACTTCCCTACAGCGCCAGGAGCAGACACTAACCAGATTTTTTGCGTTAGGTCATCATACCCTTCACGCAAACTGAGCCTAGCAGGAACATATGACTCCTCCCCAACGCACGTATTGCACCATCCGGCATATGGTTTCATCACAGCATTTTTTTGGACATTGGCAAACTGACTTTTCCAGAACCGTTCAATCGATAAATCCATTTCTCATTCCTTTTGATAGTGCCAAAAATGTGATCAGCGCAATCGACGTTGCCCTGAACTTTCTTTTACCTCTTGCGATTACGTCCCTCTCCCTCAGTGCCCAACGTACCTCAGTCCAGTCTACGACTACTGCCGATGGACTGCCCCCGCTCCCGTAGACATTTTCCAGCCTCAAAGTGAGGCACTTTCAAATGCTTCAGGATTAACGCCACCCAAGTGACTGTGAAGACGCGTTCGGTTGTAAAACGCCTCAATGTAATCGAACACGTCGGCACGGGCCATGTCACGGGTTTTGTAGATCCTCTTGCGGATACGTTCTTTTTTCAGGCTACTGAAAGAAGACTCCGCCACGGCATTGTCCCAGTAGTTTCCTCGGCGGCTCATACTCGGCTCGAGGTGGTTGGCCAGACAAAACGTTTCCAGTCATCGCTGCCATATTGGCTACCCTGATCCGAATGCACGATGACTCTGGTTTTGGGTTTACGGCGCAATATCCCCATGAGCAGCGCGCCCAGCGCCAGCTTCTTGCCTAGCGTTGGCTTCATTACCTGCCGTTGTTCGAAGAGGAGCAGAACCTCTGCTGCGGCGAACACCACCCGTTCTTCCAGCGTTCGGACTCAAGCATGAGCGTTGAAGAGCTCAGTGCAGCGGACTATGTCTACCGTGGCTACGTGGCTGAAAATCGCCGCCCTGGCAAATTGCAGTTCGCCAGTTCCGTGGGGGCTTTTTCCATGGAGGCAATTGCCTTGCTGCTG
The DNA here is from genome assembly GCF_029237275.1 of Pseudomonas sp. 3MA1. Taxonomy (NCBI): domain Bacteria; kingdom Pseudomonadati; phylum Pseudomonadota; class Gammaproteobacteria; order Pseudomonadales; family Pseudomonadaceae; genus Pseudomonas; species Pseudomonas sp. 3MA1. The sequence goes on along the minus strand of NZ_JAACFX010000007.1, from coordinate 279,647 downwards.
TTTTCCGGCACCTAGATTGCCTACCTGCCGACCCACTTCGCTGCGCCCGATCATGCCGGAGCGCCTGGCCTATGGTTCGGCATTTCATTGCATCACTCGCCAGGGACTGGAGCAGAAAGCGTCTATGACGGAGTTTCTCGATACGCTGTCGCGACACTGCCGGACGCATTTGGGAGCTGGTTGTTGATGTGTTTGTTCTGGCGATGAGGGGGAGCATCACTGGCTAGCTGAAAACTGGCACCCGGCTGGAGGTTTTCACCGGGCACAAAAAAGGCACTTGCGATAAACGCTAAGTGCCTTTTTTGTACTGCTTCGTTTGGTGGAGCCGGGGGGATTTGAACCCCCGTCCGCCAGTACTCCGCTGTCGGTACTACATGCTTAGCCGTGTCTATTGAGTTAACCCTCAGCGACCCGACGGGCAGGGTGCTTTGGGCGAGTTGTGTAAGTTTTAGCCGCTTCGTCCACAACGTACTGCACGGCGATTCTGTTCTATATGACAATCATTTTGGGTTTACAGACATCCCCTGATGATTGCTGGACCCGAAGGTACCAGGGGGGAAGGGCTAGCGCCGCTTACGCAGCGAGAGCGTAATCCCCGTAGGTTTCGTCATTGGCAACTATAGGAAGTTGCAACAGTGGATTTACGAGTTCTGTTACCAACTCGGCATGCACCTAAAGTTTCGCAACCGGCGTCGAATCCTAAACGGCCCCGAACCTGTTGTGCATTACCAACAGGTGGGCGGATTCTACGCTAAGCGAGCGCAGAAGGCCAACCCGAAGGTTGGCCAATGCATTGAGCTACTGATCGCCCTTGGTGTTGTTCTGCAAGCGCTGGAGCGCCTGGGTGGTCAGGGAGATGCAGTTTTTGGTGCCTTGCTCGGTGCCTTTGGCGTGCTCGGCGGTGGCTTGCTGCACCGTGGCGTCGATGTCGCTGCTCAGGTCCGAGCTCATGGCTTCGGTGCTGACCTTGGCGTCTCTGATTTTTTGCAGGTTGATCTGGCACAGGTCCTCTTGCCCGGCGGCAAACACCGGGGAGGCCAGCATCGCGGCGGTGATGAACAGTCCAGCCAGTGCGGAACGCTTCATGGTGATCTCCTTGATTGCAGGGGCTCGGTGCTGCCGGTCAACAGGACGGGCGGCCGAGTGGGGCTAAGCCCTTTTTGTGCGGGCCTGGAAAGTGGACCCTGGCCGGGTGCCGGGGTTCGGTTTTTTTTGCGATGAAAGGCGATAGCGGTTATCGCGTTCGAGTGTGCGCCCAAAGGAGTGAAGGCCTTGGTGACTGGCTGGCCTGGGCAGGCACCGGGCTTGTGGCTAACTGGGGGGGAGCCCCAGATGCGGGGCTGCTATGCAGCCCAGCGGGAGCAAGCTCCCTCGCCACTGGTGTTGCTCGTTCCTGCGCCTGGCAGGCGTCAGTTCAGATCACCTTGGCCCGGGTGACCCGATCCACCAGGTAGACCAGCCCGTGATAGTCGATCCCGCCATGCTGGCTGAGGCCGATTTCACAGGTGCGGCTGGTGGAGATGCCTTCGCTGCAATACTGCACCGCGTCCTTGAGGCTGCGCAGGGAGTGGGCATTGAGCTCCGGGGTGGTGAAGCCCTTGTCGCCGGCGAAACCACAGCAGTGGATGCCTTCGGGGATCACCACATTCTTGCTGCAACGCCGGGCCAGTTCGATCAGCGCCTGGCTCTCGCCCAGGTGCTGGGTGCTGCAGGTGACGTGCACCGCGATCGGTGCTTCCTGTGGCGTGAATTCCAGGCGCTCCAGCAGGTGGGTGCGGATGAAGCGCACCGGATCGTAGAGGTCCAGGCGCACATCCCCCAGGTCCTGCACCAGGCGCAGGGTGCAGGGGCTGGTGTCGCAGTAGATCGGGTCGAGGCCGCCCCGGCTGGCGTGGAGCAGGGCGCCGATCAGTTCCTGGCGCTTGTCTTCGGCCTGGGTGGCGTAGCCCTTGGAGGCGAAGGGCTGGCCGCAGCAGAGGTTGTCCAGGTTGTCCGGCAGCACCACTTGATAGCCGGCCTTTTCCAGCAGGCCGCGGGTTTTTTCGTAGAGCGACGATTGTTCCTTGTCGCCTGCTGCGGGGCCCATGACCCGAGACACGCAGGCAGCGAGATACACCACCCGCGGCCGCGCATCGCTGACGCTCGGGCTGAAGCGAATGGCCTTTTCCGGTTGGGGCATGGCGTTGTTCCACTGCGGCACCCGGCCTTTGGACAGGCGCGTCAGGCTCGCCGACAGCTTGCTCAGGCGCGGCGCGCCCAAGAGCATGCGTGCGCCATTGGCCACATGCAGGGTGAGGCGGGCGCCCTGCAAGGTGCTGGCGAAGTGTGAGCCGAGCCAGTCGGCGGTACCGTTATGGGTGGCGTGTTCACTGCGCAGTTTCTTCACCAGCTCGCCGGTGTTGATGCCCACTGGGCAGCGCTGGGCGCAGAGGCCGGTGGCGGCGCAGGTGTCGATGCCTTGGTATTGATAGGCCGCCTCCAGCTCGGACGTATCGATGCCGGCGCGCTTACGTGCCTGGATGTCGCGCCAGATGACGATGCGCTGGCGCGGGCTCAGGGTCAGTCCCTTGGACGGGCACACCGGTTCGCAGAAGCCGCACTCGATGCACTTATCCACAATCTCGTCAGCCGCCGGCAGCGGCTTGAGGTTTTTCAGGTGGATCTGCGGATCTTCGCTGAGCACTACGTCCGGGTTGAGGATGCCGTTGGGGTCCAGCAGGCGCTTGAGCTGCCACATCAGCTGGTAGGCATCGCTGCCCCATTCCAGCTCGACGAAGGGCGCCATGTTGCGCCCGGTGCCGTGCTCGGCCTTCAGCGAACCGCCGAATTCCACCGCCACCAGTTGCGCCACGTCGTCCATGAAGGCCTGGTAGCGGTTCACTTCTTCGCTGCTGTTGAAGCCCTGGGTGAAGACGAAGTGCAGGTTGCCCTCCAGGGCATGGCCGAAGAGGATCGCTTCGTCGTAGTGGTGCTTGTCGAACAGTTCGATCAGGCGGTTGACGCCGATGGCCAGCTGTTCCACAGGGAAGGTCACGTCTTCGATGATCACCGTGGTGCCGGTCTTGCGCACCGCGCCCACTGCCGGGAAGGTGTCCTTGCGGATCGCCCAGAGCTTGGCGTTTTCCTGCGGGTCTTCGGTGAAGTCCACCTGCTTTTCCACCGGGAAGGCGGCCAGGGAATTCATGATCTGCGCCAGTTGCTCGTGCAGCAGTGACGAGGACGCGGCGCGGGACTCGATCAGCAGCGCGCAGGCATTGGCCGAGAGCTGCTGGACGAAGGCCGGCATGCCGGGCTTGTCCTGCACCGAGCGCAGGCTGCGGCGGTCCAGCAGCTCCACTGCTGACACTGGCTGGCTCTTGAGCACGGTCACTGCGTTGCAGCAGGTTTCAACATCGGGAAAGACGATCAGCGCCGACGCCTTGTTCGGGTGGTCGATCACCGTGTCGTAGGTCACCGCGCTGATAAAGCCCAGGGTGCCTTCGGAGCCCACCAGCAGGTGGCTGAGGATGTCCAGCGGTTCGTCGAAATCCACCAGGGCATTGAGGGACAGGCCGGTGGTGTTTTTCAGCCGGTATTTATGACGGATCTTCGCCGCCAGCTCGCTGTTGGCGCGGGTGCTGCGGCCCAGTTCGGCCAGGCGCTCCAGCAACGGGCCATGGCTGGCGCGGAAGGCGGCGACGCTGGCCTCATCCTCGGTGTCCAGGCGCGTGCCATCGGCCAGCACCAGGCGGATGCCTGCCAGGGTGTGATAGGTGTTCTGCGCGGTGCCGCAGCACATGCCGCTGGCATTGTTGGCGACGATGCCGCCGATCTTGCAGGCGTTGATCGAGGCCGGGTCAGGGCCGATCTTGCGTCCGAACGGTGCCAGCCAGGCGTTGGCCTGGGCGCCGATCACTCCGGGTTGCAGGCGAATCTGCGAACCCTGGTGGCGAATCTCCTTGCCGTTCCAGTTATCCCCCAGAACGATCAGCACCGAGTCGCTGATGGCCTGCCCGGACAGGCTGGTGCCGGCGGCGCGGAAGGTCACCGGCACGCGGTCGCGCTGGGCCAGCTGGAGCAGGGCCACCACTTCATCTTCGGATTCGACGCGGATCACCAGCTTGGGGAGCAGCCGGTAGAAGCTGGCGTCGGTGCCGAAGGCCAGGGTCGAGAGCGGGTCGTCGAAACGCCGCTCCTGGGGAATCAGTTGCTGGGCATCGCGCAGAAAAGCGGCCGGTAGGCTCATTGGTCCTCCAGGATCAGCACCACCAGGTCTTTCGGGCCGTGGGCGCCGTAAGCCAGGACTTGTTCGATATCAGCGGTCTTCGACGGGCCGGACACCAGCAGCGCGTTGGTCGGCATGCCGGCGGCCCAGTTCATCTGTTGCTGCACCTGATAGAAGTTGTCGCGGATCTCGCTGGCCTTGAGCAGGGCGAAATGCACCGGCGGCACCAGGCTCATCAGCCGCGGCTCTTCCCGGGTCGGCCAGAGGATCAGGCTGCCGGTGGCGGCGATCGCGCCCAGGGTGCCGGTGAGGCTGGCCGGGGTGTCGTTGAACAGTTCGGCTTTCCACTCTTCCACCGGGCGGTCGTAGGCCTTGAGCGCCGGCAGTTGCGGGTGCTCGGCCCAGTACTGGGTGACCCGCTGGCCGTGGGGCGTGCTCGGGGCGATCAGCAGGCTGGGCAGTTGGCGCTCCTGCAGCAGGCGGGCGAGCAACTCTGGCCAATCGGCGCCGTTGCTCAGGTGGATTTCGGTGTGCACCGCTTCCATCTGTTTGCGCAGCTGCGGGATGCGTTGTTCCGCCGTGTAGCTGTAAGGCTCGGTGACCAGCGCCTCGTCGAAGTTATCCACAATCGGCGTGGTGCCGGTCAGGCTGTTGCGCAGCTTGGCGAGGATGTTGTGTTTCGCGCTCATCAGCGGTCTCCCTGCTTGTCCAGGTGCTCACGGGCCAGATCATGCAGCGACCGGGCGGCGGGTTTTGGCGCGCTGTGGTTCTGCGTCCAGGGGCCGACCTTGCTCGGGGTGAGGGCGCGCAGACGGGTGGCGGCCAGGGTGAACAGGCGATACAGGGTCGGCGAGCTGTTGAGGCGGGCCCAGGCGTTCCAGATGAAACGTTCCTTGCGCGAGTACTTGCTGCCCTGGCCGCGCATCACTTGATGCGGGCTGTCCGGAGCCTTGACGTTCTCTTCCCGCAGGCGTCGCAGCAGCGCCGGGATCGGGATCTTCACCGGGCAGACTTCGCCACAGGCGCCGCACAGCGAGGAGGCGCTGGGGTGATCCGGCACTTTGGCCAGGCCGACCATGTGCGGGGTGATGATCTTGCCGATCGGCCCCGGGTAGACCTCGCCGTAGGTGTGGCCGCCGACCCGGGTGTAGACCGGGCAGTGGTTCATGCAGGCGCCGCAGCGGATGCAGTTCAGGGTCTGGCGCAGTTCGCTGTCGGCAAAGGCCTGGCTGCGGCCGTTGTCCAGCAGTACCAGGTGCACTTCCTGGGGGCCGTCCAGCTCATGCTCTTTGCGCGGGCCGGAGATCATGTTGACGTAGGTGGTGATGGGCTGGCCCAGGGCCGAGCGGGTCAGCAGTGACAGCAGCGGCACCACGTCCCGCAGGTTCTCGACGACTTTCTCGATCCCGGTGACGGCGATGTGCACTGGCGGCACGGTGGTGGACATGCGCCCGTTGCCTTCGTTTTCCACCAGCAGCAGGGTGCCGGTCTCGGCCACGGCGAAGTTGACGCCGGAGACGCCGATATCGGCTTCGAAGAATTTCTGCCGCAGGACCTTGCGACCGATCTGAATGAGTTGGTCAACGTCCTTGGTGTACTCCACGCCGAGTTTGTCGTGGAACAAGGACGCGACCTGACCGGCATTCTTGTGGATCGCCGGCATAATAATGTGTGAAGGCTTCTCGTGGTCGAGCTGGACGATGAACTCGCCCATGTCCGACTCAAGGCATTCAATGCCTTGTTCAGCGAGGACATGGTTCATTTCCATCTCTTCGCTGACCATCGATTTGCCCTTGATCACTTGCCGCGCCTCGTGAGCGCGGATGATCGAGAGGACGATGCCATTGGCTTCGTCCACCGTTTCCGCCCAGTGCACTGTCACACCGTTGCGGGTCAGGTTCTGTTCCAGGCGCTCGAGCAGGTCGGGCAGCTTGGACAGCGCCCGGGCGCGAATCGCGTTGCCCAGGGCGCGCAAGTGTTCTCTTTCGTGGGCATCGCTGAACGACGCCGCACGCTTGGCCATGAGTGAATCCATGGCACTGCGAAAGTTGTTTCGCAGTTGTTGATCCCCCAGGGCTTCGTGGGCCCGGGTTCGGAAATCGTCCGCCAGCGTCGTGGTCGGAATCAGCTCGGGGGTGCTCATTGTGCACCTCCAGTACGTTGCCAGAGGAAGCTCGCCAGGTGCTGGCCGCGCAATGCCTCTTTTTGCTTTTCCAGCGCGCCGTTGATGTTCATCAGGCAGCCGCAATCGGCACTCAGTACCTGATGGGCGCCGGATTCCTTCAGCGCCCGGGTCTTGTCCGCGACCATGGCGCCGGAGATGTCCGGCATTCGGACGCTGAAAGTCCCGCCAAAGCCACAGCATTCGCTTTCGTGGCTGTGTTCTACCCGTTCCACGTTGCTCAGCTGTGACAGCAACTCACGGCCGTGCAGGTGGGTGTTCATTTCTCGCCGAGCCGAGCAGGAGGTGTGCAGCGCCACCTTGATCGGCGCGCCGCTGTCCTTGAACTGCACCTTGCACACGTGCAGGAGGAACTCGGCCAGCTCGTAGGTGCGGGCGGCCAGGGCCTGCACCTGTTGCAACGTCTCGGGCTCGTCCTTGAACAAGTCCGCGTAATGCTCGCGCAGCATGCCTGCGCAGGAACCCGACGGCACCACCACCGGATAGTTGCCGGCAAACAGCGCAAGTTGCGAGCGGGCCACGGTGCGCGCCTGCTCGGTGTAGCCCGAGGTGTAGGCCGGTTGTCCGCAGCAGCTTTGCCCTTGCGGGTACTCCACGCGAATGCCTTCGCGCTCCAGCAGCTGAATCGCGTCCATCCCGGCTTCGGGATAGAACAGGTCGACCACACAAGTGCCGAACAGGTAGACCCGCGACGGTTTCGCGCTGGGGTACTGCCGGGGTTCGGCCAGCGGCGGTGCGACGCGGGTGGCATTGGGCACGGCGTTGTAGAAAAGCTCGCTCATCAGGCGTGTCTCCGGGTGATCCCGGTTATTCGTCCGTTGCGGCGGCTGAAAGATAAAGCAGCAAGCTTTCAGCAGCCTTGCAGACCGGGTGGTGAATGCGGACGCCGCGGGTGAGGGCGGCGTCGGTTCTTTCAGTGTTGCTTAGTGCACCAGCATGCCGGTGAACCAGTAGGCCTGGGCCAGGGTGATCAGGCCGACAATAGTGGCAAAGAACAGGCTGTGCTTGAGGGTGAAGCGGAACAGATCCGATTCCTTGCCCACCAGGCCGGTGGCGGCGCAGGCCACGGCGATCGATTGCGGCGAAATCATCTTGCCGGTCACGCCGCCGCTGGTGTTGGCCGCGACCAGCAGGGTGTCATTGACCCCGATCTGGTGCGCGGTGGTGGCCTGCAGCGAGCTGAACAGGGCGTTGGACGAGGTATCGGAACCGGTGAGGAACACCCCGAGCCAGCCCAGGAACGGCGAGAAGAACGGGAACGCCGCGCCGGTGGCCGCCAGGACCAGGGCCATGGTCGAGGACATGCCCGAGTAGTTGGTGACGAAGGCGAACGCCAGCACCATGCCGATGGATAGGATCGGCCAGCGCAGCTCGTAGAAGGTCTCTTTTAAAGTGGTCAGACCAGTTTTGACGTTGATCTTCAGCACCAGCATGGAGATCAGCGCGGAGAAGAAAATCGCCGTGCCGGTGGCCGAGATCGGGTCGAGTTTGAACACCGCCGGGATAGCGGTCGGGGTCGCCACGATCGGCGTCATCTTGATCACCAACTGATCCAGATGCGGGATGGCGAAGTTGAACACCCAGCCGTACATCGAGCCGCCGGCGGCGAACATTGCCTTGAACGGCTTGAGGGTCCAGATGGTCACCAGCACGGTGAGGATCAGGAATGGCGACCAGGCCTTGAAGATCTGCCCCAGGCTGTAGGGCGAAGCGACGGTGCTGCGTGGCTGGCCGAAGCCGCCGGCGCTGGCGGTTACGGCCGCGCTGGAGGTGGCACCAGCGATCTGCGCGCCCGCGGTGCGCTTGGGCTGCCAGATCTTCAGGAACAGGGTCAGGGAGATCAGGCTGGCCAGGGCCGAGGTGATGTCCGGCAGTTCCGGGCCGATGAAGTTCGAGGTGAAGTACTGGGTCACGGCAAAGCTCAGGCCGGCCACCAGCGCGGCAGGCCAGGTCTCTTTGACGCCGCGCATACCGTCCATCATGAACACCAGCCAGAACGGCACGAACAGCGACAGCAGCGGCAGTTGGCGGCCGGTCATGGCGCCGATCTTGAAGGCGTCGATGCCGGTTACCTGGCCGGCAACGATGATCGGAATCCCCAGGGCGCCGAAGGCCACGGGCGCGGTGTTGGCGATCAGGCACAGGCCGGCGGCGTACAGCGGGTTGAAGCCCAGGCCCACGAGCAGGGCGGCGGTGATCGCCACCGGTGCGCCGAAGCCCGCTGCACCTTCGAGGAAGGCGCCGAAGCAGAAGCCGATCAGCAGCACTTGCAGGCGCTGGTCGTCGGTGATCGACAGCACCGAGCTGCGGATGATTTCGAACTGGCCGCTCTTCACGGTCAGTTTGTAGAGGAATACGGCGGCGACGATGATCCAGGCGATGGGCCACAGACCGTAGGCAAATCCATAGCCAGCGGCAGCGAAGGCCATGTCGGCGGGCATCTTGAAGGCAAAGATCGCCACCAGGATCGACAAGGCCAGGGTGATACTCCCGGCGACGTGTCCTTTGAGACGGAACACGGCCAGAGCCAGGAAGAAGAACACGATCGGGATAACGGCGGCGAGGGCGGACAGGCCGAGGCTGCCAAGCGGGCTATAGAGCTGTTGCCAGGTTTGCATAATGGGGTGGCCCCTAATTGTTGTTGGTCAGGCACTGCTAGCGTCTTGGTTAATTGGTAAGACCAATTTACAATCGCTGTTGGCTAGGGTAAAAGCCTTGTGCGTGGTGTGTCAATTTGCCGCCCTAAAACTTTTGTCTCATGCGCTATGGCGCAGCCATCTGATGGGTACAAATGGTTGTGTTCTGCCAGGTGTTGGCACGCTGTGAATAGGCCAGAATAGAGCCCCCCGGCGATGGGTCGGGAGGGTGGAGAGTGAGTCATGGGGTTTGATCAGATACGCCAGCGCCGTTTGTCCGACGATATCGTCGAGCGCCTGGAAGGGATGATTCTCGAAGGCACCTTGAAGGCCGGCGAGCGGTTGCCTGCCGAACGGGCGCTGGCCGAGCAGTTCGGGGTATCCCGTCCTTCATTGCGCGAGGCGATCCAGAAACTGACGGCCAAGGGTTTGCTGATCAGTCGTCAGGGCGGCGGCAACTATGTGGTGGAATCCCTGGGTTCGACCTTCAGCGATCCGCTGCTGCACTTGTTGGAAAACAACACGGATGCCCAGCGAGATCTGCTGGAGTTCCGTCATACCCTGGAAGCGTCTTGCGCTTATTACGCGGCGTTGCGCGCAACGGTGGTGGATCGTGAGCGGCTGACTCAAGCCTTCGAGGAGTTGCAGGATTGTTATTCCCGCTCCGACGATGTCAGTCGTATCGAGGAGGGCGCCGCGGATGCCAAGTTCCACCTGGCGATTGCCGAGGCCAGCCATAACGCGGTGTTGCTGCACACCATTCGTGGCCTGTTCGATCTACTCAAGCGCAACGTGGTGACCAACATCGGCGGCATGTACAAACAGCGCACGGAAACCCGCGACATGCTGATCAGCCAGCACCGTGACCTGTACCTGGCGATTATCGAAGGGCGTGCGGAAGAGGCGCGGGAAATCTCCAGCCGGCACATTCTTTATGTGCAGGAGGTGCTCGAAGAAGTACGCCAGGAAGTGCAGCGAGTGGCCCGGGCCGAGCGGCGCAAGGGCATGTAATGCAAATCGCCGGCAAGCTGGCTCCTACCTGGGTGTTGTAGGAGCCGGCTTGCCGGCGAAAACGACCTCAAGGCAGGAAGATCAGTCTTCCTTGCCCTTGGTCCGCACCGCACGCTGCAGCTCGCGATCGGAATCGCGCTCGCGTTCGGTATGACGCTTGTCGTATTCCTTCTTGCCCTTGCCCAGTGCGATTTCACACTTGACCAGGTGCTTGCTCCAGTAGAGCGAAAGGCAGACGCAGGCGTAACCCTTCTGCTGCACGGCGGCGAACAGCTTCTCCAGCTCACGCTGGTTGAGCAGCAGCTTGCGCGTGCGCGTGGGGTCGGCGATGACGTGGGTGCTGGCGGTGGTCAGCGGGGTGAAATGGCTGCCAAACAGCCAGGCCTCGCCATCCTTGAGCAGCACGTAACTGTCCACCAGTTGCGCCTTGCCCGCCCGCAGACTCTTTACTTCCCAGCCGGCCAGGACCAGTCCAGCCTCGAACCGATGTTCGATGAAGTAATCGTGACGCGCCTTTTTGTTTTGCGCGATGGTCCCTGTTGGGTGTTTCTTCTGTTTAGCCATAGGGGCGGCATTATAGGGAGTTGCGCGCGCGTCGGCTACGGTGACGCAGCGTGCTTGAGCAGGTTGATTGAATCCCGGACAATGCGGCCTCTTTTTTTTCGGTTGGGCGCGTTAACGATGTCGACAGACAGGGTCTCTGTCCACGGCGGCTGGGCAAGCCGCTGGGTCTTTATACTCGCTGCAACTGGTTCGGCCGTGGGCTTGGGGAGCATCTGGAAATTCCCCTACATGGTCGGCGTCTATGGTGGTGGTGCCTTTGTTTTGGTGTTTCTGGCGTGCATCGCGCTGATTGGGTTGCCGGTGATGCTGGCGGAAACCCTGATCGGTCGTCGGGCGCGGCAGAGCCCGGCCAATGCCCTGAAGGTGCTGGCCCTGGAGGCCGGGCATTCGGCCAGGTGGTCTTGGGGCGCCTTCGCCGGAATGATCACGGCGCTGCTGATTCTCTCCTTCTATAGCGTGGTGGGTGGTTGGTCCCTGGACTACATCATCGACATGGGGCGCGGCGATTTTCAGGGTGTCACGGCGGATCAGGTCAGTGCGTACTTCTTTGCGGTGACGGCCGACCCTTGGCGCCTGACGCTTTGGCACACGCTGTTCATGCTGTTGTCGGCGTTGGTGATTGCCAAGGGCGTAGTGGCGGGGCTTGAGCGCAGCCTGCGGATCATGATGCCGCTGCTGTTCGTGATGCTGCTGGTGCTGCTGGGCTACAGCATGACCACCGGGCATTTCATGCAGGGCCTGCATTTCATGTTCGACTTCAGCCTGGATCGCTTGTTGGACGGGCTGCTGCCGGCCATGGGGCATGCGTTCTTTTCCCTGAGCGTCGGTGTCGGTTCGATCATGATCTATGGCGCCTACATGCCCAAGCATTCGTCCCTGGCTGGCACCGTGGTGGGGGTGGCGCTGCTGGATACCTTTGTTTCCCTGGTGGCGGGAATGGCGCTGTTTCCCATCGTATTCGCTGCCGGGCTGAACCCCAGCGAAGGGCCTGGTTTGATGTTTATCAGTCTGCCGTTCGCCTTCGGTAATGTGGCGTTCGGCCAGCTTATGGGCGTAGTGTTCTTTATCCTGGTGGCGATTGCGGCCTGGAGCTCGGCCATTTCCTTGTTGGAACCGATGGTGGCTTATCTCGTCGAGAGGACTAAAATCCGCCGCGGCTGGGTGACATTCTGGCTGGCGTTCAGCTGCTGGTTCGTGGGATTGGGAACGGTGTTTTCCTTCAACATCTGGCAGCAGGCCAAGTTTTTCGTGAACGAAGGCGGCGTTTTTCATCTCTATCGATGGGGCGCGGCCGGCGGTCTGGACTTCTTTGGTGTGATCGACTTTTTCACCTCGCGGATCATGTTGCCTCTTGGCGGTTTGTGCTTCGTGGTGTTTGCAGGTTGGGTGATGGGCCGTGAGGCTGTTCGTGATGAGTTGTCGTTGCGCAGTCCGTTGTTGTTCTCCCTGGCCTTGTTTTTGATGCGCTATGTGGCGCCCGTCGGCATTCTTGTGGTGTTTGCCGCCCAGTTGTGGAAATGAAGCTCACATGACGACCCATATTCAACGTTCGGCCCTTTTGCCCTATCCGGCGCAGTTTCTGTATGACCTGGTCAATGATGTGGCCCGTTACCCGGAGTTTCTGCCCTGGTGCTCTTCGGCCGAGGTGCTGGAGAACAGCGAGGAACGGATGCGTGCCAGCCTGGCAGTGGCCAAGGGCGGCATGAGTCAGCGTTTTGTGACCTGTAATACCCTGGTGCCGGGACAGTCGATCGAAATGAACCTGGAAGAGGGGCCGTTCAATCAATTGCATGGTCTGTGGGTGTTCAAGCCGCTGGGCGAGAAGGCCTGCAAGATCAGTCTTGATCTGTCTTTCGATTATGCGGGGCCTTTGGTGCGGGCCACGTTAGGGCCGCTGTTCAACCAGGCGGCCAATACCCTGGTGGATGCATTCTGTCAGCGGGCCAAGCAACTGCATGGCTGAGTCCCTGATCTCGATCGAGGTGGTTTACGCCGCAGTCGATCGCCAGTTGCTGATCACTGTGTGCGTGCCTCAGGGTTCGACACTGCGCAGTGCGCTGCTGGCTTCTTCTATAGGTAAGCATTTTGCCGAGTTGGATCTGGCGACCTGTCCGGTGGGGATCTTCGGCAAGCAGGTCATGAATCCTGAGCGGCATGTGATTCAGGCAGGGGATCGAATCGAAATCTATCGTCCGCTGCTGGCGGATCCGAAAGAGGTTCGGCGTCTGCGTGCCGCCAAGGCCGCGCAGGCACGTAAACGCGGACAGTAACTGAGTGACAGGCAACAAAAAGCCCGGGCATGCCCGGGCTTTTTCATTCGCCGCAAATTATTGCGGGGAGGTATCCAGTGGTTCAGGAATGGGCACTGGTACGGTTTTGACGCCATCCACATCTTTCTGGATCTGGTCCAGCAGCGAGCCCGGTTTGACCGGCTTCTCGGCCTTGGGCTTCTCGGCGTTCTCGGCAGGGGCGGTGACGGTGTTGCTGCTCTCCTTGCCGAGCAGGGCTTCGTCGCGGCTCACGCCTGGCATGAAGTCGCCGGCCAAGCTGACCAGTTGGTCGTTGCCATTGAAGATCAGGCTGACGCGTTCCTGTTGGCGTTCACCGCCGCCAGGTTGCAGGCTGTACAGATAATCCCAGCGATCGGCATGGAACGTGTCGGTCAGCAGAGGGTTGCCCATGATAAACCTTACTTGCCGTCGGGTCATTCCCGGGCGCAACTGGTCTATCATGTCCTGCGTCACGACATTGCCCTGCTGGATGTCGATTTTGTAAACCCCGGGGAATGAACAACCGGCGAGTGCGAGCAGTCCCACGAATGTGAAACTGGTTAGCAAGAGCTTGGTGTTTTGCATCGGTGGGCGACTTCCACTATCTTGGCTGGGACAACGTAAACCCCGATCATACCCGCATTAAGAGAAGCTGCGAAGCAGCATCGGCGAGAAAGCTGACCATGGTTGAAAATAGCGAACTACGTAAAGCCGGCCTTAAAGTGACTCTGCCACGGGTCAAAATTCTACAAATGCTCGATTCTACTGAGCAGCGGCACATGAGCGCTGAGGACGTCTACAAGGCGCTGATGGAAGCTGGTGAGGATGTCGGTCTGGCCACGGTTTACCGTGTACTGACTCAATTCGAAGCAGCCGGACTGGTGGTGCGCCATAACTTTGATGGCGGTCACGCTGTATTCGAGCTGGCGGATGGCGGTCACCACGACCATATGGTCAACGTGGAGTCTGGTGAAGTGATCGAATTCTTCGACGAGGAAATCGAAAAGCTTCAAAAGGCGATTGTCGAAAAGCACGGTTTCGAGTTGGTGGATCACAATCTTGTGCTGTATGTGCGCAAGAAGAAGTAAGCCTCTCACGCGACTGGCATAGTCGTGAAACGATCGAAGGCGACCTCAGGGTCGCCTTCGTGCTTTGTGCCTATATAAAAGAAGCGTTCCAGCCTCAGGCCTTGGTGGTCACCACCATTTTCTTGGCGTGGGCTAGGGATTCCTTGGTCAGATCGATACCGCCCAGCATTCGGGCAATTTCCTCGATTCTTTCGTTCTTGCCCAGTTTGGAAACGGCGGTATGGGTCGCGTTGTTGCCACGCACCTTGTGCACGAACAGATGTTGATGCCCCTGGGCGGCCACTTGTGGCAAGTGAGTGACCGTCAGCACCTGGCCGCGCTCGCCGAGGCGCCGCAGCAATTGGCCGACGATCTCGGCAGTCGGGCCGCCGATTCCTACGTCGACTTCGTCGAACACCAGGGTAGGAACTCTTGAGGTTTGTGCCGTGATGACCTGGATCGCCAGGCTGATGCGTGACAGCTCGCCACCCGAGGCAACCTTGGCCAATGCCTTGAGCGGTTGTCCCGGGTTGGCGCTGACCAGGAGTTCAACCTGCTCCAGGCCGTTGGGCAGCAGCTCATCGCTGGTGTTGGCTCGCAGTTCGATGGTGAAGCGTCCACCGGGCATGCCCAGGCGCTGAATTTCCAGTTCCACCGCGCTGGCCAGTCCGGTGGCTGCCTGCTCCCGCAAGCGACTCAGTTCCTGGGCTTTCTCCTGATAGTGGCGGGCGAAGGACTGCAGCTCCTCGCCGAGGCGCTCGATGCTCTCGTCGTTGGCGTCCAGGGTTTCGATTTCATCCAGCAGGGTTTGCTGCATGGCCGCCAGTTCGAAAGGCTGGATGCGATGCTTGCGTGCCAGGGTATAGATGGAGTCCAGGCGTTCCTCCAGCTGTTGCAAGCGCGCCGGGTCGGCATCGAAGTGATCGAGGAAACGATTCAGTTCGCCAACGGCTTCTTCCACCTGGATCTGGGCGCTGGCCAGCAGGTTGGTGGCCTCGCCTAATGAGCCTGTCGAGTTGCCGATGCTGGACAGGCGATTGAGGCTGACGGTCAAGGCGTTGAGGACATTGCCGGAATCACTTTCGCTGCACTGTTCGACCACCTGGCGGCAGATGCCCAGCAGGGTCTCGGCGTTGGTCAGGTTCTTGTGCTCCTGCTCCAGTTCCTCGAGTTCGTTTTCTCCCAGGCCGAGATTTTCCAGCTCTTCAAGCTGATAGCTCAGCAGTTGATGGCGGGCGCGTTGCTCATCGCCGGAATTGGACAGGCGCTCCAGCTCCTGGCGAGTCTGGCGCCAGCGTTGGGCTGCCAGTTGCACCTGGCGGGCAAGATCGGTAGCGCCGGCATATTCATCCAGAAGGCGTCGATGGGTATCGGTCTTGAGCAGGGACTGGTGCTCGTGCTGGCTGTGAATGTCGATCAGCAGCTCGCCCAATGCCTTGAGGTCGCCAAGTGGGCAGGGCGTGCCATTGATATAGCCGCGTGAGCGCCCTTCGGCCGTGATGACTCGGCGCAGGATGCAGGGGCCGTCGTTGTCCAGGTCGCGCTCGGCCAGCCAGGTGCGGGCCTCAGGAATGTCCGCCAGGTCGAAGGTGGCGAGGATGTCGGCCTTGTCGGCTCCTGGTCGTACCACGCCGCTGTCGGCCCGATCGCCCAGGGTCAGGCCGAGAGCGTCGAGCATGATCGACTTGCCGGCGCCGGTTTCGCCTGTGATGACGCTCATCCCTCGATCCAGTTCCAGATCCAGGTGTTCGACGATGGCGTAATTGTGTACGGACAGGTGCACCAGCATGAAGGCCGCTCCCAAACTAAATGTCTGGTTATTTATACAGTGTTTTGTTTTGGGCTGACAATGCTTTCCCTTAGCTTGATTCGCTTGGTTGATTGGGCTTTTTAGCGCGTTCGGTAATCACGGTCAGCGGGATTTCCTGAAGGTTGATGACTTTTGCTCTGGGGGCGGGCTTGAACCCTGAAAATGCGACCCCATATAGCAGTGCAGAAGAGTGGGCCTGGCTCACTGACGATATTGAAAGGAGAATTTCATGGCTGACGAACAGACGCTGGATACGCAAAATCTAGACGCCAATCAGGCTCCCGAGGCTTCGGGTGAAGACCTGGCGGCTCGTGTACAAGTGCTCGAAGAGCAACTGGCTGGTGCGCAGGATCAGGCTTTGCGTGTTGCAGCTGATCTGCAGAACGTCCGCCGCCGCGCCGAGCAGGACGTGGAGAAAGCTCACAAATTCGCGCTGGAAAAGTTTGCTGGCGACCTGCTGCCGGTGATCGACAGTCTGGAGCGCGGCCTGGAGCTGTCCAATCCGGACGACGAGAGCATCCGTCCGATGCGTGAGGGCATCGAGCTGACCTTGAAGATGTTCCACGACACCCTCAAGCGTTATCAGTTGGAAGCCATCGATCCCCATGGCGAGCCGTTCAACGCTGAACAGCACCAGGCCATGGCCATGCAGGAAAGCGCGGACGTCGAGCCCAACAGTGTTCTCAAGGTGTTCCAGAAGGGCTATCAGCTCAATGGTCGCCTGCTGCGCCCGGCCATGGTCGTGGTCAGCAAGGTTCCGGCACCGGTTTCGCCTTCGATTGATGAAAAGGCTTGAAAACGGCTGTAGAGCCCCCATTTATCAGTCAAGCGTTTAAGTGCTACCGCAGTTTGCCACCACGGCTGCGGCATCCAAATCCAAAGTTTCGGGAGAGTTAACATGGGCAAAATTATCGGAATTGACTTGGGGACCACCAACTCGTGCGTCTCCATTCTTGAAAACGGCAACGTAAAAGTTATCGAAAACGCCGAAGGCGCGCGGACTACCCCGTCGATCATCGCGTACGCCAACGATGGCGAGATTCTGGTCGGTCAGTCGGCCAAGCGTCAGGCTGTGACCAACCCGCACAACACCCTGTACGCAGTAAAGCGTCTGATCGGTCGTCGTTTCGACGAAGAAGTTGTGCAGAAAGACATCCAGATGGTCCCTTACAAGATCGTCAAGGCTGACAACAGCGACGCCTGGGTTGAAGTGAACGGCCAGAAAATGGCGCCGCCACAGATCTCGGCTGAAATTCTCAAGAAAATGAAGAAGACCGCCGAAGATTACCTCGGCGAAGCCGTGACCGAAGCGGTCATCACTGTTCCGGCCTACTTCAACGACAGCCAGCGTCAGGCCACCAAGGACGCCGGTCGCATCGCCGGTCTGGACGTCAAGCGCATCATCAACGAACCAACCGCAGCCGCTCTGGCCTACGGTATGGACAAGGCCAAGGGCGATCACACCGTGATCGTTTATGACCTGGGTGGCGGTACCTTCGACGTTTCCGTGATCGAGATCGCTGAAGTCGATGGCGAGCACCAGTTCGAAGTGCTGGCTACCAACGGTGACACCTTCCTCGGTGGTGAAGACTTCGACATCCGTCTGATCGACTACCTGGTTGATGAGTTCAAGAAAGAAAGCGGCATGAACCTCAAGGGTGATCCGCTGGCCATGCAGCGTCTGAAAGAAGCTGCTGAAAAAGCCAAGATCGAGCTGTCTTCGAGCCAGCAGACCGACGTGAACCTGCCGTACATCACTGCAGATGCCACCGGTCCTAAGCACCTGAACGTGAAGATTTCCCGCGCCAAGCTGGAGTCGCTGGTTGAAGACCTGGTTCAGCGCACCATCGAGCCTTGCCGTATTGCTCTGAAGGATGCCGGTATCGACGTTGGCTCGATCAACGACGTGATCCTGGTCGGCGGCCAGACTCGTATGCCGCTGGTACAGAAAGCCGTAACCGACTTCTTCGGTAAAGAAGCTCGCAAGGACGTCAACCCGGACGAAGCTGTTGCCATGGGTGCTGCGATCCAGGGTGCGGTACTGGCCGGTGACGTGAAGGACGTACTGCTGCTGGACGTTAGCCCGCTGACCCTGGGTATCGAAACCATGGGTGGAGTGATGACCGCGCTGATCGAGAAAAACACCACGATTCCAACCAAGAAATCGCAAGTGTTCTCGACGGCCGATGACAACCAGGGCGCAGTGACCATTCACGTACTGCAGGGTGAGCGTAAGCAAGCCGCGCAGAACAAGTCCCTGGGCAAGTTCGACCTGACCGACATTCCACCTGCTCCACGTGGCGTGCCGCAGATCGAAGTGACCTTCGACATCGACGCCAACGGCATTCTGCACGTAGGTGCGAAGGACAAGGCTACCGGCAAGACTCAGTCGATCGTGATCAAGGCAAACTCCGGTCTGTCGGATGAAGAGATCCAGCAGATGATCCGCGACGCTGAAGCCAACTCGGAAGAGGACCGCAAGTTCGAAGAGCTGGCCACTGCCCGTAACCAGGGTGATGCGCTGGTGCACTCGACTCGCAAGATGGTGGCCGACGCCGGTGACAAAGTCACCGCAGAAGAAAAGACGGCCATTGAAGCTGCCGTGGTCGCCCTGGAAGCCGCTGTCAAAGGCGACGACAAGGCTGCCATCGAAGCCAAGGTCGAAGAGCTGTCGAAAGTCTCGGCTCCGGTTGCTCAGAAGATGTACGCCGAGCAGGCTCAGCCTGCAGAGGGCGCGGCCGCACACGCCGAGTCCGCTGAAAAAGCCGATGACGTTGTCGATGCCGAGTTCGAAGAAGTTAAAGACCACAAGTAATAGCTTGTTGGTCGGCCGGTTGACTGCCTTTGGGCGGTGACTGGTAGGATGTCGCCGCGCGGGAGCTTGCTCCCGCGTTGGCGTGTCTGGAGTCAGTGAATTTTTGACGGCGTACAACCTCCGTTTGTGCGCTGGCGGTCGGGCCGGAGAAGCTCCTGCTTTCCGGTTGCGACGACCGCAGTCGTCGACCTGCAATCGGGTCGTCTATCCAAGACCAGGATCGTTGAATTGACGTGAGTTGGGTCCGGGCCTGTATTGGGGCTCAGCGAGTTTGGCAGAGCTCAGGAGGGTTTGCCGGACGTCCTTAAGAGTGCAAAGACTTATGGCAAAGCGTGACTATTACGAAGTGTTGGGTGTGGAGCGCGGCTCCAGCGAAGCGGAGCTGAAAAAGGCTTACCGCCGCCTGGCGATGAAGCATCACCCGGATCGTAATCCCGGCGACAAAGCGTCGGAGGACATGTTCAAGGAGGCCAACGAGGCCTACGAAGTGCTGTCCGATTCCAGTAAGCGTGCAGCGTATGACCAGTACGGTCATGCCGGTGTCGACCCAGGCATGGGCGGCGGCGGTGCCGGTTTCGGCGGTCAGAATTTCTCCGATATCTTCGGTGATGTGTTCAGTGATTTCTTTGGTGGTGGTCGCGGTGGTTCCCGCGGCGGCGCGCAGCGCGGCAGCGACCTGCGTTACACCCTGGAGCTGAATCTGGAAGAGGCAGTGCGTGGTACCACGGTGAATATCCGTGTGCCGACGCTGGTCAATTGCAAACCGTGCGATGGCTCGGGTGCCAAGAAAGGCTCGTCCCCTGTGACTTGCCCAACTTGCGGCGGCATTGGTCAGGTGCGCATGCAGCAGGGCTTCTTCTCGGTGCAGCAGACCTGTCCGCGTTGCCATGGCCAGGGCAAGATCATTTCCGATCCGTGCGATTCGTGCCGCGGCGAGGGCCGTGTCGAAGAGTACAAGACGCTGTCGGTCAAAGTGCCGGCCGGTGTCGATACAGGGGATCGCATTCGTCTCTCCGGTGAAGGTGAGGCGGGGACCCAGGGTGGCCCGACCGGCGACCTCTATGTGGTGATCAATGTGCGTGAGCACGCGATCTTCCAGCGCGACGGCAAGCATCTGTTCTGTGAAGTGCCTATCAGCTTCGTTGATGCGGCGTTGGGCGGCGAGCTGGAGATTCCGACCCTGGATGGTCGGGTCAAGCTGAAGATTCCCGAGGGGACCCAGACTGGCAAGCAGTTCCGGATTCGCGGCAAGGGCGTTGCCCCTGTGCGTGGCGGTGGTGCTGGCGACCTGATGTGTCGGGTTGCGGTGGAGACTCCGGTGAATCTGAGTCGTCGTCAGCGGGAATTGCTGGAAGAGCTGCGTGGTTCGCTGGATGGCGACAACTCTCATTCGCCGAAAACCACTGGCTGGTTCGAGGGCGTCAAGCGCTTCTTCGGCGACCTGTAAGGAGTAGGGCATGCGACGTATAGCTGTGATGGGGGCCGCAGGGCGCATGGGCAAGACCTTGGTCGAGGCTGTGCAACTGCGCTCTCCGCTCTCCGGTCTGACGGCGGCGATCGTCCGTCCGGGCAGTTCGCTGGTCGGTGCGGATGTGGGTGAGTTGGCGTCTCTTGGGCGTCTTGGCGTGCCAATGTCCGACAGCCTGGAAAAAGTCGTTGATGAGTTCGATGTGCTGATCGACTTCACCTTGCCGGAAGTGATGCTCAAGAACCTGGCGTTCTGCCGCAAGGCGGGCAAGGCCATGGTGATTGGCACCACTGGTCTTGGGGCCAAGGAAAAGCAATTGCTGGTCGAGGCGGGCAAGGATATCCCCATCGTCTTCGCCGCCAACTTCAGTGTCGGGGTCAATCTGTCGCTGAAGCTGCTGGATATGGCGGCGCGGGTACTGGGTGATGACGCGGACATCGAAATCATCGAAGCCCATCATCGGCACAAGATCGATGCGCCGTCAGGTACGGCCCTGCGCATGGGTGAAGTGATCGCCAGCGCCTTGGGGCGCGACCTGCAGCAGGTTGCGGTTTATGGGCGTGAAGGTCATACCGGGGCGCGGGAGCGCGAAACCATCGGTTTCGCCACTGTGCGCGGCGGCGATGTGGTGGGAGATCACACCGTGTTGTTCGCCACCGAGGGCGAGCGCCTGGAAATCACTCACAAGGCTTCCAGTCGCATGACGTTTGCCAAGGGGGCGGTACGTGCTGCCCTGTGGCTGGAAGGTCGCGAGGCCGGTCTTTACGACATGCAGGATGTGCTGGATCTGCGTTGAGATGCATCTGAAGTGGGGTTGAGGTTGTCCTTCGGCCCCGCTTCGCACCGCTAGGCGATGTTCTGTCGCATTCCTCTGCCTTTAGGGCTCATTAGCGGTGGACCGAAAAAGCCTTTTTCTGTAAGCTACAGCTTTAGTGTGTCCACTAAAAGCGCGCAGATAATTCGACGAAGAAGCGGGGTGACGTGTCTATACGTCATTCCGCTTTTTTGCAACCTGCGATCGCCCTTTCAGGCTCTATTTACGGGAGGTCTTCTTGACTAAGCCAGCCATACTCGCCCTTGCTGATGGCAGCATTTTTCGTGGCGAAGCCATTGGAGCCGACGGTCAAACCGTTGGTGAGGTGGTGTTCAACACCGCAATGACCGGCTATCAGGAAATCCTTACCGATCCTTCCTACGCCCAGCAAATCGTTACCCTGACTTATCCCCACATCGGCAACACCGGCACCACGCCGGAAGATGCCGAGTCCGACCGCGTCTGGTCGGCTGGCCTGGTCATTCGTGATCTGCCGCTGGTGGCCAGCAACTGGCGTAACACCCTGTCCCTGTCCGATTACCTGAAAGCCAACAATGTGGTGGCGATCGCCGGTATCGACACCCGTCGCCTGACCCGCATCCTGCGTGAAAAAGGCGCGCAGAACGGCTGCATCATGGCCGGTGACAACATCTCCGAAGAAGCGGCGATTGCAGCAGCGCGCGGCTTCCCGGGCCTGAAAGGCATGGACCTGGCGAAAGTCGTCAGCACCAAGCAAAGCTACGAATGGCGTTCGACTGTCTGGGATCTGAAGACCGACAGCCACGCCACCATCGAAGCCGCTGATCTGCCGTACCACGTGGTTGCCTACGACTACGGCGTCAAGCTGAACATTCTGCGCATGCTGGTCGAGCGCGGTTGCCGCGTGACCGTGGTGCCTGCCCAGACCCCAGCGAGCGACGTGCTGGCCCTCAATCCAGATGGCGTGTTCCTGTCCAACGGCCCTGGCGACCCCGAGCCTTGCGACTACGCGATCAAGGCGATCAAGGAAATCCTCGAAACCGAGATCCCGGTATTCGGCATCTGCCTGGGTCACCAACTGCTGGCCCTGGCCTCCGGCGCCAAGACCCTGAAAATGGGGCACGGCCACCACGGTGCCAACCACCCAGTCCAGGACCTGGACACCGGCGTGGTCATGATCACCAGTCAGAACCATGGCTTTGCGGTGGATGAAGCCACGCTGCCGGGTAACGTCCGGGCGATCCACAAGTCGCTGTTCGACGGCACCCTGCAGGGTATCGAGCGTACCGACAAGAGCGCGTTCAGCTTCCAGGGCCACCCTGAAGCCAGCCCGGGCCCGAACGATGTGGCGCCGCTGTTCGACCGCTTCATCAATGAGATGGCCAAGCGACGCTAAACGCTCGCCTTGAAAATGTAGCGAGCAGCGCTTGAGGGCGGCCCCGGCGAGTCCGGCGGAATCCCCTCAGGCGCCTCAGAGAATGTTCAAGACGGCTTGCCGACTGACCTGCGGATTTGAGTGACAACCCATGCCAAAACGTACAGACATTAAAAGCATCCTGATTCTTGGCGCTGGCCCGATCGTGATCGGCCAGGCCTGCGAATTCGACTACTCCGGCGCCCAGGCTTGCAAGGCCCTGCGCGAAGAGGGTTACCGGGTCATCCTGGTGAACTCCAACCCGGCCACGATCATGACTGACCCGGCCATGGCCGACGCCACCTACATCGAGCCGATCAAGTGGCAGACCGTTGCCAAGATCATCGAGAAAGAGCGTCCGGACGCGCTGCTGCCAACCATGGGCGGCCAGACGGCTCTGAACTGCGCCCTGGATCTGGAGCGCGAAGGCGTTCTGGAGAAGTTCGGCGTCGAGATGATCGGTGCCAACGCCGACACCATCGACAAGGCTGAAGATCGTTCGCGCTTCGACGCCGCCATGAAGTCCATCGGCCTGGCGTGCCCACGTTCCGGTATCGCTCACAGCATGGAAGAGGCCAATGCGGTCCTCGATAAGCTGGGCTTCCCTTGCATCATCCGTCCGTCCTTCACCATGGGCGGCACCGGTGGTGGCATCGCCTACAACCGCGAAGAGTTCGAAGAAATCTGCGCTCGCGGTCTGGATCTGTCGCCGACCAAGGAACTGCTGATCGACGAATCGCTGATCGGCTGGAAAGAGTACGAGATGGAGGTGGTCCGCGATAAGAAGGACAACTGCATCATCGTCTGCTCCATCGAAAACTTCGACCCGATGGGCGTGCACACCGGTGACTCGATCACCGTGGCTCCAGCACAGACCCTGACCGACAAGGAATACCAGATCCTGCGTAACGCCTCCCTGGCGGTGCTGCGCGAGATCGGCGTGGAAACCGGCGGTTCCAACGTGCAGTTCGGTATCTGCCCGAACACCGGCCGCATGGTCGTGATCGAGATGAACCCGCGGGTGTCCCGTTCCTCGGCGCTGGCCTCGAAAGCCACCGGCTTCCCGATCGCCAAGGTCGCGGCCAAGCTGGCTGTGGGCTACACCCTGGACGAGCTGTCCAACGACATCACCGGCGGCAAGACTCCAGCCTCCTTCGAGCCGTCCATCGACTACGTCGTGACCAAGCTGCCACGCTTCGCCTTCGAGAAGTTCTCCAAGGCTGACGCACGCCTGACCACCCAGATGAAGTCGGTGGGTGAGGTCATGGCCATCGGCCGGACCTTCCAGGAATCCCTGCAGAAAGCCCTGCGCGGCCTGGAAGTAGGTGTTTGCGGCCTGGATCCGAAGCTCGACCTGAGCAATCCGGAAAGCATGAACGTGCTCAAGCGCGAACTGACCGTGCCGGGCGCCGAGCGTATCTGGTACGTGGCTGATGCCTTCCGTGCCGGCATGACCGTTGAGCAGATCTTCGGCATG
Source organism: Pseudomonas sp. 3MA1 (assembly GCF_029237275.1). NCBI lineage: Bacteria > Pseudomonadati > Pseudomonadota > Gammaproteobacteria > Pseudomonadales > Pseudomonadaceae > Pseudomonas > Pseudomonas sp. 3MA1. Next base: position 255,936 of record NZ_JAACFX010000007.1, on the reverse strand, counting down.
AACATGATCGACCCTTGGTTCCTGGTGCAGATCGAAGACCTGATCAAGGAAGAAGAGAAGGTCAAGACTCTGGGGCTGTCGGCCATCGATCGCGACCTGATGTTCCGCCTCAAGCGCAAAGGCTTCTCCGATCAGCGTCTGGCCAAGCTCTTGGGTGTGACCGAGAAAAACCTGCGCACGCATCGTCAGAAGCTGGAAGTGTTCCCGGTCTACAAGCGCGTCGACACTTGCGCCGCCGAGTTCGCTACCGACACCGCTTATCTGTACTCGACTTATGAAGAAGAGTGCGAGGCCGCGCCGTCGACCCGCGACAAGATCATGATCCTGGGTGGCGGTCCAAACCGTATCGGCCAAGGTATCGAGTTCGACTACTGCTGCGTACACGCTGCACTGGCGCTGCGCGACGATGGTTACGAAACCATCATGGTCAACTGCAACCCGGAAACCGTTTCCACCGACTACGACACCTCTGATCGCCTGTACTTCGAGCCAGTGACCCTGGAAGACGTGCTGGAAATCGTCCGCGTCGAGAAGCCAAAAGGCGTGATCGTGCAGTACGGCGGCCAGACTCCGCTGAAACTGGCTCGTGCCCTGGAAGCGGCGGGCGTGCCAATCATCGGTACCAGCCCTGATGCTATCGACCGTGCCGAAGACCGTGAGCGCTTCCAGCAGATGGTCGAACGCCTGAACCTGCGTCAGCCACCAAACGCCACCGTGCGCAGCGAAGACGAAGCGATTCGTGCCGCGACCAAGATCGGTTACCCACTGGTGGTGCGTCCGTCCTACGTTTTGGGCGGCCGGGCGATGGAAATCGTTTACGAGGAAGAGGAGCTCAAGCGCTACCTGCGTGAAGCGGTTCAAGTGTCCAACGACAGCCCGGTGCTGCTGGACCACTTCCTCAACTGTGCCATCGAGATGGACGTGGATGCCGTTTGTGACGGCACCGACGTGGTGATTGGCGCGATCATGCAGCACATCGAGCAGGCCGGCGTTCACTCCGGTGACTCCGCGTGCTCCCTGCCGCCGTACTCGCTGCCGGCGCACATCCAGGACGAGATGCGTGAGCAGGTCAAGAAAATGGCCCTGGAACTGGGTGTGGTCGGCCTGATGAACGTGCAGCTGGCCCTGCAGGGTGAGCAGATCTACGTGATCGAGGTGAACCCGCGTGCCTCCCGTACCGTGCCGTTCGTGTCCAAGTGCATTGGTGTCTCGCTGGCAATGATCGCGGCCCGTGTGATGGCCGGCAAGACTCTGAAAGAGCTGGGCTTCACCAAGGAAATCATTCCGAACTTCTACAGCGTCAAGGAAGCGGTATTCCCCTTTGCCAAGTTCCCGGGCGTTGACCCGATCCTCGGCCCAGAGATGAAGTCCACTGGTGAAGTGATGGGTGTGGGCGATACGTTCGGTGAAGCCTTTGCCAAGGCCCAGATGGGCGCCAGCGAAGTATTGCCAACAGGCGGTACTGCATTTATCAGTGTGCGTGACGATGACAAGCCGCTGGTTGCAGGCGTGGCCCGTGATCTGATCAACTTGGGTTTCGAAGTGGTTGCGACCGCAGGCACAGCCAAGGTGATCGAGGCCGCGGGCCTGAAAGTGCGTCGTGTGAACAAGGTGACTGAAGGTCGTCCGCATGTGGTCGATATGATCAAGAACGACGAAGTCACCCTGATCATCAACACCACCGAAGGTCGTCAGTCTATCGCTGACTCGTATTCCATTCGTCGTAACGCCTTGCAGCACAAGATTTACTGCACCACCACCATTGCTGCTGGCGAAGCTATCTGTGAAGCGTTGAAGTTCGGTCCGGAAAAGACCGTGCGTCGCTTGCAGGATCTACACGCAGGATTGAAGGCATGAATAAATACCCAATGACCGTCCAGGGCGCTCGCGCCCTGGAAGAAGAGCATGCTCACCTGACCAAGGTCGTGCGTCCGAAGCTCAGCCAGGACATCGGTACGGCCCGCGAGTTGGGTGACCTGAAAGAAAACGCTGAATACCATGCTGCTCGTGAGCAGCAGGGTATGGTCGAGGCGCGGATTCGTGATATCGAAGGCCGTCTGCAGAATTCGGTAGTTATCGACGTCACGACCATTCCTCATACCGGCAAGGTGATCTTTGGTACTACGGTGGAAATCGCCAACGTCGAAACCGACGAAAGCGTCACCTACCAGATCGTTGGTGAGGACGAGGCTGATATCAAGCTCGGTAAAATCTCTGTCGGTTCGCCGATTGCTCGCGCCTTGATTGCCAAGGAAGAGGGTGATGTGGTGGCGGTCAAAACGCCTGGCGGCGTTATCGAGTATGAGATTGTCGAAGTCCGTCACATCTGAAAGAAGGCGCCCGCTGCAAGCGGGCGCCATGCTTTGGCAGCTGACCCAGATGTTGTGGGTTGGCGGCTTATGGTTGTTGCATCTCGGCTTGGTTCCCGCCCTGGGGCAGATTGGTCTTGCCCCTTTGCTGATCGAAGAAATTTCCACCTTGCTCAGTGCGTTGTTGGTGGGTTTTTCGGCGGCCTGCCTGATTCTTCAGGCGGCGGTACTGATTCAGTCCGAAGGGCTGAAAAGTCTTTGGCGGGATATTCGGGGGCAACTGCTGTTGATGGCGATGTATGCGTGCGGGATGTATTTCACTGTACGCATTCTGCTGCCGGAGGCTCAGCGCTGGCAGTTGTTCAGCTATCTGGTCCTGGGCTTTTCCGGCCTGGTGTTGGTGTTGCAGCCAGTGCCGGGATGGGGCGCAAGGGTGCGCCAGGCGCACCCTTGACCCTTGTCGACGTCAGTGGAAACGATGGACGTTCGACAGTTGCTTGTTTACCTTGGCGTTCTTGCGGTAGATCAACGCCATCTTGCCGATGACTTGCACCAGATCCGCTTTGCCGGCTTTGCACAGTTCGGCAATGGCTTCCAGGCGCGACTCGCGCTCGAGGATGTTGAGCTTGATCTTGATCAGCTCGTGATCGCTCAAGGCGCGTTCAAGTTCGGCTAGCACACCTTCGGTCAAACCGTTGTCAGCCACAGTCAATACTGGTTTCAGATGGTGGCCAATGGATTTGTACTGTTTCTTCTGCTCTTGAGTGAGCGGCATAATCTGACCCCTGCGTCTGATCTTGTAAAAAGCGGCGGCCAGTTTACCCGAGCGAGTCCGGGACCGCCCAGTTAATCACGACCCGTTTTATTTTTGAGGTGGCCCGTGGCCCGTTCCAAGACAAGCCATAACTGGCTGAAAGAGCACTTCAACGACCCATTCGTCAAAATGGCGCAAAAAGATGGGTATCGTTCTCGTGCCAGCTACAAGCTGCTGGAGATCCAGGAGAAGGACCGCCTTATCCGTCCTGGTATGAGTGTTATCGACCTGGGTGCTGCACCGGGTGGCTGGTCGCAAGTGACCAGTCGTCTGATTGGTGGTCAGGGTCGACTGATTGCTTCCGATATCCTGGAGATGGACAGCATCCCCGATGTGACCTTTATTCAAGGGGATTTCACCGAGGACGCGGTGCTGGCGCAGATTCTCGAGGCTGTCGGAAATTCGGAAGTCGACCTTGTGATTTCCGATATGGCCCCCAATATGAGTGGGTTAGCGGCTGTGGATATGCCGCGGGCGATGTTCTTGTGCGAATTAGCGCTGGACCTTGCTAGCCGTGTACTACGTCCAGGTGGTGATTTTCTGATCAAAATCTTCCAGGGTGAAGGCTTTGACGAGTACCACAAGAGCGTTCGGCAGATGTTCGAGAAAGTGCAGATGCGTAAGCCGACGTCTTCTCGTGACCGTTCCCGAGAGCAGTATCTGCTTGGGCGCGGCTTCCGGGGTCGCAGTGAGTAAGTAGGATTTTTGACCGGGGTGATAGGATTTTCGTATTTCGCCCCGTCAGATTAAGCGCATATTGTGTAGTCTAAGTTTCACATAGGGTTACAGACAGCGCCTGCCAGAGCTGTAGGTAATGTAGTAAGTTAGGCCGGTGAATATCATGCGAAGCGCGCGCCAGTAGCGGAGCTTGCTTCAGAGGGTAGTTAATTGAACGACATGGCAAAGAATCTGATCCTGTGGTTGATCATCGCTGCCGTCCTGGTGACGGTGATGAACAACTTCTCCAGCCCTAACGAGCCGCAGACCCTCAACTATTCCGACTTCATCCAGCAAGTTAAGGATGGCAAGGTCGAGCGCGTAGCTGTTGATGGCTACGTTATTACCGGCAAGCGCAACGATGGCGACACCTTCAAGACCATCCGTCCTGCGATTCAGGACAACGGTCTGATTGGCGACTTGGTGGACAACCATGTCGTGGTCGAAGGCAAGCAGCCTGAGCAGCAAAGCATCTGGACCCAGCTCTTGGTGGCCAGCTTCCCGATCCTGGTGATCATTGCCGTCTTCATGTTCTTCATGCGGCAAATGCAGGGCGGGGCAGGTGGCAAAGGCGGGCCGATGAGCTTTGGCAAGAGCAAGGCGCGTCTGCTCTCTGAAGATCAGGTGAAAACCACCCTGGCTGACGTCGCAGGTTGTGACGAGGCCAAGGAGGAAGTTGGCGAGCTGGTTGAATTCCTGCGTGATCCAGGCAAGTTTCAACGTCTGGGCGGCCGCATCCCTCGTGGCGTGCTGATGGTCGGTCCGCCGGGTACCGGTAAGACCTTGCTGGCCAAGGCCATTGCGGGCGAAGCCAAGGTGCCGTTCTTCACTATTTCCGGTTCTGACTTCGTCGAGATGTTCGTAGGTGTCGGTGCCAGCCGTGTTCGCGATATGTTCGAACAGGCCAAGAAACATGCTCCATGCATCATTTTCATCGATGAGATCGACGCTGTCGGTCGTCACCGTGGCGCCGGCATGGGCGGTGGTCATGATGAGCGTGAGCAGACCCTCAACCAATTGCTGGTTGAGATGGATGGCTTCGAAATGAACGACGGCATCATTGTGATCGCCGCTACCAACCGTCCTGACGTACTCGACCCGGCGCTGCTGCGTCCCGGTCGTTTCGACCGCCAAGTGGTGGTGGGGCTGCCGGATATCCGCGGTCGTGAGCAGATTCTCAAGGTTCACATGCGCAAAGTGCCAATGGGCGAAGATGTTGCTCCTGCAGTGATCGCGCGCGGTACTCCGGGTTTCTCCGGTGCGGATTTGGCGAACCTAGTGAACGAGGCCTCGCTGTTCGCGGCTCGTACCGGTAAGCGTATTGTCGAAATGAAGGAATTTGAACTGGCCAAGGACAAGATCATGATGGGCGCGGAGCGCAAATCCATGGTCATGTCCGAGAAAGAAAAGCAGAACACCGCTTATCACGAAGCCGGCCACGCCATTGTCGGTCGAGTCGTGCCTGAGCATGATCCGGTCTACAAGGTTTCGATCATTCCTCGCGGTCGGGCATTGGGCGTCACCATGTTCCTGCCGGAAGAAGACCGCTACAGCCTGTCCAAGCGTGCCCTGATCAGCCAGATCTGCTCGCTCTATGGTGGCCGTATCGCAGAAGAGATGACGCTTGGTTTTGACGGTGTGACCACCGGTGCATCCAACGACATCATGCGCGCCAGCCAGATTGCTCGGAACATGGTCACCAAGTGGGGACTCTCCGAAAAGCTCGGTCCGTTGATGTATGCGGAAGAAGAGGGCGAAGTGTTCCTGGGTCGCAGTGCGGGCAGTCAGCACGCCAGCTTGTCCGCTGAAACGGCGAAACTGATCGACTCTGAAGTGCGCAGCATCATCGATCAGTGCTACGGCACTGCCAAGCAGATCCTGACCGACAACCGCGACAAGCTGGACGCCATGGCGGACGCCTTGATGAAGTACGAAACCATTGATGCCGATCAGATTGACGACATCATGGCTGGGCGTACTCCGCGTGAGCCTCGTGATTGGGAGGGCGGCTCGGGCACTACTCCTCCAGTGGTGCAAAACGAACGTCCGGAAACACCCATTGGCGGTCCTGCTGCCGACCACTAAGGTTCTAAATGACTTCTGTCCCATCCTCTACCCGGTTGCCTTGCGGCAACCGGGTTCTTGATTTGGCCCGTGCGCATGTCATGGGCATTCTCAATGTAACTCCTGATTCCTTCTCTGATGGCGGTCGTTTCAGTCAGTTGGACGTCGCCTTGCGGCATGCCGAGGCCATGGTCCTGGCGGGTGCTACGCTGATCGATATCGGTGGCGAGTCGACACGGCCGGGTGCTCGTGCGGTATCACCTCTGGAAGAGTTGGAGCGTGTGGCTCCGGTCGTGGAGCGAATTAATCGCGAGCTGGATGTGGTTATTTCCGTTGATACCTCGACCCCGGCGGTCATGCGTGAAACTGCTCGTCTGGGAGCGGGGTTGATCAATGATGTGCGTGCACTGCGCCGTGATGGTGCTCTTGATGCAGCAGCCGCTACTGGCTTGCCAGTGTGCCTGATGCATATGCTCGGCGAGCCTGGCGATATGCAGGACAACCCGCATTACCAGGATGTCACTCGCGAAGTGAGCGAGTTTTTGGTTGAGCGGATGGCCGCGTGTGCGGCGGTAGGGATCGAGGCTGAGCGGATTGTCCTTGACCCGGGTTTTGGTTTTGCCAAGACCCTGCAGCACAACTTGAGTCTGTTCAAGCATATGGAGGCCTTGCATGCCCTTGGGCGCCCCCTGCTGGTTGGGGTGTCGCGCAAAAGCATGATTGGCCAGTCCCTGAATCGACCTGTAGCCGAGCGATTGCACGGCAGTCTGGCACTGGCGGCACTGGCGGTGACCAAGGGCGCGAAGATTATCCGCGTCCATGATGTCGCCGAAACGGTGGATGTGGTGCGAATGATTGCGGCAGTGGAATCCGCCGAATAAGAATGATGGAGTACTTATGACGAAGAAATATTTTGGCACCGACGGCATTCGTGGTCGTGTGGGCGAATACCCTATTACTCCAGATTTCATGCTCAAGCTCGGCTGGGCGGCTGGCATGGCTTTTCGCAGCATGGGGGCTTGCCGTGTGCTGGTGGGCAAGGATACGCGTATCTCCGGCTACATGTTCGAGTCGGCCCTGGAGGCCGGACTGTCCGCGGCAGGCGCGGATGTGATGTTGTTGGGGCCGATGCCAACACCGGCGATCGCTTACCTGACGCGCACCTTTCACGCCGAAGCGGGCATTGTCATCAGTGCTTCGCACAATCCTCATGATGACAACGGCATCAAATTCTTTTCGGGCGAAGGTACCAAGCTGCCCGACGAAGTAGAGCTGATGATCGAAGAGTTGCTGGACGCTCCGATGACCGTGGTGGAATCAAGCAAGCTCGGCAAGGTGTCGCGCATCAATGATGCCTCGGGGCGGTATATCGAATTCTGCAAGAGCAGTGTGCCTTCCAGCACCAGCTTTGCCGGCTTGAAGATCGTCCTGGACTGTGCTCACGGCGCGACCTACAAGGTGGCGCCCAGTGTGTTCCGTGAGCTGGGCGCGCAAGTGACGGTGCTTAGCGCACAACCTAACGGCTTGAACATCAACGAGAACTGCGGTTCGACTCACATGGCGCAATTGCAGGCCGCGGTTCTGGCGGAACATGCGGACCTGGGGATCGCCTTCGACGGTGATGGTGACCGGGTGCTGATGGTCGACCAGACCGGTGCGATCGTTGATGGTGACGAGTTGTTGTTCATCATCGCTCGTGATCTGCATGAGCGTGACAAGTTGCAGGGCGGCGTGGTCGGTACTCTCATGAGTAACCTGGGTCTTGAGCTGGCATTGGCGGATCTGGGTATTCCGTTTGTGCGGGCCAACGTCGGCGACCGTTATGTGATTGCTGAACTGCTTGAGCGCAATTGGTTGGTGGGTGGAGAAAATTCCGGCCATATCGTGTGCTTCCGTCACGCGACCACCGGTGATGCGATTATCGCTGCGCTGCAGGTGCTGATGGCGCTCAAGGCGCGTGGTGAAAGTCTGGCGCAATCACGCCAGGGGCTGCGCAAATGCCCTCAAGTGCTGGTCAATGTCCGTTTTGGCGGCGGCGACAGTCCGGTTGAACATCCTGCTGTGAAAGAGGCTTGCGAGCGCGTTACGACCGCCATGGCGGGGCGTGGCCGGGTCTTGCTGCGCAAGTCCGGTACTGAGCCGCTGGTGCGTGTCATGGTCGAAGGTGACGATGAAGCGCAGGTTCGAGCCTACGCCGATGAGCTGGCAAAACTGGTTGCTGAAGTTTCTGCCTGATTTCGGCTTGCCAGTGTTGTTTTGGTTGGGTAACATCTGCGCCCACTTTGACCGACGAGGTACAGCATGCGTCGCCCTATGGTAGCTGGTAACTGGAAGATGCACGGTACCCGCGCCAGCGTCGCTGAGCTGATCAACGGCCTTCGTCATCTGGCCTTGCCGAGCGGTGTTGATGTCGCGGTATTCCCGCCTTGCTTGTATATCAATCAAGTGATTGATGGCTTGAAAGGCAAGTCGATTCAGGTCGGCGCGCAGAATTCTGCGGTGGAATCCATGCAAGGTGCGTTGACGGGCGAAATCGCCCCGAGTCAATTAGTGGATGCAGGTTGCTCCCTGGTGCTGGTTGGACACTCCGAACGCCGCCTGATCATGGGTGAGCGTGACGCGACTCTCAATCGCAAGTTTGCAGCAGCGCAGGCCTGTGGTTTGAAGCCGGTTCTGTGTGTAGGGGAAACCCTTGAGCAGCGTGAAGCTGGTAAGACTCTAGAAGTTGTCGGGCGTCAGCTGGGCAGCATCATCGAAGAGTTGGGTGTTGGCGCTTTCGCCAATGCTGTTATCGCTTACGAGCCGGTCTGGGCCATTGGTACCGGGCTGACTGCAACACCGCAACAGGCGCAGGATGTGCACGCAGCCATTCGCGCGCAGTTGGCGGCAGAGAATTCTGAAGTGGCACGAGGAGTGCGGCTTCTATACGGCGGCAGCGTGAAGGCGGCCAATGCGGTCGAACTGTTCGGCATGCCGGATATCGATGGGGGGCTCATTGGTGGAGCTTCCCTGAATGCAGATGAGTTCGGTGCGATCTGTCGCGCCGCGGGAAACTGAAAAAATGCTGGAAACAGTCGTAGTCGTTTTTCATCTGCTGGGTGCCCTGGGCGTAGTTGCTCTGGTTTTGCTGCAGCAGGGTAAAGGTGCCGATGCTGGCGCGTCTTTCGGTGCAGGTGCTTCAAATACTGTGTTCGGAAGCCAAGGTTCCTCTACCTTTCTTAGTAAGTTTACTGCTATACTTGCCGCCGGTTTCTTCATAACCAGCTTGGGGTTAGGTTACTTTGCTAAAGAGAAAGCTCACCAGCTGACTCAAGTAGGTTTGCCAGATCCAGCAGTGCTTGAAGTACCAAAGCAAAAACCGGCTTCTGATGATGTCCCGGTGCTCCAAGAGCAAAAGTCGGCCAACAGTGCGACTGACGTACCTCCAGCTCCAGAGCAGAAGTAAGAAGAGTTTCACGCAGTAACGTAGTCTATGCCGAGGTGGTGGAATTGGTAGACACGCAACCTTGAGGTGGTTGTGCCCATAGGGTGTAGGGGTTCGAGTCCCCTTCTCGGTACCAATTGTCAGGAGAGCCCGCTGTTGCGGGCTTTCTTGTAGGTGGAAGGTTACATTGACCCAAAAAGGGATCGGTCGTATACTTCCGCCCCAGCTTTGTCGCGGGGTGGAGCAGTCTGGTAGCTCGTCGGGCTCATAACCCGAAGGTCGTCGGTTCAAATCCGGCCCCCGCAACCAGTTTTAGCGGAGCCCCTTTTCAGGGGCTTTTTGTTAGCTGGACACTTTACAGCGCCGCTATTCAACGGCGTTTCCGGGATGGGCGCTTCGCCCATTTTTTATTTGCACAAGCATGCACGAGGGGGTTCAGGTGTCGAGCAAGCTAGAACAGTTGCAGGCCTTGTTGGCCCCGGTGGTCGTGGCCCTTGGCTATGAATGCTGGGGTATTGAGTTTTCGGCTCAGGGTCGCCACTCATTGTTGCGCGTTTATATCGATAAAGAAGGCGGCGTGTTGGTGGACGATTGCGCCATCGTCAGCCGTCAGATCAGTGGTGTTCTCGACGTGGAAGACCCGATCTCCGTTGAATACACCCTTGAAGTTTCCTCTCCTGGCATGGAACGCCCGCTGTTCACCCTTGAACAGTTTGCCAAGTATGTCGGTGAGCAAGTGAAGATCAAGCTGCGCTCGCCCTTCGAAGGTCGGCGTAATTTTCAGGGCCTTCTCCGCGGGGTGGAGGAGCAGGACGTCGTGGTGCAGGTAGATGATCACGAGTTCCTGTTGCCGATCGATATGATCGACAAGGCCAACATTATTCCCAGTTTTGACTGAGACGCGGATCCCGCGGATCCAATGGCTTGCGAAAGGCGAGGCGTACGATGAGCAAAGAAGTACTGCTGGTTGTTGAGTCGGTATCCAATGAAAAGGGTGTACCGGCAAGCGTGATTTTTGAAGCGCTGGAGCTGGCTCTGGCCACTGCTACCAAAAAGCGTTTTGAAGACGAAGTGGACCTGCGTGTGGAAATCAATCGCCACACCGGTTCCTACGAGACTTTCCGTCGCTGGACGGTGGTCGAAGAAGCCGATCTGGATGATCCAGCGGTCGAGACCTGGTTGAGCAAGGCTCGTGAAACCCATCCCGACGCCAAAGTCGGTGATGTGATCGAAGAGAAAATCGAATCCATCGAGTTCGGCCGCATCGCTGCCCAGACCGCCAAGCAGGTCATTGTGCAGAAAGTTCGCGAAGCCGAGCGCGCACAGGTAGTTGATGCCTATCGCGAGCGCCTGGGTGAAATCATCTCCGGCACCGTGAAAAAAGTGACACGTGACAACGTGATCGTTGACCTGGGCAACAACGCCGAAGCGTTGCTGGCCCGTGAAGACATCATCTCCCGTGAGACTTTCCGGGTCGGCGTGCGTCTGCGCGCGCTGCTCAAGGAAATCCGCACCGAGAACCGCGGCCCGCAGCTGATCCTGTCGCGTACCGCGCCGGAAATGCTGATCGAGCTGTTCCGTATCGAAGTGCCGGAAATTGCCGAAGGCCTGATCGAAGTCATGGCCGCTTCCCGTGATCCGGGTTCGCGGGCCAAGATCGCAGTCCGCTCCAAAGACAAACGCATCGACCCGCAGGGCGCGTGCATTGGTATGCGCGGTTCGCGCGTCCAGGCCGTTTCCGGCGAGTTGGGCGGCGAGCGTGTGGACATCGTCCTGTGGGACGAGAACCCGGCGCAGTTCGTGATCAATGCCATGTCGCCGGCTGAGGTCGCGGCAATTATCGTTGACGAAGATGCCCATGCCATGGACATCGCCGTTGGCGCAGACAATCTGGCTCAGGCCATTGGTCGCGGTGGTCAGAACGTGCGTCTGGCCAGCCAATTGACTGGCTGGACCCTGAACGTGATGACCGAATCGGACATCCAGGCCAAGCAGCAAGCAGAAACCGGCGACATCCTGCGCAATTTCATCGATGAGCTGGAAGTCGATGAAGAACTGGCACAGGTTCTGGTTGATGAAGGCTTCACCAGCCTGGAAGAGATTGCCTACGTACCGCTGGAAGAAATGCTCAACATCGACGGCTTTGACGAAGACATCGTCAACGAGCTTCGCGCTCGGGCCAAGGATCGCTTGTTGACTAAAGCCATCGCTACTGAGGAAAAGCTGGCAGACGCCCATCCGGCCGAAGACCTGCTCTCGCTTGAGGGTATGGACAAGGATTTGGCGATGGAACTGGCGGTGCGCGGCGTAATTACCCGCGAAGACCTGGCCGAGCAGTCTATTGACGACCTGCTCGACATCGACGGCATTGACGATGATCGTGCCGGCAAGTTGATCATGGCCGCCCGAGCCCACTGGTTCGAGTAATTAGGCGCGGCCTGAGGAGAGAAGTGCATGACGCAAGTCACGGTGAAACAACTGGCCGATGAGGTCAAAACACCGGTAGAGCGCCTGCTGCAGCAGATGCGTGAGGCAGGTCTGCCGCACACCGCCGCCGAGGAACATGTGAGCGACAGTGAGAAGCAGTCGTTGCTGACTCATCTGAAAAGCAGCCACAAGGCGAAAGTGGAAGAACCACGCAAGATCACTTTGCAGCGCAAGACCACCAGCACCCTGCGTGTGGCTGGCAGCAAGAGCATCAGCGTTGAAGTGCGCAAGAAGAAAGTCTTCGTGCAGCGCAGCCCGGAAGAAATCGAAGCCGAGCGTCAACGCGAACTGGAAGAACGTCGCGCAGTAGAAAATGCTGCTCGTCAAAAGGCTGAAGAAGAAGCCAAGCGTCGCGCCGAAGAAGAAGCGCGTCGCCAGCCTGCTCCGGTTGCCGAGCCTGTTGCTGCGCAAGCTGCTGCAGCCCCTGCACCTGCGCCTGTGGTCGACACTGTGCAAGAAGCACCGGTGGCCGCTCCGGCACCGGTTGCCGAGCGCAAGAAAGACGAGCAGCGCCGTCCGGACAAGTCCCGCAACGACGACAACCGTCGCAGCGGCGATGGCGAGCGCAAAAACGCTCCGCATCGTGCTTCGGTCAAGGAAAAGGCGCCTGCGCCGCGCGTTGCCCCGCGTACTACCGACGAAGAAAGCGATGGCTTCCGTCGTGGTGGTCGCGGCAAGGCCAAGCTGAAGAAGCGCAACGCTCACGGTTTCCAGAGCCCAACCGGGCCAGTGGTACGTGACGTGCAGATCGGCGAGACCATCACTGTGGGCGAGTTGGCCCAGCAGATGTCGGTCAAGGCTGCCGAAGTCATCAAGTTCATGTTCAAGCTGGGTACTCCAGCCACCATCAACCAGGTTCTGGATCAGGAAACTGCCCAGCTGGTTGCTGAAGAACTGGGCCACAAAGTGACCCTGGTCAGCGACACCGCCCTGGAAGATTCCCTGGCCGAGTCCCTGAAGTTCGAAGGTGAGGCGGTTGCCCGTGCGCCGGTCGTGACCGTAATGGGCCACGTTGACCATGGTAAGACCTCGTTGCTGGACTACATCCGTCGCGCCAAAGTGGCCGCGGGCGAAGCCGGCGGCATCACCCAGCACATCGGTGCCTACCACGTAGAAACCGAGCGCGGCATGGTCACCTTCCTCGACACCCCAGGTCACGCCGCGTTTACCGCCATGCGTGCCCGTGGTGCCAAGGCCACCGACATCGTGATCCTGGTGGTTGCAGCGGACGACGGCGTGATGCCGCAGACCGTTGAAGCCGTTCAGCACGCACAGGCTGCCGGCGTTCCGCTGGTGGTGGCGGTGAACAAGATCGACAAGCCAGGCGCCGACCTGGACCGTATCCGCAGTGAGCTCTCGGTTCACGGCGTAACGTCCGAAGACTGGGGTGGCGATACGCCGTTCGTACCGGTTTCCGCGAAAATGGGTACCGGTGTCGACGACCTGCTCGAAGCGGTTCTGCTGCAGGCTGAAGTACTGGAACTCAAGGCCACTCCTTCGGCTCCTGGCCGTGGCGTCGTGGTTGAATCCCGTCTCGACAAGGGCCGCGGCCCGGTAGCCACCGTGCTGGTTCAGGACGGTACGCTGCGTCAAGGCGACATGGTGCTGGTTGGCTCGAACTACGGCCGCGTGCGCGCCATGCTCGACGAGAACGGCAAGCCCATCAAGGAAGCCGGTCCTTCCATCCCGGTCGAGATCCTCGGCCTGGACGGCACCCCGGACGCTGGCGACGAGATGAGCGTAGTGGCCGACGAGAAGAAAGCCCGTGAAGTGGCTCTGTTCCGTCAAGGCAAGTTCCGCGAAGTCAAGCTGGCCCGTGCTCACGCCGGCAAGCTGGAAAACATCTTCGAAAGCATGGGCCAGGAAGAGAAGAAGACGCTCAACATCGTCCTCAAATCCGACGTCCGTGGTTCGTTGGAAGCTCTGCAAGGCGCTCTGAACGGCCTGGGCAACGACGAAGTGCAAGTGCGCGTAGTGGGCGGCGGCGTCGGTGGTATCACCGAAAGCGACGCCAACCTGGCACTGGCCTCCAACGCTGTACTGTTCGGCTTCAACGTGCGTGCCGATGCCGGCGCCCGGAAGATCGTCGAGCAGGAAGGTCTGGATATGCGTTACTACAACGTGATCTACGACATCATCGAAGACGTCAAGAAAGCCCTGACCGGTATGTTGGGCAGCGACGTTCGGGAGAACATCCTGGGTGTTGCCGAAGTTCGCGACGTGTTCCGCTCGCCGAAGTTTGGCGCGATCGCCGGTTGCATGGTCATCGAAGGTGTCGTGCACCGTAACCGTCCAATCCGCGTACTGCGTGAAGACATCGTTATCTTCGAAGGCGAGCTGGAATCCCTGCGCCGCTTCAAGGATGACGCGTCCGAAGTGCGTGCCGGCATGGAATGCGGTATCGGCGTGAAGAGCTACAACGACGTCAAAGTCGGCGACAAGATCGAAGTCTTCGAGAAGGTCCAGGTTGCTCGCAGCCTCTAACTCGCGCACTTCAAGAGCCCTGGTGGCCCGTAGCATGTCTATGCACGGCACCGCCAGCGGCCTCTAAACGCAACGCCCGGTCTGGCTCCTGCCAGGCCGGGCGTTTGCCGCTTTCAGACCACACGGGTTTCACCGTGAGGCAGTAACAGGTAACAAGACATGGCAAAAGAATACAGCCGTACCCAACGTATCGGTGATCAGATGCAGCGCGAACTGGCGCAACTGATCCGTCGCGAAGTCAAGGATCCACGTGTCGGCCTGGTGACCATCACCGCCGTGGAAGTCAGCCGCGATGTCGGTCACGCGAAGATCTTCATCACCGTGATGGGCCAGGAAAACGCCGAAGAGATCGCCCAGAGCATCAAGGTGCTGAACTCGGCGGCAGGTTTCCTGCGCATGCAACTGGCCAAGGAAATGAAGCTGCGCAGCGTGCCGCAACTGCACTTCCATTACGACGAAAGCGTGGCCCGCGGGGCGCACTTGTCGGCCCTGATCGAGCGCGCCGTGGCTGAAGACAGCCAGCATGGCGACGCGCCTGCCCCTGAAGACGCCAAGGAGTAAGCGGTGGCTCAGGTCAAGCGTATCCGTCGTAACGTCAGCGGCATCATCCTTCTGGACAAGCCGCTGGGCTTCACCTCCAACGCGGCGCTGCAGAAAGTCCGCTGGTTGCTCAATGCCGAGAAGGCCGGTCACACCGGCAGCCTCGATCCACTGGCCACCGGTGTGCTGCCGCTGTGCTTTGGCGAGGCCACCAAGTTCTCGCAATACCTGCTCGATTCCGACAAGGGTTACGAAACCCTGATGCAGTTGGGCAAGACCACCACCACCGCGGACGCTGAAGGCGAAGTTTTGCAGACCCGTGAAGTGACCGTTGGTCGTGCCGATATCGAAGCGGTATTGCCGGAATTTCGCGGTGAAATCAAACAGATACCGCCGATGTACTCCGCCCTCAAGCGCGATGGCCAGCCCCTCTACAAACTGGCTCGTGCAGGGGAAGTGGTGGAGCGCGAACCGCGTTCTGTTACTATTGCGCGCTTGGAATTACTCGCCTTTGAGGGCGACACTGCGCGCCTGGCGGTGGACTGCAGCAAAGGCACCTATATCCGCACCCTGGTGGAAGATATCGGTGAAAAACTTGGCTGCGGTGCTTACGTTGCGGAACTGCGACGGACCCAGGCCGGACCTTTCAGCCTGGCCCAGACGGTCACCCTGGAAGAGCTTGAAGCCGTGCACGCCGAAGGCGGCAACGAAGCGGTAGATCGCTTCCTGATGCCATCGGACAGCGGTCTGCTGGATTGGCCCCTGCTGCAGTTCTCGGAGCACAGCGCGTTCTACTGGCTCAATGGCCAGCCGGTGCGTGCCCCGGATGCGCCAAAGTTCGGCATGGTGCGGGTACAGGATCACAACGGTCGCTTCATCGGTATCGGTGAAGTGAGCGAAGACGGGCGCATCGCGCCGCGTCGACTGATTCGGTCAGAATGACCGAACGAGGGTGGCTGTTAACAGGCACGGTCACTACTCATTTATAGATACAGGGATTTGTCCCTGGCCTGTTGAAACTGTTCTTGAACAGTTTCCTGATATAAGGATTGCCCACATGGCACTCAGCGTTGAAGAAAAAGCTCAGATCGTAACCGACTACCAGCAAGCTGTTGGTGACACTGGTTCGCCAGAAGTGCAAGTTGCACTGCTGACCGCCAACATCAACAAACTGCAAGGTCACTTCAAAGCCAACGGTAAAGACCACCACTCCCGTCGTGGCCTGATCCGCATGGTAAACCAGCGTCGTAAGCTGCTGGACTACCTGAAAGGCAAAGACCTGAGCCGTTACAGCACCCTGATCGGTCGTCTGGGTCTGCGTCGCTAATCAGCGATTGCGCTATGAGGTTGGTTGTTTGCCATGCGTCAGCGGTTTTTCCGCCGGCGTATGGCAGGCTCCCAGCCTCAAGTTTTATCTGCTGCACCGTTTTACCTGGACAATAAAGGCTGGGCCGATTCCCCGCATTGCCCAAGAATTTCGCAAGAAGCAAGTTTCCCCAAGAGCCACAAAGAAGGTAGGACACCGTGAACCCGGTAATCAAAAAATTCCAGTTCGGTCAGTCGACCGTAACCCTCGAGACTGGCCGTATCGCCCGTCAGGCCTCCGGCGCAGTATTGGTCACCGTTGACGACGACGTCAGCGTATTGGTGACCGTGGTTGGCGCCAAGCAAGCCGATCCAGGCAAGGGCTTCTTCCCTCTGTCTGTTCACTACCAGGAAAAGACTTACGCTGCCGGTAAGATCCCTGGCGGTTTCTTCAAGCGCGAAGGCCGTCCTTCCGAGAAAGAGACCCTGACCTCGCGTCTGATCGACCGTCCGATCCGCCCTCTGTTCCCAGAAGGCTTCATGAACGAAGTGCAGGTTGTCTGCACCGTGGTTTCCACCAGCAAGAAGACCGATCCGGACATCGCTGCGATGATCGGTACCTCGGCTGCCCTGGCGATCTCCGGCATTCCTTTCGACGGCCCGATCGGCGCCGCTCGCGTGGCTTTCCACGAAAGCACCGGCTACCTGCTGAACCCGACCTACGAGCAACTGGCTGCTTCGAGCCTGGACATGGTCGTGGCCGGTACCGAAGAAGCCGTACTGATGGTTGAATCGGAAGCCAAAGAGCTGACCGAAGACCAGATGCTGGGCGCTGTACTGTTCGCCCACGACGAATTCCAGTCGGTGATCAAGGCGGTCAAAGAGCTGGCCGCCGAAGCTGCCAAGCCTACCTGGGACTGGGCTGCTGCCCCAGAAGCCACCGAACTGCTGGGCGCTATCCGTGCCGAGTTCGGCGAAGCCATCTCCCAGGCTTACACCATCACCGTCAAGGCCGACCGTTATGCGCGCCTGGGCGAGCTGAAAGACCAAGTGGTCGCCAAGCTCTCCGGTGAAGAAGGCCAGCCTTCGGCTGCCGAAGTCAAAGCCGCTTTCGGCGAGATCGAATACCGCACCGTTCGCGAAAACATCGTCAACGGCAAGCCGCGTATCGACGGCCGCGACACCCGCACCGTGCGTCCGCTGAACATCGAAGTCGGCGTCCTGCCGAAGACTCACGGTTCGGCCCTGTTCACCCGTGGCGAAACCCAGGCCCTGGTGGTTGCGACCCTGGGCACTGCCCGCGACGCACAGCTGCTGGACACCCTGGAAGGCGAGAAGAAAGACCCCTTCATGCTGCACTACAACTTCCCTCCGTTCTCGGTGGGCGAGTGTGGTCGCATGGGCGGCGCGGGTCGTCGTGAAATCGGTCACGGCCGTCTGGCCCGTCGTTCGGTCCAGGCCATGCTGCCAGCCGCCGACGTGTTCCCTTACACCATCCGCGTCGTATCGGAAATCACCGAATCCAACGGTTCCAGCTCCATGGCTTCCGTATGTGGTGCTTCCCTGGCACTGATGGACGCCGGTGTACCGATGAAGGCACCGGTTGCCGGTATCGCCATGGGCCTGGTTAAAGAAGGCGAGAAGTTCGCCGTCCTGACCGACATCCTGGGTGACGAAGACCACCTGGGCGACATGGACTTCAAGGTAGCCGGTACCGCCAAAGGCGTCACCGCGCTGCAGATGGACATCAAGATCAAGGGCATCACCGAAGAAATCATGGAGATCGCCCTGGGCCAGGCCCTGGAAGCTCGCCTGAACATCCTCGGCCAGATGAACCAGATCATCGGTCAGTCCCGTAGCGAACTGTCGGCCAACGCACCGACCATGATCGCGATGAAGATCGACACCGACAAGATCCGTGACGTCATCGGTAAAGGCGGCGCCACCATTCGCGCGATCTGCGAAGAAACCAAGGCTTCGATCGACATCGAAGACGACGGTTCGATCAAGATCTTCGGCGAAACCAAGGAAGCTGCAGAAGCCGCGCGTCAGCGCGTTCTGGGCATCACCGCGGAAGCCGAGATCGGCAAGATCTACCTCGGCAAGGTTGAGCGCATCGTCGACTTCGGCGCCTTCGTCAACATCCTGCCGGGCAAGGACGGTCTGGTGCACATCTCCATGCTGAGCGACGCTCGCGTTGAGAAAGTCACCGACATCCTGAAAGAAGGTCAGGAAGTGGAAGTGCTGGTACTGGACGTGGACAACCGCGGCCGGATCAAGCTGTCCATCAAAGACGTGGCAGCTGCCAAGGCTTCGGGCGTTTAATCGTCCTTTAGCCTGACGCTGAACAAGCAAGCGCCCCGACTGGTTCGGGGCGTTTTGCTATCTGCGCCAAGGCTTCTGGTTGCCGGCCTCGGGCGCCGATGCTAGGTTTTAGCCCACGCCGGTGTAGCTCAGTCGGTAGAGCAGCGCACTCGTAACGCGAAGGTCGCAGGTTCGATTCCTGTCTCCGGCACCAGATATCGAGTTTGGGGCGGTTTGCCAATGTTTAGCCCCGCCAGCAAAGTCCCTCTAGCGCTGAATGAGCACCCTCGAAAGATACCTCTCTCAGAAAGTCCTGCAGTCAGGTTTGACTGGTGTTGAGTTAGTCAGTTGTATTCATGACTCATTATTGAAAGTTGCCAGGGCTTGCTCTGAAAGTTTCAGGCGCTGCTGTTCTATTGTATGGGGCGTTCCTGTAGTTGAATGTTGAGTGGTGTGTTTTTAAAAGTTCTTATGGTTGGTAAGTAGTAAGCCTGACTAAGGCTTAACTTTTCTAAATTCGCTAGTGCCCTTCGTGCTTCTGGCTGTTTGGCCGATGCTATTTGAAGTCGATGCTTTCGTGATCTGACGGTAGTTGTACTGGGTTGCTTATGCGGGTACCTGATGCTGTTCATGAATCAAGTGGTGCCAGCGAACGGCATTGCCCATAATGACGCCCTGAAATCAAGGAGTGTTCAGCGTGAAGAAGTGGAAGTTGGCGTTAATTGGCGCAGTATCGCTGTCCCTCGCAGCCTGTGAGAAGGCCCCCACGTATGAGTTTGAGGGGCAGTATTTTGCAATGGAGGGCGAAGAGTGCACGACTCCAGCGAATGTGAAAGATGCTGAACAATATTATCTGGAGATCACCAAAGAAGTGCGGGGCAGAAGCGTGTTGTTCTCGGCTCATTTCCCAGCAGCTGCGAAGGCTGGACTGCCTGTTGTCAGTGCGCAAAGCGTCTCGCCCAATGATCATAACCAGCTGACTTTCAATTTTTATGAACCCAAATCAGCCGGGACGCCTCCTGAGGCTACAAAGTTTAATATCGTGCTCTCCGTTATTCCCAATCAAAGCAAGGAAGGGCACTTGTGGGTGACTAAGGCTGAAATGAATATTGCCCGCGATGGGACCGTTCAGCAGTACGACATCCTGGAAAATCTCAGAAGGTTTTTCGAACTCGGCAAGGCAGGCGTGTGCTTGAGAAAAGGCACAACGACCGGCTGAGCAACCTTGTTTCCTGAGGTTTCTGCTGGGGCTGTCTCGGGCGGTGGCCCGCAAATCCGCCGATTTTTCCCTCATGGGTGCATCAGGTCATATAAATCGTCGCTCAAAGGTCCTATATTCGGTTGCTGTCTGAGTACCAGCATGCTGTTTTCAGATGATCCCGAATGGTTCTGAAGGCCAGATAAATCGCCGTTTACGACGATTTTTTGCGGCAGAGAGATCCCAACGATCCAGATCCATCTTCCATTCCCATGATCAGAGAGAACGAGATGATTCCTAAAGAGGCAAGAATCGACGTAGCGCTTGAACGGTACCTGGCTGCCACGCCTTCCTTGCAAGAGGAAATCAGCGCCCTGAGCCCCGAAGAACAGAAGCAGCAGGCCCAATGGGCCTTTGAGGACGAGGCAGAGTCTCGCGGCATCGAGCCGTGGGAACTGGTGCTCGATCTGGTGGCCGAGACACCGGAGGAACTGAAGGCCATGCGCCTGGAGGTGCATCAGGAGGTTGCTGAAGCGCTGGGCATGGACCTCGAGGACTATCTGCAGCTCAACGAGATCGACGATTGAGCCTGACGCCAGCCTGACTCAGGCTGGCGTTTTTCATGGGTTACAGGCTCAGGCGCATCGAAAGGTCCACAGCCTTCACGTCCTTGGTCATGGCCCCGATAGAGATGTAGTCCACCCCGGTTTCGGCAATCGGCCGCAGGGTGCTTTCATTGATCCCGCCACTGGCTTCCAGCTTGGCCTTGCCGGCATTCAGGCGCACCGCCTCGCGCATATCGTCCAGGCTCAGTTCGTCGAGCATGATGATGTCGGCTCCCGCCGCCAGGGCTTGTTTCAACTCCCCAAGGCTTTCCACTTCCACTTCCACCGGCTTGCCCGGGGCGATCTTGTGGGCGGCGCTGATGGCCTGGGCGATGCCCCCGCAGGCAGCGATATGGTTTTCCTTGATCAGGAAGGCGTCGTACAGCCCGATGCGGTGGTTGTGGCAGCCGCCACAGGTGACCGCGTACTTCTGTGCCAGGCGCAAGCCAGGCAGCGTCTTGCGGGTATCCAGCAGCTTGACCTGGGTATCGGCGACAAAGTCGGCCAAATAGCGAGCGCGGGTGGCCACCCCGGACAGCAGTTGCAGGAAGTTCAGCGCGCTGCGTTCGCCAGTGAGCAGTGAACGGGCCGGTCCTTCGAGGTGAAACAGCGCCTGGTTGGGCAGCACTCGCTCGCTGTCAGCCACTTGCCAGTGCACGGCGACCCGTGGATCCAGTTGGCGGAACACCGCGTCCACCCAGGCGGTGCCGGCGATGACCGCGGCTTCGCGGGTAATGATGGTGGCCTTGGCCAGACGTTCGGCCGGGATCAATTGCGCGGTGATGTCGCCGCTGCCGATGTCTTCCAGCAACGCGCGGCGCACGTTGGCTTCGATTTCGGCGGTCAGGTCGGCGAGGCGTAGATTCGGCATAACGGGCTCCACAATCAAGGTGCGCCGATTATAGGGGCATGGGATCGGCGAACCCAAGGCGGCAAGTGCCGGCGGGTCGCGGGCGAACCGCTCTTTCGTCGTTTTGTCTGATGGGGATAAGTGAACTTTCTTGGTTGGATGAGGGTTATTTCCGGAGAGGCGACAGAGTCTGCTGGCGCAAGAGGGGAGTTTTACAAGATAATATGACTTGTAATTGACGTCATAGCTTTGACGTATCTTTGGCTCCCTCTTAAACGAAGTGCTGTGGAGTGCACCTGCCTCCGCTGAGAACCGACTGTGAGCGCCGTCGGCTTGACTGAATCTTGATCTCGAACCGAAGAAACACCTTTCCAGGAGGCTTGGATGCACAACGACGGGAATGTAGTGCCTTTGCACAAGGCGGCTACAGATCAGGCGAACGCTTCGCCGCTTGCCCGCCTGCCGGTGATTCTGCTTCAGGTTCGTGACAAGGCCGCCCAGCAACTGCGTCACGGTTTGCAGGAGCTGTTCGATAACGCCGACGACACCCTGTTCGAAATGGCCGACCGTGCCCAGAACAATGTCGAACAGAACACCCTGTTCGAAGCCATGCGCGACCTGCGCCTGAAGCGCAAGAGCATCGAGCGCGCGTTCCTGGAAAAGTTTTTCGAAGCCTTCGCCAGCCTGGTGCAATACGACCCGGCCCTGGTCATTCCCCACGCGGTGGCATACGACCCTTCCTTTGATCCCTCCCGGGATGACCTGGAAAAGAAGGTCGCGGTGCAGGCCATGGTGGCCAAGGTCCTCAATCGCGACGGCGTTGCCCTCGGGCAACTGACGGCGCGCCTGAGTGTGCTGCTGGGCCGGCGCCTGCTGGATGCGGAGAATCCCCTGGGACCGGCGCTGCTGTGTGAGTACTTCCTGCAGGCCGGGCGCAGCCTGGGGGTGGAGATCAAGGTCAAGTTGATCATCCTCAAGCTGTTCGAGCGTTACGTGCTCAGCGATGCCGAGCAGCTTTATGGCGAAGCCAACCAACTGTTGATCGCCACCGGCATTCTGCCGGAGCTGATGCCGGCACCGGCGCGTCGAGCCTCGGACCGGGCCCGGGTCGAAGCCCAGGCACAGGCTGGCGAAGGCGCCAAGCCCAGCCAATGCCAGCTCGACGAGAGCGTGCAGGAGGTTTTCGCCGCCTTGCAGACCTTGCTGCTGCAGGTGCGTGGCAGCGTTGCGCCGACCCTGGAAGCCAGCGCCGAGACACAGCCGATTTCCACCCGCGACCTGCTGCGCCTGCTCTCGCACCTGCAGCAATATGTGCCGCCCCCCAGCGCCCAGGAAGATTTCGACCTGCGCAACCAACTGGAGCAACTGCTCACCCGGGTCAGCGTCAAGAGCGGCAAGTCGCGGGTGGTGGACGTGGCCGACGAGGACGTGATCAACCTGATCGCCATGCTCTTCGAATGCATCCTCGATGATCGCAACCTGCCGGATTCCCTCAAGGCGCTGATCGGGCGCCTGCAGATTCCCATGCTCAAGGTGGCGGTGCTGGACAAGAGCTTCTTCAGCCGCGGCAACCACCCGGCTCGACGCCTGCTCAATGAAATCGCCGCGGCGGCCATGGGCTGGGGCGGTTGCGCTGACCATCAACGCGACAGCCTGTACCTGCGTATCGAACAAGTGGTGCAACGCCTGCTGAGCGAGTTCAGCGACGACCCGGCGATCTTCTCCGAGCTGCTGGCCGATTTTCTCGCCTTTACCGCCGACGAACGACGTCGTGCCGAGTTGCTGGAGCAGCGCACCCGAGACGCCGAGGAAGGGCGAGCCAAGGCGGAACTGGCCCGGCGCCGGGTCGAGCAGGCACTCAATGAGGCGCTGCTGGGCAAGGTCCTGCCGCACAAGGTGGTGGATTTTGTTCGCGATGCCTGGAGTCAGGTGTTGCTGCTCAGTTGCCTCAGGCACGGCGACGACTCCGTCGAATGGCAGACCGCCGAGCGCACCCTGCGCGACTTGATCTGGAGTGTGCAGCCCCAGCAGCGAGCGGATACTGCGATGCGCTTGCTGGAGCTGGTGCCGGGCCTGCTCAAGGGCTTGCGTGACGGTCTGAGCAGCGCGGCGTTCGATCCCTTTGCCACCAGCGAATTCTTCAGCCTGCTGGAGGCCCTGCACCTTCAGGCCTTCGAGCGCCAGGCCCTGGCGCCGCCGCTGCGCGGCAGTGCGTCGCTGGCCGAGCCGGCGCAAATGATCGTGGTGGCCCAGGAGATTGTCCTGCCTTCTGCCGAGGAGGGACCGCTGGAGGCTGCGCCCCTGGTCCTGCCGGCCAATGACCCCAGCGTGCTGCTGGTCGATCAATTGCGGCTGGGGGCCTGGGTCGAATTCCAGGAAGAGGAGGACACCACCTTGCGCTGCAAACTGGCGGCGATTGTCCCCCATCCCGTGGCCAAGTACGTGTTTGTCAACCGCACCGGGATGAAGGTCCTGGAGCGCACGCGCATGGGCCTGGCCCTGGAGTTCCAGCGCGGCGCAGTGCGGGCTCTGGACGACACCCTGTTGTTTGACCGGGCCCTGGAGTCGGTGATCGGCAATCTGCAGCGACTCAATCACGGCAAGTGATCGCAACTCGAGGGGGTAACGCGGCATACTGGCCCACTCAAGGCTTCAATTGAAGGAATCGGTATGCGGCTGGACCCTGCCACGGGTTGGTGTCACGGCGTGCGGCACTGCCCGTCAGTCAATTTCAATGAGCGTCCCACCGGGGAAATCTCCCTGCTGGTGATCCATAACATCAGCCTGCCGCCGGGGCAGTTCGGCACCGGCAAGGTTCAGGAATTCTTCCAGAATCGTCTTGATGTCACAGAGCACCCGTATTTTGCCGGGATCGCCGATTTGCGCGTGTCGGCGCATTTCCTGATCGAACGTGACGGCACGGTCACCCAGTTTGTCTCCTGTCTGGACCGGGCCTGGCACGCGGGGGTGTCGAGCTTCGAGGGGCGCGATACCTGCAACGACTTTTCCCTCGGCATCGAGCTGGAAGGCACCGACGAACTACCGTTCACCGAGGCCCAGTACCGCTCCTTGAGTGCCCTGACCGAACAATTGCAGGCCGCGTACAGCGCCATCACCACACAACGGATCTGTGGCCATAGCGACATTGCGCCCGGGCGCAAGACCGACCCGGGCCGGGCTTTCGACTGGGCACGCTATCGTGCCGCCTTGGAAAAGGGGGAAGGACAATGAGTTTTCTGGTGTTGCTACTGGCGGTGTGGGTCGAGAAGTTCTCGGCCTTGCGTCAGCGGGTGCAGCGTGACGGCTGGTGGCTGAAGAACCTGGCGCAACTGGAGTCCAGCCCGCGTCTGGCCGGACACCCATGGTGGCTGTTGCTGATACTGGTGCTGCTGCCGGTGGCCTTGCTCGGTCTTTTGTTGCTGGTGCTGCAACCGGTCGCCTACGGCCTGCTGGCCTTGCCGCTGCATCTGCTGGTGGTGATCTACGCCCTGGGGCGCGGCGACCTGCTGGGTGGTCTCGGGCCGTTTCGCGACGCCTGGCGGCGCGAGGACCTGCAAGCGGCGGTGCATGTTGCCAAGCGTGACCTGGACATTGGCGCCGACAGCGGCGAGCAACTGCTGGAGCGGGTGCAAGGCTATGTGCTGTGGCAGGCCTTCCAGAGCTTCTTTGTGGTGATCTTCTGGTACTTCCTGCTGGGGCCGGTGGCGGCCTTGAGCTACCGCCTGCTGGCCCTGGCTGCCGAGCACGGCAAGAATCCCGCCCTGGTGGAGCGGGCCGCGCAACTGCGCCATGCCTTCGACTGGTTGCCGGTGCGCCTGCTGGCGGCGAGCTTTGCCCTGGTGGGCAACTTCGTGGCCGTGAGCCGGGTGATGCTCCACGAGTTGCTCAACTGGCACATCAGCGCCGCCCAACTGGTGGAGCGGGTCGGCCTGGTGGCCGCCGAAATTCCGCCGCCCCTGACCGGCCCTGAAGGCATCAACAGCCTGGACCGCATCTGGGAACTGCTGCTGCGGGCCGCCGTGCTCTGGTACGCCGGTTTTGCCCTGTGGACCGTTCTCGCCTGAATCTGTGCCCCTCGCGCAGCGAGCCAGTCTGGCTCACTGCGCCAGCCCGGGCCACGGGCTCGATCAACCGCTCCGATCCGCCGCCCATGCGCGGTTAACTTTAAGTTACAAAACCTCCCCCGAAATTGCGCTATACAGACGCAGCGCCGAATAGTGGCTATCTGCTGCCTTCGCCTGCCTGCCAATAAAAATAAAAGAAAAGGGAGACTTCTTTGTGAAGAGCTTGCTCTATCCCGCTGTCGCGCTGATGAACCGCCTGAGCTTCGGCATGAAGTTCAGCCTGATCAGCGTGCTGTTCTTTGTGCCCATGCTGGTGACCAACTTCTATCTGGTGCGCGATTCCTACCGCGAGTTCCAGGGCACCCGGGTCGAGCTGCAAAGCCTCGATCTGCTCGGCAGCAGCCTGAGCCTGCGCCGGGATCTGGAGACCCTCAACAACCTGGTGCAGATCAACGCCAGCCTTGGTCAGTCCGGCAAGGCAGGGGATCTGGAGGGCAAGATAGTCGCCCTGGAAAAATCCGTGCTCGAGCGCATGCAGGCTCTTGAGGCCGTTACCGTCGATCCGCAGCAGGTCGAGGTGTTCAACGCCAAGCGCGATGAGTTGGTGGCGGCCTTCAAGGCCCAGCAGGTGGAAAGCTCGCTGCTGAACAAGAGCGGGTTGATCGGCAAGCTCCTGGGCAGCGCGCAGTTGTTCAGCCAGATCATCGCCAGCCAGTCGGGCCTCAGCCGCGATGGCCAGGGCGACATCCGCCAGCTCAGCGAACTGATCACCAGCATCACCCCGCAAGTCACCCAAACCCTTGGAGAAGGTCGAGCCATGGGCGCCTATTCCCTGGGCCAGGGCTTTCTCAACTCTTCATCCAGCACCCGCTTCGACGAACTGCTGGTGCAGATCGAAAAACTCCAGGCCGAGTACGGGCTCAAGCTGCAGGACGCCCTGGGCTCCAGCCGCGCCGCCCACGACGCCCTGGACAGCCTGGCCAGCGCCAGCAAGGGCAGCCTCAAGCAGGCCAGTGAACTGTTCGAAGAGCAGGTGGTGATGGCCGATACCCTGGACGCGCCCTGGCAGGGCTTCTACGACCAGGTCAGCGGGCTGATGGCACAGACCTATCAACTCAACGAAGGCACCCTGAAATTCCTCGATGTCGAGCTGCAAAAACGCCTGGCGCAGAACCGCAGCCACATGGTGCTGCTGGTGGCGGCCCTGGCCCTGGTGTTCCTCTCGATCGTCTATCTGTACGGCGGCTTCTACGCCTCGACCCGCACCACCTTGCGCCGCCTGGGGGCGATGATGGACAAGGTGGCGGCGGGGGACATGACCGTCACCTTCACCGCCCACAGCCGCGATGAGCTGGGCGAACTGGGCAGCGTATTCAACGGCACGGTGCGCAAGATCCACGACCTGATCGAACGGGTCGGCCATACCGTCAGCGAAGTGGAGCGTCAGGCCGGGCAGGTGGAAAGCGTCTCGGCCCAGAGCAACCAGGCCGTGGCTGGCCAGCGCAGCCAGATCGAACAAGTGGCCACGGCCATGAACCAGATGTCCGCCACCTCCCAGGAAGTGGCCCGCAGCGCGGCGGCGGCGGTCAGCAGCGCCCACAGCGTCAACGACGAAACCATCAGCGGTCGTGGGCTGGTGGAGTCGCAGCAGGGCAGCATCGTGCGTCTGGCCAGCGAGATCGATCAGTCGGTGCTGGTGATCAATCAGCTGGCCAGCGACAGCCAGTCCATCAGCCGGGTGCTGGAGGTGATCAAGAGCATTGCCGAGCAGACCAACCTGCTGGCGCTCAATGCGGCCATCGAGGCCGCGCGGGCCGGCGAACAGGGCCGGGGCTTTGCGGTGGTGGCCGATGAAGTGCGGACCCTGGCCAAGCGCACCCAGCAGTCCACCGAGGAAATCGAGGAGATGATCGGCAAGCTGCACGGCGGTG
This sequence comes from Pseudomonas sp. 3MA1, assembly GCF_029237275.1. Lineage (NCBI taxonomy): Bacteria > Pseudomonadati > Pseudomonadota > Gammaproteobacteria > Pseudomonadales > Pseudomonadaceae > Pseudomonas > Pseudomonas sp. 3MA1. The sequence goes on along the minus strand of NZ_JAACFX010000007.1, from coordinate 228,840 downwards.
TCAGTGCGGCGGTCAAGGCCATGGGCAGCAGCCACGCCATGGCCAACGGCACGGTGGACCAGTCGGAAAAGGTCCAGCAGGCCCTGGAAAACATCCTCGGCGCGGTGGGCATGATCGTCGACCAGAACCAGCAGATCGCCGCCGCCGTGGAGCAGCAGACGTCGGTGGCCCACGACATCGACCAGAACATCGTCGAGATCAACCGCGCCGGCGAACGTACCGCCGAAGGCGCACACCAGACCGAAGACGCCAGCCGTCAGCTCTCGGCCCAAGTGATGCAGCTCAAGCAACTGATCGGTGCCTTCCGGGTCTAGGCGCGGAAGGCAACGAGTGTCGGCGGGGGGCCTTGTACCAAGGTGCTCCGCCGTCTCGCATACAAACTGTAGTAATTAAAGTCTTTGTCTGCGGCGGATTTCCTGTTTTCCTGCGCGTCCGTTTTTTTGAGCGCCCCGCCTCGGGCGACTCGCCCCGTCGGCCATGACCCTCCCATGGCCTGAGGACATGTAGCGATGACTGTCATTTTTGGAATCCGCGGCCGCTGTGCCCATTGCCAGACCCTTCTCGATCTTGAGCCCTGGCAACTCAACGCCATGGCGTTGCAGGAACCCTTCAACTGCAACCATTGCCACAAACCCCTGAAGCTCAGTTGCCCGGCGCAGATCAAGCGCCTCAAACGCTTCGGCGGCCTGGCCGGGCTGCGGGCGCTGATGCTCGTGCTGTGCGCCACGCTGCTGTTGGTGACCCTGGTACTGGAGTGGCTGGGACTGGTCAGTCTGACCCTGCAGTTGAGCCTGTCGGCGCTGATGCTGCTGAGCTACCTGCTGGTAATGGGCATTGCCCGGCGGCGATTGCGCCAGCCCTTGCTGCTACAGGCCGGCTGAGGGCCAGCCGAACAGTTCGCAGGCATTGCGGGTACTGGCGCTGGCCAGTTGCTCGGGAGCAATGCCGATGATCTGCGCCAGGGCGGCGCCAATGGCGGGCAAATGTTGCGGGCTGTTGCGCTGGCCGGGAAACATGGCGGGGGCCATGTCCGGCGAGTCGGTTTCCAAGACCACGGACTCCAGGGGCAACCCGGCGATCACCTTGCGCAAGCGCAGGGCCTGGGGCCAGGTGGCGGCGCCGCCCAGGCCCAGCTTGAACCCCAGTTTGATGTATTCCCGGGCCTCCTCGCGGCTGCCGGCAAAGGCGTGGATGATGCCGCCGCGCTTGAGCTTGAAGCGCTTCAAGGTGGCGATCACCGCCGCGTGACTGCGCCGCACGTGCAGCAGGGCGGGCAAGTGAAAGTCCGCCGCCAGCTGCAACTGGGCCTCGAACAGCGATTGCTGGCGTTCGCGGTCCAGTTGCGCAAGAAAGTAATCCAGGCCGATCTCGCCCACCCCGCACAGCTGGGGATGCCCTGCCAATCGCGTCAGCCAGTCCCCCAGTTGCTGGAGGTCGGCGGGTTGATGAGCGTCCAGATAGACCGGGTGCAGGCCAAAGGCCGCATACAAGCGGGCATCGTTCTGCACCAGGTCCCAGACCCGCTGCCAATTGGCCTGATAGACCCCCAGCACCACCATTCGCGAGACGCCCCGGGCGCGGCTGTCGGCCAGCAGCGCCTCGCGGTCGTCGTCGAAATCCGGAAAATCCAGATGGGTGTGGGTGTCGATCAGTTCCACGGTTCAGGCCTGCCGAATGCGCTGTTTGAAGGTCCGCGGGATGGCCTGGACGCCGGGCTGGTATTGCCCTTCCTCGATGGCGGCCAGGGCCAGTTGCAGGGCTTTTTCGGCGATCAGTTGATGCTGCTGGGCCATGGCGTTGACCGGCAGCGGCAAAAAGTCCAGCAACTGGGTATCACCGAAGGTGCCCAGGCGCAGCGGCCGGGATTTCAGCGGGAAGTCATGCAACGCGTCGAACACCCCCTGCAGCAGCACATAGGAGGTGGTCACCAGGGCATCCGGCAGGTGGCCCAGGCGCTGCAGCAACTCTTCCATCAACTGCCGGCCGCATTCACGGCTGAAGGCTTCGCCCTGCTCGATCAGCACCTCACCGGCAAAGCCTTGCAGGGCCTGGCGGAAACCGGCGGCGCGCTCCTGGCTGATGCTCAGTTCCGGGCGCGCGCCGATCAGCGCGATCTGCTTGGGCTCGGGCTCAAGCAGGCTCTGGGTCAGTTGCAGGCTGGCTTGCAGGTCGTCGCTGATCACCGAGCAGAACTGCTGCGCCGGCATCACCCGGTCGATGGCGATGATCGGCAGCCCCTGGGCCTGCAATTGCTCATAGCTGTCGTCTTCCGGCGGCAGGCAGCTGGCGACGAACAGCGCATCGCAACGCCGCGCGCGAAACAGCTGGAGCAATTGCCGCTCGCTGTCCGGCGCATCGTCGGAGCTGGCGATCAGCAACTGATAGCCTCGGGCCCGGGCGCCTTGCTCCAGCAGCTTGGCGATGCGCGCGTAGCTGGGGTTTTCCAGGTCCGGAAGAATGAACCCCAGGGTCCGGGTGTGGCGGCTGCGCAAGCCGGCGGCCTGGGGATTGGGGGTGAAGCCGTGTTCCTCCACCACCGCGCGCACCCGTTCCACGGTGGCGTTGCTGATGCGTTGTTGTTCGGCCTTGCCGTTGATGACGTAACTGGCGGTGGTGACGGACACACCGGCCAGGCGAGCGATATCACTGAGTTTCAACCCGGGATTTCCTTGTTTTTGGTGCTTGCCCCGACATTTTCGCCAATCCTACCTGATCTGGGCAGGCGACCAACGTCGGAACCGGCCATCGAGCAGAAGGACTTCAAGGCGCCGAGATTATCGAGTAACTTAGCAAACTTGCTAGATTAAACGTTTCAGCAGGCGTATTTTCTAGGCCAGATCATAAGCGGAAAACTGCCCCTGCCCGGTAACAAGTCCCGTTTGTGGCCCTAAACACGCCTACGCTGCTTACTTAAAACAATACCTAGCGCCGCCCCCTGCCGCGCTAAATAGGAGAAGCCATGCTCGAGCTCACTGTAGAGCAGATATCCATGGGCCAAACGGCTGTGGATAAGTCCGCGGCGCTGCATTTGCTGGCCGACAAACTGGTGGCTGACGGCCTGGTGGCCGACGGTTATCTGGCGGGGCTGAAGGCCCGCGAAGCCCAGGGCTCGACCTTTCTCGGCCAAGGCATCGCCATTCCCCACGGCACCCCGGAAACCCGTGATCAGGTGTTTGCCACCGGCGTGCGCCTGTTGCAGTTTCCCGACGGCGTGGACTGGGGCGACGGGCAGATCGTCTACCTGGCCATCGGCATCGCGGCCAAATCCGACGAGCACCTGCGCCTGCTGCAACTGCTGACCCGGGCCCTGGGGGAAACCGACCTGGGCCAGGCCCTGCGTCGCGCCAGTACCCCGGAGGCCCTGCTCAAGCTGTTGCAGGGCGCGCCCCAGGAACTGGCGCTGGACGCGCAGATGATCGGCCTCGGGGTCGCGGCGGAAGATTTCGAAGAACTGGTCTGGCGCGGCGCTCGCCTGCTGCGTCAGGCCGAGTGCGTGAGCAACGGCTTTGCCGCGGTGCTGCAACAAGTTGAAGCGCTGCCCCTGGGCGACGGCCTGTGGTGGCTGCACAGCGAGCAGACCGTACTGCGCCCCGGGCTGGCCTTCGTCACCCCGGACAAACCCATCCGCTACCTGGGCCAGCCCCTCAGCGGCCTGTTCTGCCTGGCCAGCCTGGGGGAGGCCCATCAAGCCCTGCTGGAGCGCCTGTGTGCGCTGCTGATCGAAGGCCGAGGCCAGGAACTGGGCCGCGCCACCAGCCGGCGCGCGGTGCTGGAAGTGCTCGGCGGTGAGTTGCCGGCGGACTGGCCCAGTGCCCGTATCGCCCTGGCCAATGCCCATGGCTTGCATGCGCGCCCGGCCAAGGAGCTGGCGCAACTGGCGAAAAACTTTGAGGGCGAGATCCGCATTCGCATCGTCGATGGCCAAGATTCCGCGGTGTCGGTCAAGAGCCTGAGCAAGCTGCTGAGCCTCGGAGCCCGACGCGGCCAGGTGCTGGAGCTGATCGCCGAGCCGAGCATTGCCGCCGATGCCTTGCCGGCCCTGCTGGCGGCCATCGAAGCCGGCCTCGGCGAAGCCGTCGAGCCCCTGCCGGCGGCCAGCGCCCCCCGGGAACAACCGCAAGAAGTCGAGGTGCCGCTCAGCGCCCCGGCTTCCGGCAGCCTGATCCAGGCCATCGCCGCCGCTCCCGGCATCGCCATCGGCCCGGCCCACATCCAGGTTCAACAAGCCATCGACTACCCGCTGCGGGGCGAGTCCACCGCTATCGAGCGTCAGCGCCTGCAGCAGGCCCTGGCCGAGGTGCGCCAGGACATCGATGGCTTGATCCAGCGCAGCCAGGCCAAGGCCATTCGCGAGATCTTCATCACCCACCAGGAAATGCTCGACGACCCCGAGCTGAGCGACGAGGTGGACACCCGCCTCAAACAGGGTGAAAGCGCCGAAGCGGCGTGGATGACCGTGATCGAAACCGCCGCCAAACAGCAGGAAGCCCTGCAGGACGCCTTGCTCGCCGAACGTGCCGCCGACCTGCGGGATATCGGTCGCCGGGTGCTGGCGCAACTGTGCGGCATCGAAACCCCGGCCGAGCCGGACCAGCCCTACATCCTGGTGATGGACGAAGTCGGTCCTTCGGACGTCGCGCGCCTCGATCCGGCCCGGGTCGCCGGCATTCTCACCGCTCGCGGCGGCGCCACCGCCCACAGCGCCATCGTCGCCCGGGCCCTGGGCATTCCAGCCCTGGTGGGCGCGGGCGCCAGCGTGCTACTGATCAAGTCCGGCACGCCCTTGCTGCTGGACGGCCAGCGCGGCCGCCTGCATGTCGACGCCGATAGCCACACCCTGCAGCGGGCCGCCGAGGAGCGTGACAGCCGCGAGCAACGGCTCAAGGCCGCCGCCGAGCAACGTCATCAACAGGCCCATACCACGGACGGTCACGCCGTCGAGGTGTTCGCCAATATCGGTGAGAGCGCCGGGGTCGCCGCCGCCGTGGAAAACGGCGCCGAAGGCATTGGCCTGCTGCGCACCGAACTGATCTTCATGGCCCATCCCCAGGCCCCGGACGAAGCCACCCAGGAAGCCGAATACCGCCGCGTGCTCGACGGCCTCGCCGGGCGTCCGCTGGTGGTACGCACCCTGGATGTGGGTGGCGACAAACCGCTGCCTTACTGGCCGATCGCCAAGGAAGAAAACCCCTTCCTCGGCGTGCGCGGCATCCGCCTGACCCTGCAGCGGCCGCTGATCATGGAAGCGCAATTGCGCGCCCTGCTGCGCTCGGCGGACAACCGCCCGCTGCGGATCATGTTCCCCATGGTCGGCAGCGTCGAAGAATGGCGCCAGGCCCGGGACATGACCGAGCGTCTGCGCCAGGAAATTCCCGTGGCCGACCTGCAACTGGGGATCATGATCGAAGTGCCGTCCGCCGCCTTGCTGGCGCCGGTGCTGGCCAAGGAAGTGGACTTCTTCAGCGTCGGCACCAACGACCTGACCCAATACACCCTGGCCATCGACCGTGGCCACCCGACGCTCTCTGCCCAGGCCGACGGCCTGCACCCGGCGGTGCTGCAACTGATCGACATCACCGTGCGCGCCGCCCATGCCCACGGCAAATGGGTGGGTGTGTGCGGCGAACTGGCGGCCGACCCGCTGGCGGTGCCGGTGCTGGTGGGCCTTGGCGTGGATGAACTGAGCGTCTCCGGGCGCAGCATCGCCGAGGTCAAGGCGCGGATTCGTGAACTCAGCCTGACCCAGGCGCAAACCCTTGCTCAACAGGCTTTGGCCGTCGGCAGCGCCCACGAAGTGCGCGCCCTAGTGGAGGCCATGTAATGGCGAAGATTCTCACCCTGACCCTCAATCCGGCGCTGGACCTGACGGTGCAGCTGGCCCGCCTGGAGGTCGGGGAAGTCAACCGCAGCGACGCCCTGCACAGCCACGCGGCGGGCAAGGGCCTGAACGTGGCCCAGGTGCTGGCCGACCTTGGCCATCAACTGACCGTCAGTGGCTTTCTCGGGGAAAACAATCCGCAGGCGTTTGACGCGCTGTTCGCCCAGCGCGGGTTTGTCGATGCCTTTATCCGCGTGCCCGGCACCACCCGCAGCAACATCAAGCTGGCCGAAAGCGATGGCCGCATTACCGATATCAACGGCCCCGGGCCCGAGGTCAGCGAGGTCGCGCAACAGGCATTGATCGAGCGCCTGGAGCAGATCGCCCCCGGGCATGACGCGGTGGTGGTCGCCGGCAGCTTGCCACGAGGCGTCAGCCCCGAATGGTTCCAGGCGCTGTTGCTGCGCCTGAAAAGCCTGGGCTTGAAGGTCGCCCTCGACACCAGCGGCGCCGCCTTGCGTGCTGGTCTGTCGGCGGGGCCCTGGCTGATCAAGCCCAACACGGAGGAACTGGCGGACGTCCTCGGCAGCCCGGTGCTTGGCGTGGCGGTGCAGGCCGAGGCGGCGCGCCTGCTGCACGCCCAGGGCGTCGAGCACGTGGTGATCTCCCAGGGGGCCGAGGGCGTCAACTGGTTCAGCGCCGCGCCGTCCCTGCAGGCCTTGCCGCCCAAGGTCAGCGTGCTCAGCACCGTGGGCGCCGGCGACTCGCTGCTGGCGGGCATGCTCCACGGCCTGCTCAGCGCCCAGCCGTTCGAACAGACCCTGCGCACCGCCACGGCGATTGCCGCCATGGCCGTGACCCAGATCGGTTTCGGCATCAGCGACAGGGCCCAACTGGCCCGGCTGGAGCAGGGGGTGCGCGTGCATCCCCTCCTAGAACAATAAGAGGGTTGCGTATGAAGTTAGCCATTATTACCGCCTGCCCCAACGGCATGGTCACCAGCGTACTCTGCGCCCGCCTGCTGGACGCCGCGGCCCAGCGCCAGGGCTGGAGCACCAGCGTTGAAGTGCACGACGACGCCCATCCGGAACGCCAACTGTCAGCGGCCACCCTTGAGGCCGCCGAATGGGTACTGGTGGTCAGCACCGGGCCTGTGGATATGTCGCGTTTTGTCGGCAAGCGGGTCTACCGCAGCACCCCGTCCCAGGCTCTGCAGGACGTCGATGCGGTGCTGCGTCGCGGCGCCGAAGAGGCCCAGATCCATGTCGTCGCCGAAGCCAGTGCCGAGCCGGTGATCGAGGCTGGCAAGCGCGCGCCGCGGCTGGTGGCGATCACCGCTTGCCCGACTGGCGTGGCCCACACCTTCATGGCCGCCGAGGCTTTGCAGCAGACCGCCAAGCGCCTGGGCTACGACCTGCAAGTGGAAACCCAGGGCTCGGTGGGCGCGCGCAACCCGCTGAGCGCCGAAGCCATCGCCGCCGCCGACGTGGTGCTGCTGGCGGCGGACATCGAAGTGCCCACCGAGCGTTTTGCCGGCAAGCGCATCTACCGCTGCGGCACCGGCGTGGCCCTGAAACAGTCCGAGGCGACCCTGAACAAGGCCCTGGCCGAGGGCCAGCTGGAGTCCTCCGCGGCAGGCGCCCAGGCACCGGCCAAGCAGGAAAAGACCGGGGTCTACAAACACCTGCTGACCGGGGTGTCGTTCATGCTGCCGATGGTGGTGGCGGGCGGCCTGATGATTGCCCTGTCCTTCGTCTTCGGCATCACCGCCTTCAAGGAGCAGGGCACCCTGGCTGCGGCCCTGATGCAGATCGGCGGCGAGACCGCCTTCAAGTTGATGGTGCCGCTGCTGGCCGGTTACATCGCCTACTCCATCGCCGACCGGCCAGGGCTGGCGCCGGGGATGATCGGTGGCATGCTCGCCAGCACCCTGGGCGCGGGTTTTATCGGCGGCATCATCGCCGGCTTCCTGGCCGGTTATGCGGCCAAGGCGATCAGCCAATATGTGCGGCTGCCGCAAAGCCTGGAGGCGTTGAAACCGATCCTGATCATCCCGCTGCTGGCCAGCCTGTTTACCGGGCTGGTGATGATCTACGTGGTGGGCAAGCCGGTGGCCGGCATGCTCGGAGCCCTGACCCACTTCCTCGACAGCATGGGCACCACCAACGCCATTCTGCTTGGGGTGCTGTTGGGCGGGATGATGTGCGTCGACCTGGGCGGGCCGATCAACAAGGCGGCCTATGCGTTCTCGGTGGGGCTGCTGGCCTCCCAGAGTTATGCACCGATGGCCGCGACCATGGCCGCGGGCATGGTGCCGCCGATTGGCCTGGGGATTGCCACCTTCATTGCCCGGCGCAAATTTGCCCAGACCGAACGTGAGGCCGGCAAGGCGGCGCTGGTGTTGGGGTTGTGCTTTATCTCCGAAGGGGCGATTCCGTTTGCCGCCAAGGACCCGCTGCGGGTGATTCCGGCGAGCATTGCCGGTGGTGCTCTGACTGGGGCCTTGTCGATGTATTTCGGCTGCAAGCTGATGGCGCCTCATGGCGGCCTGTTTGTGATGCTGATTCCGAATGCGATCAACCATGCGTTGCTATACCTGCTGGCGATTGTCGCGGGCAGCCTGCTGACGGCGGTGGTGTACGCGTTGGTGAAGCGGCCCGAAAGCGTCGAACTGGCTCTGGAACCGGCCAAGGCGGCCTGACCTGTTGCCAACGGCCCCCAACATTCGCACCTGTAGCCGCTGCCGCAGGCTGCGAACGGCTCCGCAGGAGGCGCGGCGATCTTGAAGACGCCAGAGGTTCGTCGGGACATCGCCAAGCAAGGCCCTGCGGTCCTTTTCGCAGCTTCGCAGGCTCAGCAGCGGCTACAGGGCACGGCTTGGTGTAGCCGCTGCCGAAGGCTGCGAACGGCTCCGCAGGAGACGCGGCGATCTTGAGGACGCCAGAGGTTCGTCGGGAAATCGCCAAGCAAGGCCCTGGGGTCCTTTTCGCAGCTTCGCAGGCTCAGCAGCGGCTACAGGGCACGGCTTCGTGTAGCCGCTGCCGCAGGCTGCGAACGGCTCCGCAGGAGACGCAGTGATCTTGAAGACGCCCGAGGTTTGTCGGGACATCGCCAAGCAAGGCCCTGCGGTCCTTTTCGCAGCTTCGCAGGCTCAGCAGCGGCTACAGGGCACAGCTTCATGTAGCCGCTGCCGCAGGCTGCGAACGGCTCCGCAGGAGACGCAGTGATCTTGAAGACGCCCGAGGTTCGTCGGGACATCGCCAAGCAAGGCCCTGCGGTCCTTTTCGCAGCTTCGCAGGCTCAGCAGCGGCTACAGGGCAGAGCTTCGTGTAGCCGCTGCCGCAGGCTGCGAACGGCTCCGCAGGAGACGCGGCGATCTTGAAGACGCCAGAGGTTCGTCGGTAAATCGCCAAGCAAGGCCCTGCGGTCCTTTTCGCAGCTTCGCAGGCTCAGCAGCGGCTACAGGGCACAGCTTCGTGTAGTCGCTGCCGCAGGCTGTGAACGCTCTGGGCGGCACTCCGTCGCAGGAGACGCGGCGATTTCAAGGACGCTGGAAATCCTGCGCCCGAATCTTGGTCGATCTCAGCCTTTGGTGGTGGTAGCGGTCGGCTAAGTCTCTTTCTTTTGTAAGGCGTTTCCGAGACATTCCTTGGCGCTTGCGGCTGGGGACTCGGCTCACTAGGTTCGGTTCGTCACTGAATGTTCAGTGATCGGGTTTAGCCACCTGATTCCGAGACACGCAAGTATTGCCCCTGTCCCGGTTGGCTTTTGGCCTGCCGAGTTCTGTTATGGCGGCTGTGCGTGGGGCGCCCTTGGGTGCGCCGGATTCCTTGAGCAGGCCAGCGGCGTCGAGCGTGGCTTGATCTGGTCCCTGGTGCATTCGGTGGAAATGGCCCGTGGCGTGGTGGATGCCTTGCTTGATGGCAATCGCTTGGTTCCGTAGTCGAGGTTTCCCGCTCTTTTGGCAAGGGGCTTCGGCGCCCTTGCCATTACGTTCAGCGTGGCGTGCGTTCAATCGGCGGCCTGGTTCTTCACCATGAGCAAGGCTGCACCCATGGCCATCAGTACCCCGCCAAAGAATCGGCTCTGAATGCTCAGGGCCGATGGGCTGCGCAGATACTGTTGCAGTCGGTTGGCGCTGTAGGCGTAGGTTGTCATCACCAGCATGTCCACCAGGGTCATGGTCAAGGCCATGAGTGCAAGTTGAGGGACTAAGGGCAGTGCCTGGTTTATGAACTGGGGCAGGATGGCCACCATGAAAATGATGCCTTTGGGATTGGAGACGTTAGTTGCAAATCCGGTTATGAAGAGTCGGGTGGTCGGGACGCTGGAGTGTTCAGCTTGAGCCTGGCTTTGAGTCCCGGCGCTGCGCCATTGAGCGAGTCCGAGCCAGATCAAGTAGAGGGCGCCAATGACTTTGATCACGCCGAACCAGAATCCGGAGGCCAGTAACACAGAGCCCACTCCCACTCCTGCCAACAAGAGTATGACCGCGCCACCGGCTTCCAGGCCGGCAATGGTGAAGAGGGTCCGGCGCCAGCCAAGAAGAGTGCCATGACTCATCGCCAGAACAGCGCCGCTGCCTGGAGAGATACAGATGAAGATGCAGGCTATTAAGTAAGTGATCCATGTTTCAGCTTCCACGTTAATCTCCGGTGTTTGGCTGTTATTCAGTTGGCCTGTATTGCAAATGCTTGGGTCAGTCCATGTGACTGGGGCGTATGCCCAGTCCGGCAGAGGCATCAATGATGCAACCATGTAATACGGTGGATTCAGGTTCTAATAGTTTGGCGACCCAGTGGGCTATTTCTTCAGGCTGGATAAGACGCCCTTTCGGGAGTTTCTGGACAAAGTGTGCTCGTTCCGACGGGCTCAGTTTATTCAGGGTACTGGCCTCAAACATTGATGTTTCGGTCGCTCCGGGGCACAGGGTGAACACATCGATGCCAGAGTCCGTGTTCTCCGTGGCGATCTGTCTGGCCAGATAGCTCAGGGCCGCCTTGCTCATTCCGTCGCTGTAGCGAAAGCCGGGAAACGCGGCGATGCCTCCTCCCACCGATGAAATGAAGATTATCTTTGCGTGGTTGTTTTTGATCAGGTTCGGCTTGAGTCGCCGGTACAGGGATAGCGGCCCCAAGGCGTTGATTTTCAACATGGCCTCATCTAACTGATCTTCAGAAGTATCAGGGCTATTGGCATAGCTGTTGACGCTGGCGGAACCCACTCCCGCATTGAAAATAACGCCGTACCAATCGGATATCTGACTAAAGCCGCCAGTGTTGATGGAGTCAGGGTCCGCCATATTCAAATAGTGGGCGAACACCTTGTTGGGGAACTCGCGGCATAGTTTCTCAGCGCTGCTTTTTGATCGGCAGTAGGTGAAGTGCGTTTCGTAGCCCTTGCTTACCAACAGGCGAATGACTTTTTCGCCTATTCCTTTTCCGCCACCGGTTACCAAAATTCTTTTTTTTATTCATGTTTGACTCGGTTGGTTATATCGGAAAGGGCGAGCTTAGCGTGTCGGTTGTTTCGGGTAGGTGGGATCAAACTTGATGTAGGAGTGATTTTTCAGATGCGGCTAGTGATTGTTCTTGTTGTGTTGTAAGGCCGGGTCGCAGGTTAACGGCGGCTGGCTCCAAGTCGCTTGTCACACCCCCTTCATCCCCACTGACTAAGGTTGCCTTTTGACCATTGTCAGGGAGTCACCATGAGCGAGTTCAACCTCGGCCGTCGTCGGGTCATGCAAATCGCCGGGGCGGGGCTGTTGCTGCCGAGTCTGGCGCCGGCGGTGATTGCTTCGGTCAAGGATCGGCCGCAGCTCACCGATGGGGTGCAGTCCGGGGATTTGCTGGGGGATAAGGCGATGATCTGGAGCCGCACCGATCGCCCGGCGCGGATGGTGGTGGAGTGGGACACGCGAAGCCTGTTCGGCAACCCTCGGCGTTTTGTTTCGCAGCTGGCCGATGCGCGCACGGATTTCACCGCGCGGGTGGAGTTGACCGGGTTGCCGGCCGATCAGGCGATCTTCTATCGGGCGAGGTTCGAGGACGCGCAATCCGGTGTGGCCAGTGAGCCGTGGTTCGGTCATTTGCGCAGTGCGCCGTCGCAACGCCGGGATATCCGTTTTGTCTGGAGCGGCGACACGGTGGGGCAGGGCTTCGGCATCAACCCGGACATTGGCGGCATGCGCATTTATGAGGCCATGCGCCTGCGCTTGCCGGACTTCTTTATCCACAGCGGCGACACCATTTACGCCGACGGCCCGGTGCCGGCGCAGTTGACCGTGGAGGACGGGCGCGTCTGGCGCAATATCACCACCGAGGCCAAGAGCAAGGTGGCGCAAACCCTGGATGAGTACCGGGGCAATTACCGCTACAACCTGATGGACGACAACCTGCGTCGCTTCAACGCCGAGGTGCCGCAGATCTGGCAGTGGGACGACCACGAGGTGGTCAACAACTGGTCGCCCGGCAAGCAGTTGGACGAGCGCTACGCGGTCAAGGATATCCAGACCCTGGTGGGCCGCGCGCGGCAGGCGTGGCTGGAGTATTCGCCGATGCGCCGGCAGAGCGCCGATGGCGGCGGGCGGATTTACCGCAAGCTCAGCTATGGGCCGTTGCTGGATGTATTTGTGCTGGACATGCGCAGTTATCGCGGGGCCAACGATGACAACCTTGGTGGCGAGAAGCCCTTCCTGGGGCGTGAGCAGCTGGATTGGTTGAAGCGTGAACTCAAGGATTCACAGGCCCAATGGAAAGTGGTGGCGGCGGACATGCCGATTGGCCTGGGTGTGCCGGATGGCGAGGTCAGCCCGGGAGTGGCGCGCTGGGAAGCGGTGGCCAATGGTGATCCTGGGCCGGCCCAGGGGCGTGAGCTGGAGATTGCCGAATTGCTGGCGCACCTGCGCAAGCATCAGGTGCGCAATCATGTGTGGCTGACGGCGGATGTGCATTACTGCGCGGCTCACCATTACCACCCGGATCGCGCGGCGTTTCAGGATTTCGAGCCGTTCTGGGAGTTTGTCGCCGGTCCCCTGAATGCCGGGAGTTTCGGGCCCAATGTGCTGGACAAGACCTTCGGCCCGGAAGTGGTGTTTCAGAAGGCGCCGCCGGCGCAGAACACTTCGCCCTTTGCCGGCTTCCAGTTCTTTGGCGAAGTGCAGATCGATGGGCAGACGGCAGAGCTGAAGGTGATCCTGCGGGACCTGGATGGCGTGGCGGTGTACGAGCAAAAACTGCAGCCGGTGTGATCGAGCTGCACCGGGGCGCGTTCTGGGGCGATGTGGTCAAGGAGCTGCAACGGCCCTTTTGGGGGCGAGCGGATCAACCTGTGTTGTCAGAAATTTTCAGAGCGTGGCCGCGACTAAAGTCGGCCAAGTCTCTTTCTTTTGTAAGGGGTTTCCGAGAAACTCCCAGGCGCTTGCGGCTGGGTACTTGGCTCACTAGGCTCGGGGAGTCACTGAATGTTCAGTGATCGGGTTTAGCAGCTCGATAAGTCTCAGACGTATAAGCGCTATCTCTTTCTTGGCCAGATCTTGTTCTGGCCTGCTTGTTATGGCGGCTGTACGTGGGGCACCTTCGGGTGCGCCGGGTTCCTGAGCCCTGGTCTGCTAACCCGCGTCCAGCCGCCACCTTTCGTTTAGCAGCGATGGGTGAAGGCTCTACTGCTCGGGAGCTACACCATGAAAAAGATCGTCCCCGATCCGCCTGTTTCCCATTCTGTTTCCCGTCGTAATCCAGATCACGATCTGGCCAACGAAGTGGTTCGTTATGCCCTGGCCAACAATGCGCTGAACCGCTCGTTGGTCACTGAGTTGAAGCCCACGGCGGCGGGCCCTGCGGGCTCCGATTCGCCCTTCAGCGTCCGCCCCGGTATCAGTGCCGAAGAAGCCTTGCTCCACGTGTCCATGCTGCTCAAGGCGGCCGAGGAGGTGTCCGACGAGATCACCGAACACGCCAGCGGTATTGAGCGTGGCCTGATCTGGTCCCTGGTGCATTCGGTGGAAATGGCCCGTGGCGTGGTCGATGCCTTGCTCGACGGTAATCGTCACGCGGGCGGTTGAGCTAGCCCAAGCACCGACTGTGGCGAGGGGCTCGCACTGGCAGGCTGCTGACTTGTGGCGAGGGAGCTTGCTCCCGCTGGCGCGCGCAGCGCGCCCAAGGCCAGCCTCGCAACCTGTCAGACAGACCTCGCACTCAGGGGTTACGGCCGCTGCGCAGCCGAGCGGGAGCAAGCTCCCTCGCCACAGTCCTTTTTTCAGCCCTTCGACGATGGCGCTCGCAGGCCGCCTGCAGCACAGAGCGCCCCGCGCCAGCGGTTTTGTCAGTAGACGTCGCGGCGATAGCGCCCTTGCTCGATCAGGCGTTCGACCTGGTCTGCGCCCAGCACCTCGTTGAGCACCCGATCCACCCCTGAAGCCATACCCTGCAAGCTGCCGCAGATGTAGATCGCGGCGCCGTCGGCCAGCCATTTTTTCAGTTCGTCGGCCGCTTGGCGCAGGCGGTCCTGGACGTAGATCTTCTCGGCCTGGTCCCGGGAGAACGCCAGGTCCAGGCGGCTCAGGTCGCCCCGGGTGCGCCATTCCTGCAGTTCATCCTTGCAGTAGAAATCATGCTCGGCGTTGCGCTCGCCAAAGATCAGCCAGTTGCGTTGCTGGCCCTCGGCGATCCGTGCCTTGAGCAAACTGCGCAAGCCGGCCAAGCCGGTGCCGTTGCCCAGCAGAATCAGCGGGCAAGGTTCGGCCGGCAGGTGGAAGCCGCTGTTGCGCCGTACCCGCATGCTGATGCTGGAACCCACCGCGGCATGCTCGGTGAGCCAGCCGGAACCAATCCCCAGGCTGCCATCGGGGTGGCATTCCTGGCGCACCAGCAACTCCAGGCAGCCATCGGCGGCAATCGAGGCGATGGAGTATTCGCGCATGCTCAGGGGCACCAGGGCGTCCACCAGGGCCTGGGCGTGCAGGCCGATCAAATGGGCGCGGTTTTCCGGGAGCTGGCGGCTGCCCAGAGCTTGTTCGAGGCTTTCCTGCAGGCCGTCCAGGTGCACCGGGGTGCTGCCGGAGAGGCCCAGGCCCGCGAGGAAATCCGCCACCGCGCCACGGCTGTTGCGCGGCATGACTTCCACCAGATCCCCGGCCAGCCAGCTGCTGGCGCTGGGGGCCAGCAGTTGCAGCAGGTAGACCCCGGAGCCGCTGCTTTCAGGGTTGAGCAGGGTGCGGCTGTTCAAGGTCCAGTTGTCGAAGGCCGGGGCCTGCCACAGGTCCACCGGCGCATGGCCGGTGACTTGACCCAGCTGCTGTTGCCAGTGACGCAGGGCGTAGCTGTCGCCGCTGTCCACCTCGATGGGGGCGAACAGGGTGCTGGCGCCCTGCTTGGTCAGCCAGTCGTGCAGGCGACGGGCAAAGCCGCAGAAGTGCGGGTACTGGCGGTCGCCCAGGCCGAGCACGGCGTATTCCAGGCCCGGCAGCGACAGCTCGCGGCCCAGCAGTTTGCGCTCGAAGCCGCGGGCGCTGTCCGGGGCTTCGCCGTCGCCGAAGGTGCTGACCACGAACAGGGCTCGCTGGGCGTCACGCAGGTCCTGTTCGCTGAGGTGGCCCAGGGGCAGGACCCGGGCGGCGATCCCGGCAACCTGCAATTGCCCGGCGGTCTGCCAGGCCAGTTGTTCGGCAAAACCGCTCTGGCTGGCGAAGCCGATCAGCCACGCCGAGCCCTCGTTGGCGACGCTTTCCAGGCCCTGGCGTGCCTGCTTGATCTGGCGCTTCTTGCGCCGGCGATCCAGGTACAGCAGCCAGCCGGTGATGAAGAACAGCGGCATGCTCAGTGAGGCCAGGGTCAGCACGATGCGCCCGATCAGGCCGAAGTAGCTGCCCACGTGCAGGGCGTAGACGCTGGTGAGCAACTGCGACTTGAAGCTCTGGTCGGCGTAGCGCTCATGCCGGCTGATGACCCCGGTGACGGGGTCCAGGGTCAGTTGGTTCAGGGCGCGATCGTGGGGTGAACCTTTAAGCAGGTAGAACACCGTCGCCGGCTGCCCGGCCACGGCGGGCATGCGGATGTTGTAGGCGTTGAGGTCCTTGCCGGCGGCGCTGTAGATGCTGCTCCACAGGGCGTTGTAGTCCGCCTGCGGCGCCTCGCCCTTGGGTGGCGGGCCGCCGCGACCGCCGCGCTGGCGTTCGCTGTGTGGCGCGTCGGAGAGCAGCTTGGTCAGTCCCTCCCGGTACCAGTCGTAGGACCAGTACAGGCCGGTGAGGGCGAACAAGAGGTAGAACAACAGGCACCAGGTGCCGAACACCGCGTGCAGGTCCCAGTTGAAGCCGCGGCCTTTCTTGGCCCAGTCCAGGGTCAGCCACACCCGCCAGTTGCCGACCTGGCGCGGCCAGCGCAGGTACAGCCCGGACAGGCAGAAGAAGATCAGCAGCAGGGTGCAGGCGCCGGTGATCTGCCGGCCGGTGTCGCCGATGGCCAGGAAGCGGTGCAGTTGCAGCATGAGGCCGAAGAAGTCCTGGCCGACCGCGTCACCCAGGAGCTCGCCGGTGTAGGGATCGAAGTAGCGCATCTGCCCGCGACGCTCCCCCGGCGGCGGGGTGAAGAACACCCGCGCGGCGTTGCCGCTGTCGGTTTCCACCCAGAGCATGGACACCGTCTTGCCTTCGGCGGCTTGGATTTTGTCCACCAGTTCGGCGGGCGGCAGCACCCCGGCGGGGAGCGGGTCGACTTGCAGCACCGAAGGGTTGAGGGCGCGCAGGATCTCGTCCTGGAACGACACCGTCGCCCCGGTGATGCCCATCAGGGCCAGGATCAGCCCCGCACTGATGCCGAAGAACCAGTGCAGCTGGAACAGGGTTTTCTTCAACACGTCACTCGCCTTGTTCGTCCAGAGAGAGAAAACACGGCGCGCATTATGCCGTGTGTTGTCGAGAAGCATTCGTTTTTACACGCAAAAGCCCCAGGCATTGCGATGCGTGGGGCTTGGCGGCCTGTGGCCGGGGCCACAGGAGGGTGTGGCGCTGGATCAGAAGTGGAAGTTGGCGCTCATCAGGGCGGTACGGCCGGCGGCCTGGTTGGCGAAGTGCGCCGAGTAGGCCTTGTCGTAGTAGGTCTTGTCGGTGAGGTTCTGCACGTTCAGCTGCAGGTCGACGTTCTTGGTCAGCTTGTAGCTGGCCATGGCGTCGTAGCGGGTATAGGACGGCACGTACACGGTGTTGCCGGTGTCGCCGTAGACTTGGTCGACATAGAACGCGCCGCCACCCACGGTGAGTTTCGGGGTGATGTCGTAGGTGCTCCACAGGCTGAAGCTGTTCTTCGGCGTATTGGGCATTTGATTGCCTTTGGCCGAGGCGGCACCTGCGGTGATCACGCCGTTACGACCGGTCAGGCCGGCCTCCACCAGTTCGCTCTTGAGGTAGCTGTAGCCGGCGAAGACTTGCCACTTGTCGGTGATCTTGCCGCTGGCGCCCAATTCCAGGCCATCTACGCGGGACTCACCGGCGTTCTGGTAGGTCAGCGCGTCGACCAGGACCCGGGTGTTTTTCTTCTCGGTGCGAAAGACCGCCGCGGTGAGGGACAGGCGGTCGTTGAACACGTTCCACTTGGTGCCCAGCTCGTAGTTGACCGTTTCTTCAGGTTGCAGGTCACTGGTGCTGGCGCCTGCCGCCAGGGGGTTGCCCTCGGCGCCTTCGCCCACCAGGGCGCCGGGCGGGGTGGCCGAGGTCGCGTAGGAGGCATAGACGCTACCGTTCTCCATCGGTTTCCAGACCAGGCCGGCCTGCCAGTTCCAGAACTGGCTGTCGTTCTTGAGCTTGGTGCGGCCCGCGGCGGCGTTGGTGTTGGCCACGGTGTCGAAAGTGTCGTAGCGCAGGCCTACGTTCAACAGCCATTGCGGGTCCAGTTCGATGGTGTCGAAGACGTAGGCGGCGCGGCTGGTGGCCTTGGTGTTGGTGCCGTAGTAGTTGCGAGTGATGCTGCCGGTCCAAGGGTCGTTGGGGTTCGGATTGCCCAGCGAGGTGCAGCTGGGCGTGCTGCCCGGATTGCATACTTGGGCAGTATTGCCGGCGATGTTGTAGCTGCTGACCCGGGTTTCTTCCCCTGTGAACTCAAGCCCGGTGGAGTAATTGTGCTTGAAGCCCAACGCGTGGAACTCGCCAAACAGATCGGTCTGGTTGGTGGTGGTCTCGGTGGTGGACACTCGCGAATTGGCCCGGCGCCATACGGTGCCGAACTGGTTGACGTTGTGTTGGCTGTCGTCCGGTTGGGTGAGGATGTAGTCCTGGCCGGTGCTGCCATGACGCAAGGTGTTTTTCAGCGTCATGTTGTCATTCAGGTCGTGCTCGATGGAGAAGGTGCTGATGTCCGCACGGGTCTTGCGGAAGTCACGGTCCTTCAGGCCGTAGAAGTTGCTGCTGTCACCGCCATCGGTGGGTTTGTCATGGATGTGCGCGGCCCTGGAGGCTTTTGAGCTGTAGCCGTAGGGAATGCCCGAATCCGGCAGGTCGTCGCTTTCCATGTGGTAGTAGCTGAGGTTGACCCGGGTCGGGGTGCCCAGGCCGAAGGTCAGCGATGGTGCCACGCCCCAGCGGTCGTAATTGACGGCGTCGCGGCCCGCCACATTCTGTTCGTGGCTCATCAGGTTCAGGCGGAACGCGGCACCCTCGAGGAACTGCCGGTTGACGTCCAGGGTGTAGCGCCGGGTCTGGTCGGAGCCGTAGGTGAAGCCGCCGTTGAGGAAGTCTTGCTGCTTGGGCATCTTGCTGGTCAGGTTCAGACTGCCGCCCGCCGAACCACGTCCGCCAAAGGCGGAGTTCGGACCTTTGCTCACTTCGATGGTTTCGATGTCGAAGATTTCGCGGCTCTGGCCACCGGTATCACGCACACCGTCGAGGTAGGTGTCGCCCTGGGCGTCGAAACCACGAATGAACGGACGGTCGCCTTGAGGGTTGCCCCCTTCACCGGCGCCGAAGGTGATACCCGGCACGGTGCGCAGTGCGTCTTGCAGGGAGGTGGCAGCGGTGTCCTTGAGAACTTGCTGCGGGACCACGGTCACCGAGCGCGGCGTGTCCACCAGCGGCGCGGTGTACTTCTGCGACGAAGCCTTTTCCACTTGGTAGGAGGTGTTGTCCTGGGCCTCACCACTAATGCTGGTGGCATCCAGGGCAATGGCCTTGCCCGCGGTCTTTTGCTGGGTGTCTTCGGCGGCCTGAACCATATGGCCCGCGGAGCCGGCGGTAATCGCCACGCCAATGGCGGAGGCCAGCAGGCGCGGTGAACTGACAGCGGATGGTGGTTGTTGGCGTGACATGGTGGTTCCCCTCCCCAAGGATTTGAGGTCGCGGAATATAGGGGAAAGAAACAATCGTTATCAATTGCGAAACGTTACTATTCGCACTGAATTTACAATCTTTACAATTTATCCTTACGGTTTTTGCCCGCTCATTCGTCACCGGGTTTTACACAGTCAATAAGAATCAATATCATTGACGACCTTTCGCTGCTCAGGTACCTGGCCATGTTGCTGCACATCCCCGGCGTGTTCACCCGTGATGAAGTGGGGCGCATCCGCGAAGCCCTGGAGCAGGCGGACTGGGCGGATGGCAAGATCACCGCCGGTTACCAGTCGGCCAAGGCCAAGCACAACCTGCAACTGCCCGAAGGGCACCCGCTGGCCCAGGAGATCGGCGCGGCAATGCTCGAGCGCCTGTGGCAGAACCCGCTGTTCATGTCCGCCGCCTTGCCGCACAAGGTGTTCCCGCCGCTGATCAACTGCTACACCGCCGGCGGCAGTTTCGACTTCCATATCGACAACGCCGTGCGCCAGCCCAAGGGCAGCCCGGAGCGGGTGCGCACCGATCTGTCATCGACCCTGTTCTTCAGCGACCCCGAGGACTATGACGGCGGCGAGCTGGAGATTCAGGACACCTACGGCCTGCAGCGGGTCAAGCTGCCGGCGGGGGACCTGGTGCTGTACCCCGGCACCAGCCTGCACAAGGTCAACCCGGTGACCCGCGGCGCCCGCTACGCCTCGTTCTTCTGGACCCAGAGCCTGGTGCGCGAAGACAGCCAGCGCGCCTTGCTGTTCGAGATGGACGGGGCGATCCAGGAACTGACCCGGGACGTGCCCGACCATCCTTCGCTGATCCGCCTGACCGGCACCTATCACAACCTGCTGCGGCGCTGGGTCGAGGTGTAAGCGGTGACTGTTCAACTTCGCCGCGAGGAAGTCCTCGACGGCGCGCAACTGAGCGCCATGCTCCAACAGAGCCCGGCCCGCGCCGCCCAGGCAATCTTGGTGGCGGCCCGCGAAGGGCTTTTGGAGGCCCAGGCGCTGCTGGGACAGATCCTCCTCGACGGTCACGGCATCCAGCAGGATCAAGCCCTGGCCGTGCGCTGGTTCGACATCGCCGCGCGACGTGGGCACCTGATGGCGCGCAACATGCTCGGCCGCTGCCACGAACACGGCTGGGGTTGCCCGGCGGATGCCGCCCGCGCTGCCGGACACTACCGATTGGCCGCCGAAGCGGGGCTGGATTGGGGCCTGTACAACTACGCCAACCTGCTGGCCACCGGCCGTGGCGTGGCCCAGAACCACGCCCTGGCGCTGGCCTGCTACCGCCGCGCGGCGGAGCTGGGGCATGCCAAATCGATGAACCTGCTGGGGCGTTACCTGGAGGAAGGGCTGGTCTGCCTGGCCGACCCGCAAACGGCCCACGAATGGTATCGGCGCTCGGCCGAAGGCGGG
This sequence comes from Pseudomonas sp. 3MA1, assembly GCF_029237275.1. Lineage (NCBI taxonomy): Bacteria > Pseudomonadati > Pseudomonadota > Gammaproteobacteria > Pseudomonadales > Pseudomonadaceae > Pseudomonas > Pseudomonas sp. 3MA1. The sequence continues at coordinate 208,292 of NZ_JAACFX010000007.1, read as the reverse complement.
GATTTCCGTGGGCAGTTCAGCTATGCGGCGGTGCTGGCCGATGCCGGTCGTATCGACGAAGCCGTGGATTGGCTGCAACAGGCACTGGCTGGCGGCAACCTGAATTTCCTGCGAGTGGCTTGCGCTGCGTTGCTCAATGCCACGCATCCCGAGATTCGCGAACTGGCACAGGCTTATCAGCGGCGGGCCGTGCAATTGGGTGATGAGCGGGATGGCGAGCGGCTTGCTGTGTTGGCTTAAATCACTATGATTCAGTACCAATCGCTTTTAATCATTCTGATGCAGGTTTTGCCTCATGCCCGCGACAAAAGTACTGACCGCTCACATTCCCTTGGAACTGGCGGATAAGGTCGATCAACTGGCTTCTCGCCTGGAACGCTCCCGTGCCTGGATCGTGAAGCAAGCGTTGGTGGCCTGGGTTGACCAGGAAGAAGAGCGCCGCCGGCTGACGCTTGAGGCCTTGGCAGATGTCGATGCTGGAAGGGTTGTTGATCATCAGTCGGTGCTGGCTTGGGCGGAGAGTCTGTCTGGCGACAATCCTCTGCCCTTACCAAAATGAGACAGCTGAAATGGACGAGCAAGGCGCTATCCGACCTGGCTCGGCTTTTTGAATTTCTCGCCCAGGTTAATCGCTCTGCTGCTCGGACCGTGCAATCCCTCGTGCGGGCTCCAGATGCACTTCTCTCCAACCCTCGATTGGGAGAGCAGTTGGAGGAGTTCAAGCCGAGGGATGTTCGACGGTTGCTGGTGGGGCATTACGAGGTGCGTTATGAGATTCAAGGCATGGCCTTGTCCATCCTGCGTATTTGGCATGTCCGTGAAGATCGTTGAGCCACTGAACCGCGCGCACAAAAAAGCCCATGACATGTCATGGGCTTTTTCTTGCAGCTTGTCGCTAGCAGCTAGCCACTGTCGTTAAAGGTAGAAGGCTTTCAGCGGCGGGAAGCCGTTGAATTCCACTGCGCTGTAGCTGGTGGTGTAGGCGCCGGTGGACAGCCAGTACAGGCGGTCGCCGATGGCCAGGTTCAGTGGCAGGCCGTACTTGTAGTTCTCGTACATGATGTCGGCGCTGTCGCAGGTTGGGCCGGCGATCACCACTTCTTCCACTTCACCTTTCTTCTCGGTCCAGATCGGGAACTTGATGGACTCGTCCATGGTTTCGATCAGGCCGGAGAATTTGCCCACGTCGGTGTAGACCCAGCGCTCGACGGCGGTGCGGGATTTGCGCGCCACCAGCACCACTTCGCTGACCAGGATGCCGGCGTTGGCGATCAACGAACGGCCCGGTTCGAGGATGATTTCCGGCAGGTCGTCACCGAAGTCTTCCTTGAGGAAGCGGATGATTTCCTCGGCGTAGGTTTCCAGGCTGTTGGTGCGGGTGATGTAGTTGGCCGGGAAGCCGCCACCCATGTTGATCAGCTTGAGTTCGATGCCGTCTTCTTCTTTCAGGCGTTCGAAGATCACTTTGACCTTGGCGATTGCCGCGTCCCAGACGCTGATGTCGCGCTGTTGCGAACCCACGTGGAACGACACGCCGTAAGGCACCAGGCCCAGGTCGCGGGCGAGGATCAGCAGGTCCATGGCCATGTCGGTCTGGCAGCCGAATTTGCGCGACAGCGGCCAGTCGGCGGTGGTGGAGCCTTCGGTGAGGATGCGCACATAGACTTTCGAGCCCGGGGCGGCCTTGGCGATGTTGCGCAGGTCGGCTTCGGAGTCGGTGGCATACAGACGCACGCCCTTCTCATAGAAGTAGCGGATGTCCTTGGACTTCTTGATGGTGTTGCCGTAGCTGATGTTGGCCGGGTTGACGCCGCGGCTCAGCACTTTGTCCAGCTCGTAGATCGAGGCGATGTCGAAGCTGGAGCCTTTTTCGTGCAGCAGGTCGATGATCTCGACGGCCGGGTTGGCCTTGACCGCGTAGTAGACCTTGGCGAATTCGAAACCGGCGCGCAGGTCATCGTAGGCCTGGGCGATCATCTGGGTGTCGATGACCACGAATGGGGTTTCTTGCTTGTCGGCGAAGGCCTTCATTTTTTGAAAGGTTTCGCGCGCAAAATAGTCTTCGACGTTAATCGACATGCGTTGGGAGCTCCTACTGGCAAACGTTAGAAATCAATGGGTGCAAATGAACGTCCTCCGTATCCCCACTTTGGTTCGCCTACTTCCCAAGGCATGTCGCCGAAAGCAAAAAGGCCATGGGCAATCTGCCCTTGGCCTTGCTGTCTCGTCGTCAGTACTTGAGCCGGATGGATCGTTTCCAGCATGGACGTTCGGCGCGAACTTTAGGCGGTGAGGGGCCTGAGATCAACAAAAAATGTCGCGTTTTTGCACTTGTCTGACGTGCGTAAACGACACCTCTCTTTGTAGCCGACACAGATGACGGACAGATGTTCCCGAAGAATTCACGGGTGTTAAAAATACCTGCACGTTCGACGCTTTTGCATGCCAGTTGGCCGGTAAGTATGAAGGCGTCAACATCGGCGACGTTAGCGGCGAGAGGATGGTGTGAGGGGGATTTTGGCTGTTTGGGAGAGTGTCGCCGGACAGCTTTGACCGTGGCGGCTGTTGATATTTTTTTCCGGCGCGTTGGCGGGCAAAAAAACTTGTGGCGAGGGCGCTTGCTCCCGCGGACTGCGCAGCAGTTCCACTCTTGTTTGCCAAGAGGGGCCGCTTCACGGCCCAGCGGGAGCAAGCTCCCTCGCCACAGGTTGGTTATTGGCTATTTATTGATCAGGCGACCACTGTTTCAGCCGGTGAGACGATATTGGTCTTCATCCCCCGCGAACGCCCGGAGCTCAGGTAGGCGGCGATGGATTCCTGGGTCACTTCCCCCAGGAACACCCGTTCGGCATCCAGCACCGGCAGCCACGAGCGGTTGAACTCGTACATGCGTGACAGAAGAATCCGCAGGTGTTCGTCGTAGGCGGCGGTGGCGTTGAACTCGCGCAGGAACTGGGCACAGGTGCCGGTCTGACGGTGCAGGTCGCGGCGGCGTACATAGCCCAGGGCCTTGTTCTCGGCGCAGGTCACCACCACGTAGCGGCGGTCGTGCTCGTCCATCAGCTCCAGGGCTTCGGCCACCGGGGTTTCCGGGCTCACCGACGGGGCGTTGTCCGCCGCGTCTTCGGCCTTGACCAGCAACAGGCGCTTGAGGGTGCTGTCCTGGCCGACGAAGTTGCTGACGAAGTCGTCCGCCGGGTGCGCCAGCAGGGTGTCGGGGTGGTCGATCTGCAGCAGCTTGCCGGCGCGGAAGATGGCGATCTTGTCCCCCAGCTTGATGGCTTCGTCGATGTCGTGGCTGACCATGATCACGGTCTTGTTCAGCGCCCGTTGCATCTCGAAGAACTCGTTCTGGATCATCTCGCGGTTGATCGGGTCCACCGCGCCGAAGGGCTCGTCCATCAGCAGCAGCGGGGCGTCCGCCGCCAGGGCGCGAATCACCCCGATGCGCTGTTGCTGGCCACCGGACAGTTCCCGTGGGTAGCGATGCAGGTACTGCTTGGGTTCGAGCTTGATCATGCTCATCAGCTCGCGGGCGCGGTCGTGGCATTTCTGCTTGTCCCAGCCCAGCAGGCGCGGCACCACCACGATGTTTTCCTCGATGGTCATGTTGGGGAACAGGCCGATCTGCTGGATCACGTAGCCGATGTTGCGGCGCAGGGTCACTTCGTCGAGGTCGGTGGTGTCTTCGCCGTTGATCAGCACCTTGCCCGAGGTGGGCATGATCAGGCGGTTGATCATTTTCAGGGTGGTGCTCTTGCCGCAGCCGGACGGCCCGAGGAACACGCAGATCTCGCCTTCATTGACGGTCAGGCTTACGGAGTCAACGGCGGTGATGGTCTTGCCGTTGCTTTGGAAGGTCTTGGTCAGGTTTTGAAGTTCGATCATTTGAGCAGTCCTTTTGGAGTCAGCGAGCGTTGCAGCCATTGCAGAAGCAGGTCGGCGAAGATGGCCAGGAGACTGACCAGCACGGCGCCGACGATCAGCATCGACATGTCGCTGCGGCTGATGGAAGCAAGAATGAGTACGCCCAGGCCGCCGGCGCCGATGGTGGCGGCGATGGTCATGACGCCGATGTTCATCACCACGGCGGTGCGTACCCCGGCGAGGATCACCGGCACCGCGATCGGCAACTCGACCATGCGCAGGCGCTGGCCGAAGGTCATGCCGATGCCGCGGGCGGCTTCGCGGATGCCCGGCTCGACGCCGGTCAGCGCCAGGTAGGTGTTGCGCATGATCGGCAGCAGCGAATAGAGGAACACCGCGGTGATGGCCGGCAGCGGCCCCAGGCCCTGGCCGAACTTGGAGTAGAACGGCAGCAGCAGGCCGAACAGGGCGATGGACGGGATGGTCAGCAGCACGGTGGCGCTGGCCTGCAACGGGCCGGCCAGGGTCGGGAAGCGGGTCATCAGGATGCCCAGGGGCACGCCAAAGACGATGGCCAGGGTCACGGCGATGCCCACCAGGGTGATGTGCTGCCAGGTCAGGTGCAGGACCTGGGCCCAATCGAGATGGGAAAAGGCGTTCAGAAATTCCATGTCTTCTCCTCTCTATCAGTGGTTGAGCGGATGCTGGCGCAGAAAATCTGCGGCCACGGCGGAAGGGCTTTCATGGTCGACGTCGACCCGCGCGTTCAGCTGGCGCATGGTTTCGTCGTCGAACAGCGCCGCCAGCGGCTGGAGGTCTGCAGCCAGTTGCGGGTGGGCGTCGAGGTACGCCTGACGCACCACGGGGGCCGCGGTGTAGTCCGGGAAGTAGTGCTTGTCGTCTTCCAGCAGCTTGAGCTTGAAGGCGTTGAGCCGACCGTCGGTGGTGTACACCAGGCCGGCAAACACCTGGCCGTTGCGCAGGGCGGTGTAGACCAGGCCGGCGTCCATCTGCCGGGTGTTTTTGCGTGTCAGGTTCATGTCGTACAGCTTGACCATGCCGGCCAGGCCGTCGGAACGGTTGGCGAACTCGGTGTCCAGGGCCACCAGGCGGTTCTCCTTGGCGTCTTCAGCCAGGGCTCGGGTCAGGTCGCTGATGCTGTTGATCTCGGGATGTTCCTTGGCCACGTTCTCCGGCAGGGCCAGGGCGTAGGTATTGCTGAACTTGGACGGCGCCAGCCAGACCAGGCCTTTTTTCGCGTCGAGTGCTTTGACCCGGGCGTAGGATTGCTGGCTGTCGAGTTTCTCGTCGATGTGGTTGTAGGCCACCAGCGACACCCCGGTGTATTCCCAGATCAGGTCCAGCTGGCCGCTTTCCTGGGCGCTGCGCGCCAGGTTGCTGCCCAGGCCGCCGGTAACGCGGGTGTCATAGCCCTTGCTGCGCAGGTACTGGGAGGTGATTTCCGCCAGCAGGGTCTGTTCGGTGAAGACCCGGGCGCCAATGCGGATCAGCGGTTTTTCCGCGGCTTGTACCAGTCCGGCAAGCAGCAGGGCGCAGCCGAGTATCAGGCTTAATTTCTTCATGTTCATTCCTTGTCTCTGTCGGACTTAGGACGGGCGCAGACCGCGCTCCAGCCAGAGGCGGCTGGCCAGGGTCACCAGGCCGTCGAGGAGCAAGGCCAGCAGCGCGGTGCAGGCGGCGCCGAGCAGCAGTTGCGGCTGATTGTTCAGGGCGATGCCGGGGAAGATCAGGCTGCCCAGGCTGTTGGCGCCGATCAGGAAGGCCAGGGGCGCGGTGCCGACGTTGATCGCCAAGGCCACCCGCACGCCACCGATGATGATCGGCACGGCGTTGGGCAATTCGACTTTCCACAGCACCTGGCGCGGGGTCATGCCGATGCCGATCGCGGCTTCCTTGAGCGAGCCCTGGACGTTTTTCAGGCCTTCGTAGGTGTTGCGCACAATGGGCAGCAGGGAGGCGAGGAACAGCGCGAAGATGGCCGGGCCACTGCCGATGCCGAGGATCCCCAGGGCGATGGCCAGGACGGCCAGAGGGGGAACGGTGTTACCGATGTTGAACACTTGCATGAAGCGTTCGGCGCGTCCGGCCATGTTCGGGCGGCTGAGGAAGATGCCGGCGGGGATGCCCACCAGCAGTGCGGCGAGCATGGACGCCAGGACCAGGAACAGATGAGCTTGCAGGTAGAACAGTAGATCGTCGCGGTAGTGTTCGATCGTCGTGATGCCGATCCAGTGGACCAGCAGGGCCAGGAGGGCGATCACCGCAACCCCTCCTATCAGCCCTTTGCCATAGCGAATAGCCACAGGCGGACTCCTTTTTTCAGTCGGCGGGCACTTTCCCGTGTGGCAAGGCCATTCCTGGCTGCCGCGAAAGTACGCGCGAAAAGCAGCTCGTCGAGCGCCGGCAAAGCGGCGGGTGAACGAGCCATGAGCGCAGCTTCGTCAAGCTAACGTGCTGATATTTCAGCCCCTGACGACAGCGCGTGACAGGGGAGTGGACGTCTCCACGTTTTAAAAGGTTCCATACTTGGCAGCATTTAGCCACCGTTTATCTGCCGCGCGGTGGCCTGGGCGACGGGGGCAGCGGTGGCCCGCAAGGCTTTGTCTGGGCTATAATCTGCGCCCTTTTTTGATCACCGCCAGGCGATTTCCCATGACCAACCAGGCCGCCGAAGTCGCGAAACGCCGCACTTTCGCCATTATTTCCCACCCGGATGCGGGTAAGACCACCATCACCGAAAAGCTCTTGCTGATGGGCAAGGCGATTGCGGTGGCGGGTACCGTCAAATCGCGTAAGTCCGACCGCCATGCCACTTCCGACTGGATGGAGATGGAGAAGCAGCGGGGTATTTCCATTACCACGTCGGTCATGCAGTTCCCCTATCGCGAACACATGATCAACCTGTTGGACACCCCGGGCCACGAAGACTTCTCGGAAGACACCTATCGCACCCTGACCGCCGTGGACTCGGCGCTGATGGTGCTCGACGGTGGTAAGGGCGTTGAGCCACGGACCATCGCCCTGATGGACGTCTGCCGCCTGCGCGACACGCCGATCGTCAGCTTCATCAACAAACTCGACCGCGACATTCGCGACCCGATCGAGTTGCTGGACGAAATCGAAGCGGTACTGAAGATCAAGGCCGCGCCGATCACCTGGCCGATCGGTTGCTACCGCGACTTCAAGGGCGTGTACCACCTGGCGGGCGACTACATCATTGTCTACACCCCGGGCCACGGCCACGAACGCACCGAAACCAAGATCATCGAGAAGCTCGATTCCGACGAAGCCCGCGCCCACCTGGGTGACGAGTACGAGCGTTTCATCGAGCAGCTGGAGCTGGTGCAGGGGGCCTGCCACGAGTTCAACCAGCAGGAGTTCCTCGACGGTCAGCTGACCCCGGTGTTCTTCGGTACCGCCCTGGGGAACTTCGGCGTCGACCACGTGCTCGACGCCGTGGTGGACTGGGCGCCGCTGCCGCTGCCCCGTGAAGCCAACGAACGTGTCGTGGCGCCGCAGGAAGAAAAATTCAGCGGCTTCGTGTTCAAGATCCAGGCCAACATGGACCCCAAGCACCGCGACCGTATCGCCTTCATGCGTATCTGCTCGGGCAAGTACGACAAGGGCATGAAGATGCGCCACGTGCGTACCGGCAAGGACGTGCGCATCGGCGACGCCCTGACCTTCTTCTCCTCCGAGCGTGAACAGCTGGAAGAAGCCTACGCTGGCGACATCATCGGCCTGCACAACCACGGCACCATCCAGATCGGCGACACCTTCACCGAAGGCGAAGCCCTGGGCTTCACCGGGATCCCGCACTTCGCCCCGGAACTGTTCCGCCGCGTACGCCTGAAGGACCCGCTCAAGTCCAAGCAGCTGCGTCAGGGCCTGCAGCAGCTGGCCGAAGAGGGCGCGACCCAGGTGTTCTTCCCCGAGCGCAGCAACGACATCATTCTCGGCGCCGTCGGTGTGCTGCAGTTCGATGTGGTGGCCAGCCGCCTGAAGGAGGAATACAAGGTGGAGTGCTCCTACGAGCCGATCACCGTGTGGTCCGCTCGCTGGATCGAATGCAGCGACAAGAAGAAGCTGGAAGAGTTTTCCAACAAGGCGGTGGAAAACCTGGCGTTGGACGGCGGCGGTCACCTGACTTACCTGGCGCCGACCCGGGTCAACCTGGCGCTGATGGAAGAGCGCTGGCCGGACGTGAAATTCCGCGCTACCCGCGAACACCACTAAGTTCGTCTGTGACACCCCAAGCCCCGCTGTGCAGACAGCGGGGCTTTTTGTTGCGCGCAGGATTGGCCCGCTGCCGCCCCGTAGAGGCTGGCTGGGCAGCGAAGGCGGCGGACGCTGTGGTGCATGGCTTGCGGGCCTCTGCGCCGGCAAGCCGGCTACTGGTTGTGGGGTTTTTCAGGGAGCGCCGTTAGTCGGAAGGGCTTGTATGGCCCGGGTATCGATAGGGGGCTATCTGGAAAAGCCCGGAGATCACGACTAGGTTTCAGACAGTGCTGTGGCCACTGTACGGCAGGGCGCGCAGCCTTCGCAGATTCACCTATGAAGGGATGGAATCGACCATGAGAATTTTCCAACGCGTTGTGCTGTTGATCAAAGTGCTGGTGATGCTGTCGCTCGGAACCTCGGCGGCCTGGGCCCACAACCTGATGCAGGTGAAAGAGCCGGGCTATCAGTCGAGCCATGGCGCACCGGTGCAGATGCTTGCCAAGTCCGACTCGGAGCCGGGCGATCAAGGCCAGGGTGGCAGTTCAGGCGATGACGACCAGACCACCGACGAGGGCGAAGGCGACAGCCAGGGCTAAAAGAAACCCCCAGCGACGGACTGATGCGCAATCCGTCGCCAGGGGCGGGTCGAACAAGGTTCAGGCGCTTGCGGAGGTATTCGCAAGCGCCTTTTCCATGGCCGCTACAGCACGAATTGCTCGGCGTAGTGGCAGGCCACTTGCCGGTTGTCCAGCGGGCGCAGGGCCGGCTCTTCAGCGCTGCAACGCTCGGTGGCGTAGGGGCAGCGCTTGTGGAAGGCGCAGCCGGGTGGCGGGTTCAGCGGGTTGGGCAGTTCACCGACGATCTTGATCTTCGGCTTGTCCGGGTCCGGATGAATGGTCGGGGTCGCCGACAGCAGGGCCTGGGTGTAGGGGTGCAGAGGGCGGGTGTAGATGTCCTCCTTGGGACCCATTTCCACCGGCCGGCCGAGGTACATCACCAGTACCTGGTCGGCGACGTGACGCACCACCGCCAGGTTGTGGGAGATGAACACGTAGGCGGTGTTGAATTCCTGCTGCAGGTCCATGAACAGGTTCAGCACCTGGGCCTGGATCGACACGTCCAGGGCCGAGGTCGGTTCGTCCGCCACCAGCACCTTGGGCTGCAGCATCATCGCCCGGGCCAGGGCAATGCGCTGGCGCTGGCCGCCGGAGAACATGTGCGGGTAGCGCTGGTAATGCTCGGGGCGCAGGCCCACCTGCTGCATCATCGCCTGGACTTTCTCCCGGCGTTCGGCGGCCGACAGCTTGGTGTTGATCAGCAGTGGCTCGGCCAGTTGATCACCAATCTTCTGCCGCGGATTGAGCGAGGCATACGGGCTCTGGAACACCATCTGCACGTCTTTGCGCAACTGCTTGCGCTGGGCCTTGTCGGCGCCGGCCACTTCCTGGCCGGCGATTTTCAGCGAGCCCGAGGATGGCTCTTCGATCAGGGTCAGGGCCCGGGCCAGGGTGGACTTGCCGCAGCCCGACTCGCCGACCACGGCCAGGGTCTTGCCGGCTTCCAGTTCAAAGGACACGCCGTTGAGGGCGCGCACGGTGGCATGGCCCTTGAACAGGCCACGGGACACTTCGTAGTGACGGGTCAGGTCGCGGGCGGTAAGAACGACGGCCATTACGCCACCTCCTGATTCAGCGGATAGAAGCAGCGCACCAGGCTGGCGGCTTGCGGATCAAGGCTTGGACGCTGCTGGCGGCAGTTGTCCTGGGCGTAGGGGCAACGCGGCGACAGCAGGCAACCCTGGGGCCGGTCATAGCGCCCGGGGACGATGCCCGGCAGGGTCGACAGGCGGGTGGCGCCGAGGCTGTGCTCGGGAATCGCCGCCAGCAGCGCTTCGCTGTAGGGGTGCGCGGGGATGTCGAACAGCTGCGGCACCTGGCCGACTTCCACGGCTTGCCCGGCGTACATCACGCAGACGCGCTGGGCGGTTTCGGCGACTACGGCCAGGTCGTGGGTGATCAGCACCAGGCCCATGTTCTGTTCCTGTTGCAGGTTGAGCAGCAGGTCCATGATCTGCGCCTGGATGGTCACGTCCAGGGCGGTGGTGGGTTCGTCGGCAATCAGCAACTTGGGTTCCCCGGCAATCGCCATGGCGATCGCCACTCGCTGGCTCATGCCGCCGGACAGTTGGTGCGGGTAGGCGTCCATGCGGCTGGCGGCGCCGGGGATCTCGACCTTCTCCAGCAGTTCGATGGCACGCTTGCGCGCGGCCTTGCTGGACATTTTCAGGTGCAGGCGCAGCACTTCCTCGATCTGGAAGCCCACGGTGTAGCTGGGGTTGAGCGCGGTCATCGGGTCCTGGAAGACCATGGCCAGGTCCTTGCCGACGATCTGCCGGCGCTGGCGGGCGCTGAGCTTGAGCATGTCGCGACCGTCAAAGCTCAAGGCATCGGCGGTGACGATGCCGGGGTGCTCGATCAGGCCCATCAGGGCCATCATGGTCACCGACTTGCCGGAGCCGGACTCGCCGACAATGGCCAGCACTTCGCCCTTGTCGACCTTGAGGTCGAGGCCATCGACCACTGGCACCGCCGTGGCGTCGCCGAAACGGACATTGAGATTCTTGATTTCGAGCAGTGACATGGGAATCTCCTCAGGCGGCGTTCTTGAGTTTCGGGTCCAGCGCATCGCGCAGGCCGTCGCCCATCAGGTTGATTGCCAGCACGCTGAGCAAAATGGTCAGGCCCGGCAGGCTCACCACCCACCAGGCGCGTTCGATGTAGTCGCGAGCCGAGGCCAGCATGGTGCCCCACTCCGGAGTCGGCGGTTGCACGCCCAGGCCGAGGAAGCCCAGGGCGGCGGCGTCGAGGATGGCCGAGGAGAAGCTCAGGGTGGCCTGGACGATCAGCGGCGCCATGCAGTTGGGCAGCACGGTGATGAACATCAGGCGCGGCAGGCCGGCACCGGCCAGGCGCGCGGCGGTCACGTAGTCGCGGTTGATCTCGCCCATCACCGCGGCGCGGGTCAGGCGCACATAGGAGGGCAGGGACACCACGGCGATGGCGATCACGGTGTTGATCAGGCCTGGGCCGAGGATGGCGACAATCGCCACGGCCAGCAGCAGCGAGGGCAGGGCCAGCATGATGTCCATCAGGCGCATGATGGTCGGGCCGAGCAAGCGCGGGAAGAAGCCGGCGAACAGGCCCAGGAGGATTCCCGGGATCAGCGACATCACCACCGACGACAGGCCGATCAGCAGCGACAGGCGCGAACCCTGGATCAGTCGCGACAGCAGGTCGCGGCCCAGCTCATCGGTGCCCAGCAGGAACTGCATCTGTCCGCCTTCGAGCCAGGCCGGCGGGGTCAGCAGGAAGTCGCGGTATTGCTCGCTGGGGTTGTGCGGCGCCACCCAGGGGGCGAACAGCGCGCAGAACACGATCAGCAGCATGAACAGCAGGCCGGCCACCGCGCCCTTGTTGCGCGAGAAGTGCTGCCAGAATTCTTTGTACACGGACGGATAGAGCAGGCTTTGATCGACTGCTACTGAGGAAGTTGGAGTGCTCATTAGTCTTGATCTCAGCGCTGATGACGGATGCGTGGGTTGGCAAAGCCGTAGAGGATGTCCACCACGAAGTTGACCATGATCACCAGACAGGCGATCAGCAGGATGCCGTTCTGCACCACGGGATAGTCGCGGGCGCCGATGGCTTCGATCAGCCACTTGCCGATGCCCGGCCAGGAAAAGATGGTTTCGGTCAGGACCGCCCCGGCCAGCAGGGTGCCGACTTGCAGGCCGACCACGGTCAGTACCGGAATCAAGGCGTTGCGCAGGCCGTGGACGAATACCACTCGCGCCGGCGACAGGCCCTTGGCCTTGGCGGTGCGGATGTAGTCCTCGCGCAGCACTTCGAGCATCGAGGAGCGGGTCATCCGCGCGATCACCGCCAGGGGAATGGTGCCCAGGACGATGGCCGGCAGGATCAGGTGCTGCAGGGCGTCGAAGAAGGCGTCGGTGTCTTTGGCCAGCAGGGTGTCGATGAGCATGAAGCCGGTTCTGGGCTCGATGTCGTAGAGCAGGTCGATGCGCCCGGACACCGGGGTCCAGCCCAGGCTCACCGAGAAGAACATGATCAGGATCAGGCCCCACCAGAAGATCGGCATCGAATAGCCCGCCAGGGAGATGCCCATCACCCCGTGGTCGAACAGTGACCCTCGCTTGAGGGCGGCAATCACCCCGGCCAGCAGCCCGATGATGCCGGCGAACAGCAGGGCGGCCATGGACAGCTCCAGGGTCGCGGGGAACAGCGAGGTGAACTCGCTCCACACGCTGGTGCGGGTGCGCAGGGACTCGCCCAGGTCACCGTGGGCCAGCTTGCCGATGTAGTCCAGGTACTGGGCGTACAGCGGCTTGTTCAATCCAAGGCGTTCCATTGCCTGGGCATGCATCTCGGGGTCGACCCGACGCTCGCCCATCATGACTTCCACGGGGTCGCCGGGAATCATGCGTATCAAGGCGAAGGTCAGCAAGGTGATGCCGAAGAATGTGGGGATCAACAACCCCACACGGCGGGCAATAAAACTAAACATCTTCTGAAGTACCTCAATCAGCCGGTTAGGCGTACCCGCCACCCTTGGGGTCAAGGGCGGCGGGCGTTTCTTATCACTTCACTTGGGTGGTCGCGAAGTTGTTGGTGGTCAGGGGGCTCTGGTGGTAACCCTCGACGTTCTTGCGCATGGCGGTGAACATTTTCGGATAGGCCATGGGAATCCAGGGTTGGTCCTGTTGGAAAACCAGCAGTGCTTTTTCATAGAGCGCGGCGCGCTTGGCAGGTTCAGCGTCGGCGCGGGCCTGGTCGATCAGCTGCTGGAACTCCTTATTGCACCAGCGGGCGTAGTTTTCGCCGTTTTTCGCTGCGTCACAACTCAGGTTCGGGGTCAGGAAGTTGTCCGGGTCACCGTTATCCCCAGCCCAGCCGGCCGACACCATATCGTGTTCGCCGTTTTTCGCCCGCTTGAGCATCTCGCCCCATTCCATGACGCGGATATCGAGCTTGAGGCCGATCTTGGCCAGGTCGGCCTGCATCATCTGCGCGCCCAGCAGGGGATTGGGGTTGGTCGGGCCGCCGCCGTTGCGGGTGAACAGGGTGATCACCGTACCGTCCGGCACCCCGGCTTCCTTGAGCAGGGCCCGGGCCTTGTCCAGATCCCGGGGCGGATTCTTCAGGCTGTTGTTGAAGCCCAGCAGGGTCGGCGGGTAAGGGCCGGTGCCGATCAGCGCGTTGCCTTTGCCGTAGAGGCTGTTGACGTAGGCTTCCTTGTCGAAGGCGATGTCGATGGCTTTGCGTACCCGCACGTCGCTCATGTATGGGCGGGTGGTGTTCATGGCGATGTAGCCGGTGGTCATGGCCGCCAGTTCGTCGACCTTGAGGTTGGGGTCGGCCTTGATGCTGGGAATGTCATCGGGCTTGGGGTACAGGGCAACCTGGCACTCGTTGGCCTTGAGCTTCTGCAGGCGCACGTTGTTGTCGGTGGTGATCGCCAGTACCAGCGGGTCGGCCGGTGGCTTGCCGCGGAAGTAGTCCGGGTTGGCCTTGAAGCGGACCTGGGCGTCCTTGGCGTAACGCGTGAAAATGAAGGGGCCGGTGCCGATGGGCTTGCTGTTGAGGTCGGCTGTCTTGCCTTCCTTGAGCAGCTTGTCGGCGTATTCCGCCGGGTAGATCGATGAGAAGGCCATGGCGATGTCGGCCAGGAACGGTGCTTCACGGCGGGTCAGGGTGAAGACCACGGTGTGCTCGTCGATCTTCTCGACGCTTTTGAGCAGTTCCTTGAAGCCCATGCTTTCGAAGTAGGGGAAGCCCACGCTGGACTTGTCATGCCAGGGGTGCTTCGGGTCCAGCTGGCGCTGGAAGCTCCAGAGCACGTCGTCGGCATTCATGTCGCGGGTCGGGGTGAAGTAGTCGGTGCTGTGGAACTTGACGCCCTTGCGCAGGTGGAAGGTGTATTGCAGGCCGTCCGGGCTGATGTCCCAGGACTCGGCCAGGGCGGGCTCGATGTCAGTGGTGCCGGGCTTGAAGTCCACCAGCCGGTTGAAGATGGTTTCCGCCACTGCGTCGGCCGTGACTGCAGTCGTGTACTGGACCATATCGAAGCCTTCCGGGCTGGCTTCGGTACAGACCACCAAGGGTTTGGCTGTGGCGCCCAGGGCGGCGCTCAGCAGGGCGGCGCCAATGGCCGCTTTCAGGGGAAGCATGTTCATCAGGAACCCTCTGCAATCGATTGAACCAGATTAGCTTGAACGGCGGATTCGTCATGAACCCGCCCTTCAACTGGTGGGTTAGAGAATGTTGAACGGGATGGTGGTAACCAGGCGGAATTCGTTGATGTTGCCATCGGCCTGGTTCTTGCTGGCGCGGTGCGTGGTGTAGGTGGCACGGATCGCGGTGGCTTTGAGTGGCCCGCTCTGCACGGCGTAAGAGGCGCCGATGCCGTATTCGTAGTGGGTTTCGCCATCCATGGTCCTCACGCCGTAGAGTTTGCCTTCGGAGTTGATGCCGCCGTAGGCGCTGCCGGTGTAGTGGGTGCCGTCGATGCCCCAGCCGCGAGCCTGGTAGACGTTGAACTTGAGGCCAGGCACGCCGTATTCGGCCATGTTCAGGCCGTAGGCGATCTGGAAGGATTTCTCGTTCGGGCCGTTGAAGTCCGAGAGCAGGGAGTTGGCCAGGTAGATGCCGTTGGTTTCGTGCAGGTAGTCGAAGTACTCGTTGCCGCTGACTTCCTGGTACGAGAAGGTCAGGCTGTGGGCCTGGTGGGTCAGCCCCATGGACAGGGAGTAGGTATCGTTGTCGATCTCGCCCATCTCTTTCTTGCCGGTGTCGACGGTCTTGTAGTAGTTCAGGCCGGTGGTCAGGCTCAGCACTGAGCTGTCGCCCAGCTCGTGGGTAGCGCCGAAGTAGTACTGGTTCCAGAAGTCTTCCACCTTGGAGGCGTAGAGGCTGGTCTTCAGGCTTTTCAGCGGCTGGTAGTTGAGGCCGACGATGCTCACGCGGTCAGTCTCGGCGGTGTTGCTGGTGTACTCGGAACGGAATTTCGACAGGCTCTGTTCGGTCCGTGGCGATACCCGGTCGAAGGTGCCGGCATCGAACGACAGGTTGTTGAACTCTTCGCTGTGGATGCTCACCCCTTCGAAGCTCGAAGGCAGCGCGCGGTTGCCGATGACGTCGACGATCGGCGTGCTGAAGTTCTGCCGGCCGGCGGTCAGGGTGGTGTTGGATACGCGGAACTTGACGTTGGCCAGGCCGAGCTTGCTCCACTGGCCCACGGCGTCGCCGTCGGAATGGGTCAGGGTGCGGTTGTTCTTGCCGGCGATGTCCTTGCGGTCGCGATCCAGGGCAATGGCGTTGTAGGCCGCGACTTCGGTGCTGACCCCCACGGTGCCTTCGGTGAAGCCGGAGCTGTAGTTGAGGATGGTGCCCTGGACCCAGTTGATCCGACGCGGAGTCGAGGTATCGACGCCATTGTGGTTGTACGAAAAACGGTCATTGCGACGTTTCAGCTCGTTGGCGTACCAGTTGCGCGTGGTACCCGACAGGCTCTGCCCTTCGATGAAACCCTTGGCCTCAGCCTGGGCGTTGGTGCTGTTCTGTACAGTCGGGACGAAGTCCTGGCTGACGTTCTCCGCATAGGCCGTGGCGGTGATGCTACTGATAGCCAAGGCTAACAATGCGCTGCTGCTCAGTTTCATGGGTGAAGCTCCTTTATTTTCTTTTTTAGATGCCGGTTTTTTTCGGCCGGCTGGTTTTTGGAACTCATTCACGGCATCGCAAACGTTTGCATGCGGCTTGATCGCCGAATTCAGGCAAAGCGCCTGCGTGAGGACGAAAATCGTCCTCAAGGTTTTGACTCATCGGTTATGGGGCCAGGCTGACACCCGAGAAGGTGTTGCGGCCGAAAGGACTGACCTTGAAACCCTCGACTTTCGCGCTCAATGGCTGACTGATCGTCGAGTGGGCCACCGGCGTGATCGGCACCTGCTGTTTGAGCAGCTGTTGGGCTTGTTTATAAAGCTCGGTGCGTTGCTGGCGGTCGGTCACTAGCTTGGCTTGCTTGATCAGCTTGTCGTACTGCGGGTCGCACCACATGGAGTAGTTGTTGCCGCCGATGGCGTCACAGCTGTACAGGGTGCCCAGCCAGTTGTCCGGGTCGCCGTTGTCTCCGGTCCAGCCGATCAGGCTGATGTCGTGTTCGCCATTCTTGGTGCGCTTGATGTACTCGCCCCATTCGTAGCTGACGATCTTCACCTTGAGGCCGATCTTCGCCCAGTCGGACTGCAGCATTTCCGCCATCAGCTTGGCATTCGGGTTGTAGGGACGCTGCACGGGCATGGCCCAGAGGGTGATTTCCGTGCCTTCCTTGACCCCGGCGGCCTTGAGCAGTTCGCGGGCCTTTTCCGGGTTGTAGGCCGCGTCCTTGATGGTTTCGTCGTAGGACCACTGGGTCGGTGGCATGGCGTTGACCGCCAGCTGGCCGGCCCCCTGGTACACGGCGTTGAGGATGCTGGGCTTGTTCACCGCCATGTCCAGTGCCTGGCGCACTTCGAGGCGGTCGAAGGGTTTGTGCTGCACGTTGTAGGCGATGTAGCCGAGGTTGAAGCCGGGCTTCTCGATGACTTGCAGTTTCGGGTCGTTTTTCAGCGCATCGATATCCGCGGGGCGCGGGTGCAGGGTCACCTGGCATTCGCCGGCCCGCAGCTTCTGCACCCGTACCGAGGCATCGGTGTTGATGGCGAAGATCAACCGGTCGAGCTTGACCCGGCTCGGGTCCCAGTAGTGCGGGTTGGCGGCGTAGCGGATCTGCGAGTCTTTCTGGTAACGCTGGAACACGAACGGCCCGGTGCCGATGGGCTTCTGGTTGATCTGGCTGGGGGTGCCGGCCTTGAGCAGTTGCTCGGCGTATTCGGCGGAGAGGATCGCGGCAAAGCTCATGGCCAGGTTCTGGATGAACGCCGCGTCCACGCTATTGAGGGTCATGACCACGGTCAGCGGATCGGTTTTCTCGACCTTGGCGATGTTCTTGTTCAGGCTCATGCCGTTGAAGTAGGGAAACTCCGTCGGGTAGGCCTTACGGAACGGGTGATTGGCGTCGAGCATGCGGTTGAAGGTGAACAGCACGTCGTCGGCGTTGAGGTCGCGGGTGGGCTTGAAGTACGGGGTGCTGTGGAACTTCACCCCTTCACGCAGGTGAAAGCGGTAGGTGAGGCCGTCCTCGGAGATGTCCCAGCTTTTGGCCAGGGCGGGCAGCACGTTGGTTGCGCCCTTCTCGAATTCCACCAGGCGGTTGTACAGCGGCTCGGCGGCATCGTTGTCGGTGGCGGTGGTGTATTGCGCCGTGTCAAAGCCCGCCGGGCTGCCTTCGGAACAGAACACCAGGCTGCGCTCGGCGGCGCCGCCGGTAGCGCTGGCGGCCAGCAGGCTGCTCCCTACCAGGGCCGAGAAAATCAGGGAATGACGCATAACGGTCCATCTCCATTTTTTGTTGTGATGATCAATCGACCCTGGCTCCTTCCTGGAGCCTGTACAGGTCATTGATGCCAAACCATGGCTGTAGCAAAGGTCCGCCGACAGACGCAGCCTTGCCTGGCCTCGACGTTAAGGGTCGAAGGCCGGGGCGTATATCCGCTGTGCCTGAAAGCCCTGTAAGAATCGGCTGTAAATTCGCGGGACCGCTCTTTGCCGAGGCGGTATGTCGAAGGTAGGCCGGGTGCTTACTGTGCGGGCCGGTAAAACAACAGCGACGTCAGGGACGTCGCCGTTGCCGGGCCTTATTTGCCGATGCTGACACCATAGAAGGAGTTCAAGCCGAAGGGGCTGATCTTGAAGTCCTGCACGTTGGCGCGCATGGGTTGGAACACCGTCGAGTGTGCGATAGGTGTCATCGGAACGGCGTCTTTGAGGATGTGTTGCGCCTGCTTGTACAGCTCGGTGCGTTTGGCCACATCCGACGTGGCCTTGGCTTGCTTGATCAGCGCGTCGTAAGGCTTGTCGCACCATTTCGAGAAGTTGTTGCCATTGAGCGCATCGCAGCCGAACAGGGTGCCGAGCCAGTTGTCGGGGTCACCGTTGTCACCGCTCCAGCCAATGATCATGGCCTGGTTCTCGCCGCCCTTGGAGCGCTTGATGTACTCGCCCCACTCGTAGCTGACGATGTTGACCTTGAGTCCGATCTTGGCCCAGTCGGACTGCAGCATTTCCGCCATCAGCTTGGCGTTGGGGTTGTAGGGGCGTTGTACCGGCATGGCCCACAGGGTGATCTGGGTGCCTTCCTTGATGCCGGCTTCCTTGAGCAACTGCTTGGCTTTCTCGGGGTCGTACTTGGCGTCCTTGATGCTGGTGTCGTAGGACCATTGGGTCGGTGGCATGGCGTTGACCGCCAGCTGGCCGGCGCCCTGGTAGACCGAGTCGATGATTTGCGGCTTGTTGACGGCCATGTCCAGTGCCTGGCGAACCTTGAGGTCGGCCAGCGGGTTGGCGTCGGTACGGCCCTTGAGCACCGGCATCACGTTGTAGGCGATGTAGCCGAGGTTGAAGCCGGCCTGTTCAGGCATCTTCAGGTCCTTGTCTTCCTTGAGCGCCTTGAGGTCGGCCGGACGCGGGAACAGGGTCACCTGGCATTCGTTCTTCTTCAGCTTTTGAATGCGCACCGATGGGTCGGTGGTGATGGCGAAGATCAGGTTGTCGATCTTCACGTCTTCAGGCTTCCAGTAGTCCTTGTTGCCGGTGTAGCGGATGTTGGAGTCCTTCTGGTAGCTCTTGAACACGAACGGGCCAGTGCCGATCGGCTTCTGGTTGATGTCGCTGGCCTTGCCTTCCTTGAGCAGCTTGTCGGCGTACTCGGCGGACTGGATCGAGGCGAAGCTCATGGCCAGGTTCTGGATGAACGCGGCGTCCACGGTCTTCAGGGTGAACTTGACGGTCTTGTCGTCGAGCTTCTCGACCTTGGTGATGTTGGTGTCCATCCCCATGTCGGTGAAGTACGGGAATTCGGTGGGGTAGGCCTTACGGAACGGCATGTCCTTGTCGAGCATGCGGTTGAAGGTGAACAGCACGTCATCGGCGTTGAAGGTACGGGTCGGGGTGAAGTAGGGCGTGGTGTGGAACTTGACGCCTTCACGCAGATGGAAGGTGTAGGTCAGGCCGTCGTCCGAGATGTCCCAGCTGGTGGCCAGGCCCGGGATGACGGCGGTGCCGCCACGTTCGAACTGGCTGAGGCGGTTGTACAGGGTTTCGGCTGAGGCGTCGAAGTCGGTTCCGGTGGTGTACTGGCCTGGGTCGAAACCGGCCGGGCTCCCTTCAGAGCAGAACACCAGGTTAGTCGCCGCCTGGGCGAAGGGGGCACTGGCAAGCAAGCCGGCGCTGACTAAAAACGGAAGGACTGCTTTCTTGAACATGGTGGCCTCATGATTTGTTGTCATTTTTGGAGTAGAGGGCGACCTTGTGAGTCGACCCGCCGATACTTATGCAGGCCCCGTACCCAATGCAAGATGCGGGGCGGACACAAGCCTCAAAGAGTGGAACGAACGTACAGGAATGACGCATTTGTATAAAACTTGACGCATTTGACCGTTTGCGTGGGTTGTTTCTGCTGCATACGTCGCCTTTTTCTTGGGCCGCCAGGGCGGGCCGCGCCTCCCATCGGTGCTTGGCTGGCGCGGGTGCCGACCGGCTTGTGTCGGAGCCGCCAGGCCGTGGCTGGCGCACACAGGGGCTCGACGCATTCGCTTGGGCGGATGACGACGTTCGCTGGGTTAGGGGAGGCCGTGGGAGACGGATGCCCGGGACCTTGCAGGCGATGACGGGTGAACAGCGCATCGTCGGCGGTGTGGGAGTCTTGGCTCGCAGTGAGGTTGTCACTGTGGAGGTTGCGGGAGGCGTTCGAGCGTCCGCTGGGCTGGGTCAGCCTGGTTGTTTGCCAAACCTGAAGCGCAAAGGTCTTACACATGCAAACCTCATTTTTTCTTCTTCTAGGGCAGATCTGAGGATTGGCCTTGTGGGCCGTGGCAATTCGCCTTGCTATGGGGCGTTGAGCCAGCCCCATGGACCCTGTGCGGCGACGGCGATCGCTTGTTATGTGGTTGATTGTCGATTCGCCGATGCCGAAATTAAGTCATGCTGAAATCGTGGTCAACGAAAATTAAGCCTGACTAACATTTCTCTACGGCACAGTGCCGCGTGTGAGGCGCCATGGGCGGCTGTGGAGTCGGCTCAGGCCGCCGAATGATCGTCGAACAGGCCCATGGTGGTGACGGTCAGCACTTCCGCCGGGCCATGGCCTGCATTGGCCAGGAAATGGCTCTTGGTCGCGTCGAAGTGCACCGAGTCTCCGGCACTGAGCGGGTATTGCTGACCTTCGATGGTGTAGACGATCTGCCCGGAAAGCACGTAGGAAAACTCCGAGCCGTCATGGGAGATCAGCTCCGACTGATAACCCACCGGTATGTTCATCTTCACCGCGTTGATCAGGTTGCCGGGGAAGGAACTGGACAGCCGCTCGTAGGCCAGAGGCTGGCCCTCGATGGTGTAGCGCACCCGCTTGCCGTCGTGGGAGTCGGGCTGCGCCTGGATCGGCTGGTCGAACAGCGCGTTCAGGGGAACGTTCAGCGATTTGGCGATGTTCACCAGGGAGGAGATGGAGACCCCGGTGAGGTTGCGTTCTGCCTGGGAGAGGAAACTGGCGGTCAGTCCCGATTCACTGGCGATCTGACGCAAGGTTTTCTTGGCGGCGCGGCGATAGCGACGCAGGCGTTCGCCGATGCGATCTGCGGTCATTGTCGAGACTCTTATTGGATAGGCGCGGTTATACCCGGTGGACGTCAGTCACCTCTGACTGGCCCTGTACCGGGGGCGTAACTCTAACATCACCGAGCCGAGTTCCCCGGGTCTGGCTTGAAATAGTTGGTAATGAAAAACGGCGATAACCTTTCTGCAGAAGGTTATCGCCGCAGGAAGAGGCCGGGAAAGGATTACGGCATCAGCACTTCGATGGCGCCATCGGCGGTCATGCTGACCTGGCTGGTGCCGGCTTCCACTTCCGGGGTCACCGGTGCCGAGTCCATGCTGGCGGCCTTCATCATCATCGGTGCGCGCAGATAGGGCTGTGGATAACCGTTGCTGTTGAGGTTCAGGTTGACGATCTTGTAGCCCTTGCCGCCCAGGGCCTCGGTGGCCAGTTGCGCACGGGCCTTGAACGCCTTGACCGCATCCTTGAGCAGGGCATCTTCGCTGGCCTTGCGGGTCGGATCGGCGATGGCGAAGTCCATGCCGGCCATTTTCAAATCGCCCAGCAGCTCGCCGGTGAGCTTGGACAGCGCGGCGAAGTCGGCGCTTTCCAGGCGCAGCTCAGCGCGCTCACGCCAGCCGGTGATCTTCTGGCCCTTGCCGTCGTAGATCGGATAGCTGTTGCGGCTGCCCTGGCGCAGGGTCACGTCCTTGACCTGGCGGGCCTGTTCCAGGGCCTTGTTCATGGCGGTGGTGATTTCTGCCGCGAGCTTGGCCGGGTCGCTGTTCTGCGATTCGCTGTAGAGGGTCACGATCATCAGGTCGCGGGCCACTTCCTGGCTGACTTCGGCGCGCAGGGAAATCTGGTTGTAGTGCAGTTCATCGGCGGCCAGGGCGGGCAGGCTGGTGAGCGTGCCGGCGCTGAGGGCCAGAAGGGCGAGGCTGCGACTGAAATGCGGCATGGAAACTCCTTGAGTGCGGTCCACAGGGTTGATCCCGACCTGCGTGAAACCTTCAGACCTACAAGGCCGTGGCAAGTTTCAAGCCGCAAGCGGCAAGCCATTAGGCTTGTAGCTGAATGCTTGCAGCTTGCAACTGTTTTTCTGTGACGCTTTGCCGCAGTTTTGCCTGCGTCGGGGGCTGCTTGGTTATACTCCCGCCGATTGCCCTGGAGCGCTCATCAGGAGAGCTCATGCTCGCCCCCGTAAAATTGCTGTCCGCTACCCGTCAGAATCTCTGGCGGCTGACCTTCATACGCACCCTGGTGCTGGCCGCTCAGGCCGGTTCGGTAGGGCTTGCCTATTGGCTGGACCTGTTGCCCCTGCCCTGGCTGCAGTTGGGTGTGACCCTGATGTTTTCCATGGTGCTCTGCGCCTTCACG
The DNA here is from genome assembly GCF_029237275.1 of Pseudomonas sp. 3MA1. Taxonomy (NCBI): domain Bacteria; kingdom Pseudomonadati; phylum Pseudomonadota; class Gammaproteobacteria; order Pseudomonadales; family Pseudomonadaceae; genus Pseudomonas; species Pseudomonas sp. 3MA1. The sequence continues at coordinate 186,035 of NZ_JAACFX010000007.1, read as the reverse complement.
GCCATCCGCCTGCGCACCTCATGGCCGGTAACGGAGCTGGAATATGCCCTGCAGCTGGCCTGTGACCTGTTTATCCACAGCGTGCTGCTGTATTTCTCCGGGGGCTCCACCAACCCCTTCGTCTCCTATTACCTGGTGCCCCTGACGATTGCCGCGGTGACCTTGCCCTGGCGCTATTCGGTGGTGCTGTCGGGCATCGCGCTGACGCTCTACACCTTGCTGCTGGCCCGCTTCTATCCCTTGCAGACCTTCCCCATCGCCCGGGAAAACCTGCAGGTGTACGGCATGTGGCTGAGTTTCGCCCTGGCGGCGGCGGTGATCACCTTCTTCGCCGCGCGCATGGCCGAAGAGCTGCGCCGCCAGGAAGAGCTGCGGGCGATCCGCCGCGAAGAGGGGCTGCGGGATCAGCAATTGCTGGCCGTGGCGACCCAGGCCGCCGGCGCCGCCCATGAGCTGGGCACGCCGCTGGCGACCATGAGCGTATTGCTCAAGGAGATGCGCCAGGACCATCCCGACCCGCTGTTGCAGGATGACCTCAGCGTGCTCCAGGACCAGGTCAAGTTGTGCAAGGAAACCCTGCAGCAACTGGTGCGCGCCGCCGAGGCCAATCGCCGTATGGCGGTAGAGATGCAGGAAGTCACCCAGTGGCTGGACGAAGCCTTGAATCGCTGGCACCTGATGCGCCCCGAGGCCAGCTACCGCTTCCATCTGCTGGGAGAGGGGCCGGTGCCGCGCCTGGCGCCGCCGCCGGACCTGACCCAGGCCTTGCTCAATCTGTTGAACAATGCAGCCGATGCCTGTGCCGAAGGCCTGGAAGTGCGCCTGGACTGGGATGCGGAAAACCTCACCATCAGTATTCGCGACCACGGCGCCGGAGTACCCTTGGCCATCGCCGAGCAGATCGGCAAGCCGTTTTTTACCACCAAGGGCAAAGGCTTCGGCCTGGGCCTGTTTTTGAGCAAGGCCAGCGTGACCCGTGCTGGCGGCTCAGTGAAACTCTACAGTCATGAGGAAGGCGGAACGCTCACTGAGCTGCGCCTGCCTCGTGCCGCCCGAGGAGACGACCATGAGTGAAGAGATCCAAGTCGAAGGCGAAGAACTGCCGCATTTGTTGCTGGTGGACGATGACGCCACCTTTACCCGGGTCATGGCCCGGGCCATGAGCCGGCGGGGTTTTCGCGTCAGTACCGCAGGTTCCGCGGAAGAGGGCCTGAGCATCGCCCAGCAGGATCTGCCGGACTACGCCGCGCTGGACCTGAAGATGGACGGCGACTCCGGGTTGGTGCTGTTGCCCAAGCTGCTGGAGCTGGATCCGGAAATGCGTGTGCTGATCCTCACCGGCTACTCGAGCATCGCGACGGCGGTGGAGGCCATCAAGCGCGGCGCCTGCAACTACCTGTGCAAGCCGGCGGACGCCGATGACGTGCTGGCCGCGTTGCTCTCCGAACACGCCGACCTGGACACCCTGGTGCCGGAAAACCCGATGTCCGTGGACCGCCTGCAATGGGAGCACATTCAACGTGTGCTGACCGAGCACGAAGGCAATATCTCCGCCACTGCCCGTGCGCTGGGCATGCATCGCCGCACCTTGCAGCGCAAACTTCAGAAGCGCCCCGTCCGTCGCTGAACCGCGACTGAACGAATGTCCGCCGGGCATCGTGAAAAAGCGAGCCGATCTACTAAGATCGGCTCAATGCTTGTCCTCTTTCCAATCGAGCCTCAACGATGAATCAGAACGCTGAATACTCTGCGGTCAACGATGCTGTGCGCGGTCAATTCTTCCGACGGGTCTGGGCCATGATCACGCCTTACTGGCGCAGCGAGGAGAAGGGCAAGGCCTGGCTGCTGCTGATCGCGGTGATTGGCTTGTCGCTGTTCAGCGTGGCCATCTCGGTGTGGATCAACAGTTGGTACAAGGACTTCTACAACGCCTTGCAGAAGAAGGACGAAGCGGCGTTCTGGAGCCTGATCCTGTATTTCTGCGGGATCGCCGCGGTGGCCATTCTCGGGGCGGTCTACCGTCTCTACCTGACCCAGATGCTGACCATCCGCTGGCGGGCCTGGCTGACCGAGAGGCACTTTGCCCGCTGGCTCGGCAACAAGAACTACTATCGGCTGGAGCAGGGCGGCTACACCGACAACCCGGACCAGCGGATTTCCGAAGACCTCAACAGCTTCACCAGCAATACCTTGTCCCTGGGCCTGGGGCTGATTCGCAACATCGTGAGCCTGGTGTCGTTCTCGATCATCCTGTGGGGCGTGTCCGGCAGCATCGAGGTGCTCGGCTACACCATTCCCGGCTACATGTTCTGGTGTGCGCTGGTGTATGCGGCGGTCGGTAGCTGGCTGACCCACTTGATCGGGCGTCGCTTGATCGGCCTCAACAACCAGCAACAACGTTTTGAAGCCGATTTGCGTTTCTCCATGGTGCGGGTCCGGGAGAACGCCGAGAGCATTGCCCTGTATGACGGTGAGAAAAACGAGAATCAGCGCCTGAGCAGCCGCTTCGGCAAGGTCTGGCACAACTTCTGGGACATCATGAAGGTGTCCAAGCGCCTGACTTTTTTCACCGCCGGTTACGGTCAGATCGCGATCATCTTCCCGTTCATCGTCGCCGCGCCGCGCTACTTCGCCGGCAAGATCGAGCTGGGCGAGCTGATGCAGATCAACTCGGCCTTCGGCAACGTCCAGGAGAACTTCAGCTGGTTCATCAGCGCCTATTCGGACCTGGCCGCCTGGCGCGCCACCTGTGATCGTCTGCTGAGCTTTCGCCAGGCGATGAGCGAAAACGAAGAGTGCCCGCCGGCAATCGACGTGCAGCACCAGGGCGAGCAATTGCAAGTGCGTGACCTGAGCCTGGACCTGGCAGACGGCCGCCATCTGCTGGCCGGAGCCCAGATGACCGTGAATCCCGGCGAGCGGTTGATGCTCAGTGGCCGCTCCGGCAGTGGCAAGAGCACCCTGTTGCGCGCCATGGGCCGGTTATGGCCGACGGGGCACGGCAGTATTCTGCTACCCAATCAGCGCTACCTGTTCCTGCCGCAGAAACCTTACCTGCCCATTGGCAGGCTGCGTGAAGCCTTGAGTTATCCACAGCCGGGCGACAGCTACCCCCAGGAGCGTTATGCACAGGTCCTGGAGACTTGCCGCCTGCCGCACCTGGTTGCGCGCCTGGACGAAAGCAATCACTGGCAGCGCATGTTGTCCCCGGGTGAACAGCAGCGTCTGGCCTTTGCCCGGGCGCTGCTCTATGCGCCGCAGTGGCTGTACATGGACGAGGCGACTTCGGCCATGGATGAGGAAGACGAGGCCTGCCTGTACCAGGCACTGATCGATCAGTTGCCGGGCTTGAGCATTGTCAGTGTCGGTCACCGCAGCAGTCTCAAACGCTTCCACCCGCGGCATGTGCGCATCGAGCAGGGGCATCTGCAGGAGCAGGCTGTCACCGCTTGACGGCGTTGCCGTCAGGGCGGCAGGGGCTCCCTGCCGCTTGAGTCCTGTAGCAAGCCGCCTGCCAGGGCGGCGCTGGCCCCAGGCTCATGGGGGCGCCATGGGGCTGAGGCCGTTTCGCGGGCAAGCCCGTTCCTACAGAGGGCGATCAGGACGAGTGCAGAATCGAGCGGTCTACACGCACGGCCAGTTGGCCAGTTCCCGGCTTGGCGTTGAAGGCCACCTTGCCGTGCTCATCCACGCGCGCTCGGGCAATGGGTGCGCCGTTGAGCAACAGCTCCAGCGGTGCGTCCTTCAGGGATTGGCCCGAGGCCAGTTGCAGGTTCAGTTTGATAGTCATGGTGATGTCCTTATCAGGCGTTGCGATCGATGAAGCGGTTGGTGTTCTTGTCGATGGAGCCGATCAGCTCCGGTGAGCCTGCGCGGAACTGACGGAAGACATTGCGTCCGGTGGCGCTGCTGTTGCTGGTGCCGGGCGGAATGTCCAAGGTGGGCTGGAAGCTGTCGCTCAGTTCCACATAGGCCGACCAGGGGCCGATGTAGGACTCGTTCAAGCCGTTGGTTTCGCTGAGGGCATAACGCACGGCCTGGCCTGGCAGCCAGTTGGGCGCGCTGGGACTGTGGCTCTGCCAGCCATCGACCAGGATCGTCGGCACCGCGCTTGGGGTGTCCAGATAGCCTGCCGGTTTGTTCGGGCTGTAGTTCTTCAGCAGCAGGTAGGTGCTCCAGCCCCACCAGTTGTCGATGGTCTTGCTGTCGTTGAGGTTGTTGACGTCGCTTCTGCGCAGCACTTTGTCCCCGCTCATCACGAACAGCGGCGAGAAATTGCCGGTTTTCGCCGCGTTCAGATCCGGCAGCGCCTGAAGCGCCCCGTAGCTGCCGGCAGCCGGCAACTGGCCGCTCAGGTAGCAGGCGAAGATCTCGTCCGCCGAACGCTGGACTGCCTGTTTCACTTGCTGGCGATTGCGCTGATCGACACTGTCGAAGTAGCGCTTGTCGCCGTAGGCGTGCCAGCGCTCGCCCAGGGCGTTGCTGACATTGAGGCCGAACTTGCTGTCCTCGTCGTGCATGAAGCGGGTGATCAACGAGCCCAGGTCGCTGGGGGTGACCACCGCGGCCAGTTGCTTGCGTGGCACGCGTACATGGCCGGCGGAAAACAGGTCGGTGAGGAAGTGGTCGGCGAAGGCGTTCATCGCGTAGGCCAGTTCCAGCTGCTTGTCGTCCGCGGTTTTGCCGGCCAGAGCGGCTTGCTGCAGGGCTGCGGTGTGCCCGGCGACATAGGCTGCCAGGGCCCATTCGCCAAAGTGGTCGGCGTTGTTGGCCGCCAGCTTCAGGTAGCGGCCCAGGGGGAACAGGGCGGACACCACGCTGCCGCCACCGGTTATCCGGTTCCACTCTTCGGACAAGGTATCGCCCAGGGCGTCGTAGGCTTCATGGGGCTGTTTGCCATCGCGGATCGCCTGATTGGCGGCGAGGACTTCCTTCTGCATCACGGCCAGGATCTGCCGGGCTTCGTCCCTGGACGTCGGCAGCACCGCGAGGGAATTGAAGGCGGCGTTGAAACGCTGCACCCGCTCGGCGGCGGTGGCGCCTTCGCAGATGGGTTGCTCGGGAATGCCGTAGAAGTCGCCCCCCAGGGCCACCACCTGGCCGTAGGTCAGGGCCAGGCCGTTGGGCAGGTGCAGTTCTACCTGCCAGGCCGGAATGGCCGGGCCATCCTTGACGAAGCGCAGCAGTGTGCTGTCACCGATGGCGGTGTGTTCGCCCCCTTCGAAGCGCAATTGAGGCAAGGCCTTGCGGGCGTTGTGCGTCGGCTGGGGAAGGTCTTGTGGGCGGTGGTACTTGACGGTGTGGTGGCCGTCGGCGGTCAGTATCAGGGTGTCGCCATCGCCGGTGATGGCGATGCCCTGTTCGCTGAACAGGCGATCCAGGTCGGCAATGATCTGGCCCGCCGGTTGTGATTGTTGCTGCATCTGTGCAGAGATTCCTGACATTTCTAGCTCCTTGATATGTCATGGTTATGCTTGGATTGACTGTATATATATACAGTTGTTTTTCAGCATAATTGAAAATCATCGGGCGTCAAGAAGCCCACTGCGACGGCGTTGCTCGATTGGATTATCATTAGCGCCCTAACGACAGGCTCAAGGTCCCCCCGCGCATGCTGGCAATCTTCTTCGAAACCTTGAGCATCACTGCGCCGGTCTTTGCCATGTTGTTTCTTGGGCTGGTGCTCAAGCGGGTCGGCTGGATCAACGACAACTTCATTCATACGGCGTCGGCCCTGGTCTTCAATGTCACCATGCCGGCGTTGCTGTTTCTCGGCATCGTCCACGCCGACCTGCATGCCTCGCTAAAACCCGGGGTGCTGATCTACTTTTGTGTGGCCACCCTGGTCTGTTTCGTCCTGGCCTGGTGCTGGGCCATCTGGCGCTGTCCCAAGGAGGATCGGGGGATCTACACCCAGGGGGCATTTCGCGGCAATAACGCGATCATCGGCCTGGCCCTGGCGGCCAGCATGTACGGGGATTACGGGATTTCCCTGGGGGCGTTGCTCGCGGCGTTGGTGATTCTGTTCTACAACACCCTGTCGACCGTTGTCCTGGCGGTCTACAGCCCGGTGATCAAGTCCGATCCCTGGAGCATCTGCAAGAGCGTGTTCAGCAATCCGTTGATTATCAGCGTGCTGGTGGCCGCGCCGTTCGCCTATTGGCAGATCGGCCTGCCCGGCTGGCTGGAAACCTCGGGCCGCTATCTGGCGCAGATGTCACTGCCGCTGGCGTTGATCTGCATTGGCGGCACCCTGTCCCTGGCGGCCTTGCGCAACAGCGGGCGGATGGCCATGAGTTCGAGTTTGCTGAAGATGGTCAGCCTGCCGACGCTGGCTACCTTCGGTGCGTGGCTGTGCGGTTTTCGCGGCGCGGAGCTGGGGATTCTGTTTCTGTATTTTGGCAGCCCCACCGCGGCGGCGAGCTTTGTCATGGCCCGGGCGGCCAATGGCAATCATGAGCTGGCGGCGGCCATTATCGTCATCACCACGGTGATGGCGGCGGTGACCACCAACATCGGGATCTTTGTCTTGCAGTGGGGCGGGTGGATTTGAGGCTGTTCGCCGGCAAGCCGGCTCCTACTGGGCGGGGGTAGGAGCCGGCTTGGCGGCGAACCGCGCGTTCACTGCGCTTGCTGATAGGTGTCTATCACTTCCTGGGCCGCGCGAAACGCGTCGATGGCCGCTGGCACTCCGGCGTACACCGCGCAATGCAGCAAGGCTTCACGGATCTCTTCCACGCTGCAGCCATTGTTCAAGGCGCCGCGCACATGGCCTTTCAACTCCTGCGGGCATTTCAAGGCGGTCAGGGTGGCCAGGGTGATCAGGCTGCGGGTTTTCAGCGGCAGTCCTTCACGATTCCACACCCCACCCCAGGCATGCTCGTTGACGAAGTCCTGCAGTGGTTGGGTGAACTCGGTGGCATTGCCCAGGGCGCGATCGACGAAGGCATCGCCCATCACCTGGCGACGCATTTGCAGTCCGCTTTTCTTGTTCTCGCTCATGGCGCTTCTCTCTTGTGTTGGCGGCGCCAGGCCCGTAGCGAACTGAACAGCAGAAACGCTACCAGCGCTGGCAGGACGAAAAACAGCATCAAGTGTTCCAGCTTGCCGGCCAGGGGCATGCCGGTGGTGAAGGACACCACGTGCAGCCCGTAGGCGAGGTACAGCCCGAGAAACAGCAGGCCTTCGGCGCGGGTGATGCGATACCCCGAATAGAACACCGGCAGGCACAGCACGGCCACGGCGAGCAGTACCGGCAGGTCGAAGTCCAGGGCATTGGGCGAAACCGAGAGCGGGCTCGGCGCGACCAGCGCCGTGAAGCCCAGCACGCCCAGCAGATTGAACAGGTTGCTGCCGATCACGTTGCCCACGGCAATGTCCCGCTGGCCCCGCAGGGCGGCGAGCAGCGAGGTGGCCAGTTGCGGCAGGGAGGTGCTGACCGCGATCACGGTCAGTCCCATGACCCGTTCCGACAAGCCAAGGTCGTCGGCTACGGTGACCGCAGCCCCCAGGAGCAAGTGACCGGCGAACACCAGCAGCCCCAGGCCGAGCAGCACCAGCAGCATGCTGCTCAGGCGCGGGGCGCTACCGCGGCGGTTGGTGGCGCAAGGCAACGGCGGGCGTGCCGGGTGCCTGGATTGGCGCAGCAGCAGAACCAGGTAAAGCAGCAGGGCCGCCAGCAGGATCAGGCCGTCGGAGGGGGTGAGGCGTTCGTTATAGGCCAGGACGAACACCAGCACACTGGCACCGATCATCAGCGGGATATCCAGGCGCACCAGCTGTCGCGACACCCGCAGGGGAATGATCAAGGCCGAGAGGCCCAGGATCACCAGGATGTTGAAGATGCTGCTGCCGATCACGCTGCCGACGGCGATATCGGTGTTGTCGGCCAGGGTCGCCTGCAGGCTGATGGCCATTTGCGGCGCGCTGCTGCCGAAGGCGACGATGCTCAGGCCCATGATCAGCGGGCGCACCCGCAGGCGTGCCGACAAGCGCACGGCGGCGCGTACCAGCAGTTCGGCACCGGCGATCAGCATCACCAGGCCGCTGATGAGCTGGATCAGGCTGAGCAGGGGCAATTCGGCAAAGGCGGTAATGGCTTGGGCTCCGTCGGTCAGTCGCTGAGGGCCTGGACCCGTACTTTGGCGGTGCCGCTGCGCAGCATGTCCAGCTGTTGCGCGGCAGCGCGGGATAGGTCGATCAGGCGGCCGCGGGTGTGCGGGCCACGATCGTTGATACGGACCACGACGCTCTTGTCGTTGCTCAGGTTGGTGACTTGCACCCGCGTGCCGAAGGGCAGTTCGCGGTGGGCGGCGCTCAAGCCGTTCTGGTCGAAGGGTTCGCCGCTGGCGGTGCGATTGCCGTGGTGGCGAGCGCCGTAATAGGAGGCCGTGCCGGTTTCGTCATAGCCCCGAGGGTCGATGACGTGGCTGGTGGCGCAGCCGGTGAGCAGAGCGAGCAGGGCGCTAGTGGCAACCAGACGCTTCATTCGGGAGGCTCCGATGGTTGATGTGGCGAGGGAGCGGGCTCGCGCCGGTCTGTTTGGCAGACCGCAAGCCGGCGGCGATGTTCCTTTGGGGGAATGGCGCCGACCGGTATGCCGTTGCTGCGCGACCGAGCGGGAGCCCGCTCCCTCGTCACACGCAAGCGGCCCGAGCCGCTTGCGGTTGAACCGCGATCAGCCTTCGAGCTTGCTTTTCAGCAGTTCGTTGACTTGTTGCGGGTTGGCCTTGCCTTTGGATGCCTTCATCGCCTGACCGACGAAGAAGCCGAACATCTTGCCGCGCTTGGCCTCATCGGCGGCGCGGTATTGTTCGACCTGTTCGGCGTTGGCCGCGAGCATTTCATCCAGCACCGCGGAGATCGCGCCGCTGTCGGTGACCTGCTTGAGGCCGCGCTGGTCGATGATCTCGTCTGCCGTGCCTTCGCCATTGGCCATGGCTTCGAACACGGTCTTGGCGATCTTGCCGGAGATGGTGTTGTCCTTGATCCGCAGCAGCATGCCGCCCAGCTGTTCGGCCGACACCGGGGCTTCATCGATTTCCAGGCCCTGCTTGTTCAGCAGGCTGCCCAGCTCGACCATGACCCAGTTGGCGGCGAGCTTGGCGTCACCGGCGATGCTGGCGACCTTCTCGAAGTAGTCCGCCTGCTCGCGGCTGGTGGCCAGGACGTTGGCGTCGTAGGCCGACAGGCCGAACTGCGCCTGGAAGCGCTCGCGTTTCTGCGGTGGCAGTTCTGGCAGGGTGGCGCGTACCTGGTCGAGGAAGGAATCCTCGATAACCACCGGCAGCAGGTCCGGGTCGGGGAAGTAACGGTAGTCGTTGGCTTCTTCCTTGCTGCGCATCGGACGGGTTTCGTCCTTGTTCGGGTCGTACAGGCGGGTCTGCTGGATCACCTTGCCGCCGTCTTCGATCAGCTCGATCTGGCGCTGGATCTCGGAGTTGATGGCCTTCTCGATGAAACGGAACGAGTTGACGTTCTTGATCTCGCAGCGGGTGCCGAACTCGACCTGGCCCTTGGGCCGGACCGAGACGTTGCAGTCGCAACGCAGCGAGCCTTCGGCCATGTTGCCGTCGCAGATGCCCAGGTAGCGCACCAGGGCGTGGATCGACTTGACGTAGGCCACGGCCTCCTTGGCGCTGCGCATGTCCGGCTCGGAGACGATTTCCAGCAGCGGCGTGCCGGCGCGGTTCAGGTCGATGCCGGTGGCACCGTTGAACTCTTCGTGCAGGCTTTTACCGGCGTCTTCTTCCAGGTGCGCGCGGGTGATACCGACGCGTTTCACGGTGCCGTCTTCCAGAGGGATGTCCAGGTGGCCCTTGCCGACGATCGGCAGCTCCATCTGGCTGATCTGGTAGCCCTTGGGCAGGTCCGGGTAGAAGTAGTTCTTGCGGGCGAACACGTTGTGCTGGCCGATCTCGGCGTCTACCGCCAGACCGAACATCACCGCCATGCGCACCGCTTCCTGGTTCAGCACCGGCAGCACGCCGGGCATGCCCAGGTCGATCAGGCTGGCCTGGGTGTTGGGCTCGGCACCGAAGGCGGTGGAGCTACCGGAGAAAATCTTCGATTGAGTGGTGAGCTGGGTATGAATCTCCAGCCCGATCACGACTTCCCATTGCATGTGTGTCTCCTCAGAAGCCGGTTGGGGTGCGGGTGTGCCAGTCAGTGTTCAACTGATACTGGTGCGCAACGTTGAGCAAGCGGCCTTCCTGGAAATACGGGGCGAGCAGTTGCACGCCGACCGGCAAGCCGTCGACGAAACCGGCCGGCATCGACAGGCCCGGCAGGCCGGCGAGGTTGGCGGTGATGGTGTAGACGTCTTCCAGGTACGCAGCGACTGGATCGCTGCTCTTGGCGCCGAGCTTCCAGGCCGGGTTGGGCGTGGTCGGGCCGAGGATGATGTCGACTTCGTTGAACGCGCTCATGAAGTCGTTCTTCACCAGGCGACGGATTTTTTGCGCCTTGAGGTAGTACGCATCGTAGTAGCCGGCGGACAGCGCGTAGGCACCGACCATGATCCGGCGCTGCACTTCGCTGCCGAAGCCTTCGCCACGGGAGCGCTTGTACAGGTCTTCAAGGTTGGCCGGGTTCTCGCAGCGATAGCCGAAGCGCACGCCGTCGAAACGCGACAGGTTGGAGGAGGCTTCCGCCGGGGCGATCACGTAGTACGCGGGGATGGCGTGCTGCATGTTCGGCAGGCTGATTTCCTTGATCACCGCGCCGAGCTTTTCCAGCTCCTTGATGCTGTTGTGGATCAGCTCGGCGATGCGTGGGTCGAGGCCGGCGCTGAAGTATTCCTTCGGCACGCCGATGCGCAGGCCCTGCAGCGAGCCGTTGAGGCCGGCGCTGTAGTCCGGCACCGGTTCATCGATGCTGGTGGAATCGTTCGGGTCGAAGCCGGCCATGCCTTGCAGCAGGATCGCGCAGTCCTCTGCGGTACGGGCCAACGGGCCGCCCTGATCGAGGCTGGAGGCGTAGGCAATCATGCCCCAGCGGGAAACGCGACCGTAGGTCGGCTTCAGGCCGGTGAGGTTGGTGAAGGCGGCCGGTTGGCGGATCGAGCCGCCGGTGTCGGTGGCAGTAGCGGCTGGCAGCAGGCGCGCAGCGACCGCCGCGGCGGAACCACCGGACGAACCGCCGGGCACGTGTTCCAGGTTCCACGGGTTTTTCACCGCGCCGTACCAGCTCGACTCGTTGGCCGAGCCCATGGCGAATTCGTCCATGTTGGTCTTGCCCAGGGTCACGGCCCCGGCTGCGGCCAGCTTGGCGACCACGGTGGCGTCGTAGGGCGCCTTGAAATTGTCGAGCATCTTCGAGCCGCAGCTGGTGCGGATGCCCTGGGTGCAGAACAGATCCTTGTGGGCGATCGGCGCGCCCAGCAGGGCACCGCTCTCACCGTTGGCGCGACGGGCGTCGGCGGCCTGGGCCTGGCTCAGGGCCAGGTCCTGGGTGAGGCTGATGAAGCTGTTGATCTTGGGATCCAGCTGGGCGATGCGCGCCAGCAGGGTCTGGGTCAGTTCTACGGAAGAGAATTTCTTGTCGGCGAGTCCGCGGGCGATCTCGGCCAGAGTCATGTGATGCATTGCAGGCTCTTTCCCTTTAGTCGATGACTTTCGGAACCAGATACAGGCCGCTTTCGACCGCTGGTGCGATGGACTGATAAGCCTCGCGATGATTGGACTCGGTCACAACGTCTGCGCGCAGGCGCTGGCTGGCTTCCAGAGGGTGGGCCAAGGGTTCGATACCGTCGGTATCGACTGCCTGCATTTCGTCCACCAGCCCGAGAATGCTGTTCAGGGCGGAGGTAATGTGTGGAAGATCGCCTTCATTGAGCTTGATGCTGGCCAAATGGGCGATTTTTTCCACGTCGGAGCGTTCAAGCGCCATGGGATTCTCCAGTGGAAAACAAAAACGGATTTCGTCCGCGTGTTAGATTGTCGGAACACTACCGCATTTCTACGGTCTTATGGCCGCGATTGTGGGGTTTGGTGCACAGAAAAGCGGCCAATTTAACATATTGGCGCCTTGCCCAAAATCCCTGTCGTTGTTAGAGTTTGCCGCACTTTTTTACCCACGCGTTGCCTAGGGTCCCTTTCCCATGTTCAAGAAACTGCGTGGCATGTTTTCCAGCGATCTTTCCATTGACCTGGGCACTGCCAACACCCTTATTTACGTGCGCGAGCGCGGTATTGTCCTGAATGAACCATCGGTTGTGGCCATTCGGACCCACGGTAATCAGAAAAGTGTTGTTGCGGTTGGTACCGAGGCCAAGCGCATGCTCGGTCGTACTCCGGGCAACATTGCCGCCATTCGTCCGATGAAGGACGGCGTGATCGCCGACTTCAGCGTCTGCGAAAAGATGCTGCAGTACTTCATCAACAAGGTTCATGAAAACAGCTTTCTGCAGCCCAGCCCTCGTGTGCTGATCTGCGTTCCATGCAAGTCCACCCAGGTTGAGCGTCGCGCCATCCGTGAATCGGCCCTTGGTGCCGGTGCCCGTGAAGTGTTCCTGATCGAAGAGCCCATGGCCGCTGCCATTGGCGCCGGCCTGCCGGTTGAAGAAGCTCGCGGTTCGATGGTCGTGGACATCGGTGGCGGTACCACTGAAATCGCCCTGATCTCCCTGAACGGCGTGGTCTATGCCGAATCCGTGCGGGTTGGCGGCGACCGCTTCGACGAAGCGATCATCACCTACGTACGCCGCAACTACGGCAGCCTGATCGGCGAATCCACCGCCGAGCGCATCAAGCAGGAAATCGGCACCGCCTACCCGGGCGGCGAAGTGCGCGAAGTCGACGTGCGCGGCCGTAACCTGGCCGAAGGCGTGCCACGTGCCTTCACCCTGAACTCCAACGAAGTGCTGGAAGCTCTGCAAGAGTCCCTGGCGACCATCGTTCAGGCGGTGAAAAGCGCCCTGGAGCAATCGCCGCCGGAACTGGCTTCGGACATCGCCGAGCGTGGCCTGGTGCTGACCGGTGGTGGCGCCCTGCTGCGTGATCTGGACAAGCTGCTGGCCCAGGAAACCGGTCTGCCGGTGATCGTCGCCGAAGACCCGCTGACCTGTGTCGCTCGCGGCGGTGGCCGTGCATTGGAAATGATGGACAAACACACCATGGACCTGCTCTCCAGCGAATAACGTCGCGGCGGGCATCTATGCTGTTGCGCTCACAGGCAGCACTTTGCAGTGCTGCCTGTGGCGTTTATCTTCTGTCAATCTGCATCCAGGCCGGTTTGATGCCGTATGAATAAACACAACATTTGCCTGGGAGGAGCGGCTTATTAAACCGCTTTTCGCCAAAGGCCCTTCATTAGGCGTGCGCCTCCTGGTGCTGGTCGTGCTGTCGGTCGCACTGATGGTGGTCGATGCCCGCTTCACACTGCTCAAGCCAGTGCGTAGCCAGATGTCGCTGGTGCTGATGCAGTCCTACTGGATCACCGACCTGCCGCAGCGGCTATGGCAGGGCGTGGCCAGTCAGTTCGGCAGCCGTACCGAGCTGGTCGCTGAAAACGAAAAACTCAAGACCGAGAACCTGCTGCTGCAGGGGCGTCTGCAAAAGCTCGCGGCCCTGACCGAGCAGAACGTGCGCCTGCGCGAACTGCTCAACTCCTCGGCACTGGTCAACGAGAAGGTCGAAGTGGCCGAGTTGATCGGCATGGACCCGAACCCCTTCACCCACCGCATCATCATCAATAAAGGTGAGCGCGATGGCGTCTTTCTCGGTCAGCCGGTGCTCGATGCCCGTGGCCTGATGGGCCAGGTGGTGGAGTTGATGCCCTACACCTCCCGCGTCCTGCTGCTCACCGACACCACCCATAGCATTCCGGTACAGGTCAATCGCAACGGTCTGCGCGCCATTGCCAGCGGCACCGGCAACCCGGAGCGGCTGGAACTGCGCCATGTGGCCGACACCGCGGATATAAAGGAAGGTGACCTGCTGGTCAGCTCCGGCCTCGGCCAGCGTTTCCCGGCCGGCTACCCGGTGGCCACGGTCAAGGAAGTGATCCACGACTCCGGCCAGCCATTCGCCATCGTGCGGGCGGTGCCCACGGCCGCGTTGAACCGCAGCCGCTACCTGCTGCTGGTGTTCAGCGATCCGCGTACCGCCGAGGAGCGGGCCAACGATGCCGCCCAGGCCCAGGAAGCCCAGGATCAGCAAGGTGGCAACGCGGCGCCGGTGGTGCCGGCCACGGTGCCCAAGCCTGCGGCGAACGCTGCTGCACCCGCCAGCGCTGCTCCTGCTGCGCCAGTGACTCCGGCCAAGCCTGCGGCCCATGCTCCGGCCAAGCCGGTCCATAAACCTGTGGTGAAGCCGGCGGCGACCAAGCCTGCGGCCACAGCACCGGCCACCACCGGAGGAAGAGAATAATGGCGGGCACTCCCTATTCACAAAACGGCTGGATCGTCTGGCTGACGTTCCTGATCGGCATGTTGCTCAGCGTGTCGCCACTGCCTCAGTTCATGGAAGTCCTGCGCCCGTTGTGGCTGGCCCTGCTGCTGGCTTTCTGGGCCCTGGCCCTGCCACACAAGGTCGGCATGGTCACCGCCTGGTGCCTGGGGCTCGCGGAAGACGTGCTGTACGGCACCCTGCTGGGACAGAACGCGTTGATTCTGACCCTGATCACGTTCCTCGTGCTGTCCTTGCAGCAGCGCCTGCGGATGTTCCCGATGTGGCAGCAAAGCCTGGTGATCCTGGTGATCTTCGGCCTGGCGCAGCTGGTCCAGCTCTGGCTCAGTGCCCTGACCGGCAATCGCCAGCCAACCCTGGCGCTGGTGCTGCCGGCCCTGGTCAGTGCCTTGTTGTGGCCTTGGGTCAGCTTCGGCCTGCGTGGCTTGCGTCGACGTTTCAAAATCAATTAATTCGGTCAGGCATTGGCCCGCACCTCGACAGGGAGATGTCTTGATGAATCCGCTTTACCTCGCCTCCGGTTCGCCCCGCCGACGTGAGCTGCTCACCCAGATCGGTGTGCCGTTCACCGCCATCAGCGCGGACATCGATGAAACGCCGCTGGCCGATGAATCCCCTGCCGCCTATGTCGAGCGCCTGGCTCGGGGCAAGGCGGCTGCCGGCCGTGCGCTGATCACCAGCAGCGAATCCCAGGCCCCGGCCTGCGTGCTGGGTGCCGACACCGCCGTGGTGCTCGATGGACGGATCCTGGGCAAGCCCCGGGACCAGGCCGACGCCCAGGAAATGCTCATGGCGCTGTCCGGCCGCGAGCATGAAGTGTTGACCGCCATAGCCCTGCTCGACGGCGAGCGCTGCGAATCGCGAGTGGTGCGCAGCCTGGTGCGTTTTCGCCCCATTTCGGCGGCGGAAGCGGCGCTCTACTGGGCCAGCGGCGAGCCTCGGGACAAAGCCGGCGGCTATGCTATCCAAGGGCTTGCGGCGGTATTTGTCGCCGGGCTCAATGGCAGTTATTCCGCCGTGGTCGGCTTGCCGGTATGCGAAACCGCAGAATTGCTCGGCCATTTCGGCATACCCTGTTGGCAAAACCTTCCAGTGCGCTAAAGCGCCGTGTAAGACAGCTGCGGCCTTCTATGAACACGCCTGAACGAGACACTGCCATGAGTGAAGAGATTCTGATCAACATCACGCCGATGGAATCGCGGGTGGCGGTGGTCGAAAACGGAGTGCTGCAAGAGGTTCACGTCGAGCGCACCCAGCGCCGTGGCATTGTCGGCAACATTTACAAAGGCAAGGTGGTTCGAGTCCTGCCCGGCATGCAGGCGGCCTTCGTCGACATTGGCCTGGATCGCGCGGCCTTTATCCATGCTTCGGAAATCTCCACCCGTGAAGGCACGGCGGTGGAGAGCATCAGCGCCCTGGTCCATGAAGGGCAGAGCCTGGTGGTGCAGGTCACCAAGGATCCCATCGGCACCAAGGGGGCGCGCCTGACCACCCAGCTGTCGATTCCGTCGCGTTATCTGGTGTACATGCCGCGCACCGCCCATGTCGGCATTTCGCTGAAGATCGAGGACGAGGCCGAGCGCGAGCGCCTGAAACAGGTGGTCAGCGACTGCGTGGCCCAGGAAGGCATCAAGGAAGCCGGCGGCTTCATTCTGCGCACCGCCGCCGAGGGCGCCGGGGCCGACGAGATCCTCATGGACATCCGCTACCTGCGCCGGCTGTGGGATCAGATTGGCGCGCAGATCAAGACCATCGGCGCGCCCAATGTGATCTACGAAGACCTGGGCCTGGCCTTGCGCACCCTACGCGACCTGGTGAATCCGAAGATCGAGAAGATCCGCATCGACTCCCGGGAAACCTTCCAGAAGACCACGCAATTCGTGGCTGAACTGATGCCGGAAATTGCCGATCGCCTGGAACACTATCCCGGCGAGCGGCCGATCTTTGACCTGTATGGGGTCGAGGATGAAGTGCAAAGGGCCCTCGAACGCAAGGTGCCGCTCAAGTCCGGCGGCTATCTGGTGGTGGACCCGGCAGAAGCCATGACCACCATCGACGTCAATACCGGTGCCTTCGTCGGTCATCGCAATCTTGAGGAAACCATCTTCAAGACCAACCTCGAAGCCGCCACCGCCATTGCCCGGCAACTGCGCCTGCGCAACCTGGGCGGGATCATCATCATCGACTTCATCGACATGGAAGACGAAGAACACCAGCGCCAGGTGCTGCGGACCCTGGAAAAACAGCTGGAGCGCGATCACGCCAAGACCAACATCATCGGCATCACTGAGCTGGGCCTGGTGCAGATGACCCGCAAGCGCACCCGGGAAAGCCTGGAACAAGTGCTTTGCGAGCCCTGCAGCAGTTGCCAGGGGCGGGGCAAGCTGAAGACCCCGGAAACCATCTGTTACGAAATATTCCGCGAAATTCTCCGTGAGGCCCGGGCTTATCAGGCAGAAGGGTACCGAGTGCTGGCCAATCAGAAAGTGGTGGATCGCCTGCTGGACGAAGAGTCGGGCAACGTCGCGGAGTTGGAAGCTTTTATCGGCCGGACCATCAGGTTCCAGGTCGAAACCATGTATTCCCAGGAACAATACGACGTGGTGCTGCTCTGATTCCCCGTGTCTTACCTCAGTGGAAACGGCTGGCTTCAGCTTTCTGCATGACTTTTGCCGTGGGAGCCAACTGAAATGGAGCGGCTGATCCGTCTATTCGCCACGCTGACTCGCTGGGGCCTGGGCCTCTGCGCCTTGCTGCTGGTGGTGATTGCCCTGTATGTCAGTTTGGGCCGGGAGCTGACGCCACTGGTGGCCGAGTACCAGGCCGAGGTCGAGGCCAAGGTGCAGCAGGCCGTCGGCTTGCCGGTGCAGATCGGCAGCCTGGAGGGCCGCTGGAGCGGCTTGTCACCGATCCTGCTGGCCCACGATGTGACGGTGGGTGAGGGGGCCAATGCCCTGCGCCTGGATCAGGTCAGCGTGGCCCCGGACATGCTCGGCAGTCTCTTGGCCCGGGATCTGCGCATAGGGCGCCTGGAACTCAGTGGCCTGAGCCTGAGCCTCAAGGAAGGCGCGGACGGCCAGTGGCAATTGCAAGGCCTGCCGATGCAGCAGGACCAGCCCATGGACCCGGAGCAACTGCTGACCCGCTTGCAGCAAGTCGCCGAATTCTCCCTGCTGGACAGCCAGGTCACCTTGCTGCCGCAGGATCACTCGCCATTGGCCCTGACCTATGTCGGCCTCAACCTGCGCACCGGCCCCAGTCGCCAGCGCCTTGACCTGCGCCTGACCCTGCCAGACGGGCAGCCCCTGGCCGTCAACCTGCGCACGCGGATCCAGGCGCAGGCATGGCGCGACGCCCAGGCCGAGCTGTACCTGAGCCTGCCGCAAAGCGACTGGTCACGCTGGCTGCCGGCGCGCGTCACTCAGCAATGGAAGCTCTCCGAACTCAAGGCCGGCGGCGAGCTGTGGCTGAATTGGGCCAAGGGCGACGTGCAAAGCGCGGCGCTGCGCCTGAACGCGCCCCAGCTCACGGGCGCCTATGCCGAGCGCACGCCGGTCACCCTGAAGAACCTGGCGTTGAACGCCTTCTTCCAGCGCAGCGATCAGGGCCTGCAGGTGCAACTCGACTCCCTGGCGCTGAGCCTTGGCGAAACCCGCTGGGAATCGCGCCTGCAACTGCAGCAAACCCAGGCCGGCGACAACCGCGAAGAACTCTGGCATCTGCAGGCCGACCGCCTGGACCTGACGCCGCTCACGCCGATCCTCAACGCCCTGGCCCCCTTGCCGGAAGGCCTGGCCACCACCATCGAACGCCTGAAGGTCACGGGTGGGCTGCGCAATGTGCTGCTCGACTACCGCCCGCAGAACAGCGGCGACCAGCGGCTGAGCTTTGCCGCCAACCTTGATCGGATCGGCTTCGACGCCTATCACGGCGCTCCGGCGGCGCGCAATGTCAGCGGCAGCATCAGCGGCGACCTGGGCCAGGGCGAGCTGCGCATGGACAGCAAGGATTTCTCCCTGCACCTGTTCCCGATCTTCGCCAAGCCCTGGCAGTACATCCAGGCCAACGCCACCCTGACCTGGAAACTGGACAAGCAGGGTTTCACCCTGATCGCTCCGTATCTCAAGGTGCTGGGGGAAGAGGGCAAGATTGCCGGCGATTTCCTGATCCGGCTGCACTTCGACCACAGCCAGGAAGACTACATGGACCTGCGGGTCGGCCTGGTGGAGGGCGATGGCCGCTACACCGCCAAGTACCTGCCCCAGGTGCTCAGTCCGGCGCTGGATGAATGGCTGCGCACGGCGATTCTCAAGGGCGCGGTGGATGAGGGCTTCTTCCAGTACCAGGGCTCGCTGAACCATGACGCCATCGAAGCGGCCCGTAGCATCAGCCTGTTTTTCAAGGTGCATGACGCCGAACTGGCGTTCCAGCCGGGCTGGCCGCACCTGAGCAAGATCAGTGGCGATGTGTTCGTCGAAGACAGTGGCGTGCGCATCGTCGCCAGCAAGGGCCAGCTACTGGACACCAAGGTGCGGGATGTTTTCGTCAACATTCCCCATGTGGCCAGCGGGCAAAGCAGCCACATGCTGATCGACGGCGGTTTTGCCGGCGGCCTGGGCGACGGGGTGAAGATTCTGCAGGAGGCGCCGATCGGCACCGCCTCGACCTTTGCCGGCTGGCAGGGCGAGGGCGATTTGCAAGGCAAGCTGAATCTGGACATCCCTCTGGTCAAGGGCGAAGAGCCGAAGATCGTGGTGGATTTCAAGACCGACAAGGCACGCCTCAAGCTCAGTGAGCCGTCACTGGAGCTGACTCAGCTCAAGGGCGACTTCCGCTTTGACAGCAGCAAGGGGCTCAGTGGCGAAGGCATCAGTGCCCAGGCCTTCGACCGGCCGGTGACCGCGCAGATCTTTGCCGATGGCAAGCCCGGCAAGCCCAATACGCGGGTGGTGGCCAAGGGGCAGGTGGCGATCAAGAAACTCACCGACTGGCTGCAAGTCAGCCAGCCGCTGCCGGTATCCGGCGAGTTGCCTTATCAGTTGCAACTGAACCTCGATGGCGCCGACAGCCAGTTGATGGTCAGTTCCAGTCTCAAGGGGGTGGCGGTGGACCTGCCGGCGCCGTTCGGCATGAGCGCCAGCACCGGCCGCAACAGTGTGTTCCGCATGACCCTGCAAGGGGCCGAGCGCCGCTACTGGTTCGATTACGGCGAGCTGGCCGACTTCACCTTCGCCGCCCCCAGCGGCAAGCTCGCCGAAGGCCGTGGCGAACTGTTTCTCGGTGACGGTGCGGCCTTGCTGCCCACCAGCAAAGGGCTGCGGGTGCGGGGGATCTTGTCCGAGCTGGATGTCGAGCCCTGGAAAAACCTGGTGGACCGCTATGCCGGGAAGGACCCGGGCGGCAGCGCCAAGCAGTTGCTCAGCAGCGCTGACTTCAAGGTCGGGGCGCTCAGCGCCTTTGGCACCCGTCTGGATCAGGTCAACCTGCAGCTGACCCGGCAGTCCGCCGCCTGGGCATTGCAGATTGACAGTCAGCAGGCCAAGGGCAATGTCGCCATCCCCGATGCCAAGGCGGCGCCGATGGCGATCAATATGCAGTACGTGCGCTTGCCGGCCGCGGACCCTACGGCGCAAGCCGACGACAATGCTCCCGATCCGCTGGCTTCGGTGGACCCGAAGAATGTGCCGCCGCTGGACATCGCCATCGAGCAGCTGTTCCAGGGCCCGGACCTGATCGGCCGCTGGGCGCTCAAGGTGCGTCCTACCGCCAAGGGCATGAGCTTCAACAGCCTGGACCTGGGGCTCAAGGGCATGCAGCTGCAAGGCGAGGGCGGTTGGGAAGGTCAGGCCGGCGCCAGCAACAGCTGGTACCGCGGGCGCATTGGCGGCAAGAACCTGGCCGACGTGCTCAAGGGCTGGGGCTTTGCGCCCACGGTCACCAGTGAGGACTTTCACCTGGACGTCGACGGTCGCTGGCCGGGCTCGCCGGCCTGGGTCGGTCTCAAGCGCTACTCCGGCAGCCTGGACGCCACGTTGCGCAAGGGCCAGTTCGTGGAAGTCGAGGGCGGCGCCCAGGCGCTGCGGGTGTTCGGTCTGCTGAACTTCAACTCCATTGGCCGGCGCCTGCGCCTGGACTTCTCCGATCTGTTCGGCAAGGGGCTGAGCTACGACCGGGTGCGTGGCGTGCTGGTGGCGAGCAACGGTGTCTATGTCACCCGCGAACCCATCACGCTGACCGGGCCGTCGAGCAATCTGGAGCTCAATGGCACCCTGGACATGGTGGCTGACCAGGTGGACGCCAAGTTGCTGGTGACCTTGCCGGTGACCAACAATTTGCCGATCGCCGCGCTGATTGTCGGCGCACCGGCAGTGGGTGGGGCGCTGTTTTTGATCGACAAGCTGATCGGTGACCGCGTGGCGCGCTTCGCCAGCGTCAAGTACAACGTCAAGGGCCCGTGGAAAGAGCCGAAAATCACCTTCGACAAGCCGTTTTGAGAATCCTCGATTCGTGCCTTTGGAGTAGCATGGCGGCCTACCCAACACGGAGTACGCCATGTCTCTTGCGGTGATTCAAATGGTCAGCCAGAGCGACGTTCTGGCCAATCTGCAGCAGGCCCGCAGCCTGCTCGAGCGCGCCGCCGAGGGTGGCGCCAGGCTGGCGGTGCTGCCGGAAAACTTCGCCGCCATGGGCCGGCGCGACATGGCCGCCATCGGTCGCGCCGAGGCTTTGGGCGAGGGACCGATCCTGCCGTGGTTGAAACAGACCGCCCGCGACCTCAGGTTATGGATTGTCGCCGGCACCCTGCCGCTGCCACCCGAGCATGAGCCCGATGCCAAGTCCAACGCCTGTTCGTTGCTGGTGGATGACCAGGGACAGTACGTGGCGCGCTACGACAAGTTGCATCTGTTCGACGTCGACGTGGCCGACAATCGCGGCCGCTATCGCGAATCCGATGACTATGCTCATGGAAACCGCGTGGTGGTGGCGGATACGCCGGTGGGTCGCCTGGGGCTGACGGTCTGTTATGACTTGCGCTTTCCCGAGCTGTACAGCGAGTTGCGCGCCGCCGGCGCTGAATTGATTACCGCGCCCTCGGCGTTTACCGCGGTGACCGGTGCCGCGCACTGGGAGGTGCTGATCCGGGCCCGGGCCATCGAGACTCAGTGCTATGTGCTGGCGGCGGCCCAGGGTGGCGTGCACCCGGGCCCGCGGGAAACCTACGGCCACGCCGCGATCGTCGACCCTTGGGGGCGAGTGCTGGCGCAGCAGGATCAAGGTGAGGGTGTGCTGCTGGCCGAGCGCGACAGCAGTGAACAGGCGTCCATCCGGGCGCGGATGCCGGTGTTCAGTCACCGGCGCATTTTCTCGCAAGGCGTTCAACGGCTTGCATAAGTACGACGAATTTAAGGCCAAAGCATATGAGCGGGTTGTTGTCCTCAGTCAGTGAACATCTTCTAGCCCCTGGCGGCGTGACCATCGAAAGCCTGCAGGGCGTGCTGGGGGACCTGGCCGGCCCGGGCATCGATGCCGCCGACCTGTATTTCCAGGGGCAGATTTCCGAGTCCTGGTCCCTGGAGGACGGGATCGTCAAGGAAGGCAGTTTCAACCTCGACCAAGGGGTCGGGGTGCGCGCGCAATCCGGTGAGAAGACCGGCTTTGCCTACAGCAACGCCATCACCCTGGAAGCCCTGGGCCTTGCCGCCCGAGCGGCGCGTTCGATCTCCCGGGCCGGGCAGAACGGCACGGTGCAGGCGTTCTCGACTCAGGACGTGGCGCAGTTGTATGCGCCGGACAACCCCCTGGAAGTCATCAGCCGCGCCGAGAAGGTCGAGCTGCTCAAGCGTGTTGACGCCGCAACCCGCGCCCTGGACCCGCGTATCCAGCAGGTCAGCGTGAGCATGGCCGGGGTCTGGGAGCGAATCCTGGTGGCCTCCACCGACGGTGGCCTGGCCGCCGATGTGCGGCCGCTGGTGCGCTTCAATGTCAGCGTCATCGTCGAGCAGAACGGGCGCCGCGAGCGCGGTGGCCACGGCGGTGGCGGGCGCACCGACTATCGGTATTTCCTCAGCGAGGACCGGGCCATGGGCTATGCCCGTGAAGCGCTGCGCCAGGCGTTGGTCAACCTGGAAGCGATTCCGGCACCGGCGGGCACCTTGCCTGTGGTGCTGGGTTCCGGCTGGTCCGGGGTGCTGCTGCACGAAGCCGTGGGCCACGGCCTGGAAGGCGACTTCAACCGCAAGGGCAGCTCGGCCTACAGCGGACGCATGGGGGAGATGGTGGCTTCCAAGCTTTGCACCATCGTCGACGACGGCACCCTGGCTGGGCGTCGTGGTTCTCTGAGCGTGGACGATGAAGGCACCCCGACCGAGTGCACCACACTGATCGAGAACGGCGTGCTCAAGGGCTATATGCAGGACAAGCTCAATGCCCGCCTGATGGGCGTGGCCCGCACCGGCAATGGTCGTCGTGAGTCCTATGCGCACCTGCCGATGCCGCGCATGACCAACACCTACATGCTCGGTGGTGAAAGCGACCCGGCGGAAATCATCGCCTCTGTGAAGAAGGGCATCTACTGCGCCAACCTCGGCGGTGGCCAGGTGGATATCACCAGCGGCAAGTTCGTGTTCTCCACCAGCGAGGCCTACCTGATCGAAGACGGCAAGATCACCGCACCGGTCAAGGGCGCGACCCTGATTGGCAACGGCCCAGAGGCCATGAGCCGGGTGTCGATGGTCGGCAATGACCTGTCCCTGGACAGCGGCGTTGGCACCTGTGGCAAGGATGGGCAATCGGTGCCGGTGGGCGTCGGCCAGCCGACCCTGAAGATCGATGCGATCACCGTGGGTGGCACTGGGGCATAAGGAAGGAGGGCGTCGGGTGAGCTGCCGGGCAGCTCACCCCGTGGAAGGCTCAGCGCAGGCCGCGTTGAGTCTCGTCCAGTTCGCGGATGTACTTGAAGATTTTACGGCTGGAGGCCGGCGCCTTGTTATGAGCCACCTCATGCTGGGCCTGACGGATCAGGGAGCGCAGCTGTTGGCGATCGGCATCCGGGTACTCGTTGACGAACTTTTCCAGCACGTCATCGCCGCCGCCGATCAGGCGGTCACGCCAACGCTCCAGGTTATGGAAGCGTTCGTTGTACTGCCGGGTGGAGGCATCGAGTTGATCAAGCAGTTGCAGAATCGCGTCGGTGTCCTGGTCCCGCATCAGCTTGCCGATGAATTGCAGGTGGCGTTTGCGGGCGATATGGGCGACGTGCTTGGGCGCATCCGCCAGGGCCCGGCGCAAGGCGTCGGTCAGAGGCAGTTTGTTCAGCAGGTCGGGCTTGAGGGTGGTAAGGCGCTCGCCGAGATCAACCAGAGCATGCAGCTCGCGTTTGACCTGGGATTTGCTTTTCTCCCCATCGAGGGAGTCGTCGTAAGAATCAACCATGGTGGCAGTCCGCAAAGAAACGCCGCCATGATAACCAGTCGAGGGCCGCTTGTCCGGCTCGGTCGCTCGCCGGCCTTAATCGAAAGCAGAATTTGAGTGGAGAACAGCATGAGTGCAGCACAAAGCGTCGGCCCACAGGCTTTGCCGGCCCTGCAGGAGCAAGTCGAGCAGATCGTCGCCGAGGCCAAGCGCCAGGGGGCCAGTGCCTGCGAAGTAGCGGTGTCCCTGGAGCAGGGGCTGTCGACCTCGGTGCGCCAGCGGGAAGTGGAAACCGTCGAGTTCAACCGCGACCAGGGCTTTGGCATCACCCTTTATGTGGGCCAGCGCAAAGGTTCGGCCAGCACTTCTGCCAGCGGTCCGGAGGCCATTCGTGAAACCGTGGCCGCGGCCCTGGCGATTGCCAAGCACACTTCAGAAGATGAAGCCTCGGGCCTGGCCGATGCCTCCCTGATGGCCAAGGACCTGCAGGATTTCGATCTGTTCCATGCCTGGGACATCACCCCCGAGCAAGCCATCGAGCAGGCCCTGGCCTGTGAAGCGGCAGCCTTTGCCGCCGACAGCCGAATCAAGAATGCCGACGGCACTACCCTGAGTACCCACCAGGGCTGCCGGGTGTATGGCAACAGCCACGGTTTCATCGGCGGTTACGCGTCCACCCGCCACAGCCTGAGTTGCGTGATGATTGCCGAGGCCAATGGCCAGATGCAGCGTGACTACTGGTACGACGTCAATCGCCAGGGCCAGTTGCTGGCGGATCCGGCGAGCATTGGTCAGCGTGCCGCCCAGCGTGCGGCCAGTCGGCTGGGTGCCCGTCCGGTGCCGACCTGCGAAGTGCCGGTGCTGTTTTCCGCGGAGCTGGCTTGTGGCCTGTTCGGCAGTTTTCTCGGCGCGATTTCCGGCGGCAATCTGTACCGCAAGTCATCCTTCCTTGAAGGTGCCTTGGGCCAGCAGTTGTTTCCCCAATGGCTGACCATCGACGAGCGGCCGCACCTGATGCGCGCCATGGGCAGTTCGGCGTTCGATGGTGACGGCCTGGCCACCTATGCCAAGCCTTTCGTCAAGGACGGCGAGTTGGTGTCCTATGTGCTGGGCACCTATTCCGGGCGCAAGCTGGGCATGCCGAGCACCGCCAACGCCGGTGGCGTGCACAACCTGTTCGTCACCCATGGTGATGAGGATCAGGCCGCGCTGTTGCGGCGCATGGGACGCGGCCTGCTGGTGACCGAGTTGATGGGCCATGGCCTGAACATGGTCACTGGTGACTACTCCCGTGGTGCGGCAGGCTTCTGGGTCGAGAACGGCGAGATCCAGTTCCCGGTGCAGGAAGTGACCATTGCCGGTAATTTGCGCGACATGTTCAAGCAGATCGTGGCCGTGGGTAATGACCTGGAACTGCGCAGCAACATCCGCACCGGCTCGGTGCTGATCGAACGCATGACCGTCGCTGGCAGCTGATCGCCGTCCTGAGTCACCCCAACGCGCTACCTCCCCGGGTGGCGCGTTTTTTTATGCCTGGCGCTTTGTAGGAGCTGGCTGGCCAGCGAAGGCGTCCGGACGCCCGGCATAAGGCTCAAGGGCTCATTCGCCGGCAAGCCGGCTCCTGCTAGAGCTGGGCAAAAATCGTACAAGTCAGATTGATTTGATTCTCAATATCATTTAATAATGAAAATCATTATTCAATGAGCCCAGGTCATGAGTTCTGCCTTGCACGAGCAGCCCTACCTCGAAAGCTGGCGCTGGATGAGTCGCCAGATCCGTTGCGCACTGGAGCCGGATGAACCGCGTCTGATTGAGCACTACCTGGCCGAAGGGCGCTATCTGGCGTGCTGCACGTCCATGTCGGCCTGGACCGTCGCTGAAACTTCCTTCCGTTTATTGCTCGATACCGCCACCGATACCGCGTTGCCCTGGCACTGGCGCAGCCTGTGCCTGGATCAGGCCTGGCGCCCATTGCGCGACATGGAGCGGTTGTCGTTGTGCAAGTGTCGGCTCAAGCGCTGGCAAAGCCATGCCTGGCGGTTGGCGACCGTATCGCTGCTGCCTTCCATTCCTCTGATTGAACTGGTGCAAGGATTTCCCGATGAGTAACTTCCGTATCGAACGCGACAGCATGGGCGAACTGCAGGTCCCGGAGCAGGCGCTGTACGGCGCGCAGACCCAGCGCGCGGTGGATAACTTTCCCATCAGCGGCCAGCGCATGCCGGCGGCCTTTATCCGTGCGCTGATCCTGGCCAAGGCCGCCGCGGCCAGGGCCAACGTCGAGCTGCAGCAGATCAGCGCCGCCCAGGGCAAGGCCATTGTCGATGCTGCTCAGGGCCTTCTTGAAGGCGATTTCATGCAGCACTTCCCGGTGGATATCTTCCAGACCGGTTCCGGCACCAGTTCCAACATGAACGCCAACGAAGTGCTGGCGACCCTGGCCAGTCGCTTGTTGGGCGAGCCGGTCAATCCCAACGACCACGTCAACTGTGGCCAGAGCAGCAACGACATCATTCCCACCACCATTCATGTCAGCGCCGCCCTGACCCTGCACGAGCGCTTGTTGCCGGCACTGGTGCATCTGGTGGAGGTCATCGAACGCAAGGCGGTAGAGGTGCATCCCTTCATCAAGACCGGGCGTACCCACCTGATGGATGCCATGCCGGTACGCATGAGCCAGGTACTGGACGGCTGGGCACAACAGCTCAAGGCCAACATCGCTCACTTGCAGGACCTGCTGCCGAGCCTGCAGGCCCTGGCCCAGGGCGGTACCGCAGTGGGCACCGGGATCAACGCCCACCCCGAGTTCGCCGCACGCTTTTGCCAGCAGTTGAGCCACCTGACCCAGGTGCAGTTCACCCCGGGCAAGAACCTGTTCGCCCTGATCGGATCCCAGGACACCGCGGTGACGGTATCCGGCCAACTCAAGGCCACCGCGGTGTCGTTGATGAAGATCGCCAACGACCTGCGCTGGATGAACTCCGGCCCGCTGGCGGGCTTGGGCGAGATCGAGCTGCAAGGGTTGCAGCCGGGCTCGTCGATCATGCCGGGCAAGGTCAATCCGGTGATTCCGGAGGCGGTGGCGATGGTTGCTGCCCAAGTCATTGGCAACGACAGCACCATCACCGTGGCCGGCCAGTCGGGCAACTTCGAGCTCAACGTGATGCTGCCGATCATCGCCCAGAACCTGCTGGGCAGTATCGAGCTGCTGGCCAACTCCAGCCGCTTGCTGGCTGACAAGGCCATTGCCAGCTTCAAGGTCAACGAAGCCAAGCTCAAGGAAGCGCTGTCGCGCAACCCGATCCTGGTCACCGCCCTGAACCCGATCATCGGTTACCAGAAGGCCGCGGAAATTGCCAAGACCGCCTACCGGCAGGGACGACCGGTGATTGATGTGGCGTTGGAACTCACCGATCTGCCGCGTAGCCAGCTGGAAATTCTGCTGGATCCGGAAAAACTCACCGCCGGCGGCGTGTAACCCTCGACACCGTTTTGGAGGCGCACCATGGAGCACTGGAAACGCACGATCGAAAGGGCCAATCGTCTCTTTATGCAGGGCGAACTGGTGGATGCTCGCGAGTTCTACCTGCAGGCGCTGGCGCTGGCCCAGGTGTTGTTCGAGCGCTGGGCGGATGCCGACGAAGCGGTGGCGGCCTGCGTGATTTCCCATCACAACCTGGCGGACCTGCATCTACACCTGAACCAGCCGGAGGAGAGCGCGGAATACCTCTGCGCGATCCATCAGCGCCTGCTGCAGACCATGCAGGACGGTCGCCTGGCCCCGGCCTTGCGCGAGGCGGCCTGGCGCCAGAGCAGCAAGACCTACGTCGAGCTGCTGAATTTCATCGGCGAGCACGGTGAATACCCCCGCACTCATCGCTTGCTGGGCGGCAACGTCACGGGGCTGTCGAGCGATAGCCCGCGCGCCAACGGCGCCCTTTTCGGAGTTCATTGATATGTCCTTTACCTTGCCTGCACTGCCTTACGCCTACGACGCCCTGGAGCCGCACATCGATGCGCAGACCATGGAGATTCACTACAGCAAGCACCACCAGACCTACATCAACAACCTCAATGCCGCAGTGGAGGGCACCGAATGGGCCGGTTGGGAGATCGAGAAACTGGTGGCCAGCGTCCAGCAACTGCCTGAGCAGCTTCGTGCCGCCGTGATCAACCAGGGCGGCGGTCATGCCAACCATTCCCTGTTCTGGGCCGTCATGACCCCGGCAGGCGGCGGCAGGCCCGACGGTGCCCTGGGGCAGGCCATCGAGCAGCAACTGGGCGGTTTCGAACGCTTCAAGGAGGCCTTCACCAAGGCCGCGCTGAGCCGTTTCGGCAGCGGCTGGGCCTGGCTCAGCGTGACCCCGGAGAAAAGACTGGTGGTGGAAAGCAGCGCCAATCAGGACAGCCCGCTGATGAACGGCAATACGCCCATTCTTGGTCTGGACGTGTGGGAGCATGCCTATTACCTGCGTTATCAGAACCGGCGGCCGGAATACATCAACGCCTTCTACAACGTGATCAACTGGCCGGAAGTGGCTCAGCGCTACCGGGCGGCGATGGCTTGATCCCTTCTCCTGCAAACAAGATCTAAGGCCGATTATGGGCACGGAAACACTGGCGATCAGTAGCGGGCGAATGTTTCGCTATGCCTTCGGTTCGCTGCTGCTGTTGGCGGGTACGGCTTTGCTGGTGGCGCAAGGGTTGAGCTGGTTGAACGTGGAGCCGCGCTTGCTGCGTGCCTTGCAGGGCGGTTCCATTTGCGCGCTGGGCACGGCATTGGGGGCGGTCCCGGTGCTGGTGATCCGGCAAATGCCGGTGGCCGTGAGCGACACCCTGCTGGGTTTTGGGGCCGGAGTGATGTTGGCGGCGACGGCGTTTTCACTGATTGTCCCCGGCATTGCCGCGGCCCAGGACCTGGGCTTGTCTGCCTGGGGCTCCAGCGGCCTGATCTGCGCCGGCATCATGCTGGGGGCCTGTGTTCTGTTTTTGGTGGATCGCAAGATTTCCGGGGGCAGCCCGGAGCTGCTGGTGGGTACGTCGGAGCATCCGGTGATTGCCCCGCGTATCTGGCTGTTCGTCTTCGCGATCATTGCCCACAACATTCCTGAAGGGATGGCGGTGGGGGTGTCGGCCGGAGGTGGCATGCCGGACGCGGACAGCCTGGCCATGGGCATTGCCCTGCAGGATGTACCGGAAGGACTGGTGATTGCCCTGGTGTTGGCGGGGGCGGGAATGTCGCGGGTCAAGGCGTTCCTGATCGGCGCCGCTTCAGGCCTGGTGGAGCCGGTCTTTGCCTTGCTTTGTGCCTGGCTGGTGAGCCTGGCGCAGGTGCTGCTGCCCTTGGGGCTGGCCCTGGCGGCGGGGGCGATGTTGTTGGTGGTCACTCATGAAGTGATTCCCGAGTCGCGTCGCAATGGCCATGACAAGCTTGCCAGCCTCGGGCTGTGTATCGGTTTTTGCCTGATGATGGTGATGGACACGGCGCTCGCCTGATTGCCGTGTGGCGAGGGGCTCGCTCGTGCTTACTCGCCTTCGTCGAAGTAGTTGTTGATCAGGGCAACCAGTGCATCCAGTGCTTCCTGTTCCTGCTCGCCTTCGGTCTTGAGGTGGATCTTGGTGCCCTTGCCGGCGGCGAGCATCATCATGGCCATGATGCTTTTGCCGTCGACCATGGAGTCCGGGGTCCTGCCGGCGCGGATCTGGCAGGGGAACTGGCCGGCCACGCCGACGAACTTGGCCGAGGCACGGGCGTGCAAGCCCAGTTTGTTGATGATCTCGATTTCCAGAGCTGGCATCGCGGGGTAGATCCTTTCAGCTAAGGTCGCGGTGGCGAACCTGGACGTTCTTCAGGGTTTTTTGCAACACCTTGCCCAGGCGCTCGGTCAGGTACACGGAGCGGTGGTGCCCGCCGGTGCAGCCAATGGCAATGGTTACGTAGGCGCGGTTGCTGGCGGCGAAGCGCGGCAGCCACTTGAGCAGATAGCTTTCGATGTCCTGGAACATCTCCTCGACATCGGGTTGTGCGGCCAGGTATTCCGCCACCGGGGCGTCCAGTCCGGATTGGGCGCGCAGTTCGGGCTTCCAATACGGGTTGGGCAGGCAGCGAACGTCAAACACCAGATCGGCGTCCACCGGCATGCCGCGCTTGAAACCAAAGGACTCCACCAGGAACGCGGTGCCGGGTTCCGGCTGGTTCAACAGGCGCAGCTTGATGGTGTCCCGCAGTTGGTAGAGGTTCAGATTGGTGGTGTTGACCTTGAGGTCGGCCAGATCGACGATCGGGCCCAGCAGTTGGGTTTCATCGTGGATGGCTTCGGCCAGCGAGCGATTGGCACTGCTCAGCGGGTGACGACGACGAGTTTCCGAGAAGCGCTTGAGCAGGGTTTCCTCGTCGGCATCCAGGTACAGCACATCGCACTGGATATGCCGGCTGCGCACTTCTTCCAGCAGCTCGGGAAAGCGTGACAGATGGCTGGGCAGGTTGCGGGCGTCGATGGACACCGCCACCAGCGGTTGTGCCAGTTCAGTGTGAATCAATGCACGTTCGGCCAGCTCGGGCAGCAAGCCTGCGGGCAGGTTGTCGATGCAGTAGTAGCCGTGATCCTCGAGGACATCGAGGGCGGTGCTTTTACCTGAGCCGGAACGGCCGCTGACGATGATCAAGCGCATGATTACTGACCGTTTTGCTCGTCCAGGACAACCTGATACAAGGCTTCGTTGCTGGTGGCACTGCGCAGGCGATCACGGACTTCCTTGCGATCGAGCATGCTGGCGATCTGCCGCAGCAGTTCCAGGTGGGCATCGGTGGCGGCTTCCGGGACCAGCAGGACAAACAGCAGGTCGACCGGGGCGCCGTCGATGGCGTCGAAATCGATGGGGGCGTCCAGGTGCATCAGTGCACTGATGGGCGACTCACAGCCTTTGAGGCGGCAGTGGGGAATAGCGATGCCGTTGCCAAAACCGGTGGAGCCGAGTTTCTCGCGGGCGATCAGGCTCTCGAAGACGTCCTGCATCTCCAGATCAGGCACTTCACGGCTGATCAGGTTGGCAATTTGTTCGAGGGCGCGTTTTTTACTGCCGCCCGGCACGTTCACCAGGGAACGGCCGGGGGTCAGGATGCTTTCAAGTCGGATCATGGGAGGGGAGTGTTAGCGACCCGTGCCTTGGAGAAGGTGGAGTTGCTTTTCCTTATGCTTTTTCAGTTGGCGGTCAAGCTTGTCCGTGAGCAGGTCGATTGCGGCATACATATCGTCATGTTCTGCATTGGCGACGACCTCCCCACCGTGGATGTGCAGCGTGGCTTCGATTTTCTGCTTCAGTTTTTCGACGGCCATGGTGACCTGCACATTGGTAATCTTGTCGAAATGCCGCTCCAGCCGGTCGAGTTTTTCGCCGATGTAAGCGCGCAGAGGTTCAGTCACTTCGAGTTGGTGTCCACTGATGTTGACTTGCATACAGCTTCTCCTTCGTTGCCAGTGCATAACGCGGCAGGCTGAGGTGCCTGCCACCTAGACCATGCCTGCAATCACTGGCTCAGCCAGCTTGCAGGCACGCTCTGAAACGCTGTGGCCGGCCCGGCGGTTACATCAACCGCTTCCGTTCGCTGGAAGGCGCGATCCCAAGGGATTCGCGGTACTTGGCGACGGTCCGACGGGCTACCTGAATGCCTTGTGCCTCCAGTAAACCAGCGATCTTGCTGTCACTCAACGGCTTTTTCTGATTTTCCGCGGCCACCAGTTTTTTGATGATCGCGCGGATTGCCGTGGACGAGCATTCGCCGCCTTCCGAGGTGCTGACGTGGCTGGAGAAAAAGTATTTCAGTTCATATATGCCCCGAGGGGTATGCATGAATTTTTGCGTGGTCACCCGGGAAATCGTTGATTCGTGCATGCCTACCGCTTCGGCAATGTCATGCAGAACCAGGGGTTTCATGGCTTCGTCGCCGTACTCTAGGAAGCCCCGTTGGTGCTCGACGATCTGGGTGGCGACTTTCATCAGGGTTTCGTTGCGGCTCTGCAGGCTCTTGATGAACCAGCGGGCTTCCTGCAACTGATTGCGCATGAAGGTGTTGTCGGCGCTGGTGTCGGCGCGGCGAACAAAGCCGGCGTACTGTGCGTTGACCCGCAGGCGTGGCACGGATTCCTGGTTCAACTCCACCAGCCAGCGCTCGTTGTCCTTGCGCACGATGACGTCCGGGACCACGTACTCGGCTTCGCTGGATTCGATCTGCGAGCCCGGGCGCGGATTGAGACTTTGCACCAGTTCGATGACCTGGCGCAGTTCGTCTTCCTTGAGCTTCATGCGGCGCATCAATTGGCTGTAGTCGCGACTGCCCAGAAGGTCGATGTAATCGCTGACCAGGCGCTGGGCCTCGCTCAGCCAAGGGGTTTTCGCCGGCAGTTGGCGCAGTTGCAGGAGCAGGCATTCACCCAGGTTGCGTGCACCGATACCGGCAGGTTCGAATTGCTGGATGCGATGCAGGACGGCTTCGATCTCGTCCAGCTCGATGTCCAGCTCCGGATCGAAGGCCTCGAGGATTTCCTCAAGGGTTTCGTCCAGGTAGCCCTGATTGTTGATGCAATCGATCAGGGTCACGGCGATCAGGCGATCGGTGTCCGACATCGGGGCCAGGTTCAGTTGCCAGAGCAGGTGGCTCTGCAGGCTTTCACCGGCCGATGTGCGAGTGGTGAAGTCCCACTCGTCGTCATCGCTGCAGGGCAGGCTGCTGGCGCTGGTCTGGTAGACGTCTTCCCAGGCGGTGTCCACGGGCAGTTCGTTGGGGATGCGTTCGTTCCACTCGCCTTCCTCGAGGTTGTCCACCGTGGGGGCGGTTTCCTGATAGGAGGGTTCCTGGATTTCGGTATTGGGTTTGGACTCGGTGTTGTCGGCCAGGGGGTCACTGTTGTCGAAGTCGTCGCCGTCTTCCTGGCGTTCGAGCATCGGGTTGGACTCCAGGGCTTCCTGGATTTCCTGTTGCAGGTCCAGGGTCGACAATTGGAGCAGGCGGATGGCCTGTTGCAGCTGCGGTGTCATCGTCAGCTGCTGGCCCATTCTCAGGACTAGCGATGGTTTCATGGCAGGGGCTTAACACCTTATTTGCCGGCGCACATGCGCCATCCACTACAGGGCGCCGGAGCGCCAAACATAAGCAAATTATATGCCTGAAACTGAAGTGTTTGCCTAGAGCGCTGTAACAATAAAGTTTGTGGGGATTTATCGTTTCCGGCGCTCTGGCGTCTGGCCCGACACCTCAGCCGTTACAGGCGGAACTCATGGCCCAGATAGACTTCCTTGACCAGTTCATTGGCCAGAATAGTCTCGGAGTCGCCTTCGGCGATCAGTTGCCCGTCGTTGACGATATAGGCGGTCTCACAGATGTCCAGGGTTTCCCGGACGTTGTGGTCAGTGATCAGCACACCGATGCCTTTGGCCTTCAGGTGATGGATGATCTGCTTGATATCGCCGACCGAGATCGGATCCACACCGGCGAAGGGTTCGTCCAGCAGGATGAACTTGGGGGCGGTAGCCAGCGCTCTGGCGATTTCCACGCGGCGGCGCTCACCACCGGACAGGCTCATGCCGAGGTTGTCGCGGATGTGGTTGATGTGGAATTCCTGCAGCAGGCTTTCCAGCTCCTGGCGACGGCCGGCCTTGTCGAGCTCCTTGCGGGTCTCGAGGATGGCCATGATGTTGTCGGCCACCGACAGCTTGCGAAAGATCGAGGCTTCCTGGGGCAGGTAGCCGATACCGGCGCGGGCGCGACCGTGCATCGGTTGGTGGCTGACGTCCAGATCGTCGATCAGCACGCGGCCCTGATCGGCCTGGACCAGGCCGACGATCATGTAGAAGCAGGTGGTCTTGCCGGCGCCATTGGGGCCGAGCAGGCCGACGATCTGACCGCTGTCGATGGACAGGCTGACATCACGCACGACCTGGCGGCTCTTGTAGCTCTTGGCCAGGTGCTGAGCTTTCAGAGTTGCCATTACTGGGCCTTTTGCTCGTCGGTTTTCTTTTTCGGCTGGATGACCATGTCGATCCGCGGACGTGGCGCGGTGACCGAGCTGCCATTGGCGCGACCGGCGTTAGCCACTTGCTTGACGGTGTCGTAGACGATTTTCTCGCCTTCGGTGGTGTTGCCGTCGTTGATCACCTTGGCCTTGTCGATCAGCACGATGCGGTTCTGCTGGGCATGGTACTGGATGGTCACGGCGTAGGCCTGGACCGGTTTCGGGTCGGTCTGCTTCTGCAGCTGCTCGAAGTAGGCGAGGTTGCCCACCGAAGTCACGACATCGATTTCGCCAGTCTTGGATCGGGTGATGGTCACGGTGTTGCCGGTGATCTTCATCGAGCCCTGGGTGATGATCACATCGCCCTTGTAGGTGGCCACGCCGTTCTTGTCGTCCAGCTGGGCGTCGTCGGCCTGAATACGGATCGGCTGTTGGCTATCGTTCGGCAGAGCCCAGGCGCTCACGCTTCCCAGTGCTGCGCCCAGACTGAGCAAAATAGGGAGGGTTTTAACGAGCCTCATACTGTCCTCTTACGTTCGATAGCAGGTTCATCCTGCCGTCTTTCAAATACGCTTTCATTCCCTTGGCAGTGGTCACGCCGTCGGCGCCGTCGATTCTAACGGCTTGCTCGGTCTGCGCATATTGCTTCTGCGGGAATACTGTCATGCGGCTGGTGGTGATCAGCAGGTTGCGGTTGTGCTCATCGGTGCGGGAAACCCGGACCGAATCGATCAGCTCGACCTCGGTGCCGTCCGGATTGACTTCGCCGCGCTCGCTCTGGACGTGCCAGGGATAAGTGGTGCCGCGGTACATCTGCAGGTCGGGCTTGGTCAGCAGCGTCACTTCGCTGGCCTTGATGTGCTCGACCTTGTCCGAGGTCATTTCGTACTGCAGTTTGCCGTCGGGCAGGTACTGCACGCTGCGGGCGTTGATCGCGTAATAGTCGATGGCGCTCTCGTCGACCTGCACCACAGGCTTGTCGAGGAAGCGTTCCGGGCTGATGTTCCAGTAGCCGACCGCCGCGAACAGCAGGGCGATGGTCCCGAAGATCAGGATGGTGCGAATCTTTTTACTCAGCATGGGAGGGCTCTATAAATAAGCGGCATTGGCTGCTTCAAGGCGATCCTGGGCGCGCAGGATCAGCTCGCAGAACTCCCGTGCGGCGCCTTCGCCGCCACGGGCGAGGGTAATGCCGTGGGCGTGTTCGCGGACAAAGCCGGCGGCGTTGGCCACCGCCATGCCCAGGCCGACACGGCGGATCACCGGCAGGTCGGGCAGGTCGTCACCCAGGTAGGCGACCTGTTCATAGCTTAGGCCCAGTTGGCCAAGAAGTTCGTCCAGTACCACCAGCTTGTCTTCGCGGCCCTGGTACAGGTGGGGAATCCCCAGGTTCTTGGCCCGACGCTCCACCACCGGGGTCTTGCGCCCGCTGATGATCGCGGTCTGCACCCCAGCGGCCATGAGCATCTTGATGCCTTGGCCGTCGAGGGTGTTGAAGGTCTTGAACTCGCTGCCGTCTTCAAGGAAGTACAGGCGACCGTCGGTCAGGACGCCGTCGACGTCGAAGACCGCCAGCTTGATGTGTTTACCGCGTTGCAGCAGGTCGGCACTCATTTACATCACTCCCGCGCGCAGCAGGTCGTGCATGTTCAAGGCGCCGATCGGCCGGTCTTCCTTGTCCACCACCACCAGGGCGCTGATTTTATGGTCTTCCATGATCTTCAGGGCTTCGGCGGCCAGCATATCGGCACGGGCGGTCTTGCCATGAGGGGTCATGACCGAATCGATGGTGGCGTGGTGGATATCGATGGCGCGATCCAGGGTGCGGCGCAGGTCGCCGTCGGTGAAGATCCCGGCCAGGCGACCGTCGGCTTCCAGGATCACGGTCATGCCCAGGCCCTTGCGGGTCATTTCCATGAGCGCATCCTTGAGCAGGGTGCCCCGTTGCACCTGTGGCAGGTCGCTGCCTTCGTGCATCACGTTCTCGACCTTGAGCAGCAGGCGGCGGCCCAGGGCGCCTCCGGGATGGGAGAACGCGAAGTCTTCGGCGGTGAACCCGCGAGCTTCCAGCAGGGCCACGGCCAGGGCATCGCCCATGACCAGGGCTGCAGTGGTCGAGGAGGTCGGCGCCAGGTTCAGCGGGCAGGCCTCGTGTTCGACATGCACATTCAGGTTGACGTCGGCGGCCTTGGCCAGCGGCGACTCGGGGTTGCCGGTGAGGCTGATCAGCTGGATGCCCAGGCGCTTGATCAGCGGCAGCAGGGTGACGATTTCGTTGGTGGAGCCGGAGTTGGAGAGGGCCAGGATCACGTCGTCGCGGGTGATCATGCCCATGTCGCCATGACTGGCTTCGGCCGGATGGACAAAGAAAGCCGTGGTTCCGGTGCTCGCCAGAGTCGCCGCGATCTTGTTGCCGACGTGCCCGGACTTGCCCATGCCCACCACGACCACGCGGCCTTTGCTGGCCAGAATCATCTCGCAAGCGCGTACGAAATCTGCGTCGATATGGGGCAGCAAGCCTTCTACGGCCTGAAGTTCGAGGCGGATGGTGCGTTGTGCTGATTGAATCAGGTCGCTGGATTGGCTCATGTCTGAAATCGTATAGCCCGATGAAAAGGCGGCGATTATAGCGGTAATGAACAAATCCCTCACGCAAGTTCGTCAGCCTTTGTCCGTCCGGTATCAGGATTCCTCCGATTTCGCCTGTCCTGGACCTGAACGTTGACGGCTTCGGCCTTGGGGGCGTCGTATCAGCAGTGATATAGTTCGCCGCCAGTTCGGCCTGCCCAGGGGCACGTACTCCCGGCAGGGAGCCAAGCGTCCGAGTGATAGGCTGCATCGCAAGGAGTTTAGATGAGTGCCGATAACGCCTACGCGGTCGAGCTGAAGGGACTGTCCTTCAAGCGCGGTGCGCGCAGCATTTTCAATAACGTGGATATCCGTATTCCGCGGGGCAAGGTCACCGGCATCATGGGGCCTTCCGGCTGCGGAAAAACCACCCTGTTGCGCTTGATGGGCATGCAGTTGCGGCCCAGCAGCGGCGAAGTGTGGGTCAACGGCCAGAATCTGCCGACCCTCTCGCGCAGCGATCTGTTCGATGCACGCAAGCAGATGGGCGTGCTGTTTCAGAGTGGCGCGCTGTTCACCGATCTGGATGTGTTCGAGAACGTGGCCTTTCCGCTGCGGGTGCATACCGAGCTGCCGGACGAGATGATTCGCGACATTGTCCTGCTCAAGCTGCAGGCGGTGGGCCTGCGCGGTGCCGTCGACCTGATGCCTGATGAGCTGTCCGGCGGCATGAAGCGTCGGGTCGCCCTGGCCCGGGCCATCGCCCTGGACCCGCAGATTCTCATGTACGACGAGCCTTTCGTGGGGCAGGACCCGATTGCCATGGGCGTCCTGGTGCGCTTGATTCGCCTGCTCAACGATGCCCTGGGCATTACCAGCATCGTGGTGTCCCACGATCTTGCGGAAACCGCGAGCATTGCCGATTACCTCTATGTGGTCGGCGACGGCCAGGTATTGGGGCAGGGAACTCCTGACGAACTGATGGACTCCGACAATCCGCGTATCCGTCAATTCATGAAGGGCGATCCCGACGGCCCGGTGCCGTTTCACTTTCCAGCGACGGATTACCGCGCAGATCTTCTGGGGAAGCGCTGATGCGCAAAATATCGCTAATCGAGAGGGTTCGCCTCTTCGGTCGCTCAGGCATCGATGTCCTGGCGGTACTGGGGCGTTCCACCTTGTTCCTGTTTCACGCGCTGCTGGGACGCGGCGGCATCGGCGGCAGTTTCGGCCTGCTGATCAAGCAACTGCACTCCGTGGGCGTGATGTCCCTGGTGATCATCGTCGTGTCCGGGGTCTTTATCGGCATGGTGCTGGCGCTGCAGGGCTTCAACATTCTCTCCAGCTACGGTTCGGAGCAGGCGGTAGGGCAGATGGTCGCCCTGACCCTGTTGCGCGAACTGGGGCCGGTGGTCACCGCGCTGCTGTTCGCCGGTCGCGCCGGTTCGGCGCTGACGGCCGAGATCGGCAACATGAAATCCACCGAGCAGCTCTCCAGCCTGGAGATGATCGGGGTCGACCCGCTCAAGTACATCATCGCGCCGCGCCTGTGGGCCGGCTTCATTTCCCTGCCGCTGCTGGCGATGATTTTCAGCGTGGTGGGGATCTGGGGCGGTTCCTGGGTTGCCGTGGACTGGCTGGGGGTCTATGAAGGTTCCTACTGGTCGAACATGCAGAACAGCGTGACCTTCAGCGGTGACGTACTCAATGGTGTGATCAAAAGTATCGTTTTTGCGTTTGTAGTGACCTGGATCGCCGTATTCCAAGGCTACGACTGTGAGCCCACTTCAGAGGGGATCAGCCGTGCCACTACCAAGACCGTGGTGTATGCCTCGTTGGCCGTACTGGGCTTGGACTTTATTCTGACCGCCTTGATGTTTGGAGATTTCTGATGCAAAACCGCACCCTGGAAATCGGTGTCGGCCTTTTCCTGCTGGCCGGCATTCTGGCTTTGCTGTTGCTTGCCCTGCGAGTCAGTGGCTTGTCTCCCAGCGCAAGCACCGATACCTACAAGCTTTACGCCTACTTCGACAATATCGCCGGTTTGACGGTCAGAGCTAAGGTGACCATGGCCGGGGTAACCATCGGCAAGGTCACGGCGATCGATCTGGACCGTGACAGCTTCACCGGTCGGGTGACGATGCAACTGGAAAAACGTGTGGATAATCTACCGACCGACTCCACTGCATCTATTCTGACGGCTGGCCTGTTGGGTGAGAAATACATCGGTATCAGCGTGGGCGGGGAAGAAGCCTTGCTCAAGGATGGTGGAACCATCCACGACACCCAGTCGTCGCTGGTGCTGGAGGACCTGATCGGTAAATTCCTGCTCAATACCGTTAGCAAAGACGCCAAATGAGGAGTTTTTCGATGATCTCGATCTTGCGACGTGGCCTGTTGGTGCTGCTGGCGGCCCTGCCGTTGCTGGCTAACGCGGCCGCTGCACCTTCCGCCCACGATCTGGTGCAGGACACCACCACCCGCCTGCTGGCGGATCTGGCGGCCAACAAGGAAAAGTACAAGCAAAGCCCGAACGACTTCTACAACGCCCTGAACGGCATTGTCGGTCCGGTGGTGGATGCCGACGGCATCTCCCGCAGCATCATGACCGTGAAGTATTCGCGCAAGGCCACGCCGGAGCAGATGGCGCGCTTCCAGGAAAACTTCAAGCGCAGCCTGATGCAGTTCTATGGCAACGCCTTGCTCGAGTACAACAACCAGGGCATCACCGTTTCTCCGGCCAAGGATGAAAGCGGCACCCGTACCAGCGTGGACATGCAGGTCAAAGGCAACAACGGCGCTATCTATCCAGTGTCCTACACCCTGGAAAAGATCAACGACGAGTGGAAAGTGCGCAACGTGATCATCAACGGCATCAACATCGGCAAGCTGTTCCGTGATCAGTTCGCCGACGCCATGCAGCGCAACGGCAACAACCTGGACAAGACCATCGACGGCTGGGCCGGCGAAGTGGCCAAGGCCAAGGAAGTCACCGAAGACGCTGCCCATAAGGCGGCACAATGAGCGAGTCGGCCGTGCGCCTGGGTGACGCCGGGGAGCTGCTGATCAGTGGCGTGCTGGACTACCGCAGCGGCCCGGGCCTGCGCAAGCAGGGTCTGGCGCTGATCAAGTCGAGTCCGGGCACGGCCCTGGTACTCGACTGCTCGGCGGTGGAAAAGTCCAGCAGTGTCGGTCTGGCCCTGTTGCTGGCCTTCATTCGCGACGGTCAGGGCCTTGGCAAGACCGTGAGTGTTCGTGCCTTGCCCGAGGACATGCGAGAAATCGCCGAGGTATCCGGGGTCACTGAGATCCTCCTCCATCCGTAGTAACCCTCATCTATAGAGAAGCCCCCCGTCAGAGTCCTGCTATGCGGGGTTCGCAGGCGCGGGGCTTTTTTGTATGATGTCCGACCCGCGCGCACAGGGCGCCGATTGAGGTTGAGCATGCAGGCCAACGAAGTGAAGAGCTTTCTTGAGGGAAAGCTGCCCGGAGCTCAGGTAGAAGTTGAGGGCGAAGGCTGCAACTTTCAGCTGAACGTGATTAGCGACGAACTGGTGGCGTTGAGCCCGGTCAAGCGTCAGCAGAGCATCTATGCCCATTTGAATCCATGGATTGCCGATGGCAGCATCCATGCGATCACCATGAAATTTTTCAGCCGCGCGGCCTGGGCCGAGCGCACCTGAGCCCAAGGGCGTCGAGACTGTTATGGATAAATTGATTATTACCGGCGGCGTTCGCCTTGATGGCGAGATCCGCATTTCCGGGGCCAAGAACTCCGCGCTGCCGATTCTGGCGGCAACCCTGCTGTGCGATGGCCCGGTCACCGTGGCCAACCTGCCGCACCTGCACGACATCACCACCATGATCGAGCTGTTCGGCCGCATGGGCATCGAACCGGTGATCGACGAGAAGCTCAGTGTCGAAATCGACCCGCGCACCATCAAGACCCTGGTAGCGCCCTACGAGCTGGTGAAAACCATGCGCGCCTCGATCCTGGTACTGGGCCCGATGGTTGCCCGCTTCGGTGAGGCCGAAGTGGCCCTGCCAGGCGGTTGCGCCATCGGTTCGCGTCCGGTCGACCTGCACATCCGCGGCCTGGAAGCCATGGGCGCGGTGATCGACGTCGAAGGCGGCTACATCAAGGCCAAGGCCCCTGAAGGCGGCCTGCGCGGCGCGAATTTCTTCTTCGATACCGTGAGCGTGACCGGTACCGAGAACATCATGATGGCCGCGGCCCTGGCCCGTGGCCGCAGCGTGCTGCAGAACGCCGCCCGCGAACCGGAAGTCGTCGACCTGGCGAACTTCCTGATCGCCATGGGCGCGAAGATTTCCGGCGCCGGCACCGACACCATCACCATCGATGGCGTCGAGCGCCTGCATTCGGCGACCTACAAGGTCATGCCCGACCGTATCGAAACCGGCACCTACCTGGTGGCGGCTGCCGTCACTGGCGGCCGGGTCAAGGTCAAGGACACCGATCCGACCATCCTTGAAGCCGTACTGGAAAAACTCAAGGAAGCCGGCGCTGAAGTCACCACCGGCAGCGACTGGATCGAGCTCAACATGCACGGCAAGCGCCCCAAGGCGGTCAACGTGCGTACCGCTCCGTACCCGGCGTTCCCGACCGACATGCAGGCGCAGTTCATTTCCCTGAACGCGATTGCCGAAGGCACGGGCGCGGTCATCGAGACCATCTTCGAAAACCGCTTCATGCACGTGTACGAGCTGCACCGCATGGGCGCCAAGATCCAGGTCGAAGGCAACACCGCGATCGTTACCGGCACCGAGATCCTCAAGGGCGCGCCAGTCATGGCCACCGACCTGCGGGCCTCGGCCAGCCTGGTGATCTCGGCCCTGATGGCCGAAGGCGACACCCTGATCGACCGCATCTACCACATCGACCGTGGTTACGAGTGCATCGAAGAGAAGCTGCAGATGCTCGGCGCCAAGATCCGCCGCGTACCGGGCTAGTTGCATGACGGGCACAGGGAGGTGCCCACTGCCGAATCTGTTCCACGTCGAGCCTGTCTTCAGGCTCGACGCATGTCTGGCGCCGTTTGCGTCCGGGCATCAGTCGCCGCATAAGGACTTACGTTACTCATGTTGACCATCGCACTGTCCAAGGGCCGTATCCTCGACGACACGCTGCCGCTTCTGGCTGAAGCGGGCATCGTGCCAACCGAGAATCCGGACAAGAGCCGCAAACTGATCATCCCCACGACCCAGGACGATGTTCGCCTGCTGATCGTGCGCGCCACCGATGTGCCGACCTATGTCGAACATGGCGCCGCCGACCTTGGGGTGGCTGGCAAGGACGTCCTCATGGAGTACTCCGGCCAGGGCCTGTACGAACCGCTGGACCTGCAGATTGCCCAGTGCAAGCTGATGACCGCCGGTGCGATTGGCGCCGTCGAACCCAAGGGCCGCCTGCGCGTGGCCACCAAGTTCGTCAACGTCGCCAAGCGTTACTACGCCGAGCAAGGCCGTCAGGTCGACATCATCAAGCTCTACGGCTCGATGGAACTGGCGCCGCTGATCGGCCTGGCGGACAAGATCATCGACGTGGTCGACACTGGCAACACCCTGCGGGCCAACGGTCTGGAGCCCCAGGAACTGATCGCCACCATCAGCTCTCGCCTGGTGGTCAACAAGGCATCGATGAAGATGCAGCACGCCCGTATCCAGGCGTTGATCGACACCCTGCGCAAGGCAGTGGAATCGCGACACCGCGGCTGATTCACATGCGTGGCCTTGAGCCGCGCCCATCTATCCGCGTCATAGCCAGAATGCTCAGGTGCCCACGCGGATGGCTTGGTAGTCTTGCGGCGCCTGAGCTTTGCAAATCCAAGCTTGCCCTTTTGTGCACTCGCCAATCATTGAGGCCTTCGCTATGACCGCTCCGACTGCAATTCGCCGACTCAACGCTGCCGACCCGGATTTCGCCCGTCATCTGGATCATCTGCTGAGCTGGGAAAGTGTCTCTGACGATTCGGTCAATCAGCGGGTGCTGGACATCATCAAGGCCGTGCGCGAGCGCGGTGATGCGGCGCTGGTGGAGTTCACCCAGCGTTTCGACGGCCTGCAAGTGGCCTCCATGGCCGACCTGATCCTGCCGCGCGAGCGCCTGGAACTGGCCCTGACCCGAATCACCGTGGCCCAGCGCGAAGCCCTGGAAAAGGCCGCGGCGCGGGTGCGCAGCTATCACGAGAAACAGAAGCAGGACTCCTGGAGCTACACCGAGGCCGACGGCACGGTGCTGGGCCAGAAGGTCACGCCGCTGGACCGCGCCGGCCTGTATGTTCCGGGGGGCAAGGCGTCTTACCCGTCATCGGTGCTGATGAACGCGATCCCGGCCAAGGTGGCGGGCGTGACCGAGGTGGTGATGGTGGTGCCGACGCCCCGTGGCGAGGTCAATGAGCTGGTCCTGGCCGCCGCCTGCATTGCCGGGGTCGACCGGGTGTTCACCATCGGTGGCGCCCAGGCTGTCGCGGCGCTGGCCTACGGCACCGAAAGCGTGCCCCAGGTGGACAAGGTGGTCGGCCCGGGCAACATCTATGTGGCCACCGCCAAGCGCCATGTGTTTGGCCAGGTCGGGATCGACATGATCGCCGGCCCGTCGGAGATCCTGGTGGTCTGCGACGGCCAGACCGATCCGGACTGGATCGCCATGGACCTGTTCTCCCAGGCCGAGCATGACGAAGACGCCCAGGCGATCCTGGTCAGCCCGGACGCCGAGTTCCTCGACCAGGTGGCGGCGAGCATCGCCAAGCTGCTGCCGACCATGGAGCGCGCGGAAATCATCAACACCTCGATCAATGGCCGTGGCGCGCTGATTCAGGTTCGCGACATGCAGCAAGCCATGGACGTGGCCAACCGCATTGCCCCCGAGCACTTGGAGCTGTCGGTGGCCGACCCGCAAGCCTGGCTGCCGCAGATCCGCCACGCTGGGGCGATCTTCATGGGTCGTCACACCTCCGAGGCCCTGGGCGATTACTGCGCCGGGCCGAACCACGTGCTGCCGACGTCCGGCACCGCGCGTTTCTCTTCGCCGCTGGGGGTGTATGACTTCCAGAAACGCTCGTCGATCATCTTCTGTTCCGAGCAGGGCGCGTCCGAGCTGGGCCGCACCGCCTCGGTGCTGGCCCGTGGCGAGTCGCTGACCGCCCACGCCCGCAGCGCCGAATACCGCATCGTCGACGACCAAGATCAGGGGCAATGAACATGAGCAAATTCTGGAGTCCGTTCGTCAAGAACCTGGTGCCCTACGTGCCGGGCGAACAACCCAAGCTGACCAAGCTGGTCAAGCTCAACACCAATGAAAACCCCTATGGCCCGTCGCCCAAGGCCCTGGCGGCGATGCAGGCCGAACTCAACGACAACCTGCGCCTGTACCCCGACCCCAACAGCGACCTGCTCAAGCAGGCGGTGGCCGGTTACTACGGCGTGCAGGGCAACCAGGTGTTCCTCGGCAACGGTTCCGACGAAGTCCTGGCGCACATTTTCCACGGCCTGTTGCAGCAGGATAAGCCGCTGCTGTTCCCGGACATCAGCTACAGCTTCTACCCGGTGTACTGCGGCCTGTACGGCATCGATTACCAGGCGGTGCCCCTGGACGAGCAGTTCCAGATCCGTGTGGCCGACTACGCCCAACCCAACGGCGGGATCATCTTCCCCAACCCGAACGCGCCCACCGGCTGCCTGCTGGCCCTGGACGCGGTGGAGCAGATCCTCCAGGCCAGCCCGGATTCGGTGGT
This sequence comes from Pseudomonas sp. 3MA1, assembly GCF_029237275.1. Lineage (NCBI taxonomy): Bacteria > Pseudomonadati > Pseudomonadota > Gammaproteobacteria > Pseudomonadales > Pseudomonadaceae > Pseudomonas > Pseudomonas sp. 3MA1. The sequence continues at coordinate 141,884 of NZ_JAACFX010000007.1, read as the reverse complement.
GGTCGTGGACGAAGCCTATATCGACTTTGGCGGCCAGACCGCCATCAGCCTGGTGGACCGCTACCCCAACCTGCTGGTGACCCAGACCCTGTCCAAGTCGCGCTCCCTGGCCGGCTTGCGGGTGGGCCTGGCGGTGGGCCATCCGGACCTGATCGAGGCCCTGGAGCGGATCAAGAACAGCTTCAACTCCTACCCACTGGATCGCCTGGCGATTGTCGGCGCGGCGGCGGCCTTCGAGGACCGCGAGTACTTCGCCAAGACCTGCCAGTTGGTGATCGACAGTCGCGAGTGGGTGGTGGCGCAGTTGCAGGCCAAGGGTTTCGAAGTGCTGCCGTCGGCGGCCAACTTCATCTTTGCCCGCCACCCGCAGCACGATGCGGCGGGGCTGGCGGCCAAGCTGCGCGAGCAAGGGGTGATCGTGCGTCACTTCAAACAGCAGCGGATCGCCCAGTTCCTGCGCATCAGCATCGGCACCCCGGAGCAGAACCAGGCACTGATCGACGGGTTGGGGCCGCTCTAAGCCGCGAGCGGCAAGCTGCAAGTCAGAAGCCCGGAGCCAATGCTTGGCGCCTCGCGCTTGCAGCTACAAGCTTGCCGCTCGTAGCTGCAGCCCCCGGCTGCCCTCATTCGTGGTGCGGGTTGCCGAGGAAGGTCAGGGAGCTGAACAGGCCGCGTGAAGCCACATCCGGGTCGTTCTTGAGCGGCACTTCAAGCTCTGCGGCAATCACGTTCAAGCCTTCATTTCTCACCAACACTTGCGCGCGTCCCTGGGCATCGGTCTCGGTGCTCAGGGTGCTCGGTGCGTTGCGATAATCGCCGATCAACTTGACCCCAGCCACGGGCTGCCCATCCAGCAGTACCCGCACCGGCAGGCTGTTGCCCTGGCCCACGGTCAGCGGGTCGACTTCCGGCAGGATCAGCAGTTTGAGCTGTTCCAGCTTGGGCAGCTTCGCCCCTGCTTGATAGATCGCCAGGCTGTACTTGAAGGTGTGGGTCGAGGCGATGGCCCCCGGGACTTGGCTGCGCCCCTGGTTGACCCAGCCTTTGTCCGCCGTTTGCGACCACGGGCCGTTGTCCAGCGCCACGGCCAGCACCGCCGGTGGCTTGAGTGGTTGCAGGCGCGCATGGTCAGCCAGGCGTTGCACGGTCACTGGAATCATCCTGGCCGCGGCGTCGTAGGCCCAGGCACCGCTGACCTTCTTGGCTTTGAAGGCATCGTCTTCGGCGCCGTGGCCGTAGATCACTTCGATATTTCCGCGGCGCTGCTCGGTCCATAGACCGTGGGCCGTGGCTTGGGTTGTGCCCAGCGTGATGAGCAGTCCCAGCAGCGTGATTGACTTGAGGTGGTGCATGGCGATTCTCGGCTACAGGTTGAGTGTCAGGCTGACGGTGAAGTTGCGCGGCTCGCCTGGAGTGACCCAGTAGTTGCTGTAGGAGCGCTCGTAGTACTTCTCGTCGAACAGGTTGTTCAGGTTCAGGCCCAGGGTCAGGTTGTCGCTGGCCTTGTAATGGGCCAGCAGATCCAGGGTGCGATAGGCGGGCAACTCGAAACTGCCGCCAGCCTCGCCGGAGCGATCGCCGACATAGGTCAGGGCGGCGCCGATGTCCGAGCCTTTGAGCCGGCCGTCCTGGAACTCATAGACGCCCAGCAGGCTGCCACTGTGCTTGGCCACGCCGAGGATGCGACTGCCGGCGGGGATCGCCCGATCGCCCTTGGTGACCTCGGCATCGATCAGCGCATAGGCACCGATCACCCGCACCGCGTCGGTCAACTGGCCGCTCACTTGCGCATCGAAGCCCTGACTGCGGGCCTTGCCCACGGCGCGGCTGGCGTCGCTGCCGGGGTCCAGGGCCAGGACGTTTTCCTTGTCGATATGGAAGGCGGCCAGGGTCGCGCTCAGGCGTTCGTCGAACAGCTCGCTCTTGATCCCCACTTCATAACCGACCCCTTCCTCGGGCTTGAAGGTCTTGCCGGCCGCATCCAGCCCGTTGTTGGGCTTGAACGAGGTGGAGGCGTTGGCGAACAGGCCCACTTGCGGAGTCAGTTGATACAGCAGGCCGGCGCGCTGGGTCAGGGCGTCGTGAGTCTGGCGGCTGCGCTTGCCGGTGGTGTGGTCGTCGATCTTTTGCTCGAAGTGTTCGAAGCGGGCGCCGAGCATGCCGCGCAGGCGGTCAGTGAAGACGATCTGGTCCTGCAGGTTGAGGGCCCGGCTTTCGACATGCTCGAAAAAGTCCGTGCCGGAACGCTTGCCGCTGGGCTTGGCCTGGCCGTAGATCGGGTCGTAGATATCAATGGCGTAAGGGCCGCCGGCGATGGTGGTGACCCGCTCGTTCTTGCGGTAGTTCTCGTATTCGCTGCCGATCAGCAGCTCGTGCTGCCAACTGCCGATGTCGAACAGGCCGCGCAGTTCCAGCTGGGTGATGCTGTCGTGCCAGTTGTTGTCCCGTTCGCGGTAGCGCCGATTGACCGTGTGCTGGTCGGCATTCAGCGGGCGGGTTTCCGAGGCGAAGCCCCACAACTGGCCTTCCTTGTAGTGGCTGGCCAGGCGCAGCTTCCAGCTGTCGTTGAGGTGATGTTCCAGGGCGGCCTGGAGCATGTTGTTGTGGTTGTCGATGTTGCCGTCGTTGGGTTCGCCGAGAAAGGTCGAGCGCGAGACGCCGCTCCAGCGGTTGTTGGGGGCGACGATGCCGCGGTCGAAGGTCGAGCTGTGGCGCACCAATTCGCCTTCCACCAGCAGGCTGGTGTCCGGGTTCAGTTGCCAGCTGAAGGAGGGGGCGACGAACACCCGGCGGCTGTCGACGTGGTCGCGAAAGCTGTGGTTGTCCTCCACCGCCAGATTGACCCGGGACAGCAGGTCGCCTTGAGCATCCAGCGGGGTGTTGATATCCAGGGCGGTGCGGTAGCGGTCCCAGCTGCCGGCGCTGGTCTGCAGGGTGGTGAAGGCTTCGGGCTGGGGCTTTTTGGTCACGATGTTCACCGTGCCGCCAGGGTCGCCGCGCCCATAGAGGCTGGCGGCCGGGCCCTTGAGCACCTCGATGCGCTCGATATTGGCCGCGTCCGGGGTGCTGGGGTAACCGCGATTGGCGCTGAAGCCGTCCTTGTAGAACTCCGAGGTGGTGAAGCCGCGCACGCTGTATTCATACAGGGTCAGGCCACCGAAGTTGTTCTGCTTGGAGACGCCGCCGGCAAACTCCAGGGCGCGTTCGACATTGCTGCTGCCCAGGTCCTTGAGCACGCTGGCGGGGATCACGCTGATGGATTGCGGGATATCGCGGATCGCCGTGTCAGTCTTGGTGGCGCTGGCCGAGCGCGTGGCCCGGTAGCCTTTGACCGGACCGCTGGCGGACTCGTATTCGCTGGTGATGCGGGTGGCTTCGAGCTCCAGGGGCTGCGGTTCTTCGGCGAGCAGGGGATCGGCCAGCAGGCCCAGGGCCAGGCCGGCCAGGGGGAGGATTTTTCGGGACGTCATGGGGCTGTTCCAATAGCAATATTGAAACAATATAACATGACCGATGAGAATGTATGCTGTTAGCCCGGCATCGCCGGGCGCAGCTTTACTCTTCTTCCTTGACCGGCGCGGGTGGTGGGCGCAGGCCGATTTCCGCCGTCAGCTTGATTTCCTTGCCGTTGCGCATCACCAGGATTGCGACTTTTTCCATCGGCTTGATGCGCGCCACCTGGTTCATCGAGCGGCGGCCGTCGCCGGCAGGTTCGCCGTCGATGCTGAGGATCACGTCACCCAGCTGCATGCCGGCTTTCTGTGCCGGGCCATCGCGGAAGATCCCCGCCACCACGATCCCGGGACGTCCGGCCAGGCCGAAGGACTCCGCCAGTTCCTGGGTCAGCGGTTGCACTTCGATCCCCAGCCAGCCACGGATGACCTGGCCGTGTTCGATGATCGACTTCATCACTTCCATGGCCAGCTTGATCGGAATGGCAAAGCCGATGCCCTGGGAGCCGCCGGACTTGGAGAAGATCGCGGTGTTGATCCCGGTCAGGTTGCCATTGGCGTCCACCAGGGCGCCGCCGGAGTTGCCCGGGTTGATCGCGGCATCGGTCTGGATGAAGTCTTCGTAGTTGTTCAGGCCCAACTGGTTGCGCCCGGTGGCGCTGATGATGCCCATGGTCACGGTCTGGCCGACCCCGAACGGGTTGCCGATGGCCAGGGCGACGTCGCCGACGCGGACGTTTTCCGAGCGGCCGACAGTGATCGAAGGCAGGTTCTTCAGGTCGATCTTGAGCACCGCCAGATCGGTTTCCGGATCGCTGCCGATGACCCGGGCCAGGGTTTCCCGCCCATCCTTGAGCGCCACCACGATCTGTTCGGCGCCGGAGGTCACGTGGTTGTTGGTCAGCAGGTAGCCTTCGGGGCTCATGATCACCCCGGAACCCAGGCTCGACTCCATGCGCTGCTGCTTGGGCAGGTTGTCGCCGAAGAAGCGGCGGAACTGCGGGTCTTCAAACAGTGGGTGGGCCGGCTTGTTGATCACTTTGGTGGTGTACAGGTTGACCACCGCCGGCGCGGCAATCAGCACCGCATCGGCATAGGACACCGGTCCCTGCCGGGTGCTGGTGGTTTGTGGCGCTTGCTGCAGGTTGACGTCCAGGCTGGGCAGGCCGACCCACTGGGGGTAGCGCTGAATAATCAGCAACGCGATGAGCACGCCGGCCAGAAGCGGCCAGCCAAAAAAACGCAGAGCCTTGAGCATTGAGCAAGTCCTGGGTGGTTACGAAGGGCTGCGCACGGCCCATAATGTCGCGCATTATACGAGGCCGCGCGCGCCTCTGAACGGGATATTTAGGAGTCTTTTATGGCCGTTGCTCTGAGCACATTGGTGGAAGAAGCGGACCGCTATCTGGGCAGTTCCCGCATCGCCGACTACTGCCCCAATGGCCTGCAGGTCGAAGGGCGCCCGCAGGTGATGCGTATCGTCAGTGGCGTGACCGCCAGCCAGGCTTTGCTGGACGCTGCGGTGGAGGCCAAGGCCGATCTGGTGCTGGTGCATCACGGCTATTTCTGGAAAGGCGAGAACCCCTGCATCACCGGCATGAAGCAGCGTAGGTTGAAAACCCTGCTCAAGCACGACATCAGCCTCTTGGCCTATCACCTGCCCCTGGACCTGCATCCTGAGGTGGGCAACAACGTGCAGTTGGCCCGGCAGTTGGATATCACCGTGGAAGGCCCATTGGACCCGGAGAACCCCAAGGTTGTCGGTCTGGTCGGTTCCCTCGGCGAACCCATGACGGCGCGGGACTTTGCCCGGCGGGTGCAGGAAGTGATGGGCCGTGAACCGCTGCTGATCGAAGGCAGCGAGATGATCCGCCGGGTCGGCTGGTGCACCGGCGGCGGCCAGGGCTATATCGACCAGGCGGTGCAGGCCGGCGTCGACCTGTACCTGAGCGGCGAGGCCTCGGAGCAGACCTTCCACAGTGCCCGGGAAAACGACATCAGCTTCATCGCCGCCGGCCACCACGCCACCGAGCGTTACGGCGTCCAGGCCCTGGGCGACTACCTGGCCCGGCGCTTTGCCCTGGAACACCTGTTCATCGACTGCCCCAACCCGATCTGATCCCGTGCAGGAGCCGGCTTGTCGGCAAAAAGATCTTCAGTCCGAAGGTGCGCCTGAAAGCGCCTTCGCTGGCAAGCCAGCTCCTGCACAGGGGCGTTTGCGGGCTAACGGAGCGGTATATTCATATACCGTTTCGTTCTAGTTGGCTCCCTGATTAGAAGCAGGTCGCTGTGCTAGCATGCCCCGCTCGAACACGGCCCGATGGCCGTCCATAAGAAAGCTTTCGTGAGTAGCCATGGTCGACAAACTGACGCATCTGAAACAGCTGGAGGCGGAAAGCATCCACATCATCCGCGAGGTGGCCGCCGAGTTCGACAACCCGGTGATGCTGTACTCCATCGGTAAAGACTCCGCCGTGATGTTGCATCTGGCCCGCAAGGCGTTCTTCCCCGGCAAGTTGCCGTTCCCGGTGATGCACGTCGATACCCAGTGGAAATTCCAGGAAATGTACAAGTTCCGCGACCGCATGGTCGAAGAACTGGGCCTGGACCTGATCACCCACGTCAACCCGGATGGCGTGGCCCAGGGCATCAACCCGTTCACCCACGGCAGTGCCAAGCACACCGACATCATGAAGACCGAGGGCCTCAAGCAGGCCCTGGACAAGCACGGTTTCGACGCCGCTTTCGGCGGTGCCCGTCGCGATGAAGAGAAGTCCCGCGCCAAGGAGCGCGTCTACTCGTTCCGTGACAGCAAGCACCGCTGGGACCCGAAGAACCAGCGCCCCGAGCTGTGGAACGTCTACAACGGCAAGGTCAACAAGGGCGAGTCGATCCGCGTGTTCCCGCTGTCCAACTGGACCGAGCTGGACATCTGGCAATACATCTACCTGGAAGGCATCCCGATCGTGCCGCTGTACTTCGCCGCCGAGCGTGAAGTGATCGAGAAGAACGGCACCCTGATCATGATCGATGACGAGCGCATCCTCGAGCATCTGTCCGATGAAGAGAAAGCCCGCATCGTCAAGAAGAAAGTGCGTTTCCGTACCCTTGGCTGCTACCCGTTGACGGGCGCGGTGGAGTCCGAGGCCGAGAGCCTGACGGACATCATCCAGGAAATGCTCCTGACGCGAACTTCCGAGCGCCAGGGCCGGGTCATCGACCACGATGGCGCCGGCTCGATGGAAGACAAGAAACGTCAAGGTTATTTCTAAGGGGCTGTCATGTCGCATCAATCTGATTTGATCAGCGAGGACATCCTCGCGTACCTGGGCCAGCACGAACGCAAAGAGCTGCTGCGCTTTCTCACCTGCGGCAACGTCGATGACGGCAAGAGCACCCTGATCGGGCGTCTGCTGCACGACTCGAAGATGATCTATGAAGACCATCTGGAAGCCATCACCCGGGATTCGAAGAAGGTCGGCACCACCGGTGACGATATCGACCTGGCGTTGCTGGTGGACGGTCTGCAGGCCGAGCGCGAGCAGGGCATCACCATCGATGTTGCCTATCGCTATTTCTCCACCGCCAAGCGCAAGTTCATCATCGCCGACACCCCCGGCCATGAGCAGTACACCCGCAACATGGCCACCGGTGCGTCCACCTGTGACCTGGCGATCATCCTGGTGGACGCCCGCTACGGCGTGCAGACCCAGACCCGTCGCCACAGCTTCATCGCCTCGCTGCTGGGCATCAAGCACATCGTCGTGGCCATCAACAAGATGGACCTCAAGGGCTTCGATGAAGGCGTGTTCGAGTCGATCAAGGCCGACTACCTGAAGTTCGCCCAGGGCCTGAAGCTGCAGCCCACCAGCCTGCACTTCGTGCCGATGTCGGCACTCAAGGGCGACAACGTGGTGAACAAGAGCGAGCGTTCGCCCTGGTACACCGGGCAGTCGCTGATGGAGATCCTCGAAACCGTGGAAGTGGCCGGTGACCGCAACTTCACCGATCTGCGTTTCCCGGTGCAGTACGTCAACCGTCCGAACCTGAACTTCCGTGGTTTTGCCGGCACCCTGGCCAGCGGCATCGTGCACAAGGGTGACGAAGTCGTGGTGCTGCCGTCGGGCAAGAGCAGCCGGGTCAAGTCCATCGTCACCTTCGAGGGCGAGCTGGAGCAGGCCGGTCCAGGCCAGGCCGTGACCCTGACCATGGAAGACGAGATCGACATCTCCCGCGGCGACCTGCTGGTGCATGCCGACAACGTGCCGCCGGTCACCGACAGCTTCGAAGCCATGCTGGTGTGGATGGCCGAAGAGCCGATGCTGCCGGGCAAGAAATACGACATCAAGCGGGCTACCAGCTACGTGCCGGGCTCGATTGCCAGCATCATCCACAAGGTCGATGTGAACACCCTGGAAGAGGGCGCGGCCAGCGCGCTGCAACTGAACGAGATCGGCAAGGTCAAGATCAGCCTCGACGCGCCGATTGCCCTGGATGGCTACGAAAGCAACCGCACCACCGGGGCTTTCATCGTCATCGACCGCTTGACCAACGGCACCGTCGGCGCCGGCATGATCATCGCCCAGCCGGTGGCCCATGGCAGCGCCACCCACCATGGCAAGCTGGCCCATGTGGCCACTGAAGAGCGTGCCCAGCGCTTCGGCCAGCAACCGGCCACCGTGCTGTTCAGCGGCCTGTCGGGCGCGGGCAAGAGCACCCTGGCCTACGCCGTGGAGCGCAAGCTGTTCGACATGGGCCGTGCGGTGTATGTGCTCGATGGCCAGAACCTGCGTCATGACCTGAACAAGGGCCTGCCACAGGATCGTGCCGGACGTACCGAGAACTGGCGTCGTGCGGCTCACGTGGCCCGTCAGTTCAACGAAGCCGGCCTGCTGACCCTGGCCGCGTTCGTGGCGCCGAGTGCCGAAGGGCGCGAGCAGGCCAAGGACCTGATCGGCAGGGATCGTCTGCTGACGGTCTACGTCCAGGCATCGCCTGCGGTGTGCGCCGAGCGCGATCCGCAAGGCCTGTACGCGGCTGGCGGGGACAACATCCCGGGCGAATCCTTCCCCTATGACGTACCGCTGAATGCCGATCTGGTGATCGACACCCAGGCGCTGTCGTTGGAAGAAAGCGTCAAGCTGGTGCTGGACCTGTTGCGTAGCCGCGGCGCGATCTAAGCCGTAAGAAAAAGCCCGCAGTCGAGTGATCGGCTGCGGGCTTTTTTGTGCGCTTGAATTAGCCTTCCCCGGCCAGGACGGTACAGCTCCGTAGGCGCTGGCTTGCCAGCGAAGAGGCCCTCAGGGGTTTGCCGGATACTCTCGATGCAGCACTTCCAGCAGCGCATCCTTGGCCAGCCACTGCTGGTTGATCCAGCCCTGGAATTCCTGGCGATAGGCCGTGTCCTGTTCATAGTTCTTGCCAATGAACTGCGGCGGAATCCGTACCTCTTCAAAGCGCACCACCACATCCTTGACCCTGCCGCACAACAGGTCCCAGAAACCGGGCCGGCCAGCGGGGTAGTGCAGGGTCACATCGATGATCGATTGCAGTTGCTCGCCCATGGCGTCCAACACAAAGGCGATACCACCGGCCTTGGGCTTGAGCAGGTAGCGGAACGGCGATTGCTGCTGGGTGTGTTTGGCTTCGGTAAAGCGCGTGCCTTCGACGAAGTTGAAGATGCCCACCGGGTTGTTGCGAAACTTCGCACAGGTCTTGCGCGTGGTTTCCAGGTCCTTGCCTTTCTTCTCCGGGTGCTTCTCCAGGTAAGCCTTGGAGTAGCGCTTCATGAACGGAAAGCCCAGTGCCCACCAGGCCAGGCCAATCACCGGTACCCAGATCAGTTCCTGCTTGAGGAAGAACTTCAGCGGGCGGATGCGCCGGTTGAACACGTACTGTAGGACCATGATGTCGACCCAGCTCTGGTGGTTGCTGGTGACCAGATAGGAATGCTGGTAATCCAGGCCTTCAAGGTCCTGCACGTGCCAGCGGGTGCGGCACACCAGCTGCATCCAGGCCTTGTTGTTGCTGATCCAGGCTTCGTGGGTGTGGTTCATCAGCCAGTGAGTCAAGCGCTGGGTGAGGGCGAAGGGCAGGGCCTTGCAGATCGCCACGCAGAACAGGAACGAGCACAGCAAGATAGTGTTCAGCGCCAGCAGGATCGAGGCGATGATCCCGCGCACGGTGGCAGGTAGAAATTCCAGCATTTAGACATCCATGGGTCGGTTGGCGGCTTGAATCGCGGTCAGGGCGATGGTGTAGACGATGTCGTCCACCTGGGCGCCCCGAGGCAGGTCGTTCACGGGTTTGCGCAGGCCTTGCAGCATCGGGCCCAGGCTCACGCAATCGGCGCTGCGCTGCACGGCCTTGTGGGTGGTGTTGCCGGTGTTCAGGTCGGGGAACACGAACACCGTGGCCTTGCCCGCCACCTGGCTGTTGGGGGCTAACTGCCGGGCGACGTTTTCGTTGGCGGCGGCGTCGTATTGCAGCGGGCCGTCGATCAGCAGCGAACGCTGGGCTTCGTGGGCCAGCAGGGTCGCCTCGCGGACTTTCTCCACTTCTTCGCCACTGGCCGAATCGCCGCTGGAGTAGCTGATCATGGCCACCCGCGGGGTGATGCCGAAGGCCGCCGCCGAGTCAGCGCTCTGCAAGGCGATTTCCGCCAGCTCGCTGGCGCTGGGGTGCGGGTTCATCACGCAGTCGCCGTAGACCAGCACCTGCTCGGGGAACAGCATGAAGAACACCGAAGACACCAGGGTGCAGCCCGGGGCGGTCTTGATCAGTTGCAGGGCCGGACGGATGGTGTTGGCGGTGGAGTGGATGACTCCGGATACCAGGCCATCGACTTCATCCAGGGCCAGCATCACGGTGCCGATCACCACCGGGTCTTCCAGTTGCTGCTCGGCCATGGGCGCATTCAGGCTCTTGCTCTTGCGCAGGGCCACCATGGGCTCCACGTAGCGCTGGCGAATCAGGTCCGGATCGAGAATCTCCAGGCCTTCGGGCAGCTCGATGCCCTGGGCCCGGGCCACCGCATGCACTTCCTCCGGCTTGGCCAGCAGCACGCAGCGGGCAATGCCGCGAGCCTGACAGATGGCGGCAGCCTGTACGGTCAGCGGCTCGCTGCCTTCGGGCAGGACGATGCGCTTGTTGGCCTGCTGCGCGCGCTGGATCAACTGGTAGCGGAATACCGCCGGCGACAGGCGCATTTCCCGCGGGGTGCCGCAGCGCTGGTGCAGCCAGTTGGCGTCCAGGTGGCTGGCGACGAAATCGGTGATGATCTCCGCGCGCTCGCGGTCATCGATGGGGATTTCCTTGTTCAGGCCATTGAGCTGGTTGGCGGTGTCGTAGGACCCGGTGCTGACCGACAGCACTGGCAGGCCGGCGTTCAGGGCGCCACGGCACAGCTCCATGATCCGCGGGTCGGGCAAGGTGTCGCTGGTCAGCAGCAGGCCGGCCAGGGGCACGCCGTTGATCGCCGCCAGGCTCACGGCGAGGATGATGTCGTCGCGGTCCCCTGGCGTCACCACCAGCACGCCGGGCTTGAGCAGCTCCACGGTGTTGCGCATGGTGCGGGCGCAAATGATGATCTTGGTCATGCGCCGGCTTTCGTAGTCGCCGGCATTGAGCACCTGGGCGCCCATCAGCTCCGCCACGTCGCGGGTGCGTGGGGCGTTGAGTTCCGGCTGGAAGGGAATGCAGCCCAGCAGACGGAAGTCGCCGCTGCGCAGCAACGGCGAATGCTCCTTCAAGCGCGCGGAGAAGGCCTCCATGCTTTCATCGGTGCGCACCTTGTTGAGGATCACCCCCAGCACTTTCGGGTCCCGTGGGCCGCCGAACAACTGGGCCTGCAGTTCGACCCGGCCGGACAGCTCGGTGAGCACTTCGTTTTCCGGGGCGGACACCAGGATCACCTCGGCATCCAGGCTTTTCGCCAGGTGCAGGTTGACCCGGGCGGCGTAGCTGGCGCTGCGGGTCGGCACCATGCCTTCGACGATCAGCACGTCCTTGCCGATGGCGGCCTGCTGGTAGAGGGTGATGATTTCTTCCAGCAGTTCATCGAGCTGGCCGTCGCCGAGCATCCGCTCGACATGGGCCAGGCCCAGGGGTTGCGGCGGTTTCAGGCCGTGGGTGCGGGCCACCAGCTCGGTGGAACGCTCGGGCCCGGTATCACCGGGGTGCGGCTGGGCAATGGGCTTGAAAAAGCCGACCTTGAGGCCGGCCCGTTCCAGGGTACGCACCAGCCCGAGGCTGATGGAGGTCAGACCCACACCAAAATCGGTGGGCGCGATAAAAAAAGTTTGCATGCGAATTCTCGGAAGGTGCATGGCAAGGGCGACGGTCTAAGGCCGTCTGCCGAATCGTCAGGCGCTAAGGTTATCGCTTCCCGGGGCTTGAGCACACCAGCCGCAGGCAAAGGGCTGGCCTATTTTTTCTGCCCGCTGCTGTGGGTCGAGGACCCAGGCCCGGGATTGCCAGGGCGGCTGGTGGCGCAGGTGCTGGGTATGGCCGCAGGACAGCTGCGCCACCCAATGGCCGTCTTCATCCTGATGAAATCCACGAATTGTCGAGGGGCTTTTCCCGTTCCGTTGGTCCGGGTTCCGTTCGCTTTCGAGCGATTGCTTCGCTAAACTTCGACCCTCTTCATTCTTATGCAAAAGGTCCCACCCCATGCTGATCGCCGCCAATAAGGCTGTCTCCATCGACTATACCCTCACCAATGACGCTGGTGAGGTCATCGACAGCTCTGCCGGCGGCGCCCCGCTGGTTTACCTGCAAGGCGCAGGTAACATCATTCCTGGTCTGGAAAAGGCTCTGGAAGGCAAGCAAGTCGGTGACGAGCTGAACGTGTCCGTAGAACCTGAAGATGCCTACGGCGAATACGCTGCCGAACTGGTCAGCACCCTGAGCCGCAGCATGTTCGAAGGCGTCGACGAACTGGAAGTGGGCATGCAGTTCCACGCTTCCGCTCCGGACGGCCAGATGCAGATCGTGACCATCCGTGACCTGGACGGCGACGACGTCACCGTCGACGGCAACCACCCGCTGGCCGGCCAGCGCCTGAACTTCCAGGTCAAGATCGTTGCCATCCGTGACGCCAGCCAGGAAGAAATCGCCCATGGCCACGTCCATGGCGAAGGTGGCCATCACCACTGATTTTCTGCGCTAAGCTCAAGTTTGCTGGAGAGGCGCCCGAGGGCGCCTTTTTAGTCCGCGGCTTTTGGCTGTACTGTCGAGAGGCTGTTTTCTGTAAGAACACAGGAATTTGGAGTTCGTCATGAGTGCTTTTCACGACCTTAAATTGAAAGCCCTGGATGGTCAGGAGCTACCGCTCGCGCCCTTCAAGGGGCAAGTCGTGCTGGTGGTCAACGTCGCCTCCAAATGTGGTCTGACACCACAATATGCGGCGTTGGAAAATCTCTACCAGCAATACAAGGGCCAAGGGTTCAGCGTACTGGGCCTGCCCTGCAATCAGTTCGCCGGGCAGGAGCCGGGCACCGAGCAGCAGATCCAGGAGTTTTGCAGCCTCAACTACGGGGTGACCTTTCCCCTGAGCAGCAAGCTCGAGGTCAACGGTCCCGAGCGTCATCAGCTGTACCGCCTGCTGGCGGGCGAGGGCGCCGAGTTTCCTGGGGATATCACCTGGAATTTCGAGAAATTCCTGCTGGGCAAGGACGGTCGGGTGCTGGCGCGTTTTTCGCCGCGCACCGCGCCGGATGATCCCACCGTGGTCCAGGCTATCGAGAAGGCCTTGAGCTGACGCGGCCAGCCGGGTCCATCCGCCCGGCCCATTGTTCCTGCCTGCCCCGCGCCGCTCTCATGCGGCGTTTTTGCATCTAAATCACTTAAATCAATAATGCTGTGCAGGGCTTTGGGGGATGAATATTATCCCCATCATAAGTGCGCTGGGGCAGGTAACCGGCGCAGTCTTGTGGGTCGACTATCGACTCAAGCCTTTTTGTCGGAGTGCAGCATGCCTGTTCAAGCCTTGTTCAAACCCTTTCAACTCGGCGCGCTGGAGCTGCCGACCCGCGTGGTGATGGCGCCGATGACCCGGTCGTTTTCCCCGGGTGGGGTGCCCAACTCCAAGGTCATCGAGTATTACCGGCGCCGCGCCGCCGCCGGCGTGGGCCTGATCATCACCGAAGGCACCACGGTCGGGCACAAGGCCGCCAACGGTTATCCCAACGTGCCGCAGTTCTATGGCGAAGCGGCCCTGGCCGGCTGGAAGAAGGTGGTGGACGCGGTTCATGCCGAGGGCGGCAAGATCGTCCCGCAGCTGTGGCATGTGGGCAATGTGCGACGCCTGGGCACCGAGCCGGATGCCAGCGTGCCCGGCTACGGCCCCAGTGAGAAGCTCAAGGATGGCAAGGTGGTGGTGCATGGCATGACCCACGAGGACATCCGGGAGGTGATCGCCGCTTTCGCCCAGGCCGCCAAGGATGCCCAGAGCATCGGCATGGATGGCGTGGAAATCCACGGCGCCCACGGTTACCTGGTGGACCAGTTCTTCTGGGAAGGCAGCAACCAGCGTAGCGACGAATACGGCGGCGACCTGGCCCAGCGTTCGCGTTTCGCCATCGAGCTGATCCAGGCCGTGCGTGCCGCCGTTGGCCCGGATTTCCCGATCATCCTGCGTTTCTCCCAATGGAAGCAGCAGGACTACAGCGCTCGCCTGGTGCAGACCCCGGAAGCCCTGGGCGCCTTCCTCAAGCCGCTGGCGGAGGCCGGTGTGGATATCTTCCACTGCTCGACCCGGCGCTTCTGGGAGCCGGAGTTCGAAGGTTCCGACCTCAACCTGGCCGGCTGGACCCGCAAGCTCACCGGCAAGCCGACCATCACCGTGGGCAGCGTCGGCCTGGACGGCGAGTTCCTGCAATTCATGGTCAACACCGACAAGGTGGCGCAGCCGGCCAGTCTGGAGAACCTGTTGCAGCGCCTGAACAATGACGAGTTCGATCTGGTGGCGGTGGGCCGGGCCCTGCTGGTGGATCCGGATTGGGCGCAGAAAGTCCGTGAAGGCCGTGAGCAGGACATTCTGCCGTTCAGCCGTGAAGCCCTGATGACCCTGGTCTAACGCCCGGCGCCGGGCGGCGAGGGGGGTAGCCTCCTCACCGCCTGGAGTGTCTTGACCGCACCTGGCGTTTGCAGCGCCGCGTCGATCATTGCCTCGTAGTCCACGGCCGGCGCCGGCTGGCAGGCATTGCGCAACTGATCCTCAAACTGCTCGATCACCGCGGGCCATCCTTGGCGGCTGGCGTGTTGTCGGGCGTTGAGGCGCACCCGGCGCAGGGTTTCCGCCTCCTCCAGCAGCCAGCCGGCGGCCTCACAGAACGCGCCTTCATCCCCGGGCATGGCCAGCACGCCGTTGTAGCCATGGCGGATATGTTGGGCTGCAGCGGCCTGATCGTAAGCCACCACCGCCAACCCTGACGCCAGGGCTTCCAGCACCACATTGCCGAAGGTTTCGGTCAGGCTGGGAAACAGGAACACATCCCCCGAGGCGTAATGGGCCGCCAGTGCCTCGCCGCGCTGGCAGCCGCAGAACAGGGCCTCGGGCAGGCTTTTTTCCAGGGCGGCGCGTTGTGGGCCGTCACCCACCACGATCAACTTCATCCGACGCTGTGGATAAGTGGCCTGGAGCCGTTCGAAGCAGCGCTTGAGCAGCCCCAGGTTCTTCTCCGACGCCAGGCGTCCGACATGGATCACCGCCAGATCATCGTTGCCCAGGCCCCAACCGCTGCGCAGCTCATTGAGGCGCTTGGCCGGATGGAACAACTGGCTGTCGACGCCCCGGGACAGCAGGGCCAGACGTTCGAAGTGGCGGCGTTCCAGCTCCAGGCGCTGACTGACACTGGGCACCAGGGTCAGCTTCGAACGGTTGTGGAACCAGCGCAGGTAATGGGTCAGCAGGCGGGTCAGCAAACCCAGGCCGTATTGGCTGGAGTACTGCTGGAAGTTGGTATGGAAGCCGCTGACCACCGAGATCCCCAGGCGCTTGGCAGCCCGCAGTGCAGACAGCCCCAGGGGGCCTTCGGTGGCGATGTAGAGCACGTCCGGGCGCTGGCGTTTCCAGCGCCGCAGCAGTTTGTGCATCGACGACTGGCCCCATTGCAGCCCCGGATAACCCGGCAGCGGCCAGCCGCGGCACAGCAGCAGGGCTTCATCGCTGGGCCGGCTCTGATCGCAGCCCTGGCGCGGGCGCACCAGTTCCACCTGATGCCCGCGAGCACGCAGGCCATCGCACAGGCGGCCAAGGGTATTGGCCACGCCATTGATTTCCGGTGGGAAGGTTTCCGTGATGAGGGTGATATGCAGAGCGGTCGTCATGGCCTCAGTGTCGACTGGGGCCATGTCGCCATTGTGACGTGCGGATGATGGATTTATGACGCCGGGGTCCTATTGGCCCGGCAGCTTCTCCACCCCGCGTTCACGCACCCAGAACAGCGTGGCCCCGGCCACGGCGGCCGGCATCATCAGGATGTTGACGAAGGGGATCATCAGCGCCAGGTAGACGATGCCGCCAAAGCCCAGGCTCTGCCAGCGCTTCTGCCGCAGCCAGGCGAGCATGTCCTGCCAGCTCATCTTGTGGTTGTCCGCCGGGTAGTCGATGTACTGGATGGCCATCATCCAGATGCCGAACAGCAGCCACAGCGGCGCGGCCACCAGGTTGACCACCGGGATCAGCGAGAGGATGAACAGGCCGATGGCCCGGGGCAGGAAGTAGCCGAGCTTGCGCATTTCCCGGGACAGGGTGCGGGGGATCATGGCGATCAGTTCGCCCCAGCTGAAGGGCGGGAAATCGTCGGTGCCACGGACCACGGTTTCGACCTTTTCCGATAGAAAGCCGTTGAAGGGCGCGGCGATGATGTTGGCCAGCATGGTGAAGGTGAAAAACACCATCAGCGCCACCAGCACCATGAACAGTGGCCAGAGGATGTAACTGAGAAAACTCAGCCAGTCCGGCAGGGTTGGCATCAGGCTGTCGATCCACAGGCTGAACTGGTGGCCGGCGAAATAGATCAATCCGACGAACAGTATCAGGTTGATCGCCAGGGGCAGGAGCACGAACAGGCGCAGGCCAGGGCTGAGGACCAGCTTCAGGCCTTCGCGCAGGTATTGCGGTCCGGACAGTACGGGGGCGGGCATAGAACGCTCCGAGCAGATGGAAAACGCGCCGACCTTACCGGCTTTGCCCAAGGGGCGAAAGCAGCACCATCAGGTCGACATCAACGGTAACAAAGACCCTTTCAAATGAGTCCGCTGGGGATAGAGACCGCCTATGAGCTGGATTGTTAAACCGTATTTCCTTAATCTTCGCCCCCTCTATACGCTTCACCCATTATTTTTGGGACGGACGAGTCAAAGCCTTCCCCGAGGTTTCGCCGTCCTTTTTTATTCCAGCCGGCAATCCGGCGTTCCGTGCCAGGTCACCCGGGCCGGTCGATAGGAGTGAGTCATGTCTGAAGTACGTCATTCGCGTGTGATTATTCTCGGTTCCGGCCCTGCCGGTTACAGCGCCGCCGTCTATGCCGCCCGGGCCAACCTGAAGCCGCTGCTGATCACCGGCATGCAGGCCGGCGGCCAGCTGACCACCACCACTGAAGTCGACAACTGGCCTGGCGACGTGCACGGCCTGACCGGTCCGGCACTGATGGAGCGGATGCGCGAGCACGCCGAGCGTTTCGAAACCGAAATCGTCTTCGACCACATCAATGCCGTGGATTTTGCCGCCAAGCCGTACACCCTGACCGGCGACAGCGCGACCTACACCTGCGACGCCCTGATCATCGCCACCGGCGCCAGCGCTCGCTACCTGGGCCTGCCTTCGGAAGAAGCCTTCATGGGCAAGGGCGTTTCCGCCTGCGCCACTTGCGACGGTTTCTTCTATCGCAACAAGCCGGTGGCCGTGGTCGGCGGCGGCAACACTGCCGTTGAAGAGGCCCTGTACCTGGCCAACATCGCCAGCACCGTGACCCTGATCCACCGTCGCGAAACCTTCCGCGCCGAGAAGATCCTGATCGACAAGCTCAACGCCCGCGTGGCCGAAGGCAAGATCATCCTCAAGCTCAATGCCAACCTCGACGAAGTCCTGGGCGACAACATGGGCGTGACCGGTGCCCGCCTGAAGAACAACGACGGCAGCTTCGAAGAGCTGAAGGTCGACGGCGTGTTCATCGCCATCGGCCACACCCCGAACACCTCGCTGTTCGAAGGCCAACTGACCCTCAAGGACGGTTACCTGGTGGTGCAGGGCGGTCGTGACGGCAATGCGACCGCGACCAGCGTCGAAGGCATCTTTGCCGCCGGTGACGTGGCCGACCACGTGTACCGCCAGGCCATCACCTCGGCCGGCGCCGGTTGCATGGCGGCACTGGACACCGAGCGTTACCTGGACGGTCTGCAGAACGCTGCACACTGATCCCCAGGCAATAAAAAAACCGGCGCAAGCCGGTTTTTTTATGGGTGTTGCACGCCAGGAGCCGGCTTGCCGGCGAAGATTCCTCCGAGCCCTGCGCTGACGCCTTCGCTGGCGAGCCAGCTCCTGCAGAGTACGGATCAGCGCCGGGTCAGCGGCTGGGCTGCGAACTTCACCCCGGCCAGGCCGTGGGCGATCAGGGCGCGGATATTGCCGTGATCAGTGCCTTCGGGCGTGGCCAGTACCGAGCGGTAGTGTTCGCCAAAGGCCAGCAGCGCCTCTTGGTCGCTCAGGCCTTCCAGCAGGGCCAGGCCCAGGGTCTTGCACGAACCTTCGTTCTGCCCGGCAGCGTTTTCCACGCCGCCATTGTTGAACGCCTGGGGCTGGTAGTGGTAACCGGCGGCGACAAAGGCCAGGGTGTCGGCAAAAGCATGTTCACCGCTGTTCAGGCTGGCGCGCAGGGTGTTCAGGTCAGTCATGGGGTTTTCCTTTGGCAAACGCCGCTTGCTGCTCGGCGCTGGCTTCTTTCTGGTAGAGATTTTTCCATTCGGCGTAGGGCATGCCGTACACCACTTCACGGGCCTCATCGAGGCTGACCTCGATCTGGCGCTCGTCGGCCTCGGCCTTGTACCACTTGGACAGGCAGTTGCGGCAGAACCCGGCCAGGTTCATCAGGTCGATGTTCTGCACGTCCTTGCGGCTGTCCAGATGGGCCACCAGGCGGCGAAAGGCCGCGGCTTCCAGTTCCAGGCGTTGTTGAGGGGACATAAGACTCACTGCACATAAAAGGATGGGAACAGCGGCAAGCGACAAGCTGCCAGCGGCCAGTCAACGCCGAATCGCGTTGACTGGCCGCTGGGCGCTAGCGACTTGCCGCTAAGGTGATGGATACCGATTCGGCAAAGCGCAGGGCGTGGGGTTTGTCGACCTCGACCTCGGCGTAATGCACCGAGTCGTTGCTCATCACCAGATCCAGCAGTTCCTGGGTCAGGCGCTCCAGCAGGGCGAAGCGGTTGCCTTCGACGTGAGCGATGATTGCCTTGGTGATGGTGCGATAGTTCAGCGCATGATCGATATCGTTGTCACGCACCGCCTCCTGGGCGGGGTACAGGATGGTCAGGTTGATCAGCACATTCTGCTTGTTGAGGATTTCTTCCTCGTTGATTCCGATGTAGGTCCGCAGGAGCAGGTCCTTGACCCGGATGCGAGCCATTCCTGGCTGAAGTTGTGGCATTGCTACTTGCTCCGTCCAATCAATTGCAGGAATTCCTGGCGAGTGGTGCTCGAATTGCGAAAGGCGCCGAGCATCACCGAGGTGTGCATGGTGGAATTCTGTTTCTCGACGCCGCGCATCATCATGCACATGTGCTTGGCCTCGATCACTACCGCGACGCCGGCGGCCTGGGTCACGCTCTGCACCGCTTCGGCGATTTCCCGGGTGAGGTTTTCCTGGATCTGCAGGCGCCTGGCGAACATGTCGACGATGCGGGCGATCTTCGACAGCCCCAGTACCTTGCCGGTGGGAATATAAGCCACATGGGCCTTGCCGATGAAGGGCAGCAGGTGATGTTCGCACAGGGAATACAGTTCGATGTCGGCGACGATCACCATTTCATCGCTGTTGGAGGCGAACAGTGCGCCATTGACGATGTCCTCCAGCGACTGGCTGTAGCCGTGACACAGGTACTGCATGGCTTTGGCTGCGCGCTTGGGGGTGTCGAGCAAACCTTCGCGTTCGGGGTCTTCGCCCAGATCCTTGAGGATCTCGCGGTAGTGCTGGGGCAGGGAAAGAGTCATGCAAGGTCCTCACGGGGCCGGCTTACTTGATGTGTCGCCCGCCGTTTACGGTCAGGGTGGTGCCGGTGACATAGGGGTTGTCCAGCAGGTAGCGCAGGCTCTGGTAGATCACTTCGCTGCCGGGTTCGATGCCCAGCGCGGATTTGGCCAGGGTCTTGGCGCGGTACGCCGCGTCGTCGTCGGGATTGAACAATAGCAGGGCCGGAGCGATGCCGTTGACCTTGATTGTCGGGGCGTATTTCGCCGCGAAAGACAGGGTCAGGCTGTCCAGCCCGGCTTTGCTGGCGCAGTAGCCAATGTGCTTGCTGCTGCCCTTGCGGGTCACATCGTCGCTGATGTGGATGATGTCCGCCGGGGTTGAACGCTGCAGCAATTCTGCGCAATGCAGGTTGATCAGGTAGGGCGCGAGCATGTGCACGCTGAACATCCGGGCAAAGGCGGCGCTTTCCTCGCCGGGGCTTTCTTCCAGCCATTCCGAGGCGTTGTGGACGATGGCCCGCAAGCGCTCGGTGTGGTTTTTCAGCTCGCTGATCAGGGCCAGGATTCCGGCTTCGCTGGACAGGTCGGCGAACAGCAGGGTGGCGCCTTTTTCACGCAGGGTTTCAAGGCCCGGGCGCTGGCTGCGATAAGTGACGATCACCGGCTGCCCGTCTTCCAGCAGGCGCAGGGCGCAATGCAGGCCGACACGCTGGCTGGCACCAGTGATCAGGATCGGGGCGGGGGAAGCGTTCATGGAGGGCTCGCGTCGCGGGTAGGGGGAAAACTATACCAGCGGGGGAGGAGCTGTGCCTGCAGGCAACGGGCTGGCCAGCTCCTGCGGTCGGCGCGAAGCGCTGCAGGAGCCGGCTTGCCGGCGAATCACGGATTCTGCGTCGAGGGGGCGCTCGGCAATACGCGCGCCGGTGTGCTGTTGAGCCAGTTGGCCAGCAGGCGGGTGGACAGCGGAATGAAGAAATAGACCATCAGCGGGGTCAGCGCCAGGGTGCTGACAAACACCCGGGGCAGCAGGCTCAGATCACTGAGCAAGGGGCCGAGGACGAAGTTGAACAGCAGCGAGACCGGGAAGAACGCCAGCCAGATGGCCACGGCCTGCTTCCAGCGTGGCGGTCGCTGTCCGGCCGCGCCGAACCAGCCATCGATACCGCTGACCCGGTGCTCAGAAGGGTGGGCAAACAGATCGCTGCCCCGGGCCAGCCAGGCGGTACGCGAGGCGGAGTGTTCCCAGGTGTGCAGGGTGTGTTCGTCGGCAAAGCGGAAGATGATCTGGAATTCGTCATCGTCGGGCGGGGGGGCAAGGACACCGGAACCCAGGTAGCCGGGAAAGTCGGTGGCCAGTTGTTCGCCTTCGCGCAGCCAGGCGATCAGGTCCTGGTAACGGCCGTCGGCAACGCGCCGGGCAACCATCAGGGTGACGGGTGAGGTAGACATTATGTATCTCCGTAAAACCAATGCGCCGCCTGGATAAGGCAGGCGCTTGACGTGGCACCGGGGTAGTGGGCCGCGTCTGGAACAAGCAAGGATTATTCCCGATTGCCGGCGCTGGACCAACGACGCTGGTCGGTTTTTCTCGGGCTTGAGGCATTGGCGCTGAGGAAGAGTAGAATGAGCGCCACTTTGTTTATCGGTGTGTTCTCCCCCAGATGCCCGTCATGACTGAACTTGTCCCTGTCACGCCTGCCCCTGACTCCGTCCCTCAGGACGAGTTGTTTCCGATTCGTGAGGTGGCGCGCCTGACCGGCATCAACCCGGTGACCCTGCGGGCCTGGGAGCGACGCTACGGCCTGATTCAACCCACGCGCACCGAAAGCGGGCATCGCCTGTATTCGATGCACGATGTTGAGGCGGTGCGGGAGATTCTCGGCTGGATCGAGCGCGGCGTGGCGGTGAGCAAGGTGGGCAAGATCATGGCCAAGAACCGCGCTGCCCAGGTTCAGGTCAAGGTACCGCTAGACGATCCTCAGCAAGGCGAGTACGGCCAGTGGCGCGATCAGTTGAAGCTGGCGGTGAGCGCCTTCGATGAAGAGCTGCTGGAGCGTCTGTATGGGCAGATCTTTTCCAGTTATGCCCTGCCGGTGGTGTTCCAGGACATCTTCCTGCCGTTCTGGAAGCAACTGCTGCAGGTTCGGGACGATTTCGGCCAGACCAGCGAGTGGTTGTTTCTGGACGGTTTCTTGCGCGCGCGGATCACTCAGCGCCTGTTGCTGCAGCGGGCCGGCCAGAGTCGGCAATTGTTGCTGACGGCGTTCAACGAGCAGTGTCGCGAGCTGGAGCTGCTGGTGGCGGCGCTGATGCTCGGGCATGACCAGATCGGTGTCCGTCTGCTGGGGCCGGGGGCGCCCTTGGAGGAGCTGACCCTGGTCTGCGAGAAGCTCCAGCCCGTGGCCCTGGTGGTGTTTTCCAATCATGCGCCGACGGCGGAACTGCCCAAGCGTCTTCAGCGGCTGGCGCTGACCCTGGATTGTCCGCTGATGCTGGCCGGAGATGCGGCGGACCTGGCGCAGGACCGTCTCAGCGGTTCGCCGGTGGCCTGCCTGGGTAATGACGGACGCCTGATGCAGAAGCGCCTGCGGCAGTTCCTCAGTGGGCGCCTGGATACCTGAAAGCGTCGTCGGCCCGGCTCAAGCGTGCAGGGCCGGATGGCTGTGGCGGTGCTGCTGGAGGATGAACTGGCGCAGGCGCTCGGTTTCTTCCGCATCGCGCTGATCCAGGCGGTAGGCATAGAAACCGGCTTCGGTCTGGCGCTCGAAGCGCCCATGCAGGGCAATCCGCTCATACCCCGAGGGGCTGAACCACTGGGCGAACTGCTTGGGTGGGCGGGTCCGGTTGCGGATCTCCAGCAACACGCCCTTGAACGACACTTCCCGCACCCACAGGCGTCCCGGCTGGCCTTTGGCGTTTTCCAGGGCAACCGGTTCTTCCAGCGTCAGGCGCCAGGGCCGGACCATGGGGCCGTCTTCGAAGATGCTCGGCACCCCCAGGCGCAGATGCAGGGCATGGAACTCGTCTTCCACCAGTTGCAGGGGAAAGGTCATCTGCTGATTGTCGAAGTGCGCCTGGAGAGTGACCTTTTCGTTGGCCGCCAGGCGGGTCAGCAAGTCACGGACCTGTGCGCCGCCATTGACCAGCAGGCTGGATGTGCTTTCGCGCACATTGAGCTGCGGGTTGTGCTGCATGGTCCGGATGAAGTCCAGTTCATCCTGGGTGAGGAGGGCGTCACGCTGCATGATGTTGCTCGAAGGGTGGATGGCTGATCGGCGGGGAATATCCCTACAGACCACCAAAGATGAATTTTATTAGTGCCCGTCGGTCGCCTTGAGCGCGGCCAGTTCGGCCTCGGCGGCGGCCAGCTGTTGTTCCAGCTGCTGCAGGCGCTGCTGGCTCTTGATCTGGGCGCTGACATCCTTTTGCACGCCGATGAAGTAGGTCAGTTGGTCGCTGTCGTTGAACACCGGAGTGATCGACAGCTCGTTCCAGAAGTGGCTGCCGTCCTTGCGGTAGTTGCGCAGCACCTCGCGGCACGGCTGGCCCTTGCTCAGGGCCTGGCGAATCCGCTCCAGGCCCGGCTGGTCGCGGTCCCCGGATTGCAGGAAGCGACAGTCCTGGTAAAGCACCTCATCGGCGCTGTAGCCCGTCAATCGCTCGAAAGCCGGGTTCACGTAAATCACGATGTTGTCTTCGCCTTCCTGTTCCGCGACCACAATCCCGTCGTTGGAGGCGTCGATCATCCGTTGCAGAAGATGCGCGTTGATCATCCCGAAGTTCCGCTATCGATCAGTTGGTGCTGGATTCTAAGACATGCTGGCACGCTGTCCACTGGGGCTATCCAGAGGCGCGGCATGCCAGGAAAGGGATTTTACTCCGTAGCTGGTAATATCCCAGTCTTTTAGTCAGCTTCAGGAACAGATTGATGAAAGTCGCCATCCTTTCCGGCTCGGTCTACGGCACGGCTGAAGAAGTCGCCCGGCACGTCGCCAAACTCCTCAATGCCGCCGGTTTCGAGGCCTGGCACAACCCGCGCGCCAGCTTGGCCGAGGTCCAGGCCTTCGCGCCCCAGGCGTTGCTGGCGGTCACCTCGACCACCGGCATGGGTGAACTGCCGGACAACCTGCTGCCGCTGTATTCGAGCATCCGCGATCAGCTGCCCGCCGCCTGGCGCGGGCTGCCGGGGGCGGTGATCGGCCTCGGCGACTCCAGCTACGGCGATACCTTTTGCGGTGGCGGTGAGCAGATGCGCGAGTTGTTTGCCGAACTGGGCGTGCGCGAAGTGCTGCCGATGCTGCGCCTGGACGCCAGCGAGAGCGTGACCCCGGAAACCGACGCCGAGCCCTGGCTGGCCGAGCTGATCAGCGCCCTGCGGGGCTGACCGGCTGTTCCCGCAGCAGCGCCAGCCAGGCTTGCGCTGCCTTGGACAGATAAGCGCCCTGGCGCCAGATGAAGGCGATATCCCAACGCAGGTATTCCGGCGCCTTGAGTGTCAGGCGCACCACCCCCGGCCGCACCAGGCCGCGGGCCACCACACTGGGCAGTAACACCACGCCTTGTCCCGCGGCCACCAGTGCCGCGAGAAAATCCGCCTGACCACTGCGCCCGCCCTCCTTGGGGGTGAAGCCCACTTGCTGGCAGGCCTGGAGCAGGCGGTCGTTGAGCACAAAGCTGCGCTGATAGAGGAGGAAGGGGGTATCCGCCAGTTCTTCCAGGCGCACCTGGGCGTTCATCGCCAGGGGATGATCGGCGGGCAGCAAGGCATCCAGAGGCTCATCGCAAAAAGGCTGATAGGCGAACACCGGGTCCTTGGGGGTCAGGCTGCCGCCCAGTTCCAGCTCGCCATTGCGCACCGCCTGCTCGACATTCAGGCTGCCGCCTTCGAGCAGTGACACCTGAATGTTCGGATAGCGCCGGCGGTATTCGGCAAAGCGGCTGGCGAACAGTGCGTCGCTGCCCAGCAACGGCAGGCCCAGGCGCAGTTCGCCCCGGGCCAGTTGACTCAGGTCGTCCAGTTCGCTGAGCAGTTCCTGGCGCAGGCGCAGCATGCCCTCGGCCCGTTGCAGCACCACGCTGCCGGCGGCAGTCAGATGAATGTGCGAGCCCTGGCGCTCCAGCAGGGGCGTGCCCAGGCTCTGTTCCAGCTGGGCGATCTGTTTGCTGACGGCCGACTGGCTGATGTGCAGGGTCTTGGCCGCCTGGGTGAAACCGCCCTGGCGCATCACTTCGACGAAGCTGCGCAGTTGTTTGAAATCCATGGTGGTAATTCCAGATTGGAATGGTTTCGAGTCTAACAATTCGCTTCGGTGATGCGGGGGCTTTTTATAAAATGGGCCCCTGAGAGGACCTGACCCCATGAACATTTCCACCTGTAAACGCCTGAGCCGCCTGATTGGCGAACTGGCGGTGCTGCTGGCCATCTATTTTCTCGGTTGCCAACTGGCCACCTGGCTGCCCTGGCCGATTCCCGGCGGGGTCATCGGCCTTGGGCTGTTGCTGCTGGCCTTCGCCCTGGGCTGGGTCAAGCCGGCCACGCTGCAACTGGGGGCCGGCCTGCTGATGGCGGAGATGCTGCTGTTTTTCATTCCGGCGCTGATGAGCCTGCTGGATTACGGCAGCCTGCTGCGCGAGGAGGGCTGGCGGATCCTGCTGGTGATCGGCATCAGCACCTTGCTGGTGATGCTGGTGACCGCGCTGACCGTGGAATGGGTGTGCCGCTGGAGAATGCGCCATGAAGCTTGAGCTGATGCCGATGTTCTGGCTGGCCCTGACCCTGGGGGCCTATCTGTTCAGCCGCTGGATCTATCGACGCACCGGGCGCTACCTGCTGTCGCCGCTGATCCTGGTGCCGGCCCTGTTGCTGGCGATTGCCGTGCCGCTGCACACCGCCTACGCCGAATATGCCGCCAACACCCACTGGCTGATGCTGGTGCTGGGGCCGGTGACCGTGGCCTTTGCGATTCCCATCTGGCAGCAGCGGCACCTGCTGATGCGCCACTGGTCGGCCCTGCTGTTGGGCATGCTGGCGGGCAGCGCCGCGTCCATCGGCAGTTCCTTCGGCCTGGCGAAGATGCTGGCCCTGGACAGCTCGGTGACGCTGTCCCTGGTGCCCCGTTCCATTACCACGCCGTTCGCCATGCCCCTGGCCCATGACCTGGGCGGCGTGCCCGAACTGACGGCGGTGTTCGTGATGTTCACCGGGGTGTTCGGCGCCATGCTTGGCGGTGTGCTGCTGCGCTGGCTGCCCCTGCGCAGTGCCCTGGCCCGAGGCGCCTTGTTTGGGGTGGGGGCCCACGGAGCCGGGGTCAGCCGGGCCCATGAAGTCGGCGGCGAGGAGGGCTCGGTGGCCGGTCTGGTGATGGTCCTGACCGGGCTGTTGAACCTGTTCGCCGCCCCTTTGCTGGCGTCGGTGCTTTGACGTGAAACCCCTGCGCCAGAGCCTTTTTTTCGGCTGACCCGCTCGGTCATCAAGCTGGCTGGCAATGCAACTCCGCCCGCGCTTCGGGCTGTCTAGACTCTGAGGGTCCTCTCCTCCAATAAGAACCGTCACCGAGGTCCTTGCCGTGAGCTCAGCCCCCGTTCAATCGACAGCGAGTGTGAAAAACCAGGTCAGCGCCATCGAGTGGCAAACCCGCCTGGACCTGGCCGCCTGCTACCGCCTGGTGGCGATGCATGGCTGGGACGACCTGATCTTCACCCACATCTCCGCCAAGGTGCCGGGCACCGAAGACTTTCTGATCAACCCGTTCGGCATGATGTTCCACGAGATCACCGCCTCCAGCCTGGTGAAGGTCGATCAGGCCGGCAACAAGCTGATGGACAGCCCCTACGAGATCAACCCGGCCGGCTACACCATCCACAGTGCCGTGCATGCGGTGCGCCACGATGTGCTCTGTGTGCTGCATACCCATACCGCCGCCGGGGTTGCCGTGTCGGCGCAGAAGCAGGGCGTGCTGCCCATCAGTCAGCAGTCGCTGTTTGTCCTGTCGAGCCTGGGCCATCACCCCTATGAAGGGGTGGCCCTGAACCCCGAGGAGAAGGTGCGGCTGCAGGCCGATCTGGGGGACAACAACTTTCTGCTGCTGCACAACCATGGCTTGCTGACCTGCGGGGCCAGCATCGCCGACACCTTTCTGATGATGTTCATCTTCCAGCGCGCCTGCGAGATCCAGGTGCTGGCGCAGGGCGGCGGCGCCGAGCTGATGGCCATTGCCCCATCCATCCTGAGCGGGGCCAAGGCGATGATCGCCGGGGTCACCCGCAGTGCCCAGGGCATGGGCGGGGTGCTGGCCTGGCCGGCCCTGCTGCGCAAACTCGATCAACTCGACCCGGGTTATAAACTCTGATGCCTATTGCCGAGATTCCTCTTTGTGTCTGGCGCAAGCGCGGCAAGGACTTCGAGTTCCGCGGCCGGCGCATTCGTTACTGGGTGGCGGGGCATGGCGAGCCGCTGCTGTTGATCCATGGTTTTCCCACGGCCAGCTGGGACTGGCATTACCTGTGGCAACCCCTGGCGCGGCGTTATCAGGTGATCGCCTGCGACATGCTCGGCTTCGGCGACTCGGACAAGCCCCTGGAGCACGAGTACAGCCTGCTGGAGCAGGCGGACTTGCAGCAGGCGCTGCTGGCACATGTGCAGGTCCGCCAGCCGGTGCACCTGCTGGCCCATGACTACGGCGACAGCGTCGCCCAGGAGCTGCTGGCCCGGCACTATGAACAGCGGATCGCGATTGCCAGCTGCGTGTTTCTCAATGGCGGCCTGTTTCCGGAAACCCATCGCCCGGTGCTGACCCAGAAGCTCCTGCTCAGTCCGCTGGGCTGGATGCTTGGGCGGGCCTTCAGCCGCCACGGCCTGGCGAACAGCTTCCGACAGATCTTCGGCCCCCAGACCCGGCCCAGCGAGTCGGTCCTGGACGACTTCTGGAGCCTGGTGCACAGCAACAACGGGCCGCGCATCCTGCACAAGTTGATCGCCTACATCCCCGAGCGGCGCGCCCAGCGCGAGCGTTGGGTCAGTGCCATGCAACGCGGCGAGGTGCCGCTGCGGGTGATCGACGGCGCCCAGGACCCGATTTCCGGCGCGCACATGGTGGAGCGCTACTGCCAGTTGATCCCCGAGCCGGACACCGTGCTGCTGCCGGGCATCGGCCATTACCCGCAGATCGAGGCGCCGCTGCCGGTGCTCAAGCATTACCTGGGCTTTCGCGACAGGCTGCCATCGCCATCGCGTCAGGCCGTTGGCTCCTGAACGCCGGGGCCGCGCTGTGGTCCCCAGCAGGAGCCCGCCCTTGAGCGCTCGGGGCGATTATCCCGCTGTCTTATTGCGCACCATTCAGGTCCGGACGTTTTTATTGTGACCGCCGCCCGGCTGCCCGACACTCGACCCATTGTCCATTGGCCCTGCGGGAGTTCGGTATGAGTGAGTCTGTGCGCTTGGAAGACAAAGTAGTGATCATCACCGGAGCCGGCGGCGGCCTGGGCCGGGCCCATGCGCTGCTGTTCGCCAGACACGGGGCCAAGGTGCTGGTCAATGACCTGGGGGGCTCGGCCCAGGGGGAAGGCGCCAGCGCCACGGCGGCCGATCGAGTGGTGGCACAGATCCGTGAGGCCGGAGGTATCGCCGAGGCCAACCACGACTCGGTCACCGACGGCGACAAGATCGTGCAGAACGCGCTGGATGTGTTCGGCCGGGTCGACGTGGTGGTCAACAACGCCGGCATCCTGCGGGACAAGACCTTCCACAAGATGGACGACAGCGATTGGGACCTGGTGTACCGGGTGCATGTCGAAGGGGCCTACAAGGTCACTCGCGCCGCCTGGCCGCACCTGCGGGACCAGGCCTACGGCCGGGTGATCTTCACCGCTTCGACATCCGGTATCTACGGCAACTTCGGCCAGTCCAACTACGGCATGGCCAAGCTCGGCCTGTACGGCCTGACCCGGACCCTGGCCATCGAAGGGCGCAAGAACAACATCCTGGTCAACGCCATTGCCCCCACCGGTGGCACGCGGATGACCGAGGGGCTGATCCCGCCGCAAGTGTTCGAGCAGCTCAAGCCGGAACTGGTGAGCCCGCTGGTGGTGTACCTGGGCAGCGAGCAATGCCAGGAAACCTCCGGCCTGTTCGAAGTGGGCGGCGGCTGGATCGGCAAGGTGCGTTGGGAGCGCAGCCTGGGCGCCGGTTTCGATCCACACCAGGGCTTTTCGCCTGATGATGTGGCAGCGCACTGGCAGCAGATCTGCGATTTCGAGGGGGCGGCCCATCCCAAGGACAACATCGAGGCGCTGAAGGAGATGATGCAGAATCTGCAAAAATACGCCCTCTGACGCTCCGTGGGGCAGCGTTGTCCGGCGCTGATCGGCAGGCACTTTTTCCAGGCTTGAAAGCCGCCAGGCAATGACCCGCCGCCGCCTGGGCCGCGGCGGTTTTACTCCTGTGGCGTTCGTCTCTATGCTCGACGGCTGGCGAACGCACAAGGAGCGCTTGAGATGTATGAATCAAAGGATCAGCCGGTACTGTCGCGACTGCTGTTTATCCGGCGTCTATGTGTTCACGGCCTGGTGGTTCTGGCCCTGATCAGCTTTTCGGTGTTGCTGGGTATCAGCGGTCTGCTGTACTTCGAGCAGGACATTTCCTTTCACGACGCCCTGTATGACGCGGCCATGATTCTCGGCGGCATCGGGCCCATCAACATGCCGCAAACCCCTGGCGGCAAACTGTTTTTTGCCACCTACGGGCTTTACACCAACCTGGTGTTCGCCGCCACGCTGGGCTTGATCCTGTCGCCGGTGGCGCATCGTCTGTTGCACAAGTTTCATTACGACGAAGGCGATGACGACAAGTTGTAAGTTCAACGCGGCCGTGGTCTTGCGCGCATAAAAAAGGCCGCTGCAAGAGCAGCGGCCAAAGTAAGACGTTAGATCAAGGAGCTACAAAATCAACGTCGGTGAACCGGGTGTCGCGACCTGAACCCAAACCCTTCAAGCCGCCTGGAAACTGATTCGGGGAACCCGGGTGCCGGGTACTTCCCGTGGCAGTGGCGTGGTGCTGTTTGCCGTGACTGCGGGGCAAGAATAAGCCCTGGCCCGCCTTGGAAAAATAGCGATTCAGGACAAGGACTGTTACAGCCTGAGCAACAGTTCGAGGTGGCCGCCCGAGAACCGCATCGACGCCCCTGATGGGGCCGTATCCAGCCCGTGGATAGGCCGCTGAAGCGCCCCTGAGGCAAGGGCATTCATCCTTTCGAGCGACAACGCGAATACCTCCTTGGTGCGCTTATCGACCGTGCTACCCCGGCAGTAGGGTGAGTTCTCCTGTCACTCACCGGGGAAGACGCATGACAAGAACAACAATGCGCGCCATCTTCACACCGCAGGCGCTGGCCGCCGCGGTAGCACTGGGCTGCTGCAGCCAGGTGCAAGCGGTTTCGTTCAACATCGGGGAAATCGAAGGGCAGTTCGACTCGTCGCTGTCGGTCGGCGCCAGCTGGGGCATGCGCGATGCCGACCGCAAGTTCGTCGGTACGGTCAACGGCGGCACCGCGCAGTCTTCTACCGGCGACGATGGCCGCCTGAACTTCAAGAAGGGCGAGACGTTCTCGAAGATCTTCAAGGGCCTGCATGACCTGGAGCTCAAGTACGGCGACACCGGGGTCTTCGTGCGCGGCAAGTACTGGTACGACTTCGAACTCAAGGATGAAGACCGCGAGTTCAAGCCCATCAGCGACCACAACCGCAAGGAAGGCGCCAAGTCCTCAGGCGCGCAGATTCTCGACGCCTTCGTCTACCACAACTACTCCATCGCCGACCTGCCGGGCACCGTGCGCGCCGGCAAGCAGGTGGTCAGCTGGGGCGAGAGCACCTTCATCGGCAACTCCATCAACAGCATCAACCCGGTGGACGTCTCGGCCTTTCGCCGCCCGGGCGCCGAGATCAAGGAAGGCCTGGTGCCGGTGAACATGCTGTTCGCCTCCCAGGGCCTGACCAACCAGCTGACCGTGGAAGGCTTCTATCAACTGGAATGGGACCAGACCGTGGTGGACAACTGCGGCACCTTCTTCGGCAACGATGTGGTGGCCGATGGTTGCACCACCGGCTACACCGTCGGCAATCCGGCGATCGCGCCCCTGCAACCGGTCGCCGCGGCGTTCGGCCAGGGCTTTCAGGTGTCCCGTGAAGGGGTGATCCTGCCCCGCGGCGGCGACCGCGATGCCCGTGATTCCGGGCAGTGGGGCGCCGCCTTGCGCTGGCTCGGCGACGACACCGAGTACGGCCTGTATTTCATGAACTACCACGCCCGCAGCCCGGTGGTCAGTACCACCACCGCCAATGTGAGTCCGGCGACCCTGGGGGCGATTGCCGGGGCTGCCAACGGCATCGTTCCCGGTTCCGGCAGTGGCCTGGTGCAAAGCGTGATGCTCGGCCGTGGCCAGTACTACCTCGAATACCCCGAAGACATCCGCCTGTACGGCGCTAGCTTCTCCACCACGCTGCCCACCGGCACCGCCTGGACCGGCGAGATCAGCTACCGCCCCAACGCCCCGGTGCAGGTCAACACCAACGACCTGACCCTGGCCCTGCTCAATCCGATTGCCGGCGGCGCGGCGTCGCCGATCAAGACCGCCCTGGGCGCCGACAACACCGGCTACCGGCGCAAGGAAATCACCCAGATCCAGAGCTCCATGACCCAGTTCTTCGATCAGGTGCTGGGGGCCGATCGCCTGACCCTGGTGGGCGAGGCGGCGATCGTCCGGGTCGGCGGCCTGGAGGACAAGAGCAAGCTGCGCTACGGCCGTGACTCGGTCTATGGCCAGTACGGCTATGGCGGCGATACCGGCGGTTTCGTCACCGCCACCTCCTGGGGCTATCGCGCCCGGGCGATCCTCGACTACAGCAACGTGATCGCCGGGATCAACTTCAAGCCCAACCTGTCCTGGTCCCATGACGTCAACGGCTACGGTCCCAACGGCCTGTTCAACCAGGGCGCCAAGGCCCTGAGCGTCGGGGTCGATGCCGACTACCGCAACACCTACACCGCCAGTCTCAGCTACACCGACTTTTTTGGCGGGCGCTACAACACCCTCACCGACCGGGATTTCCTCGCGTTGAGCTTTGGCGTGAACTTCTGAACCGGCACAAGAAGGAGCACTTGAATGCGCAACATGATTCTGCAATGCAGCGCCCTGGCACTGGGTTTGTGGGCGGCCAACCTGATGGCCGCGGTGAGCCCGGAAGAGGCCGCCAAGCTGGGCACCAGCCTGACTCCCGTGGGCGCGGAGAAGGCCGGCAACGCCGATGGCTCGATTCCGGCCTGGACCGGCGGCATCCCGAAGAACGCCGGCGCGGTGGACAGCAAGGGCTTTCTCGCCGACCCGTTCGCCAATGAAAAACCGCTGTTCATCATCACCGCGGCCACCGCGGACAAATACAAGGACAAGCTGTCCGCAGGGCAGTTGGCGATGTTCAAGCGTTACCCGGACAGCTACCGGATTCCGGTCTACCCGACCCATCGCAGCTTCGGCCTGCCACCGGAGATCTACGAGTCGGCCAAGCGCAGCGCGCTGAACGTGACCACCACCAACGACGGCAACGGCCTGGCCAACTTCACCGGCAACCGCTACTACGCCTTCCCGATTCCGAAGAACGGCATCGAGGTGCTGTGGAACCACCTGACCCGCTATCACGGTGGCAACCAGAAACGCATCATCACTCAGGTCACCCCGCAGACCAACGGCAGCTATACCTCGATCCGTTTCGAGGAAGAGATCGCGGCGCCGCCGATGATCCCTGATCTGGATCCGGCCAAAGCGGCCAACGTGCTGAACTTCTTCAAGCAGTCGGTGACCGCCCCGGCGCGGCTGGCGGGCAACGTGCTGCTGGTTCATGAAACCCTGGACCAGGTCAAGGAGCCGCGTTCGGCGTGGATCTACAACGCCGGCCAGCGCCGCGTGCGTCGGGCCCCGCAAGTGGCCTACGACGGTCCGG
Organism: Pseudomonas sp. 3MA1; assembly: GCF_029237275.1. Taxonomy (NCBI): domain Bacteria; kingdom Pseudomonadati; phylum Pseudomonadota; class Gammaproteobacteria; order Pseudomonadales; family Pseudomonadaceae; genus Pseudomonas; species Pseudomonas sp. 3MA1. Next base: position 109,250 of record NZ_JAACFX010000007.1, on the reverse strand, counting down.
GCACCGCCGCCGACGGCCTGCGCACCTCGGACAACTTCGACATGTTCTCCGGCGCTCCCGATCGTTACGACTGGAAGCTGGTGGGCAAGAAGGAGATGTACATCCCTTACAACAGCTACAAGCTGGACTCGCCGAGCCTCAAGTACGACGACATCGTCAAGGCCGGGCATATCAACCAGGACCTGACCCGCTACGAGCTGCACCGGGTCTGGGAGGTGGTGGGCACGGTCAAGCCGAACCAGCGGCATATCTACGCCACCCGGCACATGTACATCGACGAGGACAGCTGGCAGGTGGCCCTGGTGGATCACTACGACGGTCGTGGCCAGCTGTGGCGGGTCGCCGAAGGTCACGCGCAGTACTACTACGACCATCAGGTCCCGGCCTACACCCTGGAAGCCCTGTATGACCTCAACGCTGGTCGCTACCTGGCCCTGGGCATGAAGAACGAGGAAAAGCACAGCCTGGAGTTCGGCTTTGCCGCCAAGGCCGCCGACTACACCCCGGCCGCCTTGCGCGCCGGCGGGGTGCGCTAGGCGCGAGTGACGCACGAGGTTGAAAGGCGACCGCCCGGTCGCCTTTTTTATGGCAGGGGATCAGCCCGCTGAATACTTCTTCAACAGGTCGAGAGGTCGGGGCTAGGGTGGGGACACGCTGGCTAAAACTATAAAAAGGCTTGCCGCAATGACTGCCATGACTCGTTGTCCAGAGCGTCCCGGGTTCATGCCCCGTTTGTCCTCCCATCATGCTCCACGCCGCCACCTGAGTGAGCCCCTGCTGCTCTCCAGCGCGCGGGTCAAGTTGTTGTGCGCCCCCGCCGGCAGCGGCAAGACCGCGCTGCTCAGCGAATGCCTGCAGCAGGCCCCCGAGGGCTGCCGGGTCATCTGGTTGCCCTTGGGCGGCGCGCGGCAGACCCCCGAGGAGCTGTGTCGCGTCCTGGCCTCGGCCTTGGGCCTGGCCACGGCCGAACCGGCAGCGCTGCTGGCCCATCTGGCGCAGCTGTCGGGCCCGGCCTGGCTGTGTATCGATGACTATTGCCGGCTGCCGGCGGCCGATCTGGACCTGCTGCTGGACCGCTTGCTGAGCGTCGACAACCCCGTACTCACCTGGTGGATCGGCAGCCGCCGTCGACCTCAATGCAACTGGCCACGACTGTTGCTGGACGACCAGCTCTACGAACTGGACGGCAGCGCCCTGGCGTTCAGCCAGAACGATATCGAGGGTTTGCTGCAACGCCTGCCGCAACCCTTGTGTACGCAAACCGCCAGCCGCGTCCTGCAACGCAGCGGCGGCTGGTGCGCGGGGGTGCGTATCGCCTTGCTCGAGGGCAGCGAGCGGGTCACCCAGCCCTGCAAGCCCGGGCGCCCCAACACCTTGCTCGAATACTTGGAGCACGAGCTGTTCAGCGTGTTGCCGGCTGAGCTGGCGGAAGTCTGGCAAGTGCTGGCCCATATGCCGCGGTTCAATGCCGAGCTGTGCGAGCACCTGTTTGGCGCCGGAGAAGGGGCCCAGTACCTGCGCACCCTGCAGGACCTGGGCTGCTTTATCGAACCCTGGGAAGGCGGTGCCGACTGGCTGCAGGTGTTTGCGCCCCTGGCCCGGCTGATGCGCGATGAAGCCTGGCCCACGGCGCGCTCCTGGCATCGCCGGGCCTGCCAGTGGTTTACCGCTCAGGAGGATTGGCAGTCGGCTTTTGAGCAGGCGCTGCTGGCCGAGGAATATGAAGTGGCGGTCAGCCTGCTGGAGCATTTCAATATCGAGTTCCTGTTCCAGCGCCACAATGGCTTGCTGTTGTTGCAACTGCACGAGCGCCAGGGCGCCGAGCTGTTGCTGGGCAGTCCGCAGTTACTGGGGCTCTTGGCGGCGGCCATGCTGTTTGCCGGACGCTTCGAACAGGCCGAGCAGTGCATGGCCCAGATGGCCCGTTTCACGCCGCAACCGTCGGCCGCCGAACAGCGTCAGCTACTGGCCCGCTGGCAGGCGCAGCAGGGCTGGCTGTTGCACCTGGGCGGGCGCATGGAGGCCGCGCGGCAGCATTTTCGCGAAGCCTTGAACGCCTTGGACGACAGCGCCTGGACCACCCGCCTGCTGTGCCTGTCCGGGCTGACTCAGCAAGCCTTGCTGTGTGGCGAGCTGGACGTGGCCCAGTCCCTCAATCGGCAAGCCCTGTGCCTGGCCCGGGCCCAGGATGCGCTGCTGTTCGAAGGCCTGCTGGAGCTCGACCATGCCCAACTGCTGGAACAGCGCGGCGCGCCGCATCGGGCGCAGAGCCTGCTGGAACAGGTGATCGAGCGCTTGTCCGGGCAAGCACTGCGGGCCACGCCCTTGCTGGGGCGCCTGGCCTTGCGCCTGGGGCGTCTGGCCTTGCGTCAGGGACAGGATCAGCAAGCGGCCGGGTATTTTCGCCGTGGCCTTGAGGATTGCCTGATCAGTCATGACAAGCGCGCCTTGTACGGCTTTCTCGGTGAGGCCCAGTTGGCGGCCAACCAGGGCGACTACGCCCAGGCCTTCGTCCGCCTGCGAGACGCCGAGCGACTGATGCAGCAACGGCAGATTCCGGACAGCGTCTACCGTGGCGTGCTGTTGCAGGTCAGCAGCCAACTCTGGCTGCAGCAGGGGCGGGCGGATCTGGCTCACGAAGCCCTGAGCCGGGTACTCCGGCATTATCGCGGGCCCCAGGCACTGCAGGCGCCTCCGGCCAGTCTGGAACTGATCCCGAGTATCGAATGCCTGCTGGTGCTGGCCGAGGTGCATCTGGGACGGGCCCAGGCGCCGGTGGCCACCTTGCAGGGGCTGCTGGCCCGGGCTCGGCGCCACGGCATGCTGGGGCTGGAGGTCCAGGTGCAACTGGTCCTGGCCGAGGTGGCCTTCAGGCTCGACGATCAGGCTCTGGCGGCCCAGGCCCTGGAGGCCGGGCAGGCCCTGGCGGCGCGGTGCAATCTGCCCCACGCCCTGCACGAGTTGCGCCTGCGGCAACCGGGCTTGCTGCCGCCAGCCGACAGCTCGCCCGCCCTGGCGGCCCAGGCGCCGCCAGAGCATCACGAGAGCCTGCTCAGCCTGCGGGAGTTGCAGGTGCTGCAATTGATAGCCCAGGGCTGCTCCAACCAGCAGATTGCCGAGCAGTTGTTCATCTCTCTGCACACGGTGAAGACCCACGGTCGCAGGATCCACAGCAAGCTGGGGGTGGAGCGGCGCACCCAGGCCGTGGCCAAGGCCCAGGCCCTGGGGCTGATGAGCTGAGGGGCGCTGATTACTCGGGCTGCGCCTGATAGCCCATGCGCCAGCTCACGGCGGCGCTGGCCGCCAGCAGGCGCTGGGCCGCCGGCCCATGTTCATCGGCGTGAAACAGCGAAGTCGGCCCCACCACGGTCAGCACGGCAGCAATCTTGCCGGTGGCATCGAACACCGGCGCCGACAGCGCATCGACCCCGGGCATGAGCAGGCCGTGGACATGGTGCAGGCCGCGCTGGCGAATCTGCTCCGCCAGTGCATCGTGGACCTGCGGGTCGGCCAGGGCATGGGGCGCGCCGCTGGCCAGTTCCTGCTGGCGCAGATCGAGGGTTTCCCGGTGTGGCAGGTAGGCGTTGAACACCAGCCCGGTGGATGAACTGAGCAGCGGCAGCACCGAGCCCAGTTGGGTGACCACGGTCACCGCGCGCACCGCCGGCTCGATGTGCACCACGGTCGCGCCCTGGTTGCCCCATACCGCGAGGAAACAGGTTTCGTTCAATTCATCGCGCAGTTCCGCCAGGGGCAGGGCGCCGACTTTCAACACATCCATGCTGCCCAGGGCCGCTAGACCCACGCGCAGGGCTTCGCGGCCCAGGCCGTAATGATTGGTGGCGCTGTTCTGTTCGGCAAAGCCGCTGGCGATCAGCGCCTGCAGGTAGCGGTGCACTTTGCTTGCGGGCATTTGCACATGTTCGGCCAGGCGCGAAAGCGACGTGGCCGGTGACAGTTCGGCCAGGGCCTTGAGGATGTCGGTGCCGACTTCGGCCGAGCGGACTTTCTGTTTACCGGTGCTATCGCTGGTGCTGCGCGGCTTTTCCATGGAGGTGTCGGGGTCCCGTGACAAGTGGCGGTCTTTATAGCTTGACGCTCCTAGGCAATCAAATTACGTTATGCGTAATTGGATTACGATAAAAACAACCCAGGCGTGCCGATAACTCTTGCGAAGGAGTGGTGGGCCCCTGCCTATTCCAACTTCCAGGAGGCTCCATGAACCTCGATTCTTCGGCGTCGGCCCTCAGCTACCAATCGGGTTTTGGCAATGAATTTGCCAGCGAAGCCCTGCCGGGCGCACTGCCCGTCGGTCAGAACTCCCCGCAAAAAGCCCCCTACGGCCTGTACGCCGAACTGTTTTCCGGCACCGCCTTCACCATGACCCGCAGCGAAGCCCGGCGCACCTGGATGTACCGCATCCAGCCTTCGGCCAAGCACCCGGCCTTCGCCAAGCTGGCGCGGCAACTGGCGGGCGGCCCGTTGGGTGAGGTGACCCCCAACCGCCTGCGTTGGAACCCGTTGCCGATTCCAAGCGAGCCCACCGACTTCATCGATGGCCTGGTGGCCATGGTGGCCAACTCCGCGGCGCAGCATCCGGCGGGTATCAGCGTCTATCACTACCGCGCCAACCGTTCCATGGAGCGGGTGTTCTTCAACGCCGATGGCGAACTGCTGCTGGTGCCGGAACTGGGCCGCTTGCGCATCGTCACCGAGTTGGGCGTGCTGGCGCTGGAGCCGCTGGAAATCGCCGTGCTGCCGCGCGGCCTGAAATTCCGCATTGAGCTGCTGGACCCGCAAGCCCGTGGCTACGTCGCCGAGAACCACGGTGCGCCACTGCGCCTGCCGGACCTGGGACCGATTGGCAGCAACGGCCTGGCCAACCCCCGTGACTTCCTGGCGCCAGTGGCTCATTACGAAGACCTGCGCCAGCCCACCACGCTGGTCCAGAAGTACCTTGGCGAACTCTGGGGCTGCGAGCTCGACCACTCGCCGCTGAACGTCGTCGCCTGGCACGGCAACAACGTGCCGTACAAATACGACCTGCGCCGTTTCAACACCATCGGTACGGTCAGCTTCGACCACCCGGACCCGTCGATCTTCACCGTATTGACCTCGCCCACCAGCGTGCCGGGCCTGGCCAACCTGGATTTCGTGATCTTCCCGCCACGCTGGATGGTGGCCGAGAACACCTTCCGTCCACCGTGGTTCCACCGCAACCTGATGAACGAGTTCATGGGCCTGATCCAGGGCGCCTACGATGCCAAGGCCGAAGGCTTCCTGCCCGGCGGGGCGTCGCTGCACAGCTGCATGAGCGCCCACGGTCCGGACGGCGAAACCTGCACCAAGGCGATCAACGTCGAGCTGCAACCGGCCAAGATCGACAACACCATGGCCTTCATGTTCGAAACCAGCCAGGTGCTGCGCCCGAGCCAGTTCGCCCTGGAGTGCCCGCAGCTGCAGAACGACTACGATGCTTGCTGGGCCTCGCTGCCCGTCACCTTCAACCCGAATCGGAGATAACCCATGACCTTGCCCACCATCACCCGTAGCTGGGTCGAGTCCGCCAACGGTCACCCCGACTTCCCGTTGCAGAACCTGCCCCTGGGCGTTTTCAGCACCCAGGGTTCGGCACCCCGCAGCGGGGTCGCCATCGGCGAACAGATTTTCGACCTGGAAGCGGCGCTGGACGCCGGCCTGTTCGAAGGCCAGGCCAAGGCCGCGGTGCAAGCCGCCCGTGGTGGTCAGTTGAACGCGTTCTTCCAGCTTGGCCGCCCGGCCCGGGTCGCCCTGCGTGAGCGCCTGCTGGAACTGCTCGGCGAAGGCAGCAGCCTGCGCAGCAAGATCGAGGCACTGGGCGCGAAACTGCTGCCCCTGGCGGCCGATTGCCAGATGCACCTGCCGGCCAAGATCAATGACTACACCGACTTCTATGTCGGCATCGAACACGCGCAGAACGTCGGCAAGCTGTTCCGCCCCGACAACCCCCTGTTGCCCAACTACAAGTACGTGCCCATCGGCTACCACGGCCGGGCCTCGACCATCCGGGTTTCCGGTGCCGACGTGCGCCGGCCCAAGGGCCAGACCCTGCCGGCCGGGCAGAGCGAGCCGACCTTCGGCCCCTGCGCGCGCCTGGACTATGAACTGGAGCTGGGCATCTGGATCGGCCAGGGCAACGAGATGGGCGAGCCGATCGCGATTGGCGACGCCGCCGAGCACATCGCCGGTTTCTGCCTGCTCAACGACTGGTCGGCGCGGGATATCCAGGCCTGGGAATACCAGCCGCTGGGCCCGTTCCTGTCGAAAAGCTTCATCACCAGCATTTCGCCCTGGGTGGTGACCGCCGAAGCCCTGGAGCCGTTCCGCCAGGCCCAGGCGCCGCGCCCGGAAGGCGATCCGCAACCCTTGCCTTATCTGCTGGACAAGCGCGACCAGGCCGCTGGCGGCTTCGACATCGAGCTGGAAGTGCTGCTGATCACCCAGGCCATGCGCGAGCAGGGCTTGCCGGCCCACCGCCTGACCCTGAGCAACACCCAGTACATGTACTGGACCGTGGCGCAGATGGTGGCGCACCACAGCGTCAACGGCTGCCAGTTGCAGGCCGGTGACCTGTTTGGTTCGGGCACCTTGTCCGGTCCGCAAAGCGGCCAGTTCGGCAGCCTGCTGGAGATCACCGAAGGCGGCAAGAAACCCATCGAGCTGGCCTCCGGCGAGGTGCGCAAGTTCCTCGAAGACGGCGATGAAATCATCCTGCGCGGGCGTTGCCGCCGCGAAGGTTTCGCCTCCATCGGCTTCGGCGAATGCCGTGGCACGGTCCAACCGGCACGTTAAGGGAGAGCCCCATGCAGCTCTATACCTACTACCGTTCCACCGCCTCCTATCGGGTGCGGATTGCCCTGGCCCTCAAGGGCCTGGAGTTCCAGGCGATTCCGGTCAACCTGCTGGTGCCCAAGGGCGGCGCCAACCGCCAGCCGGAGTACCTGGGCATCAACCCCCAGGGGCGGGTGCCGGCGCTGCGCACCGACGACGGCGACCTGCTGATCCAGTCCCTGGCGATCATCGAGTACTTGGAGGAACGTTATCCACAGGTGCCGCTGCTGTCCGAGGACCTGGCCAGCCGTGCCCGGGAACGGGCCGTGGCGGCGATCATCGGTTGCGACGTCCATCCGCTGCACAACTCCAGCACCCTCAACCTGCTGCGCGAGTGGGGCCATGAAGAAGAGCAGTTGCAGGTGTGGATCGCTCACTGGATCAGCCAGGGCCTGGCAGCCCTGGAGCAACTGATCGGCGACCAGGGCTTCTGCTTTGGCGAGCAGCCGGGGCTGGCCGATGTGTTCTTGATTCCCCAGCTGTACGCGGCCGAGCGTTTCAAGGTGCCGCTGGACGCCTATCCGCGGATTCTTCGGGTCGCGGCCCTGGCCGCCGCGCATCCGGCGTTCCAGGCCGCGCACCCGGCCAATCAGCCCGACACCCCGGCCTGACCTGCGCGCGGCCCCGACATCCGGGGCCGCGCGGTATCCGCATCACCCAGGCCCCGCAATGGGGCCTGAGCGGTCACTACCGGTGATCGGCGCAACACCGTTGCCCATAACCATAAAAACCGAACAGGTACCTTGCGATGCAAAATCAGATTGCCAGCTTTCGCGCGGCGCTCGACGCCCGCCCGGTGTCCCGCTACCAGTGGTTGCTCCTGTTGCTTCTCGCCTTGCTGTTGGTCACCGATGGCTACGATGCCCAGGTCCTGGGGTATGTGGTGCCGGCCCTGGCTCAGGACTGGGGCCTGGAAAAGGCCGCCTTCGGCCCGGTGTTCAGCGCCAACCTGCTGGGCCTGACCCTGGGCTCCCTGGCAGTGACGCCCCTGGCGGACCGTTTTGGCGTGCGCCGGATCCTGCTCTGTTGCGTGCTGATCTACGCCAGCCTGACGGTGCTGATGGTGTTCACCCGTTCCCTGGAAAGCCTGATGGCGGCGCGTTTTATCTGCGGCATCGGCATGGGTGGGGCGATGCCCAGCGCCATGGCGCTGATGTCCGAATATTCGCCGCCGCGCTTGCGCACCCTGATGGTCACCCTGGCGGCCTGCGGTTTCTCCTTTGGCGGCGCGGCGGGTGGTTTTGTCGCCGCCGGGTTTATCGAGCTCTTTGGTTGGCAGGCGGTGTTCCTCGCCGGTGGCATCACCCCGTTGCTGCTGTTTCCGTTTTTGCTCTGGCGCCTGCCGGAGTCCCTGCCGCGCCTGCTGCGGGACGCGCCGCCCTATGCGCGACTGCGCAAGCTCAGCGCGCAGATGCTCCCGGGCTGGCAGCCGCCGGTTGCCGTGAGCGGCGATGAGGCGCAGGCGGACAGCAAGCTCACGGTGCTGGAACTGTTTCGCCACGGCTATGCGCGGCCGACCCTGCTGCTCTGGTCGACCTTTTTCGTCAGCCTGATCCTGCTGTATTTCATGATCAGCTGGCTGCCGACGCTGCTGCTGGAGAGCGGCCTGGCGCTGAAGCAGGCCAACTTGGTGACCTCGATGTTCCTCTTCGCCGGCACCCTGGGCGCGATTTGCATGGCCTGGTTCGCCGACCGCTTGAAACGCAAGGTGCGCTTGCTGGCGGCGGTACTCGCGGCGGCTGCGCTGTGCACCGTGCTGCTGGGGCTGAACCATGACAACCCGCGCTACCTGGTGCTGTTCGTGTTTGCCGCGGGCTTTTGCATCATCGGCGGCCAACTGACCCTGAACGCCTTTGCCAGCAACTTCTACCCGGCCCAGGTGCGCGCTACCGGCACCGGCTGGGCCTTGGGTGTCGGGCGTTTCGGTTCGATCCTCGGTCCGCTGTTCGGCAGCCTGCTGCTGGCGATGCACATTCCGGTGCAGCAGATTTTCTTCTTCTGTGGGATTCCGGCTCTGCTCGCGGCGTTGCTGATCATTCAGGTGCGTTCGCCGCTGGCGGCCGCCTCCGGCGAGGCGGGGCCTGCCGCGCAAGGGGCTGCGCCCCTGAAGTCCTGAAGCCGTTCAGCGGGCCAGGTGCTTGAGCATCGGCACGCACGCCAGGGTCAGGCCCCGGGGCGATTGGTACTGGGCGATGCGCTCGCCGACGAAACCGCAGCGGCGATAGAAGTCGGCGGCGTTCAGGGTCGAGTCCAGGATCAGGTGGGGCAAGCCGGCCTGCAGCGCCTGTTCTTCGAGGTAGTCCATCATCCGGCGGCCAATGCCGCGCCCCATGTAGGCCGGGTCGACGAACACCGCGTCGACCTGGCCGGTCTCCAGGTCGAGCAGGCCGCTGGCGGTCACCTGGTTGTCGACGACGGCGACATGGCCGGTGTTCGCCACCAGCTCGATGAAATAGTCCGACAGTTCGCCATCGGTCCAGATCTTCAGGTCGGCCTCGGGATAGTGACCGGCGCACTGGTGGTTGATGGCCCGGTTGCGAATGTCGAAGACCCGCTGCGCGTCGCCGCTGTGAGCTTTTCTGATGAGCATGCTGAATCCGTTCCTTGGCGTGAGCCGCCCATCCTGCCAGAGCGCCGGCGTGGCTGTCATGCGGCCCTGGCCTGGATCCACAACAGGCTCCAGGCGGTTGGTCAGGTGCCGTTCAGGCGTTGCAGGTGTCGGGTGGTGTCCTGCAGTTGGTGTTTCATCCGGTCACGGCGGGCGCGGGTGCAGTCGGGGTTCAGTGCACGATGGTGTTGGGCGGCAGGTGCCCCAGGCGCTCGGTCAGGCGCAGGCGCTGGATCGGATCGTCGCTGAGCAGCAGGGCGTGTTCCAGGTCAAAGCGCTCGGCGTTCGGGCATTCCAGGCGCTGGTAGAGGCTGGCCCGGGCCAGGTAGTCGGCGGCGCTGCCATTGCCCAGCTCCAGCACGCGTTCGGCGTTGATCAGGGCGCCCAGGTGGTCGTCGTAGGACAGGTGCAACTGGCGCAGGTTGCGCGACAGGCGCTGGAACATCTGCGTGGGCTCGGCGCTGACCAGGTGTTCGGCACTGAGCTTGATATGGGCGCCGTATTGGCGCTGCAGCAGTTCCCGGCAGTCGGCGGGGTACAGCCGGCGTCCGCCGCAAGGATCGAGCAAATGGTCGGCGCCGGGCACCCGCAGCAGAAAATGCCCGGGGAAGTTCACGCCCACCAGGGGAATCTGCAAGCGATGCGCCAGCTCCAGGGCGATCAGCGCCAGGGCCAGGGGCTGCCCGCGGCGCGACTCCAGGACCTTGTCCATCAGCGCCGCCTGGGGCCGCAGGGGCAGGTGTTCGTCTTGTTGAAAGCCCAGGTCGTTCATCCGCCGCAACAGCGGCTGGCCCAACTCGTTCGCCGGCAACGGGGGCAGGCTGTTGCCGATCTGCAGTTGGATATCCTTGAAGGCTTCCAGCTGGCGTTCGGGGACCAGTTGCGGTGCATGTTCGGCGGCGATCCACAGCGCCGCCTCCAGCAGAGCGGGCGGCGAGCGGTGCAGGCAGGCGAAAAAGGCTTGGCGCGGGTTCATCTCAACCTCCGACGGATGCCTCGTTTTAGCCTCGTGGCGCCGCTTCGTCCAGTGCTGACACAGGTGGTTGCAGGTTATTTCCCAATGCCTGCAAAGGCTCCCGGCTTATTCCTGCGCGGCGCAGCAAATTCCAGGCGCAAGCCTATACTGGCGACTACCAGACGTGATTCGGGAGCCCGTCGATGTTCGCTCTCATGCACAGTACCCGCCTTGAATCGCTGCACCTCAGCGTCGACCCCGGCACCGGGTTGAAGGCAGTGATCGCCATCCACAACAACCGCCTGGGCCCCGCCCTGGGCGGTTGCCGTTATCTGGCCTATCCCGATGCCACCAGCGCCGTGGAAGACGCCGCGCGCCTGGCCCGGGGCATGAGCTACAAGGCCGCCCTGGCCGGGCTGCCGCAAGGTGGCGGCACGGCGGTGATCATCCGTCCGGCCCATGTGGAGAATCGCGCCGCGCTGTTCGAGGCCTTCGGCCGTTGCGTCGAGCAACTGGACGGCCGCTACATCACCGCCATCGACAGCGGCACCTCGGTGGCCGACATGGACTGCATCGCCCAGCAGACCCGCTACGTCACCAGCACCAGCGCTGCCGGCGATCCTTCGCCGCACGCCGCCATGGGGGTGTTCGCCGGCATCCGCAGCACCGCCATGGCGCGCCTGGGCAGCGACAACCTGGAAGGCCTGCGGGTGGCGATCCAGGGCCTGGGCAACGTCGGCTTTGCCCTGGCCGAACAGCTGCATGCAGTCGGGGCCGAACTGCTGGTCAGTGACATCGATGCGGGCAAGGTGCAGCTGGCCATGGAGCAACTGGGCGCCCATCCGATTGCCAACGATGCGCTGCTCAGTACCCCCTGCGACATTCTTGCGCCGTGCGGCCTAGGGGCCGTGCTCAATAGTCATAGCGTGGCGCAATTGCGTTGCGCGGCGGTGGCGGGATCGGCCAACAACCAACTGACCAACCTGGAGGTGGCCGACCAGCTTGAACGCCGCGGCATCCTTTATGCGCCGGATTACGTGATCAATGCCGGCGGGCTGATTTATGTCTCGCTCAAGCACCGTGGCGAGGAGCTGTCGACCATCACCGCCCACCTTTCGAAGATCAGTTCACGGCTGACCGAGGTCTTCGCCCATGCCCAGGCCGAAAAGCGCTCCCCGGCGCGGGTGGCCGATGAACTGGCGGAGCGGGTGCTGTACCGCTAGGCGTCCCTGTCTTAACTCTGGGTCCTGCCCTCTGTAGTATCTGGGCCCGGGAAAGGTTGCAGTGCCGAGCCCTGTCCCTCTCGGCTCAATTGACAAGGAATGTATTCGACGATGCCGCAAGTGCTCGATAGAGATCTGGATGAGCAGTTGTCTTCACTGTTGCGCAAAGGCGCGGATATTCAATCGATACGCGAGCTTCTTGTGCGGTACCGGGATAGGGGCTTTGGCGCCCAGGCTGTGTACAACTATCTGGCCTCGCTCAGGCACGACGCACCTGAAGAATTTGAAGACCGAGTCCTGGACGCCATGGATATAGCCTGCGGGTACTGCTCGCCAGGCTGCAGGGTATGGGAGGTCGCTCCATGACAGCGGCCAACACGGACAAGCAATTGATCGGGTGTTCCGTCAGCGACCTGCAGTTGTACGCTGCGGCGTGTCTGGAGGCTTACTGCCTGAAGCAAGGTATTGCTCATCCTGCTGTAGATGACTTGATAAAACACCTTGAGGGCTACCCGGAAAAAGATCGTTTACTGGCCTGGGAGAGGGCCGGAGCGCAACTGGCATTGAATGGGCGAGGGGATGATTTGCCAGCGAGCCTTGTCGCCTTGATAGCGCCTGAGGATATCGAGACGTTCTCCAGCATCGTCGACAGCGCGGTTGAGGTTGGAATGGTCGACCTGTATGGAGGCGCAACCGATTTGCCGGTGATCTTCATGGGCAAGATCATTGCGATATTGCGTCGCAACCTTATCGATTTGCCCGAGCTGAAGGGCGCGGCAATCGTTTGACCGGCGGCTGCATAACGGGCGCTTCTTGATCGGCAAGCATGAAAAAAGCCCTGTGTCATCGACACAGGGCTTATTCAATTCGCGTGCTGCCTATTTTGCCGCCTTGGCGGCTTTCGCCGGTTTGCTCGGCGCCTCGACTTCAGCAGGTTGCGGCGCTTCAACCACCTCCACCGCGGGAGCGGGGGCGGGGGCGCTGAGCAACTCGGACAACGCATCCGGCTGGCTCTTGAAGGCCTTGGCAAATACATCGCGATTTTTCGCCATGTAGATCCCGGCTTCTTCCACTTGCTGCTCGCTCAACGATGGCACAGCTTTGTGCAACACTTGCGCCAGCAATTCAGCCAGTTCGAGCATTTTGTCATGACGGTCAGCTTCGGCTTTATCCATGAACAAGCGCTCCAGATCTCGGCTGCTGCGGTATACCACTTCGACGGCCATTCACCACCTCACATGCCTTCACGATAATGGGTCTGTATAAATACTGTATCTATATACAGGTCGAGAGAATAGGCGAATCCTTTTCCCTTGGATAGTGGCTTTTTAATGTAGACGGAATTTTTTTCCCGGGCCGATTGCTACGGGGCCGTGCCTCGTTGCGAGCGGCCACCATCTCACTGACGGCTCCTGGCCTTTTTTCTGCATGCAGAACAACCGTCACGTCCAATCCGCATCATCCGGTCGAACCGACCTAAGGAAGAACCATCGTGAAAATCAATTGGGCCGAGAACCTGCGGCAGAACGTGCACCAGCTGGCCGAGTCCCTGGGCAACCTGTTCGTCGAGACATTCCACTACCTGGCGCTGTTCGCCATTGGCGCGGTGACTGCCTGGGCGGCAGTGATGGAATTTTTGCAGATGATCGAGGCGGGCCACATCAAGATCGATGACATCCTGCTGCTGTTCATCTACCTGGAATTGGGGGCGATGGTCGGCATCTACTTCAAGACCAACCACATGCCGGTGCGTTTCCTGATCTACGTGGCGATCACCGCGCTGACCCGGCTGCTGATCTCCAATGTCTCGCACCACAACCCGCCGGACCTGGGGATCATCTACCTGTGCGGCGGCATCCTGTTGCTGGCCTTCGCCATCCTGGTGGTGCGCTACGCCTCCTCGCAGTTCCCCTCGGTGAAGATCGAGCATCCGCAGCGCAAGCTCGGCGCCGGTTCCGGTGAACACCCGGAAGTAGAGAAGGGCGAGCTCTAGAACCGCAGGGCCGGAGGCGCGAGCGTCTGGCCCTTGGGCGGCGGCAGGCCCAGGCTGTCGCCGTTGGTCATGGCTTCGAGGATGGCCACGGCGCTGTGGCCCTGCTCGATGGCGATACCGAACTGAATGCTTTGCACCAGGCGCTTGATGCGCTGCGGGTCATTGCGCTGGGCTGCGCTGATCATGCGCTTGGCCACCACCCGGCCACCTTCGGACAGGGTCAGCATGATGCTGCCGTCCAGGCCCTGGATGCTCAGGTTGACCTGGTATTGCGGGGTGAAGGTGTCGGTAATCAGTTGCAAAGGGTTGTCCATGATGCGTCACCGCCTGATTGGATCGTGCAGTCATTGACCGGCAGGGCACGGAATTAGTTCGCGATTCCAGACCACTGGCCAGCCGTTCGCCGAGGGTAGCCAACGTCCGTATTGCTCCTCCGGGACAAAGCAAGGGACATGCCGGGAAACGCGCCGGGCAATGAATACGGGGACAAAAAAAGCGGACCATCAGGTCCGCTTTTTTATCCCGGTCCGTTTCAGGGCAGGAACGAGTAAATGATCGCAGACAGTGCGATCAGGCCGATCAGCACCACGAACAGGTTCGACAGCTGGCCCGAATACTGGCGCAGTGAAGGCACCCGCTGGATCGCGTACATCGGCATCAGGAACAGCAGGCAGGCGATCACCGGGCCGCCGAGGGTCTCGATCATGCCGAGGATGCTCGGGTTGAAGGTGGCTACGGCCCAGCAGGTGAGCACCATGAACAGCGCGGTGATCTTTTCCAGCTTGCCGGCCGACAGCACGCGACCACGGCTGCGCAGGCTTTTCACGATCAGCCCCTGGAAGCCTTCGCTGGCGCCGATGTAGTGGCCCAGGAACGACTTGGTAATGGCCACCAGGGCGATCAGCGGCGCGGCGTAGGCGATTACCGGGGTCTGGAAGTGGTTGGCCAGGTACGACAGGATCGAAATGTTCTGCTCCTTGGCCGCCACCAGGTCCGCCGGCGACAGGGCAAGCACACAGCTGAAGCAGAAGAACATCACGGTCAGCACCATCATGCCGTGGGCCGTGGCCAGGATGCCGTTGCTCTTGCGCTCGGCCTGGGCTCCGTACTGGCGCTTCTGGTCCACCGCGAAGGCCGAGATGATCGGCGAGTGGTTGAAGGAAAACACCATCACCGGAATCGCCAGCCACAGGGTCTTGAACAACAGCGGCAGGGGCATGCCCTCGCTGGCCGAAGCGAAGAACGCGCCGTTCCAGTTGGGGATCAGGCTCAGGGCCAGGAGCAGCAAGGCGGCGACGAACGGATAGACCAGCAGGCTCATGGCCCGCACGATCACGCCCTGGCCGCAGCGCACGATGGCCATCAGGCCGAGGATCAGCAGCAGCGACAGCAGCGCCCGGGGCGGTGGCGTCATGTGCAACTGGTGTTCCATGAAGCTGCCCAGGGTGTTGGTCAGGGCCACGCTGTACACCAGCAGGATCGGGAAGATGGCAAAGAAGTACAGCAGGGTGATCAGCTTGCCGGCGCCGATCCCGAAATGTTCCTCGACCACTTCGGTGATGTCCCCGGAGCGTCCGGAAAGGACGAAGCGGGTCAGGCCGCGGTGGGCGAAGAAGGTCATGGGGAAGGCCAGCAGCGCCAGCACGATCAGCGGCCAGAAGCCCCCGACCCCGGCGTTGATCGGCAGGAACAGGGTGCCGGCGCCGATGGCGGTGCCATACAGGCCGAGCATCCAGGTGGTGTCGTGCTTGCTCCAGCCCGAGTGGGCTGGAGCGGTGTCGCGGGGTGTGGCTACAGCAGGGTGTTCGGCAGCAGGTGTGGGTACATCGGTCATCGGTATCGCCTCGTTATTATTTTTGCTCGGGCTCACGTTTTACGGACGGTCAGGCAAGGCTCCTCAGCATTCCACCCAGCTCACTGCCAGGCCGCCCCGTGAAGTTTCTTTGTATTTGTCGTGCATGTCGGCGCCGGTATCGCGCATGGTGCGGATCACCCGGTCCAGGGAAATGAAGTGCTTGCCGTCGCCGCGCAGGGCCATCTGGGTGGCGTTGATCGCCTTCACCGCGGCAATCGCGTTGCGCTCGATGCACGGCACCTGCACCAGCCCGCCCACCGGGTCGCAGGTCAGGCCGAGGTTGTGTTCCAGGCCGATTTCGGCGGCGTTCTCCAGTTGCTCGGGCGTGGCGCCGAGAACCTCCGCCAGACCGGCGGCGGCCATGGCGCAGGCCGAGCCCACTTCGCCCTGGCAGCCGACTTCGGCGCCGGAGATCGAGGCGTTCTTCTTGCACAGGATGCCCACGGCCGCGGCACCGAGGAAAAAGTTCACGACGTCGTCGTCACAGGCCTGGGGATTGAACTTCATGTAGTAGTGCAGCACCGCCGGGATGATCCCCGCCGCACCGTTGGTGGGGGCGGTGACCATGCGTCCGCCGGCGGCGTTTTCCTCGTTCACCGCCAGGGCGTAGAGGTTGACCCACTCCATGGCCGAGAGGGTCGAGGTGATGACATTCGGCTTGCCGATCTCCAGCAGGCTGCGGTGCAGCTTGGCCGCGCGGCGTGGGACATCGAGGCCGCCGGGCAGGGTGCCTTCGTGGCGTAGGCCCTGTTCGACGCACTCGCGCATCACCGACCAGATATGCAGCAGGCCGCTGCGGATTTCGGCATCGCTGCGCCAGGCCCGTTCGTTGGCCAGCATCAGCTCGCCGACCCGCAGCTTGTGGGTCTTGCACAGGGCCAGCAGTTCGGCGGCGCTGTTGAAGTCGTAAGGCAATTCGACACTGGCGCCGGCTTCAGTTCCGGCCTCGACCTGGGCGGCTTCGATGATGAAGCCGCCGCCCACCGAGTAATAGGTCTGCTCCAGCACGATGCCCTGCTCGCCGTGGGCGGTCAGCGACATGGCGTTGGGGTGGTAGGGCAGGCTTTGGTCCAGCAGCAGCAAATCCTGCTGCCAGTCGAAGGCGATGGGCTTGCGTCCGCCCAGCAGCAGCTGGCCGCTGTCGCGCAGTTGCTGGATGCGAGGGTTGATGCTGCTGGGGTCGATGCTGTCTGGCCATTCGCCCATCAGGCCCATGACACTGGCGCGGTCGGTGGCATGGCCGACGCCAGTGGCCGACAGCGAACCGTACAGGCGGATCTGCACCCGCTGCACCTGCTGCTCCAGGCCCTGTTCGAACAGCGCCTGGGCGAAGGTCGCGGCGGCGCGCATCGGGCCCACGGTGTGGGAACTGGAGGGGCCGATACCGACTTTGAAAAGATCGAAAACACTGATAGCCATGCTAAAGCCTTACAAGCAATGGAAGGTGGATCGCTGCCATTTTTTGTAGGCCAAGCGCAATGTCGGCGATACTGCCCGGGTCGGTCGCGGCTGACCAACGAAAATTCCTAAGAGATCCTTTAGCAGGACTAAACGATGAGTCGTCAGTTTCATGCCCAGACCTATGTCTGGCTGCATGTGTTTTCCTGTGCCGCGCGGCACCTGTCCTTTACTCGCTGTGCCGAAGAACTGCACATCACTCCCGGTGCGGTCAGCCAGCAGATCCGCCAGTTGGAGGAGCGCCTGGGCCTGCGCCTGTTTCATCGCCGGCCCCGGGGCGTCGAGCTGAGCGCCGAGGGCCAGCGCCTGGCGCTGACGGTGAGCGAGGCCTACGGCAGCATCGATGCGGAATTGCGGCGCCTGGACGCGGGAATGATCAGCGGCACCTTGCGTCTGCGGTCGATCCCTTCATTTCTCGGCAAATGGCTGACCCCGCGTCTGCCGCGCCTGCAACAGCGTTATCCGGAGATCCAGCTGCGGCTGGTGGCCGAAGACAGCAGCGTGGCCCTGCACGAAGGTGACTTCGACCTGGCCATCGACCTGAACGACGGCAGTTATCCGGGCTTGCAGTCCACCGCGCTATTGGACGAGCAGATCTTCCCCGTGTGCGCGCCGAGCCTGCTGCGGGGCCGGCCGCCGCTGCATGGTCCGGCGGACCTGGCGCACTTTGCGCTGCTGCACGACATTACCGCCTGGCGTGGCAGCTACGAATACGCCGAGTGGGAGTTCTACCTCAATGCCATCGGCTTCGAAGGCGCGGATGTGCGTCGTGGTCATACCTTCAACCGCAACCACCTGACCATCGAGGCGGCGATCGCCGGCATGGGCGTGGCGATTGCTCGGCGCACCCTGCTCAACGACGAGCTGGAGCGCGGCACCCTGATCGTGCCTTTCGGCCTGGCGGTGCCCAATCACAAGCGCTATGTGCTGCTTTATGCGCCGGGCGCGCTGAGTCATCCGGGCGTGCGCGCGGTGCATGACTGGCTGGTGGAGGAGGCGGAGATTTTTCGCGGTCTGCACCCCCTGGGAGAGGGGCAATTGTGAGGGTTTGAGCGAGGAAGCCGAATCGAGCTAACTCCCGACAGTAACAGCGCTTTTGCAGTTTGTCCGGGTTTATTTGCGTATGAATATTTATCTTTTTTTAGGGGTTGAAATGTTCCTCGCCGTGCCTAATTGTGTAATCAAGAGGTCACGAAAAGCAGGTCCAAACGCCCTGCCTTGACCCTCTTACGAGCAAGCTGAAATAAGGGAAGAACTATGCAAATCCAAGTCCATAGCGATAACCATATTCAAAGCAGCCTTCGGATGGAGGAGTGGGTGCGCAGCACCGTTGAAAGCACGCTCGAACGCTACGAAGAAGATTTGACCCGGGTCGTGGTCCACCTGCGGGACGAGAACGGCGGCAAGTCCGGTCCAGACGATATGCGCTGCCAGCTGGAAGCCCGTCCGAAAGGTCACCAACCGATTTCCGTGACCCACAAGGCCGATACTTTGGAACAGGCCATCGATGGCGCCACCGTCAAGCTGGAAAGCGCCCTGGAGCACATGTTCGGCAAACTGCGCGGCAAACGTGCGGCCGCCGTGCCCAGCAGCGATGGCAGCGAGGCCGATGCCCTGCTTGAAGAAGAATTCCTGGAAAACCAACAGGCCGCGCTCAATAGCTGACGGCCAAGCGTCCCCCCCAAAGAAGGGCCTGCATTGCAGGCCCTTTTTTTTCACTGCCAGGTGCGTTCGTGTGGCGCGGGGCGGGATTTAGAAGGCGACGGATGTCTGCACATACAGGGTGCGCGGTTCGCCCACGTATTTGCCCTTGTTGTTGTCGTCGAAAGAGCGCGTGAAGTACTGGTGATTGAAGATGTTCTTCACCCCCACCGCGACATTCAGGTCAGACAGCTGCGGGCCGAAGTCGTAGCCGGCGCGGGTGCTGAACAGCATGTAGCCGGGAATTCGACCGTTGCTGCCATCGGCGCTTTCGCGCGAGGTGTTGGCATTGTCGGCGAACTGGCTGCTCTGGTAGCTGCTGTCGAGATTGAGCTTCCACGGGCCTTCGGTGTAGCTCACCCCCAGGGTGCCCTTGTGCTTGGAAGAGAAGGGCACGCGGTTGCCCTTGTTCGGACCGTCCTCACGAATCGTGGCATCGACGTAGGCGTAGGTGGCGTAGACATTGAAACCGGCCAACGCCGGATCCAGGCCATCCAGGGCGTAGTTGAGGCTGCCCTCGATCCCCTGATGGCGGGTTTCGCCACGAGCGATCACGCTGTCGTTGGTCTGGTTGCTGTCGTACTGGTTGTCGAAGTTGATCAGGAACGCGCCGAGCTCCGCCCGCAGGGTGCCGTCGTCATAGCGGGTGCCCAGTTCCCAGGTGCGGGCCTTTTCCGGTTTGACCTCGCCGCTGGCCACGCGGTTGGGCATCTGGCTGTACTGCACGCTGCCGAAGGAGCCTTCGGTATTGGCGTAGAGGTTCCAGCTCTCGTTGAGGTGATACATCACGTTCAGCGCCGGCAGCGCGGTGTTGTAGTCGCCCTGGTATTTGACGTGGGTGAGGTTGTTGCTTTGCTGGGACTCGATCATCTCGTAGCGGATGCCTGGGGTCAGGGTCCACTTGCCGATATCGATCCGGTCGTCGACGAAGAACGCGTGGGCCTCGGTGCCGCCGCGGGTGTCGCGGTCGTTGCGGCTGTTGCTGGTGGGCAGTTGCTGATTGGCGGTCAGCGGTGTGCGATAGCGCAGTTCATGCCCGGTCTCGTTGATGTAGCGATAACCGACCCCCACCTCGTGGCTGCTGGCGCCCAGGTCGAAGCCCTGGGCGAAGCGGGTTTCCAGGCCGCGCACCCAATATTCCCGGGGTGACAGAGAAAGGAAGCTGCCCTGGTCCAGGTAACCGCTGCGCAGGGTCTTGGTGAAGAAGCTGTTGACGGTGAATTCACGACGGTCTTCCTGGTAGCGGTAGCCGACGTTGAACATCGTGCGCCGGCCCCAGAACTTGTCGTAAGGACGGGTCGACTGGTACGGGTTGGCCTTGTAGTCCGCTACGTTCAGGCCCCCCGGCATGTCCGCCTGACCTTCGTAGTACTGGGCCATGGCGTTGAAGCTGTTGGCCTCGTCGAGCTGGTACTTGCCCTTGAGGATCAGGTCGTCGATCTGCGTGTCGCTGTGTTCGCGCCAGTCGCCGCCGCGGGTGCCGGAGTACAGCAGGGCGCCACCCAGGCCGTTGTCGGCGGTACCGCCGGCCAGCAGGTTGCCGGTGGTCTTGAAGCCGTCATGGCTGGAGGAGGGGCTGGTCTCGGTCTGAAAACCGCCCTTGACCGTTGGCGTATCGGGAATCGCCCGGGTTACGAAGTTGACGATGCCGCCCACGTTCTGCGGGCCATAGCGCACCGCACCGCCGCCGCGTACCACGTCCACCGCGTCCATGTTGCCCATGCTGATGGGGGCAAACGACAGTTGCGGCTGACCGTAGGGGGCGAAAGGCACCGGAATGCCATCCATCAACACCGTGGAACGCGAGGCCAGGCGCGGATTGAGGCCACGGATACCGAAGTTCAGCGCCATGTCGTGGCTGCCGGTGCCGTTGTTGTCCGGTGCATTGACCCCGGGAATCCGATTGAGCACGTCCCGCGCCTGGGTTGCACCTTGGCGTTCGAATTCTTCCCGGCGGATCACGTCGCGGGCGCCGGCGTGCTCGAACACATCGCTCTGCTGGGCATCACCGAGCCAGTCGCCCACCACGTTGGAGGCCTCCAGGTGCAGCGTTTGTGGGGCTTTGTCTGGGCTGGCCGGTTGCAGGCTGAAGGCATTGTTGCCTTCGGCGCGGGCTTGCAGGCCGGTGCCTTGCAGCAGGGCATCAAGGCCTTCCTGCGCAGCGTATTGCCCTTCCAGGCCACGGCTTTGCACACCACGGGTGACCTGTGAACCGAAGGAAATCAGCACCCCGGACTCCCGGCCGAACTGGTTCAGCGCGTCCTCCAGGGTGGTGGGGGCAATGTGATAACTCTTGGCTGCCTCGGCGGCCTGAGCCAGGGGCAGACCGCCGAGAGTCAGGCTGGCGCCCAGCAGCAAGTGGCGCAATGCGCGGGCCAAGGGAGTGAGACGGGTGGGTTGCTCAGTCATGAACGGGGGTCCTGAGAAGGGGGAATCAAGGTGGCTTTCCTTCTCTGTCACCCGAGCCGTTGCAAACGGCTCACCTGATCGGACATTTTTTTCGGCGGCAAAGCTCCCTGCGCGAATGAACGGGCCGCTTCTACGCCCGTGCTTCAACAGTGACCCAATACCGGGTAAAGCGCCGCACCTTGACCGGCAGGCTGATTTCCAGAAGATCCAGAATCCGTTCGCTGTCATCCAGCGGATAGCTGCCGGAAATCAGCAGGTCGGCCACTTGCCCATCGCAGTTCAATTGGCCAGGGCGGTAGCGTCCCAGTTCATCGAGAAAGTCCGCCAGGCGCATGTGCGCCGCCACCAGCATGCCTTCGCTCCAGGCGCCGCTGCCGGCATCCAGGGCGCGGGGCGTTGCCCCGCGGTGACGGTCGAAACTCACCTGTTGCCCGGCCGCCACCTCAAAGGGCGCGGCCGAGTCGCTCAGGGGCTTTACGCTCACGCTTCCCGAGAACACCGCCAGGTGAGCGCGCGTCTTGAACTGGCGCAGGTTCAGCCGTGCGCCTTGCGGGCTTAGCCAGCCCTGGGCGGTCTGCACCTGCAAGGGGCGGGCGTCCTGGGCGCTGCTGAGCATGATCTCGCCCTCCAGCAGACGGATCAGCCGCTGCTGCCCGTCAAAGCGCACGTCCACGGCGCTGCGGGTATTGAGTTGCAGTTGGCTGCCGTCGCTCAGTCGCAGTTGGCGGCGCTGGCCCACCTTGCTTCGATAGTCCGCCAGCAGCGGCGGCAGCGGGTTGTGCTCGCGCAGGCCCCAGGCCGCGACCGAGCCGGCGCCAAGCAGCAGCAACAGCTTCAGCGCCTGGCGTCGACTGGAGGACCTGGGGCCGTTCAGAGCGGCGTGGGCCAGGGGCGACGACACACCGCGCAAGCGCTGGTTGACCCGCTGGATATGCTCCCAGGCTCGTTGATGTTCGCTGTGGGCGTCGTGCCAGTGCTGCCAGGCCTGTTGCTGGCGCGGGCTCAACGGCCCGCCGTGCATTTCCAATAGCCAGTGCACGGCCTGCTCGGCCACCTGCTGGCTGAAGTCGGGCTGGCCGTTGAGGTGTGGATTCATCAAGGCACTCACAGGGCGAAGTAGCAGCGCATGGCGGCTTTGTTCAGGTGGCGTTTGACCGTGGCGATGGAGATGTTCAATTCCCGGGCGATTTCGCCGTAGCTCATGCCGTCCAGCTGGCACAGCAGGAAGGCCCGCTTGACCGGGCGCGGCAGGCCATCGAGCAAGTTGTCCAGTTCCATCAGGGTCTGCAGGATGATGGCCCGCTCCTCTTCGGAGGGCGCGAACTGTTCGGGCATCTGCGCCAGGGTTTCCTGATAGGCCCGTTCCAGGTCCTGGCGCCGGTAGTGGTTGAACAGCACACGCTTGGCGACGGTGGTGAGAAACGCCCGGGGTTCGATCAGGGCCGGTGTTTCCCGGGCGCCGAGCACTCGGACAAAGGTGTCCTGAGCCAGGTCGGCGGCGCTGTGCGGGCAGCCGAGCCGGCGTCGCAACCAGTTGTTCAGCCAGCTGTGATGGGCCTGGTAGAGGCCTTCGACGGTAGCGGAGTGGGACAAACCGGACGCTCCTGCGCGAACAAGACTTATTAGATAACAAGAATTGTTCGCATTTTAGAGGGTTGATACGGCATTCGGCAATCAGGGGGCGGCCGCGAAGCCAGGAGAAATTCGTCGCGGGCTTTTTGCATATGAGAATATTTATCATTAAAATGCCCGACTGTTTTTCCGGTCCCTGTGCGCGGTGCCGGCTTTCCTCTCGCTTCAAGGTCGAAACATGAAAAGCCAGGTCGGCGCTATCGCCACTTCCTATTGTCTGGCGTTGGCTTCGCGGGTTCTCGCCGCGTTGCTGGCGCACGCCTCCTGCTTCAAGCAGGGGCTCGCTCACCGGGTGCGGCCGCCAGTGCTCGCCCCGGCCTGTTGCTGAGCGAGCCGACGATGATGAGCACCTTGCCACCCAAGCCTTCTGAGTTGGAACACGCCGATCCTCAGGGCAGCCGCGCGCATTTTCTGCAGGTGTTCCTGTCCCAGCGTTCGCAGATGGAAGCCCTGGTCAGCCGCCGGGTCGGTTGCCGGGCCACCGCCGCCGATCTGGTGCAGGACCTGTTCCTGCGCTTCTGGCGCCGGCCCCTGGTGCAGGTCGAAGAGCTCAGCACCTACCTGCTGCGCTGCGCCGGCAACATCGCCATCGATCATCTGCGCAGCGAGGGCGCGCGGGTGCGGGTCAGCGAAGGCTGGCTGCCGGAACAGCAGGACCACCAGGGCTGCGAACCCCAGGCCGCCCTGGAGGCCGGCAACGACCTGCGCCACGTCGAGGCCGCCCTGCGCAGCCTGCCGCAGCGTACCCGGCAGATCTTCCTGCTCAACCGCATCCACGGGCGCAAGTACGCCGAGATCGCCCAGGCCATGGGCCTGTCCCAAAGCGCCGTGGAAAAACACATGATGCGCGCCCTCGAAGCCTGCAAGGCCAGCCTGCGGGAACCCTCGACCCCGCGCACGCCAAGGAATGCACCGTGAACCACCGCCCCCGTGTCAGTCCCACGCCCGCCCAGGAACAGGCGGCCCTGGCCTGGCTGAGCCTGCTCCACGACCAGCCCAGCAGCGGCGATCAGGCGACCTTCAGCCAGTGGCTGCAGGCCGACCCCGCCCATGGCGAGGCCTACGCCCAGGCCCAGGTGCTGTGGGAGCTGAGCGAACAGCCAGCGCGGACCCTGGCCGCTGAAGACGCTTTTGCCCTGCAAGGCCTGCTGCGCTCCATGGATGCGGCCAAGGGCCGAGCGCGGCGCCGCTGGTCGGCGGGCCTGGCCCTGGCCGCCAGCGTGCTGCTGGCGGTGGCCCTGGGCGCCGGTTGGCAGCCCGGGCGCTGGATCGATGACCTGGGGGCCGACTACGTTTCCGCGCCGGGCCAGGTGCGCACCGTGACCCTGGCCGACCAGAGCCAGGTGACCCTGGATGCCGACAGCGCGATTGCCGTGGATTTCAGCGGCGGCGAGCGGCATGTGCAACTGCGCCGCGGCGCCGGGTTCTTCAGTGTCAGCCACACCGGCGCGCCCTTCGTGGTGGCGGCCGGGGAGGGCGAGACGCGGGTCCTGGGCACCCAGTTCGAAGTGCGCCTGCAACCGGCGGGCGCGCAGGTCACGGTGCTGTCCGGACGGGTCGCGGTCACGGCGGCCCAGGGCGCGGCGCAGCAGGTCCTCGGTGCCGGCCAGCAAGTGGCCTACGAGCACGCTGCCGCGACCCCGTTGCACAGCGTCGACAGCGAGGCACAGCTGGCCTGGCGCCAGGGGTGGCTGAACTATTACCACGCGCCCCTGGGCGAGGTGGTGGCCGACCTGCGGCGCTATTTCCCCGGACGCATTGTGCTGCTCAACGACCAGTTGGCAGCGCGCCGGGTCAGCGGCAGTTTCTCCAGCCAGGACCCGCAAGCGGTCCTCGATTCGTTGCAGGCGGTGCTTGGTTTCCAGCAGCACAAGGTGCTGGGAAGGTTCATCGTCTTGCGCTGAAAGGCCCGTCCCAGAGCTCCCGAACATTCACTGATATCACACCGTTCTGTCACCAAATCGTTACATGGGGCGCGGATGATCTGCGCATTCCTGAGCACATGGTCAGGATCGGCGAGGGTTGTGATTCAGCTCTCACAAGGGAGGGAAGGCTGAAGCGGGAGCAAGACGATGCGCAGCTGGGATGTCGCAAAAAAGAAGAAGGCCCACATCGAAATCATTCCGATGATCGACGTGATGATGTTTCTCCTGGTGTTCTTCGTACTCATCAGTCTCAACGTGATTCCCGCCGTGGGAATCAAGACGCAGTTGCCGGTGGCCAGCACCGCGCAACAGTTGAAGCCGCAAAACAAGGCGGTGATCACCCTGGGCCTGGAGGAACGTCTGCAACTGGACGGTCAGGACCTGGATGAAGGGGCGCTGCTGGCCCAACTCAAAGCGCTGAATAACGGCAGCGAAAAGTTGGTGATCATCATCAACAGCGATCAGGGCGTGGAAGTTAAGCGCCTGGTGTCGGTGATGGACTTGCTCAAGGGCAATGGCTTCTCTTCCGTCTCCATCGCTACACGCAAGTCCTGACGCCATGTTCGGTTTATATAGAACTCGCAAGTGGCTGGCGTGCCTGCTGCCGGCTGGCCTGTTGTTGCTGGTGATCTATACCAGCCAGTTGCAACAGTTGCAGATCAAGCCGGTGTATGACGAAAGCACCGTGGAAATTGCCCTGGTCGAAGCCGCCGAACTGCTGGCGGTCGCCGAGCCAGCGCCGCCGGAACCCGAGCCGCTGCCGGTCGAGCCCGAACCGCCGCAGGTGGTCCCGGAGGAAGAACCGCTGGTGGTCGAGCCGCCCAAGCCCAAGCCGGTGGTCAAGCCCAAACCGCCGGTGCCCAAGCCACTGGTGGCCAAGCCGCAGCCGCCTAAGCCGGCCCCGGCCCCGACCGCCGTGGCCCAGAGTGCTCCGGTGGCGCCGCAGCCCGCGGTGGCCGCCGCCAAACCGGTGGCACCCGCGGCCGCCGTACCTGCTCCGGCTCCCGCACCCGCGGCGCCCAGCAGTGCCATCAAGGAAAGCCTGTACACCGCCGCTTTGCGCAAGGAACTGGAAAAGCACAAGCAATACCCCAGCGGCCGCGAGGCCTCGTTGCAACGTCCCCAGGGCGATGTAGTGATCTGGCTGGAAGTCGATCGGGCCGGCAACGTGCTCGACAGTGGCATCGAAAACAAGGCGCCGAACATGTTGCTCAATCGCGCCGCGCAAACCAGTTTGCGCCGCGTGGAGAAAGTTTCACCGTTTCCCTCGGACGCCTTCTCCGGCAAGTCCAAGCAACGTTTTACCGCGACCTTTAGTTACAACGTGGAATAAACCCATCACCTATTAACGAAAGTTGTAAGCAAGGGATTGACCCGTGAAGATCAATAAACTTTATGCCCTGCTGCTGGCATCGGGCCTGGGCAGTTTTGCGCCATTGGTTTTGGCCGACGACAGCGTCGACGTCGGTGCGGTGAACGTTGCCGGTAAACAGACCCTGGGCAACGGCCACATGATCAAGGAAGAAAGCGCCAAGGGGCGCTCCACCGTGACCAAGGAAGCCATGGACCAGATGGCCCCCACCGCCAACGCCGTGGACAAGCTCAAGTACACCCCGGGAATCAACGTCTCCAGCACCGACGCCACGGGCCTGAGCGGCACCAACTTCACCATGCGCGGCATGAACTCCGATCAGGTCGGGCTGTCCGCCGACGGCTTCCCGATCAACGATTCCGGTGACTACAGCATCTACCCCAACCTGATGGGCGATCCGGAGAACTTCAGCGAAGTCTTCGTCACCCAGGGTTCATCCGAAGCCGACGGCCCGCACATCGGCTCCAGCGGCGGCAACATCGGCCTGGTGACCATCCGCCCGACCAAGGATTTTGGCGTGTTCGCCAAGCAGTCCATCGGTTCGAACAACGTGCGCAAGAGCTTTGCCCGTCTCAATACCGGTGACCTGGGCGGCTTCAAGACCTGGGTTTCGGCGTCCCACACCGAGGGCGACAAGTGGCGTGGCAAGGGCACCCTGCGCGCCGACAAGGTCGAGTGGAACACCCTGTTCGAAGACGGCAACGGCAACTCCACCAACGCCATCGTCAAGTACAACCTGCAGGAAAACTACAACTACAACAGCCTGAGCAAGGCCCAGTTCCAGACCCAGGGCCGGCGCCTGGACTACTCGGAAAGCACCGTGTTCAAGAACGGCAGCGTGTCCCAGTCCTACAAGCTCAACCGCAACCCCTTCGAGAGCGTGACCGCCTCGCTGACCCAGCGCTTTCAGTTGCGCGACGACCTGAGCCTGACCTTCAACCCGTACTACGTGTGGTCCAACGGCGGCAGCTTCAGCGGCCAGACCGCCACCAGCTTGTCCGCCAGCTCGAACAAGGCCGGCAACTACGACCTGAGCGGCTTGCCCGCCGGCACCTACTACCGGCCGTCGTGGACCGAAACCTGGCGCCCCGGGATGACCACCAAGCTCAAGTGGGACCTCAACGAAGCCCACAGCCTGGACGTCGGCTACTGGTACGAGCGCGCCCGCCAGCGCCAGACCCAGCCCTTCATCGGGATCAAGGGCAACGGCGCACCGGAAAATGTCTGGGGCGACTACAACGGCTCCGACCAACTGGTGGACCGCAACGGCGTCACGGTCCAGGGCCGTCACCAGTACACCGTGACCCCGGCGCAGAAACTCTGGGTGCAGGACACCTGGCAGGCCACCTCGGACCTGACCCTCACCGGGGCCCTGGCCTACCAGTACGTGGAACGCGACGGCAACAACCTCGGCAGCCTCACCGACAAGCCGGAAAAACGCGACGCCAAGTACCACCAGTTCCTGCCCAGCTTCAACGCCAAGTACCAGATCGACCCGAACAACCAGGCCTTCTACAACGTCACCCGCAACATGCGCACGCCGCCCAACTACGTGCTCTACAACAAGGGTGACTCCATCAGCCTGAAACCCGAGCTGAGCTGGAACCAGGAACTGGGCTGGCGCTACAGCGAAGAGAACATGGCCCTGAGCGCGACCCTGTTCTACATCAGCTTCAAGGACCGGCAGATCTCCACCACCGACCTCAACGGCGACTACGTGGTGGCCAACGTTGGCGAAGTGAAGAACCGCGGCCTGGAGCTGGAGTGGAGCGGCAAGCTGCCCCACGACTTCAACTACTACGCCTCGTACACCTACACCAAGTCCGAGCAGATGGATGACCTGACCAACAAGAACGTGCTGCTGCCGACCTCCGGCAAGCAACTGGCCAACGTGCCGGAAAACATGTTCAACCTGAGCCTGGGCTACGACGACTCGCGCTACTACGGCAACGTGGTCGGCAAGTATGTCGGCGCCTTCTACGGCGACCTGACCAACGACGAGAAGATCGCCGGCCGCACCGTGGTCGACCTCAACGCCGGTATCCACCTGCCGGTGGACAAGAAGGTGCTGAAGTCCGCGACCCTGCGCTTCTCCATGCTCAACGTGTTTGACAAGGAATACCTGGCCTCGACCCGCACCGTGTCGTTCAACACCCAGCGCACCAACGGTCTGGCGCCAAGCACGGCCTATTACAACGTCGGTGAGGAACGCACCGCGATGGTCTCCCTGGAAGCCGGGTTCTGATGCCCTTCGGGCCCAAGAGGAAATGACGATGGACATGAATCTGCTGCACGACATCACCTTCTACACCATGTACGGCGCCGCCGCGATTGCCGCCTTTATCGCCGTGGAGCGGGGCATCTACTTCAGCTTCAGCCTGCGCCAGGCGAAGAAACTGGAGAACGTGCTCAACCCGAAGATGCACAGCGTCGACGACTTGCCCGCCGAGCTGCGCCAGCGCAACAGCCTGCCCCTGGAGATGGTCGCCGAGCTGTTCGCCCACAAGCAGGGGCTGGCCAGCCACAAGGACCTGGAAGACCTCAGCGAGTCGATCTACATTGCCACCCGCAGCAAGCTGATGCATGGCCTGTGGCTGCTGGAAACCGTGGTCACCGCCGCGCCCCTGCTGGGCCTCTTGGGCACCATCCTGGGGATCATCGACACCTTCAAGGCCCTGGCCGAGACCGGCGTCAGCGACCCGGGCGAAGTGTCCAAGGGCATCGGCACCGCGCTCTACGCCACCGCCCTGGGGATCGCCATCGCCCTGGGCAGCATGATTTTTCACAACCACTTCCAGGACCGGGTCGAGCGCATCACCGACCACCTGAAGATCCTGCTGCTGCGCGCCGGCATGGGCACCGCGCTGAAGGCCCCCGCGCCCGCAGCCACGATCCACGGCAACCTGCAACCGGCCTGATGAACTGAAGTGACCTGTGGCCGCTGCCCCAGGCTGCGATCGACGACGAAGCCGGCGCTGTTCTCCAGCGCTCTTCTGCGCCTGATCCAGGCCTGTGCCAGCGGCTTTTTTTTCGCTGATCTGCCAAGGATGTCTTTCATGTCCCGTCTTCCTCCCATGCCCCGGCTGCTGGGTGCACTGACCCTGGTCCTGGTCGCCCTGGCCGGTTGCAGCTCACTGCCGCGCGAACCGCAACCGGTGGCGGTGAACATCGTCGCCATCAACGATTTGCACGGCTACCTGCAAGCCAACCCCTTCAGCTACAAGGACCCGCAGGCCCCGGGCGGGGTGCGCAAGCTTGCGGCCGGCGGCATCGCCACCCTCGGCGGCATGCTCACCCAGCTGCGCCAGCAGGACCCGCAGTTGCTGTTCATCGGCGCTGGCGATCTGGTGGGCGGCAGCCCGCCGCTGTCGGCCATGTGGGCCGACGAGCCGACCCTGGAAGCCCTGCGCCACATGCACATGAAACTCAGCGCCATCGGCAACCACGAACTGGACAACGGCAAGGCCGAGTTCCTGCGCCAGCTCAATGGCGGCTGCCAGTCGCCCCGGCCGGACAAGGCCTGCCAGTTCCGCCCGAACTACCCCGGCAGCGGCTTCCCCTACCTGGCGGCCAACCTGCTGGACAGCGACACCGGCCGGCCGCTGTTGCCGGCCTACCGCATCGAAGAGGTGCGCGGGGTCAAGGTGGCCTTCGTCGGCGCGGTACTGCGGGACGTGGCCTCGGTGGTCAGCGCCAAGGGCATGCGCGGTTTGCAGGTGGCCGATGAAGCCGACTCCATCAACCGGCTGATTCCCGAGCTCAATGCCCAGGGCGTCAATGCCATCGTTGCCGTGGTGCACCAGGGCGGCGCGACCCCGGAGCCGTTCGACAAGCCGGACTGCTCGCAACTGGGCGGCGACATCGTCGACGTGGCCAAGCGCCTGGACCCGGCGGTGGACGTGCTGATCAGCGCCCACTCGCACCAGGGCTACCTGTGCAAGGTCGGGCCACTGCTGGTGACCCAGGGCAATGCCTACGGCCACCTGCTGACCCACCTGACCCTGCAAGTGACCCCGGGCCAGCACCGGGTGGCGAGTATCCAGGCGGTCAACCTGCTGGCCGATCCGGCCGGTTATCCACAGGATCAGGCCCTGGCGCGGCTGCAACAGGAGGTCGAGGCCCGCAGCAATCAGGTGCTGCTCAAACCGGTGGGCGCGATTGCCGCCTCGCCGATTGCCCGGCGCGCCGATGCCGCCGGGGAAATGCCCATCGGCGACCTGATCGCCGACGCCCATCTGGCCGGCGGCCGGGCCAATGGCGCACAGATCGCCTTTATGAACACCGGTGGCATTCGCAGCGACCTGGCCCTGGAGCCGGGGCAGACCCAGGTCAACTACGGGCAACTGGCGACCCTGCAGCCGTTCAACAACAACCTGATCGCCTTCGACCTCACGGGGCGGCAGATCGAGCAGGTGCTCAACCAGCAATGGAAGGGCGCGGAGGATGCCAACATCCTGCAAGTGTCCCGGGGCTTCAGCTATCGCTGGGACGCCCAGCGCCCGCTGGACAGCCGGGTGGTGCCCGGCAGCCTGCGCCTCAACGGCCAACCGCTGCGGGCCGACGGCAACTACCGGCTGGTGATGAACGGCTTCCTGGCCGATGGCGGCGACCGCTTCAGCCTGTTCAAGAGCGGTCGCAACCGCAGCGACCTCGGGGTCAGCGATCTGGACTCGATGCTGCAGTACCTCAAGGCCATGGACCAGCAGGGCCAGCCGGTGGGCTCCAGCACCAGCGCCGGACGCATCCAGCGCCTCAACTGACGACAGAAGCTTGGCGACCCTTGTAGCCGCTGCCGAGCCTGCGAGGCTGCGAAAAGGTCCGCAGGACCTTGCTTGACGGCCTCCCGCCCAACCTCCAGCGGCCTCAAGGCCGCCGCGAGCAGCCTGCGGCAGCGGCTACAGGGGAGGCATCGGCCGGGGGGCGTTTTTGCCGTCGTGAAAATATTTTCAAAAAACCGGTGAGGTCTTTGCGTTCGAGCTACGTGTAGTGCTTGAAAGTGCGACTAATTCGCATTCACGGCTTTTTTACACGCGAGTCTCAAGCATGAAGTCCAGGGCACAATCGGCGGCAAACGCTTCGGTCAAACGTTGGTTCGGCGCTTCGGCGCTGGTGGTTTCAGGGTTGGCGCTGCTGCCGCTGAACGTGGCCTTGGCGGCCCAGGCCGGCGCTGAACAGCACAGCGCGCTGTTCAACTTTTCCATCGCGGCCAAGCCGCTGCCCCAGGCCCTCAGCGACTTCACCCGGATCACCGGGATCAGCGTGATCTACACCGATGAAGCGCCTTATGCGCTGACGGCGCCGGCCCTCAGCGGCCAGTTCAGCGCCGAACAGGCCTTGCAGCGCCTGCTGGGCAACTCCGGCTTCGGCTACCGCCACAGCGACGCCCGCACCCTGGTCCTGGAACCCTTGCCGAGCAACGCCGGGCTGAACCTGGAGGCCACCCAAGTCACCACCCAAGGGCCTGACGACAGCACCAGCTACCAGCCGCCGGCCAGTACTTCGGTGGCCCGTTCCCAGGCGTTGAACCAGGAGATCCCGCAGATCATCAACGTGGTCCCGGCCCAGGTACTGCGCGACCAGACCCCGCGCAACCTGGATGACGCCCTGGCCAATGTCAGCGGCATTACCCAGACCAACACCCTGGGTGGCACCCAGGACGCGGTGCTGCTGCGCGGCTTCGGCGACAACCGCAACGGCTCGATCATGCGCGACAGCATGCCGGTGGTGCAGGGCCGGGCCCTGAACGCCACGGCGGAGCGGGTGGAAGTGCTCAAGGGCCCCTCGTCGCTGCTGTATGGCATCCAGGACCCGGGCGGCGTGGTCAACGTGGTCAGCAAGAAGCCCGAACTGCAGTCGTCCACGGCCCTGACCGTGCGCGGCTCAAGCTACGGCTCGGGCAAGAACGGCAGCGGCGGCAGCCTCGACACCACCGGGCCGATTGGTGATTCCGGGCTGGCCTACCGCTTGATCGTCGACCATGAAGACGAGGACTACTGGCGCAACTTCGGCACCCACCGCGAATCCCTGGTGGCGCCGTCCCTGGCCTGGTACGGCGAGCGCACCAAGGTGCTGCTGGCCTATGAGCACCGCGAATTCCTCACCCCCTTCGACCGCGGCACGGCCATTGATCCCAAGACCAACCACCCGCTGGACATTCCGGCCACCCGGCGCCTGGACGAGCCGTTCAACAACATGGAAGGGCGCTCGGACCTGTATCGCTTCGAGGTCGATCATGACCTCAGCGACGACTGGAAAGCCCACTTCGGCTACAGCTGGAACCGCGAAACCTACGACGCCAGCCAGGTGCGCCTGACCGCGGTGAATGCCAACGGCACCCTGACCCGAAGCATGGACGGCACCCAGGGCGCCCTGACCACCGACCGCTACGCCACCGTCAGCCTGGAAGGCAAGGTGCAGCTGGGCGGCATGCAGCACGACCTGGTGTTCGGCCTGGACGACGAATACCGCAAGATCTACCGCGCCGACCTGATCCGGCAGAAAAGCCGGACCACCTTCAACTACCTGAACCCGGTCTATGGCCGCGAAGTGGCCGGCACCACGGTCAGCGCCCCGGACAGCGACCAGACCGACCTGCTGCGCAGCGACTCGCTGTTCTTCCAGGACGCCATCCACCTCACCGACCAGTGGATCCTGGTGGGCGGCGGGCGCTTCCAGGAATACGACCAGTACGCCGGCAAGGGCCGGCCGTTCCACGCCAACACCGACAGCAACGGGCAGAAGTTCGTGCCCCGCGCCGGGCTGGTGTACCGCTACACCGACCAGCTGTCGTTCTACGGCAGCTACACCGAGTCGTTCAAACCCAACTCCAGCATCGCCCAACTGGCCGGTGGCACCGCGGTACTCGACGGCTCCATCGCCCCAGAGGAAGCCAAGTCCTGGGAGCTGGGCGCCAAGCTCGACATCCCCGGGCGCATCACCGCCAGCGCGGCGCTGTTCGACATCACCAAGCGCAATGTGCTGGTGTCCACGGCCACCGCCACCGAGACGGTCACCAGCGTCGCCGGTGAAGTGCATTCCCAGGGCCTGGAACTGGACCTGACCGGGCAGCTCAGCGATCAGTGGAGCCTGATCGGCAGCTACGCCTACACCGACACCGAGGTGACCAAGGACACCCAGTACAAGGGCAAGCAACTGCAGAACGTGGCCAAGAACAGCGGCTCGCTGTCGGCGGTCTACGACTTCGGCAACCTGCTCGGCGGCGACCGCCTGCGGGTCGGCGCCGGGGCCCGCTATGTCGGCCAGCGCGCCGGGGATGCGCCCAACAGCTTCGACCTGCCGGGCTACACCGTGGCCGATGCCTTCGCCACCTACGACACCCGGATCGAAGGGCAGAAGGTCAAGTTCCAGCTCAACGTGAAGAACCTGTTCGACAAGACCTACTACACCTCGTCGGCCAGCAAGTACTTCGTGTCCATGGGGGATGCCCGTCAGGTGTCCTTGTCCAGCACCCTGGAGTTCTGATGAGAGCCCAGATCCTGAGTGCGTTGCTGGCGTTTTGCGGCGTGGCCCAGGCCGCCGCGCCGGCCGATGAACGCCTGTACCACCGCGAGCAGCACGTGCAGTTGCCGGGGACCGGCAGCAGCTGGGGCTTTATCGCCCTGGACCCGACCCGGCCCTACCTGTTCCTGGCCCGGCGGGAAAACGGCCTGAGCGTGTTCGATGTCGACAAGCAGCGTCTGCTGCGCACCGTCGAGCAATCGCAGGGGGCCAACGGCGTGGTGGCGGTGCCCGAACTCAACCGCCTGCTGGTGCTCAATACCGACGGCAGCCTGGGGCTGGTGGAGTTATCCACACTCAAGCCGCTCAAACGCATTGCCGTGGCCCAGAGCAACCTCAATAGCGCGGTCTACGAGCCGCGCACCGGGCAGGTGATCATCGTCAGCGGGCGCCGGGCCGATCGTTCGACCCTGTTCGTGTTCGATCCCAAGGAAGAACGGATCACCGCGGCCCACGAGCTGGCGGTGAAGAAGATCGACCCCTTGCTGCTCAAGGGCGATGGCAGTTTCTTTCTGCCGATGCGCGATGAGGGCATCGTTGCGCGGTTGTCCTCCAGCAGCTTCAAGGTCCTGGATCGCTGGCAGTATCCCGACTGTCAGCGGCCCAGCGCCCTGGCCAAGGATGAACGGCGCGGGCGGCTGTTCGTCGCCTGCCGCGGTGAGCGGCCGCAGCTGCTGGTGCTCGACCGCGACAGCGGCGCGCTGAAGGCCCGCCTGCCGATCACCCGCGACGTCAACGCCCTGGCCTACGACCCGCAGGCCCAGCGCTTGCTGATCGCCAGCGGGGTGGACGCCAACCTCAGCGTCATCGCCCAGCTCGATGCCGACCGCTACCAGGCCCTGGGCAGCGTCAGTACCCAGCCCATGGCCTACAACATGGCGTTTGACCCGCGCACCCGGCGGGTCTATCTGGCGGCCATGGACTTCACCCAGCCAGCCGCGAGCCCGGCCGAACCCAAGCCGGATCCGCTGTTTCACGCCAATACCTTCAGGGTCATCACCCTGGCGCCCTAGTCGATGCCCAGTGTCAGGGCTTGCGCTTGCGCCGCACAGTCGCCGCTGGCGGTCAGGCCCTTGGCGCGAACGGCCAGCAGCTCTTGCCGGGCGACGGCGAAGTCGGCCTGGAAGGTCGGGTCGGTGTGCAAGCGTGCCACGGTGGCCGCGCCCATTTCGCGGCCCTCACGCACGTCGCTGTACCAATGCACGTTGCACACCATGCGGCTTTCCGAATAGGCCCGGCCACGGGCCCAGAGCGCGTTGCCGTGCTCGGGGGCCAGTTCGCTCAACAGCAGCGCCCAGGCCCAGCCGATGGCGCTGTGGCCCGATGGGTAGGAACCATCGGCGGCCAGCTTGGCCTCATCTTCCGGGGTGCAGCTGGGCTGCTGGTTGTAGACGAAGGGCCGGGTGCGCTGGTAGCGCTGCTTTGCGCCATAGGTGGCCAGCCCGGCATCGGTCAGGGTCCGGCGCAAGAGTCTGTACAGCGCAGGTGTTTGCTGTTCGCTGATGGGCGCATCCAGGGCGCAGGAAAACGTCTGCGCGGCGGCGGGGAACTTCAGGTTGGCGTCGCTGATGGCCAAGGCCCAGCGTTTGCCGCCACGCAAGGCCTGGCTTTTTTCAGCCATGTGCTGGTCCAGCGCGAAGGCTGGCGTGCCCACCGCAGGCGGTGGCGGTAACAGCGCCAGGCTATTGGGCAGGTCTTGCTGTTTCAGATAGCCGATCAAGTAGCCCGGTCGGAACTCCGGGACGGTTTCCGTCGGCGTGGTTTGTTTGGCTTCGCTGGGGTTGATCAGGCTTAAAAACAACAGGCTGGCCAAACTTTTCGACAATAG
This sequence comes from Pseudomonas sp. 3MA1, assembly GCF_029237275.1. Taxonomy (NCBI): domain Bacteria; kingdom Pseudomonadati; phylum Pseudomonadota; class Gammaproteobacteria; order Pseudomonadales; family Pseudomonadaceae; genus Pseudomonas; species Pseudomonas sp. 3MA1. The sequence goes on along the minus strand of NZ_JAACFX010000007.1, from coordinate 73,903 downwards.
ACGTTGCATGTGGAAAGCACCTCTGGGCGGTTGAACCGTTATATCGGCTCTTGTTGTTGTGTTACTTGATATTCCAGGAGTAGCTGAGCATCAGCCGCGTATCATCAGTATCGCGAATGAAGTTCTTGGCATAGTTGGAGCGATATACGGCACTGCGCAGGCGCACGTTTAAATCTTTCAAAGGTCCTTGTTGCACGACATATCGAAGTTCATTATCCAGTTCCCAAGACTTGCCAACTTTCCGGGTGCCGGTAATTTCGGCATGGCTGCCGGATATATAGCGGCTGTTGATACTCAGGCCCGGCAAGCCCAGGCTGGCGAAGTCATAGCCATAACGAAGTGCCCAGGAACGTTCCTTGGCATTGGCGAAGTCACCCAGTACCGACAAGTTGATCAAGTTGGCATCGGCGCCCAGGATGTTGGCATAACCGGTGTCTCCCAACATTCGCTGATAAGCCAGGCCAAGGTTGTGGCCTTTATAGGCATAGCCGATGAGTCCCTGCAGGGCGCGGTTGTCGATCTTGCCGCCCTTGGCATTGCCGTAGTCGTTCATCAGGCTCAAGCGCAGATCGCTGCTTAACGTCCCCGCGCCCCAGGGACTCTTGTTGACCAGGGTGAAGACCTGCTGGCGGTAGATGTCCTCCAGTTGCGCGACATGCACCCGCGCCAGCCATTGCTTGTGGAACCGATAGTCGACGCCCGCCATGTCGAAGTGATCCGCCGTTGCCCCCTGGCCCTGAAAGCGCCGGTTCAAGGGGCTCAAGGTCAGTGGCGTGTACTGCGTGGCGTTGCGCTGCATGACCCGGCTCAGGCGCCCGACGGTCAACTCCAGGTTGTCGATTTCATTCGAGGTCAGCAGCCCGCCTTCGAAAACCTGCGGAAACAGGCGGCCGTCGTTGGGTTTCAAGGTTGGCAGCACCGGTGGCACCAGTGCGCCGAACTTGAACAGGGTCTTGCTGGCCTTGAGCTTCCCGGCCAGGGCCAGCTTCCAATAGTCATCCTCTGCCCGGCCATCGCGCGCCACCTTCAGCAGCCCGGTGCCGGTCCGGCCAGGCGCGGAGTCCAGCTTGATGCCGAGCATGCCGATGGCGTCGGCACCGACACCCAGGGCGCCCTCGGTAAACCCCGAGTCCAGGCGCAAGAGCAGACCTTGTGCCCATTCTTCCCGGGTGGGCGCGGAGCCTTCGCGATAGTCCCGGTTGAAGTAATAGTTGCGCAGATCCAGGCGCGCGCTGCTGTCGTCCAGCAGTTCGGCCTTCACCGGAAGGGCCAGCATCAAGGCACACAATAGGCTGGAGCGGTTGATCCATTGTCGTGGCCAGTGTCTTGAAGGCATTTCATCGTCCTCTGTTTTTGTTGTTTTAGGAACAAGGCGATTGGGGGCTGATGTGTTGAGTCTTTGCCGCTTTGTTTAACTCTGCTGAGTGGTGGTTGGAAGTGGTGGATGTGTTTGGCGGCGTGTTGGAACTTTGTGTCATACCTGGACTTTCAGGTCTAAAGACTAAGTTGGGCTGAACGTTAAACAAGAACCATCAGCTCTGTGAATGAGGCAGTAACTGAAGTTCTAAAATAATTACCCGTTTATGTTTTGGGTTGTCATATAAGAACTTATTGGAGGTGCTCTTTTGTGGGTGTTTATGTAGGGTTTGTTTAATTAATTTGTAAGAATCGTCCTGTTTGATTCAGGAACTGGAGTCGTATTACTGATAGAGGCGTGCCAGTGTGGGTTTTGGCATCGGGAGGGGCGTACAGAGGCGGGTTGGTCAGCGCAGGAACGCCAGGCGGTAGTCCCCCGGTGTTCCTCCCAGGGCCTGGCGAAAGCGGTTGGTGAAGTGGCTGGCGCTGGAGAAGCCGCAGGCCAGGGCGATTTCCCCGAGGGGCAGGGCGCTGTGGCGCAACAGATAGCGGGCCCGGACCAGGCGCCGTGCCAGGACGTACTGATGGGGCGGCAGGCCGAAGCTTGTGCGGAACATGCGGGCGAAGTGGTATTCGGAAAGGCTGCACAACCCCGCCAGTTGGCCCAGGCTCAGGGGCGCGTCCAGCTGGCTGTCGATGTAGTCCACCAGCAGGCGGCGCTGGTGCGCGGCCAGGCCGCCCTTGAGCCGGGCACCCTGGCGCAGGCCCACTTGATTGAGCAGGGCGTGGCTGAGCATCTCGTGGGCCAGGCTGCTGGTGAGCAGGCGCTCGCCGGGCTCGTTCCAGTTCAGGCGGACCAGTTGCGCAAAGCGCCGGGTCTGCTCGGGGTCGTCGACAAAGGTGCTTTCGCGCAGTTGCATGGCCCGCGGCTCGCGGTCCAGCAGGGTGACGCAACCCAGGGCGAACTGCTCAGGGCTGAAATACACATGGGCCAGGCGGATATCGCCGTTGATCACCCAGGCCGACTGGTGCTCGGCAGGCAGGATGCACAGCTTGCCCGGGCCGCCCTTGCTGCCCGGCTGGTCGCGGCGAAAGGTGCCGGTGCCACCCGCCAGATAGCACGACAGGGTGTGGTGGCCGGGCGCTTCATATTCCTGGGCGTCGTGATGGTTGCTCCACAAGGCCGCGGACAAGCCGTCACCGAGCTCGGCGCTGTGCTCCAGGCGAGCATGGGGCGAGCGGTTGAGGGCTTGGAAGACTTGCAGGGTATCCAGTGCGGGCATGCTGTTCGAATCGGCAAGGGGTCCGGTGTCCGGTGGTTTGCATGCTACTCCCTCGCCGGTTCGCCGCCAGCCCCGGGCCGATAAAAAGCGCAAGTTTATGCAAGCGCCCAAGGTCGGGCGGGCGGGACACTGCACGCCTTATAAAGGAGTCGTGCCATGAACCTATCGCTGTACCTGTTGACCGTGCTGATCTGGGGCACCACCTGGATCGCCCTGAAACTGCAACTGGGGGTGGTGGCGATTCCGGTGTCCATCGTCTATCGCTTCGCCCTGGCGGCCCTGGTGCTGTTCGTCCTGCTGCTGCTCAGCCGCAAGCTGCAGCCGATGAACCGCCGTGGCCACCTGATCTGCCTGGCCCAGGGCTTGTGCCTGTTCTGCATCAACTTCATGTGCTTTCTGCACGCCAGCCAGTGGATTCCCAGTGGCCTGGTGGCGGTGGTGTTTTCCACCGCGACCCTGTGGAACGCCCTCAATGCGCGGGTGTTCTTCGGCCAGAAGATCGCCCGCAATGTATTGCTCGGCGGCGGCCTGGGGCTGTTGGGGTTGGGGCTGCTGTTCTGGCCGGAGCTGGCAGGCCATAGCGCCAGCCCGCAAACCCTGCTGGGCCTGGGCTTGGCTCTGCTCGGCACCCTGTGTTTCTCGGCGGGCAACATGCTCTCCAGCCTGCAGCAGAAAGCCGGGCTCAAGCCTCTGACCACCAATGCCTGGGGCATGGCCTACGGCGCGACGATGCTGGCGGTGTACTGCCTGGCCCAGGGCATCGCCTTCGACGTGGAATGGAGCACCCGCTACATCGGCTCGCTGCTGTACCTGGTGATACCGGGTTCGGTGATCGGCTTCACCGCCTACCTGACCCTGGTGGGGCGCATGGGCCCGGAGCGCGCGGCCTATTGCACGGTGCTGTTCCCGGTGGTGGCGCTGAACGTCTCGGCGTTTGCCGAAGGCTATCAGTGGACCGCCCCAGCGCTGGCCGGGCTGGTGCTGGTGATGCTGGGCAACGTCCTGGTGTTCCGCAAACCCAAACCTGCCTCTGTAGCCGCTGCCGAGCTCGCGAGGCTGCGAACGGCGGCGCAGCCGTCGCAAAACCAGGCGACCTGATTCTGCCGGGCTATCGCTGAAGGTCCTGCGGACCTTGTCGCAGCCTCGCAGCCTCGCAGGCTCGGCAGCGGCTACAGGGGGTGATAGGCAGTGAGGTCAGCCCTTCCACACTTGCGGGTTGACCAGGTCCTGCGGGCGTTCGCCCAGCAGGGCGCTGCGCAGGTTGGCCATGGCGCGTTCGGCCATGGCGTCGCGGGTTTCATGGGTGGCCGAGCCAATGTGCGGCAGGGTCACGGCGTTCTTCAGTTGGAACAGCGTCGACTCCGCCAGCGGCTCTTTCTCGTACACATCCAGGCCGGCGCCACGTATCTGACCCTTCTGCAAGGCTTCGATCAGCGCCGGTTCATCCACCACCGGGCCCCGGGAAATGTTCACCAGGATCGCGCTGGGCTTCATCAGCGCCAGTTCGCGGTGGCTGATCAGGTGCCGGGTCTGTTCACTCAATGGCACCACCAGACAGACGAAATCCGCCTCCGCCAGCAGCTGCTCCAGGCTGCGAAACTGCGCCCCCAGTTCTTGCTCCAGGGCCGCCTTGCGGCTGTTGCCGCTGTAGAGGATCGGCATGCCGAAGCCCAAACGCCCACGACGGGCGATGGCCGCGCCAATGTTGCCCATGCCGACGATACCCAGGGTCTTGCCGTGCACATCGCAGCCGAACAGCGCCGGGCCGACGCTGGCCTGCCATTGCCCGGCCTTGGTCCAGGCATCCAGCTCGGCCACTCGGCGAGCGCTGCTCATGAGCAGGGCGAAGGCCAGGTCGGCGGTGCTTTCGGTGAGCACGTCGGGGGTGTTGGTGAGCATCAGCCCGCGTTCGTTGAAATAGGCCAGGTCATAGTTGTCGTAACCCACCGAGATGCTCGACACCACTTCCAGCTGCGCGGCGTTTTCCAGCTGCGCGCGCCCCAGCTTGCGGCCGACGCCGATCAGGCCGTGGGCCCGGGGCAGGGCTTCATTGAACTGCGCGGCGATGTCTCCCAGCTTGGGGTTGGGGACGATGACCTCGAAGTCCTGTTGCAGGCGTTCGGTCATCTCGGGGGTGATGCGGCTGAAGGCAAGTACCGTCTTTTTCATTGCGGGAAGACTCGTCAGGCGGGAGAGAATGCCAAGCAAGCTAACATTTTTGCCGCCGCCGCCAAAGCCTGCCGGCGCTGGCCTGTGCAGGAGCTGGCTGGCCAGCGAAATCGGTTTCCAGATTTGCGCAGAACTGGCGGGCCTCTTCGCCGGCAAGCCGGCTCCTACGGGGGAGGGCGTCGTTCGTGGGCGCCGCGCACATCCTGTAGGAGCTGGCTTGCCAGCGAAGGCGCCGGCGGGGCTTGCGCAGGGCTGGCGGGCCTTTTCGCCGGCGAGCCGGCTCCTACGCGGGAGGGCGGTGCTCAGGTGGCCAGGCGCGCGCCGCTCAGGCTGCCGCTCAGTTCATAGGCCGCCAGTTCCGCCTGGTGCGCGGCGAGGATCTCCGGCAGGGAGCCGCGCAGGTATTCGACCCAGGTCTTGATCTTGGCATCCAGGTACTGGCGCGACGGGTAGATGGCGTACAGGTTCAGTTCCTGGGAGCGGTACTGGGGCATCACGCGTACCAGGGTGCCGTTGCGCAGGCCTTCGATGGCGGCGTACACCGGCAGCACGCCAATGCCCATGCCGCTGATGATCGCGGTCTTCATGGCGTCGGCGGAGTTCACCAGGAACGGCGAGCTGTTGATGGTGACCATTTCCTGGCCTTCCGGGCCGTCGAAGGCCCACTTCTCAAGCGGTATCACCGGGCTCACCAGGCGCAGGCAGGCGTGGTTGAGCAGGTCGCTGGGTTTTTGCGGGCAGCCGTTGGCTTTCACATAGGCCGGGGAGGCGCAGACGATGCTGTAGGTGATCCCCAGGCGCTGGGAGACGAACCCTGAATCCGGCAGCTCGCTGGCCAGGACGATGGACACGTCGTAGCCCTCGTCCAGAAGGTCCGGCACGCGGTTGGCCAGGGTCAGGTCGAAGGTCACGTCCGGGTGCGACTTGCGGTAGCGGGCGATGGCATCGATCACGAAGTGCTGGCCGATACCGGTCATGGTGTGCACTTTCAATTGCCCGGCGGGGCGGGCATGGGCGTCGCTGGCCTCGGCCTCGGCTTCTTCGACGTAGGCCAGGATCTGCTCGCAGCGCAGCAGGTAGCGTTTGCCGGCTTCGGTCAGGGCGATGCGGCGGGTGGTGCGGTTGAGCAGGCGGGTTTGCAGGTGAGCCTCAAGATTGGAGACTGCGCGCGAGACGTTGGCCGTGGTGGTGTCCAGTTGCACCGCCGCGGCGGTGAAACTGCCGGCTTCGGCCACACAACTGAAGGCGCGCATGTTTTGCAAAGTGTCCATGGGGTGCTCTCTGGGGAGATGGCAAATTGTGACACGAAGTTACGGGGGCTTGGATAGGCGACCAAGGGATTATCGCGTTTACGGTAACAAAGATTCACAGGAATCCCTGCTTATCGCCGCCCCGGCCGCCCCCTAGAATTGCCCCGATCCGTAGGAGTCGGCGTGCCGGCGATCCGCGCAACGCGGTGTAGCAGGCGTATCGCTGCGCCGGCCGGCCGACTTCCACGAGAGAAACACTCCCCCCCGATCTTCAGGAATTCGCAGCAGTGCCGCGTCGCATCAGCAGAGGGTTCAAGACCCTCAGTGTTTGGGCTTTATCGTTAGCAATCAGCGGCTGCATCGGAACCGGAGGCATTGCCCCACAAGGCAAGACACTTCCCGCTAATACATTGGCCACCGACGAGGCGATAAAGAGCGCCGCGCGCGACGCCCACTGGCCCAGCGCCCAGTGGTGGCAGGCCTACGGCGACCCGCAGCTGAACCGCTGGATCGAGCTGGCCTTGCAAGGCAGCCCGAGCCTGGCCATGGCCGCCGCCCGGGTGCGTCAGGCCAAGGCCCTGGCCGGTATCGCCGAGTCGGCCGAGTCGTTGCAGATCAAGGGCGACGCCACCCTCAAGCGCCACAACTGGCCCACCGATCAGTTCTACGGCCCCGGCGCCCTGGCCAACACCACCACCTGGGACAACAACGCCGCCCTGGGCTTCAGTTATGCCCTGGACCTCTGGGGCCGGGAGAGCAACAACACCGAGCGCGCCGTCGACCTGGCCCACATGAGCGTGGCCGAAGCCCGTCAGGCCCAGCTGGAACTGGTGAACAACGTGGTGCGCAGCTATATCCAGCTGTCCTTGCACTTCGCCCAGCGCGACATAGTCCAGGCCACCCTGAAGCAGCAGCAACAGATTCTCGAACTGGCGCAACGGCGCCTGGACAGCGGCCTGGGCACCCATTTCGAAGTCAGTCAGGCCGAGGCGCCGCTGCCGGAAACCCATCGCCAGCTGGACGCCCTGGACGAAGAAATCGCCCTGACCCGCAACCAACTGGCGGCCCTGGCCGGCAAGGGCCCGGGAGAGGGCGCGCAACTGCAGCGGCCAAGCCTGTCCCTGGGCGCCGCGCTGAAACTGCCCTCGGCCCTGCCCGCCGAACTGCTGGGCCAGCGCCCGGACGTGGTCGCCAGCCGCTGGCAAGTGGCGGCCCAGGCTCGCGGCATCGATGTGGCTCACGCCGGCTTCTACCCCAACGTCGACCTGGTGGGCAGCATCGGCTTCATGGCCACCGGCGGCGGGGCCCTGGAGTTCCTCACCGGCAAGAAGCTCAACTACAACGTCGGCCCGGCCATCAGCCTGCCGATCTTCGACGGCGGGCGCCTGCGCTCGGAACTGGGTGACGCCGCGGCCGGCTACGACCTGGCCGTGGCCAGGTACAACCAGACCCTGGTGGGCGCGCTGAAAAGCATCTCCGACCAGTTGATCCGTCGCGAGTCCATGGACAAGCAGCAAGCCTTCGCCGCCGAGTCGGTGGCCGCGGCGCAGAAGACCTACGACATCGCCACCGTGGCCTTCCAGCGCGGCCTGACCGACTACCTGAACGTGCTCAATGCCCAGAGCCTGCTGTTTCATCAGCAGCAGATCCAGCAGCAGGTGCAGGCCGCGCGCCTGACGGTCCAGGCGGACCTGGTGACGGCCCTGGGCGGCGGGCTGGAAGCCGGCCGCGACGTCCCCGCGCAAGATCGCCTTGAGGCACCCAAGACTCCCGCGGCCCTGGCCGTGTTCGACCACTGAAGCAGGCCCCCATGACTTCCTTGCCCGCCCCTTTGCGCTGGCTGTACTCCCTTGAATGGCGCCGGGGTTTCTTCGACTGGGCGCGCAGCGACGGCGTGACCTGGGTCTATATCTTCAAGGTCCTGGCCGCCGCGTTCCTCACCCTGTGGCTGGCCATGCGCCTGGAGTTGCCGCAACCGCGCACGGCGATGATCACCGTGTTTATCGTCATGCAGCCGCAGAGCGGCCAGGTGTTCGCCAAGAGCTTCTACCGCTTTCTCGGCACCCTGACCGGCTCGGCGGTGATGGTGGCGCTGATCGCCCTGTTCGCCCAGAACACCGAGCTGTTCCTCGGCTCCCTGGCGATCTGGGTTGGTATCTGCTCGGCCGGTGCCGCGCGCTACCGCAACTTTCGCGCCTACGGTTTCGTCCTTGCCGGTTACACCGCGGCCATGGTCGGCCTGCCGGCCCTGGCCCATCCGGAAGGCGCCTTCATGGCGGCGGTGTGGCGGGTGCTGGAGATCTCCCTGGGGATTCTCTGCTCGACCCTGGTCAGCGCCGCGATCCTGCCGCAAACCGCCAGCGCCGCCATGCGCAACGCCCTGTACCAGCGCTTCGGGGTGTTCGCCCTGTTCGTCACCGACGGCCTGCGCGGGCGCAGCCAGCGCGACAGTTTTGAAACCAGCAACGTGCGCTTCATTGCCGAGGCCGTGGGCCTGGAAGGGTTGCGCAGCGTCACCGTGTTCGAAGACCCGCACATGCGTCGGCGCAACGGTCGCCTGAGCCGCCTGAACAGCGAATTCATGGGCATCACCACGCGCTTCAACGCCCTGCACCAGTTGCTCGAACGCCTGCGCAGCAGCGGCGCCGACCAGGTGGTGGCGGCGATCAAGCCAGGGCTTTATGACCTGGCGGAACTGCTGGACGGTTTCTCCGGCCGGGCCCTCACCAGCCCCGACGCGGCGCGCTTGGCCACGGCCCTGGCGGCCTACAAGGCCGAGCTGCCGGCGCGGGTGCGCAGCCTGCGGGCGGCCTTTCAGGAGAGCGGCCCGAGCGACGCCGAGCAGCTGGATTTCCACACCGCCTACGAGCTGCTCTACCGCTTTGTCGACGAGATGCACAGCTACGCCCAGACTCACGCGTCCCTGGCCGACCACCGCCACGAACGCGAGCGCTGGGACGAGCCCTACACCCCGCAGACCAACTGGCTGGCCTGCGCCGCCTCGGGCATCCGCGCGGCCTTCGTGCTGGTGGTGCTGGGCAGCTACTGGGTGGCCACCGCCTGGCCCAGCGGCGCCACCATGACCCTGATCGCCGCCGCCACCATCGGCCTTTCGGCGGCCACGCCGAACCCCAAGCGCATGGCCTTCCAGATGGCCTGCGGGACCTTTATCGGCGCGCTGGTGGGCTTCGTCGAAATGTTCTTCGTGTTCCCCTGGATCGACGGCTTCCCGCTGCTGTGCCTGATGCTGGCGCCGGTGATCGTGCTCGGTTCGTTCCTCGCGTCCAGGCCCAAGTACGCCGGGGTCGGCCTGGGCTTGCTGATCTTCTTCAGCACCGGTTCGGTGCCGGACAACCTGACCGTCTACAACCCCTACGCCTTCATCAACGACTACATCGCCATGGTCATGGGCATGCTGGTCTGCGCCGCGGCCGGGGCGATCATCCTGCCGCCCAACAGCCGCTGGCTGTGGCGCCGCCTGGAGCAGGACCTGCGCGGCCAGGTGGTGTACGCCATCAGCGGCAAGCTCAAGGGCCTGGCATCGAGCTTCGAAAGCCGCACCCGCGACCTGCTGCACCAGGCCTACGGCCTGGCGGTGGGCCAGCCCAAGGTGCAGAGCGAGCTGCTGCGCTGGATGTTCGTGGTGCTGGAAGTCGGCCACGCCATCATCGAGCTGCGCAAGGAACAGGCGATCCTCCCGGTGCACCCGGCCTATGCCGAATCCCAGCCCTGGCGCCAGGCGATCCGGGTCATGGGCCGCTCCCTGGTGCGGCTGTTCCTGCAACCGAGCCAGAGCAACCTGGAGCGCGGTCTGATCGCCGTGGACCACGCCATCAGCCGGGTCCAGGCCACGGACGAGCCCTTTGCTCCGCACTTCGACACCTCGGCCCTGCGCCGGGTCAAGAGCTACCTGCACTTCATCCGCACTTCATTGCTCGACCCGCAATCGCCGCTGGCGGCCTATGCCCTGGCCAAGCCTACGGCGCCTGCACCCCAAGGACTTGACCATGCCTCGTGAAATCGCCTTCCACGGCGTTTACATGCCCACCATGACCCTGATGTTCTTCATCGCCGCGGCCCTGGCCTGGGCCCTGGACCGGTTCATTTCCGGCTATGACCTGTATCGCTTCTTCTGGCACCCGGCGCTGCTGCGCCTGAGCCTGTTCTGCTGTCTGTTCGGCGCCATGGCGCTCACTGTCTACCGTTGAGACCCCCGCAATGAAAAAGTTTTTCAGCCTGCTCGCCACCCTGCTCGTGCTGGCCCTGGCCCTGTGGATCGGCCGCACCCTGTGGGAGCACTACATGTACACCCCCTGGACCCGTGACGGCCGGGTGCGCGCGGACATCATCAACGTCGCCGCCGACGTGACCGGCGAAGTGGTGGACGTGCCGGTCAAGGACAACCAGCTGGTGCGCAAGGGCGACCTGCTGATGCAGATCGACCCCGAGCACTACCAGATCGCGGTCAAGCAGGCGCAAGCGCTGGTGGCGTCGAAGAAGGCCACCTGGGAGATGCGCAAGGTCAACGCCCGGCGCCGCGCCGACCTGGACAACCTGGTGATCTCCAAGGAAAACCGCGACGACGCCGGCAACATCGCCGACTCGGCCCTGGCCGACTACCAGCACGCCCAGGCCCAGCTGGAAGCGGCGGAACTCAACCTCAAACGCACCCAGGTGCGGGCGGCGGTGGACGGCTACGTGACCAACCTCAACGTGCACCGTGGCGACTACGCGCGCATCGGCGAGGCGAAGATGGCGGTGGTCGACATGAACTCGTTCTGGGTCTACGGCTTCTTCGAAGAAACCAAGCTGCCCCACGTGCGCGTCGGGGATAAGGCCGACATGCAACTGATGAGCGGCGAAGTGCTCAAGGGCCATGTGGAAAGCATTTCCCGGGGCATCTACGACCGCGACAACCCGGAAAGCCGCGAACTGATCGCCGACGTCAACCCGACCTTCAACTGGGTGCGCCTGGCCCAGCGCGTACCGGTGCGCATCCACATCGATGAAGTGCCGGAAGGCGTGCTGCTGGCGGCGGGCATCACCTGCACCGTCATCGTCAACCCCGAGCCTCTGTAGGCGCTGGCTTGCCAGCGAAAGCGCCGGCAGGGGCGATGCAAGGCTCGCGGGCCCTTTCGCCGGCAAGCCGGCGCCTGCATCAGGGGCGATTAAAGGCGTAGCGCCCGCCGCACAGGTTATGGCGTGCGCTTGGCCAGGAGGATTTTGGCCTTGGCCACGCTGTCTTCCACGCTCAGGTCATCGTCCTCCAGCACGGCCTGCAGCGCCGGGTCTTGCCACAGGTCCACGGCCGGCCCGGTGCTTTGCACCAGGCGGGAAATCAAGGCATAGGCCACCAGTTGGCCGCGGGTGTGGAACTTCGGGTAGCGGTCCTGCATGTCCACCAACTGGGCGACGAAAGCATGCTGTTGCTCAGCGGACATGCCCGCGAACACCTCCGGGTAGTCGTAGTAGATATCCCCTGTGCCCAGGAGGATGACGTTCTGGCGCAGCTCCTGCTCAAGATCCTGTTTGGAGGGGAGCTGGCTGAGCAGCCGGGTGTAGTGCTGTTCGCCTTCAGCCATCTGCTGAGGGTTCATCTTGCGTTTCAGCGCTTCGAGCGCTTGGGCGTCATCCAGGGTTCGGGCCCAGGCGTAGGCCAGCGGGAAATTGTCCTGTTCGTTGCTGCGCAGCATCTCTTGTTGCGAGTCCTCGTCGCCGTGCCGGGCGGCGCGTTCCAGCCAGGCCATGGCCAATGCCTTGTTCGCCGGCTGGTCCAGCTTGCCAAGGTTGTAGATGTCGTACAGGCCCGCTTCCGCGCAGGATTCATTGTGCTGGGCGGCGTAGGCGATGTAGTTGAAGGCTTCGCTTTTGTCATAGTCCCTCTGCCTGGAGCCGACAATCCCGCCCAGGAGGCACAGGCTCATGGTGTCGCGGGGGGCGGCCATGATCAGGCAGGCGCGGGCCATTTGTATGGCCTTGCTCGCCAGCAAGGTACGGCTTGCGCCGTGCAGCACTTCGTCCTCATTCATCAGTCGGATGCCGAGGCCGACCAGCCGTTCGCTGTCCATCTCCGGCGAGCAGTACGGGTTGGCCTCGACCTTGGGCAGGATCTGTTCCAGGCTCAGGTCCGGCAGGGTGGCATTGAGTTTTTCGTCCGGTGACGAGGCATTGCAGCCCAGCAGCAAGGCGAACAGGGCCAACGGTAGTGCTCTACGACATTTCAATGGGGCAGATCCCTGATCGGCGAATGAACAAAGGCGCACCGCTGTAGGAGCTGGCTTGCCAGCGAAGGCGGTCGCAAGGTTTGCACTCGGCTCGCGGTACACCCTGGATGGCTTGCGTGCGTGGGGCTCAGAGCTTGGCGCTCAGGCCAAACCGCTTCATCAGTCCCTTCTCCAGCAACCCCTTGGGCAGCAGGTTGGCCAGCAGCGGCAGGGCGCGGCTGCCATTGCCCAGGCGCAGCAGGCGTGGCGGCTTGTCCTGTTGCACGGCCTTGAGCAGGCCGGCGGCAAATTCGCTGGCCGGGGTCGGCTTGTCCTGGGAGGCCTTGGCCCGGGAGCGGATGCCCTCGCGCAGTGGCCACCAGGGCGATTGTTCGTTGAGCAGCTGTTCGGCTTGGTGCCCGGCGTTCTTGGCAAAACTTGAAGCGATGGCCCCGGGCTGCACTTCCATGACCCGGATGCCGAATGGCGCCAGCTCCATGCGCAGGGCATCGCTCAAGGCATGCACCGCGGCTTTCGAGGCGCAATAGGCACCGGCAAACGGCGTCACCAGCACCCCGGAGACACTGCCGATATTCACCACCAGGCCACGGCTACGGCGCAGCACCGGGAACATCGCCCGGGTCACCCCGACCACCGAAAACACGTTGGTTTCGAACTGGCGCTGCATGGCTTGCACGCCGCCATCGAGCAGCGGGCCCATGGCGCCGTAGCCGGCATTGTTGATCAGCACATCGAGGCCGCCGTACTGCTGGCTGATCTCCTCGCTCAAGGCGCTCAGGGCCGGGCCATCATTCACATCCAGTTGCACGGCCTTGAAACCGGCGGCTTGCAGAGCGCTGACGTCCTCGGCCTTGCGGGCGGTGGCCAGTACCGTGAAACCGGCGCCCTTGAAGGTGTCCGCCAGGGCGCGGCCGATGCCGCTGGAACAACCGGTGATCAACGCGACGGGCATGGCGCGGTCCTTGTGCTGGGAGAGGGGAGGGGCGAATCAGTCGGAGAAACTACCCTGTAAACGCTCGGCGCGAAACTCCAGGGTTTGCGGACGATAGCCGGGGCGCAGCGGCGGCAGGGGCAAGCAGTCCTGCCAGCTGGCGCCGGCCTGCAACTCGCCGGGGCCACGGTAGCGTGGGGCGCTGTACTGGTTGTCGGCGAGGTTGACCGTATCCCCCGGCGCGTAGGCCGCGACCCGCCAGCGCAGCTCGATCAGCGGCACCTTGTTGCCGTTGTTCAGCTTGACCTGCAACGGGCGGTCGGCGGGGCAATGTTCGGGGGCGTAGGTCAGGCGCAGCTCCAGGCGCGCCAGTTGCTGGGCTTCGCGGTTGTCCAGCCAGACCACCCAGCACGCCACCAGGGCCAGGCCGAACGCGGCGGCCAGGGATACGGGCAGGGCTTTGGCGGGATAGCGCAGAAGCAGGATCAGCCAGGTAATGACCAGCAGAACGCCGATGAACATGACGCGAGCCTCGGGGAAAAGGAGGGGACATCCTACCTAAGCGTAGGTGGGGTTGGCGATGGAGGGTGGCTGTTGTGACGTTATCCACAGGCCAGGTTTTGATGGGGGCGTTAAGGACAACAGAAGGTCTGTTAAAGCGGATTTATGCCGATAGTGGACATCATGTGGTCCACTCTGGTGCCCGCCCGAGCAGGTGGCTGGCATGCTTCGGGGTCATCTATCCATTTCTGGAACACCTTTACCGGGACTGGAAAATGCTCAGGCTCTCAGGGCTGCAAACATCGAACGAGGCGAATGCTAGCTGAAGGGGTGGGCTCCGCTTTTGACTGTGAAGAGTGCTGGTGCCAAGGACGAGACGTGCCCGTGGTGGCGATCTATGAGGTGTATAATCTCCGGGCTTTGGCATCAATCATGGGGCGATGATGGACGTATCACTGCAGCAGATCTTGCAAACTGCACAGATCAGCGATCTGAAGAAGCTGGGGACGTTTCTTGAGGTCAAACGCTTTGTCGAAACTCAGCTTCATCTGAAGTTAGGGGCAAATGGCTGGAGCTCTTTATCTTTGAAGTTAAAGCGCCTGAGTGCCCTCGCAGAAGAGGGGCGAGAGTGCGAACGCGTGCTTATTGATGCGTTGCCCTATCCGGCCGTGCGCAATGAAGTTTCAAAAAGAATCGGCTTCAGGATGTGCGCCAGGAATGTTGCAGAACTTAGAGGCGCTTTGTCCCTGTTGTCGAAATGCGCTGTTCGTCCAGCGTTTGATCCTTATGAGCGTTTCGAAAAGAACAAGCTTAAAAACTTTGTCAGCAGTTCAAGACTGGAAGGCATAGATATACCGATCTTCGACGAAAAAGCTTCGTTGGAAAAAATCCTGGCCAAGCATGGAAGACCGTTGAATGGATAAATACGACGCCTCTCATGATCATTACTGCTACCCCGCCTCCTCAGTGCTTAAAAACAAGCTGAATATCCAGGAAATGGCCGCCCTTGAGGCAGCGGAGAGGGACATCACCGCGCTGACCGTCAGTCGGGTTCGCTATGTCGCTCCGCCCTACAGCCTGGAGAATTTCAAGCTGCTGCATCGCCAGTTGTTTTCCGACCTCTATGCTTGGGCGGGAGAGATAAGAAATGTTGATATCTCCAAGGGCGGAACGCGTTTCTGTAACTGCGGAAGAATCGAGGCGGAAGCCCTGAAGATTTTTTCAAATCTTCAAGAAAACAACTGGCTGAGTGGACTTGAACGAAACGATTTCTGTGAAAAGTTGGCGGAATTCTACTGCGAGCTGAACATGATTCATCCGTTTCGCGAGGGCAATGGCCGAGTCCAGCGGATCTTCTTTGAACACCTCGCGCTATCGGCAGGTTACGAACTGGATTGGGAAGAGCTCAGCCAGGATGAGTGGCTTGAAGCGAATATCAATGGCGTCTATGTGAACTACACGCCCATGGCAGATATCTTCAAGCGCATCGTCACTGCCTAAAACCCCTATCGAAGTTGGCCGCAATGGCCTGCTGGTTCTGGCGTGCTACGGCGTGCCACCATCCTGAACATTCCCAACACCCGTGGCTTGGACATAAACTGCGACGCCTTTGTCGTTGCTCCGTGTCGAACCCGGGACTAGCCTTTGAGCGTCGCTGCGAAAGCAGTGATCGGGTTTGGTCGCCCGACTTGATACAGGCGCAACAGCGCCCCTTGACGATTGCAGGCGCTTTTTTTGCGCCCGCATTTCCGTGCAATGGCGGCTGTGCGTGGAAGGGCTTCGGCCCTGCCGGGTTCCTGTATCTCCGGTCGACCAATCCACGCACGGCTGCCACCCATTCGTTTGGTCGCGAACGTGGCAGTCCTCACTTTGATACGGGAGGTTCAACCATGTGCGTTATCAAGACCTCGGGCTTCGTCACCTTCGGTTCCTGTGGTGACGCCGATCAGTCCCTGTTTCGCGTCAATGCCGACGTGCCTTTGCAGCAGGCGCTGGAGCACGCTTCGACCCTGCTGTACTACGCCAAGAAACTCGCCCTGGATGCGGCCATGGAAGACCAGGGCGAGCGTTACGCCTGGGCCGCGCATTTCCTGGCGGAGATGGGCAAAGCGGTGATCGATGACGTGGGATTGGGAATGAAGGAAGAGGTGTTGCAGGCCTGATCGATGTTTCTTGATGGAGGGAGTCGAAAGGGCGCTGCGTCTTCGTGGGAGGGACGCAGCGCTTTTTTTGCTTCTTGTAGCCGCTGCCGCAGGCTGCGAACGACCGCGCAGCGGGCGCAGGGGGCTCAAGACCGCTGAAGGTCCTTCGGCCCTTTTCGCAGCCTGCGGCAGCGGCTACAAAAATCCCCCTGTCCAGGCGCCTGCGGATAGGGGACGCAGGCACCTGGAAAGGGGGAGCACAAAGGTCTTGCTAGCACGACTCCCTGCTTTTACTTGCAGCTTGCCGCTTGAAACTTGCCGCTGCGCTTACTGCGCGATGGTTTTCACCGAGACGCCACGTTCCACCGGCGTCGAGCGGCCGTAGATATCTTCAAAGCGCTCGATATCGTCTTCGCCCAGGTAGCTGCCCGATTGCACTTCGATGATCTCCAGCGGGATCTTGCCCGGGTTGCGCAGGCGGTGCACCGAGGCAATCGGGATGTAGGTGGACTGGTTCTCGGTGAGCAGGAACACGTTCTCGTCACAGGTGACTTCGGCGGTGCCGCTGACCACGATCCAGTGTTCGGCGCGGTGGTGGTGCATCTGCAGCGACAGGCAGGCCCCCGGCTTGACCGAGATGTGCTTGACCTGGAAGCGCCCGCCCATGTCCACGGAGTCGTAGGAACCCCACGGGCGGTAGACCTCGCAGTGGTTCTGGGTTTCGCTGCGGCCCTGTTCGTTGAGGGTGTTGACCATCTGTTTCACCCCTTGGACCTTGTCCTTGTGGGCAATCATCATGGCGTCCTTGGTTTCCACCACCACGATGTTTTCCAGGCCGATCACCGACACCAGTTTGCCGTTGCCGTGGATCATGCAGTTCTTGCTGTCCTGGATCACCACATCGCCCTTGCTGACGTTGCCGTTGGCGTCCTTTTCATGCACGTCCCACAGCGACGACCAGCAGCCCACATCGCTCCAGCCGGCGCTCAGGGGCACCACGCAGGCGCGCTGGGTCTTTTCCATCACCGCGTAGTCGATGGAGTTGTCCGGGCAGCAGGCGAAGGTGGCTTCGTCGATGGTCACGGTGTCCGGGTCTTGCTGGCTGCGTTCCAGGGTCAAGAGGCAGGTGTCGTAGATGTCCGGGTCGTGTTTCTTCAGTTCTTCGAGGAAGCGGCTGGCGCGGAACAGGAACATGCCGCTGTTCCAGAAGTAGCCGCCGGCCTGGACGAATTCGTTAGCGCGTTTTTCGTCGGGCTTTTCGACGAACTGCGCGACCCGGCTGATGCCTTCCGGCAGCAGGGCGTCGTTGGCGGACTTGATGTAGCCGTAGCCGGTTTCCGGCTTGGTCGCCGTAACGCCGAACAGCACCATTTCGCCACGCTCCGCGGCCACTGTGGCCAGGGCCAGGGCTCGTTGCAGGGCTTTCTGGTCGTCGAGGACGTGGTCGGCGGGCAGCACCAGCATCAGCTCGTCGCGGCCTTCGTTGACCAGCATCATCGCGGTCAGGGCCACGGCCGGGGCGGTGTTGCGGCCGAACGGCTCCATGAGGATGCGTTGGGATTCGAGCTTACGCGCCGCCAGTTGCTCGTTGACGATGAAGCGGTGGTCCTTGTTGCAGACCACGATGGGGGTGTCCATGCCTTCGAATACCAGGCGCTCCAGGGTTTGCTGGAACAAAGTGTGTTCGCCGGTCAGGGCGAGGAATTGCTTGGGGAATTGCTTGCGCGAAAGCGGCCAAAGACGTGAGCCGCTACCACCTGACAAGATCACCGGAATCATGTTGTTACTCCTTCAAACATCGTATGGGTTAGAGCTACTGCGTTCTGTCGTTTCACTCTTGTTTTTGTCTCGGTGTAGCCGCTGCCCAGGTACGAGGCTGCGATGGGCTGCGAAGCGGCCCCTGAGGGCGGTCCAGCGGACCGCGTCGCAGCCTCGGGCCTCGGCAGCGGCTACAGGTCTTAGCGGGTGGAGACGGGGCGTTTCACCCACACCGGCGACAGGTTGCTGCCGTTGCCGGTGACGTAGAGCACCGCCGCTTCGCCGCGCTCCAGGGCCACGGGCTTGAGGTCGCTGACCTTTTTCTCGCCGTCATACAGGGCGAAGCTGACCTTCACCGGGTTGATTTCGCGCTCGCCGCGGCCCTTGGCGGCCACCGCCTTGACCACGTCGGTCTTGCCGTCGGCGGTCTTCAGGGTCAGGGCCTGGTCGCTGAGGTTCTGCACCCGTACCAGGGATTTCTGCTTGTTCTTGAACGGCGGTTCTTCGATCAGTTGCGGCTGGCCGCTGGCGTTGTTGACCAGGGTGTAATAGTGATCGGCGGCCAGTTTCACCGGCACGCTCTGGCTGCCCACCTTGGCGGTGTAGTCGCCGCCGGGCATGAAGCTGAAGTCGCTGCTGGCCAGGGGCGCGACGTCATTGACGTTGGTGCTGCCCACCGTGGCGCTGACTTCGCTGTTGCTGGCGTTGTACAGGCGCACGAAGGTCGAGCCCTTGGGCGCGGTGGGGCCGTACAGGGCGGCGTCGCCACCGGCGAAGGCCGACAGGGACAGGACGCTCATGCCGGCAGCCAGGGTGATTGCTTGGGCGAGACGACGAGGAGTAGTGATGAAAGTCATGAGTGTTACCTCTTTTTCAGTTTTGCGCCCGGTCGGGCGTCTCGGATTTGGTGTTAACAGCTAGGTTCTGTTGGCGAGCACCGGCTTGCTTGAGTTCTGCGACCCACTGCGGGTCGGCGTCGCCGATTTCGTTGTTCACAGGCAGATAACGTTCAGGGAATTCCCAGATCAGCACCTGGGGCGGGTGGTTCTTGAAGTCGTCGCTTTTCAGGTAGCTGAGCATCGGCAGGATCGGCCCGTGGCCGTCTTCGGCGTAGCTCAGCACGTCGCTGTGCAGGGCCTGTTTCAGGGCGCCGACGAAGTTCCAGTTGGGGTTGGCGCTGTAGCTGGTGCCCACCAGGGTCACGGGTACTTCGTGGTCGGCGAACAGCGCATCGTCGGCGGCCGGCTGTTCCCCGCTGGCGCGGGTCACGCGCTTTTGCAGCGGCTCTGCGGCGGGCATCAGGTTGTCGAACAGCGGGTCCAGGGGCAGGAAGCGCCGCAGGTCGCCCTGGTGCTTCACCGTCTCCAGGGTCTCGGTGACGAAGCGTTGTGGCGGGCCGCTGAGCGGGGTCTTGGCGGCGATGGCCTGGGCCAACTGGCGGGCGACGACTTCGGCGCCGGCCGGGGTCCAGTGGGTGTCGGTGCGCAGGAACACTGGCTGGCCCTGTTGCTTGGCCTGTTGCAGGGGCCCCAGCAGGTCGGGAGCGAGAATCTTGTCGGCGGCGACCCGGGCGTGGAAGTCCTGGTAGAGGTTGGCGTGGATCCGTGCCGGGCGCACTTCGTCCAGGTGTTCCGGGTACAGCCGGGCTTTGGCCGGGACGATGGCCATCACCAGTTTCACCCCGTGCGCCTTCAAGGTCTGGCGCACGCCTTCCACCAGGGCGTAGTTGCCCTGCAGATTGAGCTCCTCGTTGACCACCGGGTTGAACTCTTCATCGCTGTACAGCCACTGGTCGCGGCCCAGCACCACCCCGGGGCGGCCCTCGTTGAACAGCTTGAAGTCCAGGGCGGCCCACAGGTTGGTGCCCAGGCGCTTGATCGGGAACTGGTCGTCGTAGTGGGTTTCCACGGCCTTGGCCCAGCGCCCGTTGAGCACGGTGGCGTCGTTGTTGGTACTGAAGCCGAAGAAGCTGCGCACCGACCACAGCCCCAGCACCAGCAGGGTCAGCAGGAACAGGGCGATGTAGAACACACGTAATGAGCGGGTCATGGGCAGATCCCTCAGAACTGGAAGTAAAGGAACGGCGAGAAGCTTTGCGCCGAGAGTTTGAGAATCGAGGCAATGAACAGCAGCAGCACCAGGGCGCGCATGGCGTAGCGCGACCAGTCGGCGCTCCAGTAGGCCGGTTGCACCTGGGCCTCGGTGCCGACGATGTAGCCCGGCTGGTGAATGCTGCCGGGCTTGTCCCCGGGCACCGCCTTGATCAGGCCGGGCTGGGCGCTGGCCGGGCCGTCGTCGGGCTTGGCCTTGACCGGCGCCGGGTTGCGGTACAGGTCACGCAGGCCGAAGAACGCCAGGGTGGCGTAGGCCAGGATCAGGGTCGCCACTTGCAGGCCGGTGAGGCTGGCGCGGTTGAGTTCCGACAGCGACCAGTCGCCAAAGCTGAACATGGCGCCGTACATGCGCCCGGCCACGTGCAGGTTCTCGGCGCGGAAGATCACCCAGCCCATCACCACCAGCAGGAAGGTCAGGGCCCAGCGGATCGGGTTCAGGCTGCGTGGGGTGGTGTTGATGCCCAGGGCCTTTTCGATGGCCAGCCACATGCCGTGCCAGGCGCCCCAGACGATGTAGGTGAAGTTGGCGCCGTGCCACAGGCCGCCCAGGAGCATGGTCAAAAACAGGTTGCGGTAGGTGATCAGGGTGCCTTTGCGGTTGCCGCCCAGGGTGATGTACAGGTAGTCCCGCAGCCAGGTGGACAGGCTGATGTGCCAGCGCCGCCAGAACTCGGTGATCGACTGGCTGATATAGGGCTGCTTGAAGTTTTCCATGAAGCGAAAACCCATCATCAAGCCCAGGCCGATGGCCATGTCGCTGTAGCCGGAGAAGTCGAAGTACAGCTGCGCGGTGTAGGCCAGGGCGCCGAGCCAGGCATCGCCCGTGGTGGGGTTGTGCAGGGCGAAGCAATGGTCGGCGACCACCGCCAGGGTGTCGGCGATGAACACCTTCTTGATGAAACCCTGCATGAACCGCGTGCAGCCTTCGGAGAACTTGTCCAGGGTGTGGGTACGGTGGTTGAACTGCTCCGCCAGATCACGAAAGCGCAGGACCGGACCGGCGATCAGGTGCGGGAAGATCGCCACGAACGCCGCGAAGTCGATCAGGTTGCGGGTGGCCGGGGTGTCGCCACGGTAGACGTCGATGATGTAGCTGATGGACTCGAAGATGTAGAACGAGATGCCGATCGGCAGCAGCACGTGGGTCAGGATGAACGGCTCAAGCCCCATGGAGGTCATGATGGCGTTGATGCTGTCGACGCCGAAGTTGGCGTACTTGAAGTAGCCGAGGATGCACAGGTCCACCGCCACCCCCAGCAGCAGCCAGCGCTGGGCCGGCTTGGTGCGCACACCGGCGGCGCCGACTTTCAGGCCGATCCAGTAGTTCCACAGGGTGACCCCGGCGAACAGCGCCAGGAAGTCCACGCGCCACCAGGCATAGAACACATAGCTGGCGATCAGCAGCAGCAGGTTGCGATAGCGTTGCCCGCTCAAGTAGTACAAGCCGAGAAAGATCGGCAGGAACAGGAACAGGAACACATTGGATGAGAAAACCATCCCGATCTCTCCATGTTTAACCAATAGTCAGAGGCCGGAGCCCCCCCAAACCCCCCACTGAAAAAAACCGTGGGAGGCGTATTGCATTGATGACGCTCTCTGTAGCCGCTGCCGAGGTACGAGGCTGCGATGGGCTGCGAAGCGGCCCCTGGGGGCGGTCCTGCGGACCGCGTCGCAGCCTCGTGCCTCGGCAGCGGCTACAGGTTCAGGTGCTACGGGTTTGTGCTGCCCTTTTCATGAGCCGGGTCGTAGACCTTGGTCAGGTCGCCACCCAGGCGGAAAGTCTTGAACGGTTGCATCTTGTGCTTGCGCTCCAATGTCTCTGGAGCGCAGGTGTAGAGGCTGCAGAAGGGTTCCAGCCAGGCGAATTTCGAGTCGACCTTGAGGTCGGTCATGTCCTGTTTCTTGCCATTCTTCTGCTCGAAAAGCTCCGGGTCCTTGACCCCGGCCAGCACCCGTTCGCCCAGACGCTTGAGGGCGCTGTTGTTTTCCTGGCGCAGGTCGACGCCGTTGACCTGGGCGAAGCTGGCGATCATCGCCAAAGGCGGCAGGGCGTAGTTGTGGTAGGCCAGGGCCCGTTGCTGGCGCTTGAGTTCGTTGGGCAAGAAGCCGTCGGCATCGACCTGGTTGGCGCCCACCTTGTATTCCTTGACCGCCCAGTCGAACAGGTCGCGGCGGTTGGTGGCCACGGCGGTGGCCATCACCGACCAGGCGGCCCAGTAGGAGTGGTTGTTGGTCTTGTCCAGGGGCAGGTTGTCCCAGTCGCTGACCACCTGGTCGGCCATCTTGCTGAACCAGGCCTCGATCTTCTGCGCCTGTTCCTGGTGGGTGGCCAGGGGGTGGGAGTCGGAGAACTTCAGCCGCAGGTAGGCCGAGGCCATGCTGCCCAGGGCCCATTTGCGCATCGATTTGCCGGTGTGGTTGAAGTCCTTGGACATCAGCGCGTCGGCCTGGGCCCAGGCGCTGAGCCAGGCGAGGGTGCAGTCCAGCTGTTCCGGGCGGCCGTCGCGCATGAACTGCATGACCCGCTTGCTGGTGCCGCGCTCGATCTTGGTGATGTCGGCGGTGGTGTCGCGAAAGGCCTGTTCGGACTGCAGGTTGAGGGTGGCCCGGGCCTTGTCCGAGCCTTCGTACTTGCTGCGAAACTGCAGGGCGCCGGTGTAGGGCGCCGGCATGGCGTCGCAGCCTTCGCTGTGGTCACCGCTTTTGAACTTGTCCACCGGGGCGTAATAGCCCTGGGGCGGACGCAGCGGCGCGGCGGCCTGGGCGCTGCCGGTGACCATGGCCAGCGCTAGCAGGCTGGGTATCAACAAGCGTTTCAAGTCTGTGCTTTGCATAGGTAACCTCATTGCCCGATCTGCGCGGTGCGTTGCTCGGCGCTCGGGAATACGTTGCGTTTGCAAATTTTCGCTTCGACCTTCTGCCCCGCAGTGCCTGCTTCCGGGCCCTGGATCTCGACCGCCAGCAGGTTCTGCGTGGCCCAGTCTTCGTCGGTGCGCAGTTCGAAGGCGAAGCGCCCGTCGGTGTCGGACGTTTCCGGTTTTTCGATCTTGATGTCCTCGTGGCGGCCGTTCATGTACCAGAGGGTGGCTTGCAGGGTTTTCACCGAGGTGTCGGCGAAGCGGATGTCGACCTGGTGGCCGCTGTTGCGCAGGTCCAGGTTCTTGCTGTTGACCAGCAGTTCGTTCTTGCCCGGCTTGAGGGTGGTGCTGGCGCTCATCTGCGCGTCCTTGCCTTCGCAGCCGTTGTCCAGCAGGGCCATCATCTGCCGGTAGATGGTTTCCTGGTCCAGGCGGTACAGCGGCGAGAATTCCCAGATCAGGATCTTCGGCGGGCTCTTCTGGAATTCGTCGCTGCCCAGGTATTGCAGCATCGAGCCTTCCAGGCCGCCGCCGGGGAAGGCGACGTTGAGGATGTCGGCGCCGATGGCCTCTTCGAGGAAGCCGGCGAAGTTGTAGTTCTTACCGCTGTGGCTGGTGCCCACCAGGGTGATCTGCGGGTTGCCGGAATCACCGAACAGGTCGCCGTCGCCGGCCTCGCCCTTGGGCTCGGTGGTGAACTGGTCCATGTACTGGATGGCGTAGCTGGTGCCGCACAGCTGGCCGGCCATGTTGTGCAGGGTGCCGGTCTTGCCCATGCGCCCGGACTTGTGGGTTTCGAATTCACGCCGCGGAATGTCGGCGAAGGCCGGCAGTTGCTTGACCTTGTCGGCGACGATCTTCGCCGTGCGCTGGGCGCCATAAGGGGTCCAGTGCTGGTCGCCGCGGAAGTAGAAGTCGTGGGCCGGCAGGGTCTCGGGCAGTTGTTCGTTGGTCAGCGGCGACAGGTCCGGCACCACGTAGCCCATCTGCGCGAAGCGCCCGAGCATGGCCTTGTAGTTGCTCAGCGCCTTGTCGTAGTCGAAGCGGGCTTTCTCCGCCGGGTTGAGCTTGTTGCGGTTCACCAGGCCGCGAGTCGGCTGATAGACCAGCACCAGTTCCACGCCCTTGCTCTTGAAGGCTTGGTGCAACTGCTTGAGGCGGCGGTAGCCTTCAGGGGTGGTGTCAAATTCGGTGCGCAAATCTTCCTGGGTGCGGAACAGCCAGTCGCCCTGGGCTTGCACCAGGGTGGTGAAGTTCTGCTGGTAGCGGGTCACGTAGTTCTTCGCATCGTGGGCGGCCGGGCACAGGTTGCAGCACGGCTCGGCCTTGAAGCTGGGGGCGGCGCTCGGCGCGCTGGCCCCGTCGGCGCGGGCGCCGGCGCTGGCGGCGAGAAGCCCCGCGGTCAGGGCCGACAGGCCCAGGAGTTTGATCCAGTGTGGGTGCATGCAAGTCATCCTCAATCGCGCATTTCGGTCTGGCGTTCGACGGGGTCGATCAGCACGGCCTTCTGCTGGCGCACCAGCAGGTCGAGAATTTCATCCTGGCGTTCGCCCAGGACCCCAGAGAAGCTGATGCCGCTGCTTTTGGTCGGCGCCAGCATCGACACCCGGTACAGCTCCACGCTCAGCGGCGAGTCGATGGACATCGGCCCGCTGCCGTTGGCCGCCAGCTCGCCGCCGACCACGATCAGCGAAACCTGGGCGTCGAACGGGTCGAGCTTGATGTCGCGGTCGGTGTCGGAGAGGTCCTTGATGTGGCCGAAGACCCCGGTCAGGCCGTTGGCCATGGCGATGTTTTCGTAGAGGCGGATGTTCACGCTGTTGCGAATGCGGATGCCGTGGCGGCGGTTGCTGATCACCTTGTTGGCGTAGATCAGGTTGTCGGCACTCTCGTAGAGGGTGATGCCGTCGCTGTGGTTGCGGTAGATCTCGTTGTAGGCGATCAGGTTGTTGACGCTGTTACGGTCGATCACCAGCCCCGAGAGGTGGTTGTCGTAACTGCGGTTGTTGAAGATGAAGCTGTCGTTCACTTCCCGGGAAATGATGATGCCGTGCTTCTTCTTGGTGCCGTGGACGGTGTTGTCGGCAATGATCAGGCCGTGGGAGCGGTCGTGGGGGTCGATGCCGTAGACGATGTTGTCCTTATAGGTGTTGCCCTTGAGCACAAAATCCCGGGTTTCGTAGCAGTAGAAGCCGTACCACATGTCCGAGAAGGTCGAGCCGATGATCCAGCCGGTGGGCTCGGGGCGCTTGAGCACCTTGGCCATGTTCGGCGTGTACTGGGAAATGCTCACCCCGTAGGACTTGGAGTTGGCGTAGCCGAAGCTGGCCATCTGGCTGTTGACGATGTAAGTCTCGGTGCCGCCCCAGGCCAGCAGGAACGGGCGGAATTCCTTGGGCGAACGGAAGGTCGCCGGGCCGTTGTCCTGTTCGCGCCAGCCGGTGACCTGGGTGTCACGCACGAACAGCTGGCCGTCGTTGACCAGGAACGAGCCACCTTCCTGGGACAGGCGCAGCTCCCGGGTCTGTTTGTCGATTTCGAGAATGCCGTGGCGGCCGACGACGATCGGCACGCGGGCCAGGTAGACCCCGGGCGCAGTCTCGCTGATGTACTGCTTGGGCAGTTTCTTGGCCAGGTCCTTGAGGTTGATGTAACCGTCGTCGATAAAGATCGCCTGGGGGATGCCGTGCTGGCGCACCACCCATTCGGCCATCTTGTTGTCGCCGCCGATAAAGTCCTTCAGGGCGTCTTCCTGCATCATCCGGCGCACGCTGATCTTGCCCGGCTGGCTGCGCACGATCTTTGCCGCGACGGCTTCGGCGGTGTAGCCGGAGAGGTCCGGCAGGGTCGGCTTGGCCAGGGCCAGGGGTTCGGTGGGCGCGCTGCTGACGGTGTAGGTCTTGGCCTGCTGCAGGCCCTTGGCGACGATCGGTGCCTTGGCCGTTTCGACGCTGGCGAAGGCGGCGCTGCTGGCCAGCAGCAGGGCACCGGCCAGCAGGCTCAGGCGGCGGTGGTGAGGGTAGTAGTTCATCGTGGGGACTCCCTTCGCGGCGTGCATCAGAAGCGCCAGATCACGTCGATAAAGGCGCGGTGCATGTAGGAGTCGACCTCTTTGCCGTAGGCGTCGCCGGGCTTGAATACGCCGCCGCGAAACCGCACCAGGGCCGAGGGTTCGTCGATCGACTGGCTCAGGGCCGCCGGCAGCAAGCCTTGCTTGAAGTACTTGGTGACCACCAGGTCCAGCTCCTGGCCGAGGTCCTTCTTGCCGTCCTGCAGGGGCAGCGCGGTGCTGCTGAGCAGGGCGCCGGTGGCGTCGTCGTAGTGGTTGTCCACCGCGTTGATGCCGTTGCTGCCCACCGGCTTGTTGCCGTCCACGCGCCAGAACTTGTGGTAGACCAGGCTGGCGTCGTAGTCCTCGCGCAGTTGCCAGGAGCCGAACAGGGTAGCGCTCTGGGTGTTGTTCATTTCGCCGCGGAAGGCTTCGCCGAAGCGGTGCACCCGGGAGCGGGTACCGGTGTAGTTGGAGCGGTTGCTTTCCAGGCCGTTCTGCTCGTACTCGGCGCTGGCCCGGGCGTAGGCCGCGCCCACTTGCCAGTTCGGGTCCAGGCGCAGGCGCACGCCCAGGTCGGTGGCCCAGCCGTCGAGGTTGTCGCCGCGCTTGGCCTGGGCCGGGCGGCTGCCGTCGGCATTCAGCGGGTTGACCGTGTCGCGGTCGCCGCGCATGCCGGTGAGGCTGGCCCAATAGTTGACGGTATTGGTGTTGCGAAAGTTGTAGGCGTCGCTGTTGGCTTGCAGGCCGAGCCAGGTCAGGTCGCCGTTCTGCTTCTTGTCCAGCGGGTCGCTGGCCACGCCGGGCTGGGCATAGTCGAGCTTGCCGTCGTCGTGGGTGTGGTGGGCGCGGATGCCCACCCACTGGCCGGGGGTCCACTGGTAGGCGGCGTCGGCGTACAGGTGCAGGCGGTCCTTGTCCTTGGGCGCCAGTTCCTTGAGGTCGGTGCGGTATTCGCTGAAGCGCTCGGCGGCGCCGACGTTGGCCCGCAGCAGGGTGGTATCGAAGGTCCAGTTCAGCGCCTCGATATTGGTGTCGCGCCACTGGCCGTCGTCGTTGCGCAGGCGCTGGCGGCCGAACTTCAACTGCTCGCCGGGGTAGGCGGTGAAGCCGCTGTAGCCGACCCAGAACTCGCGCATGGCCAGGTAGCTCTTCTGGGTCTTGCGGTCATCGTTGCTGGACTGCTGGCTGGCGTCGTCGCCGGACTGTTGCAGGGTGTCGGTTTCGATCACGTCGCTGGCGGTCACGGCCTGGCCCATGGCGTAGGCGCTCCAGTTGCCGCTTTCGCCATAGACCCAGGGCCGCAGGTCGAGGCCGATGCCGTTGACGTCGCCGCCGCGCTGGGTACCGAGGTCGCGGTCGTCCTCGGACTGGCCGGTGATCTTCACTTCCAGGCCGAAGTTCCGGGTGTCGGTGAGGGCGGCCAGGGTCGGGTTGGACCAGAGCATGGCAAAACCCAGGGCCATGCCCAGTTTCGACAGGCACAAGCGCTTGCCTGTGATTGTGGCGGCGGGGTGTGCCCGGTCGCGCAGCGGCCGCGATTTGCGAGGGCTGGCGTGGCGAGCGCTTCGCGCTCGGTCGCAGCCTGCGGCAGCGGCTACAGGGTTTGTGTTGTATGGGCTGAGCTTCATAGGGATTCCTCGCCGTCTTCTTCCTGCAGGGCGTGCAGTTGCAGCGTGTTCTGGGTCAGGGCGCCACGCACCGCCTGTTCCTGTTGCAGCAGGCGCTGGGCTTCGGCGCGCTGGCCGGGGGGCAGTTGTTGTTCCAGCTGCTGGGCCAGTTCGTTGGCCTGGGGCGTGTCCTGGACCTTGGCCAGCTGGCTGAAGACGTAGGCGTTGACCGGGTTGGGCTGGGTGCCGCGGCCCTGGGAAAACAGCTGGGCAATGGCGAAGTCGGCGCTGTTCTGGCCGTTGCGCGCGGCGGTCAGCAGGTGGTCCAGGGCTTTTTGCGGGTACACCTGGCCCAGGTAGCCACGGCGGTAGATCTGCCCCAGGTAGTAGTCGGCGGCGACTTCCCGGCCCACGGCTTTCTGGAAATGCGCCTCGGCCACTTTCGCGTCCGCCGGCACCCACTTGCCTTCGTAGTAGAGCTTGCCCAGCAGCAGTTCGGCCCGGGGCTGGTCGGCGGCGCGGCCGTTCTCCAGGTATTCCATCATCTGCTCGACGTCGCCCAGCTCGGGGAAGTCGTAGAGCAGTTGCGCCAGGCTGACCCAGGACGCCGGGTAGCCGGGGGCGACCTGTTCCAGCAGGGCCTGGGCGGTCTTTTCGTCGGGCTTGCCGAGGCTGGCATCGCCCAGCACCCGGGCCACGCTGTCGACCCGTTGGGCACTGACGCTGCCACGGCTGTAGCCGGCCTGCAGTTGCTTGATCAGCTCGGCCTGCTGCTCTGGCTGGCCGCGCTTTTGATAAACGGTGGCCAGTTCGACGTAGCAGATGTCGCTGCTGTTGAGGGCGGCCTTGCAGATGCTTTCCACCTCGGCCAGGTGCTGGTCGTAGCTGCCCTGGGTGCGGTACAGCAGGACCTGGGCCAGCCCGGCTTCCGGGTAGCCGGAGGCGCGCCATTGGCTGATCTGCTGCTGGGCATCGACGTTGGGGAAGCTGTGGGGGTATTGCAGGTACAGCATCGCCAGGGGAATCAGGGTGTTGCCTTCACCGTTGGCAAAGGCTTTTTTCAACAGGCCTTCGGCTTCGTGCTGCTCGGCCTCGGTGGAACCGGGCTTGGCCACCAGCAGGCGGCCCAGGCGCGCCTGGGCCCGGGGCGAAGTATCGGCCGCAGCGCGGTAGGTGGCCTCGGCCTGCTGGATCTGCGCCGGGTCGCGGCTTTCCACCTGGATGTCGGCCAGGCCCACTTGCGCCTCGCTGTAGCCCAGGTCCGCCAGTTGGCGGTAGTTCTGCTGGGCCAGGGCGGTGTCGCCGCGCTTCAGGGCTTCGTTGGCCAGGCGCTGGTCCGGCAGGCCGGCGCAACCGGCCAGGCTCAGGGCCAGCGCCAGGGAGCACAGGGCCAGATGGCGGCGGCCTTGCGAGCTTTCGCGAGCAAGCTCGCTCCTACAGGGGGCGGCTGTGTTCTGGCAGGCGCGAGCTTGCTCGCGATCGAGTGCGCAGCATTCGCCAATGAAAAGGCTAGTCACAGGCATGTCCTCCGCTCAGAGACCCGCGGCCATGGCTTTGTCGATCAGCCAGTTCATCGACGGGCCGCGGTCGCTGCTGACTTCCACCGGGCGCCCGGCGAAGGCGCTGCTCAGCGGCGCGTCGGGCTTGATCTGCACGCGGATGTCGGAGGACAGGTCGCTGCTGTTGAGGCTGGCGCTGCTGACGATGGTGCCGGTGCGCACTTCATCCTCGCCGGCGATCTGGAAGTTGACCTTGGTGCCCGGGCGCACGTCGCCGAACTGGCGGTAGGAGAAGCGCGCCTCGACAGTGGCCTGACTGGCCTTTGGCACCAGTTGGAAGATCACGTCGCCCTTGCTCGCGTACTGCCCGTCGGCCACCAGCTGCTGGGCCACGGTGCAGTCGCAGGGGGAGGTCAGGGTGCCGGTCATCTGCTTGCCGAACAGCTCCTCGACCTTGGCCGGTTGCAGCTGGTTTTCGTCCAGGTGGCCCTTGAGCACGTCCAGCATGCTGGTGCTGAAACTGGCCAGGGGCGCGCCCTTGGCCACGCTGCCGTCGGTCTGCACCAGGCTTTGCACGGTGCCGTCGCGGGGCATGGTGACGTTCATGCCGGGGACGTTGACCAGCCCGGCCTGGGCGTGGCTGACGAAGTACATGCCGTACACCGATTTGAGCACAAAGCCGAAGGCGGCCAGGCCGACGATGAAGATCCCGGCGCTGAAGGTCACGGCCCGCAGGCGGCCCATGGCGGTCATGCCGCTGCCGCTGTCCTTGGTCTTGCGCGCCTTGGTGAAGTTGTCGCGCTGCAGGGTGGCGAGCACGTCGCCCATGCTGACGATGTCGCCGGCCAGGTGCGAGGTGATCAGGTGGCGCAGGGTGGAGATGTCCTGGGGTTCGAGGTTCTGGAACTGGCAGCCGACGCGGCCGCTCTGGCGATCGAAGGAGCGGATCTGCAATTCCACGTCCATGGCCAGGCCGAGGTTGTCGATGACAAATTGCAGGCGGCCCTTGTGCACGGCCCCCACGGTCAGCATCTGCTGCCCGGCGTTGAAGCTCAGGCCGCCGGCGGAGAGGTCGTGGACCCGCACTTCCAGGGGCTTGGCCTCGTTGCCGAAGAAGCGCAGCTTGGCCGGGATCTTGACCCGGGCGTGCTGGCGTTGGGCTTCGGATTCATGCACTACGTTGACGTTCACGGCGGTGTTCATAGAGTCGATTTCCTAGTTCATTCAGGCAAGTCGGGTCAGACCATCAGCAGCAGCACGGCGACGAACACGCTGCCGGCGGAGAAGGTCATGGTTCGAGACGACCAGGTGTTGAACCAACGTTGAAAGCTGGCGAGATCACGGGTCAGTTTGGTGTCCTGGCGGGTCCAGGATTGCTGGTCGAGGCGGAAGAACACGTAGATCTTCACCAGGGCGCCGACGATCTGGTTGTAATAGAGGATCAAGGGGTAGGCCGGGCCGATGCGATGCCCCGAGCAGGACAGCAGCAAGGTCAGGATCAGGCGGGTGATGCCGATCCACAGCAGGTAGGCCAGGAGGAAGGCGGTGCCGTACTTGACGCTGGCGATGATGGCCACGGTCAGGCCCAGCAGCGAGGTCCACATCGACACGCGCTGGTCGAACAGCACCACGCTGGTGAACAGTCCCAGGCGCTTGATCCCCAGGCCCAGTGCCCGGGCGTTCTGCCGCAGGTTGTTGCCGTACCAGCGGAACATCAGCTTGCGGCTGGCCTTGATGAAGCTCTTTTCCGGCGGGTGTTCCACGGTGTTGATCGCCGCGTCGGGCACGTAGAAGGTGTCGTAGCCCAGGCGCATCAGGCTGAACCAGCTGGACTTGTCGTCGCCGGTGAGGAACTTGAAGCGGCCCAGGCGCCAGTGCTGCAGGGAGTCGCTTTCCACGTCGGCGATGAAGTCCGGGTCGGTGACCACGCTGGCGCGGAACACCGACATGCGCCCGGTCATGGTCAGCACGCGCTTGGACAGGGCCATGGAGCACATGTTGATGTGGCGCTGGGCGAAGCGCAGCTTGTGCCATTCGCTCATCACGTAGCCACCGCGCACTTCGCAGAATTCGTTGGTGGTCAGGCCGCCGACGTTGTCGAACAGCTGGAACCAGGGCACGGTCTTGCGTACCACGCCTTCGCCGAGCACGGTGTCGCCGTCGATCACCGCCACCACCGCGCGGTTGTCCGGCAGGTGCCGGGAGATGGCGCGGAAACCGAAGGCCAGGCCGTCACGCTTGCCGGTGCCGGGGATGCGCACGAAGTCCAGCTTGACCCGCTCCGGCGGGTTCATCCGCGCCCACAGGCTTTTCACCAGCAGCTCGTCGGACATCTCCACGATGGAGCAGACCACGGTGGTGGGGAAGCCGCAGTCGATGGCTTCGCGGATCACCGAGCCGTAGACCTGGGCGGTGGTCAGCGCGTCGATGCGAAAGCTGGTGACCATCAGGAACACGTGGGACGGGTCCGCCGCGCGGCCGAGCTTGCGCACCTTGCGCCGCAGGTGCGGGTAG
This sequence comes from Pseudomonas sp. 3MA1, assembly GCF_029237275.1. Lineage (NCBI taxonomy): Bacteria > Pseudomonadati > Pseudomonadota > Gammaproteobacteria > Pseudomonadales > Pseudomonadaceae > Pseudomonas > Pseudomonas sp. 3MA1. The sequence continues at coordinate 42,646 of NZ_JAACFX010000007.1, read as the reverse complement.
ACCACGTAGAGAAACAGCATGCCGCGCACGAAGTGCGTGGCGCCCATGGAGTAGCGCCAGATGCCCACGGCGCCAATCAGGAAAATGAAGTCCTTGGACTGCGAGTCGAAGGTCGAGGTGGGCAGCAGCAAGGCCATGCCCATCAGCAAACTCAAGTAAAACAGCCAACCGGCGGCCTGAAGCAGGCCGTGCTTTAGCCTGTGCATAATCTGCATCCTAAAATCAGTTGCAAGCTCCAAGCCGCAAGCTTCAAGCGTGGTGCTCTCACTTGCGGCTGGAGGTTCGAAGCTTGCCGCTGCCTTACCAGCAGATGCCTTCGGTACGGCCCTTGGCGCTGGTGGCCTTGGACATGAAGCCCACCAGGTCGATGACCTGCTTGCCGTGGGGGACGTCTTCGGCCAGGGCGCGGAACTTCTCGTCGCGGTTGCCGAGGATGATCACGTCGGAATTGCCGATCACCGCGTCGAAGTCCGAGTTGAGCAGGGACGAGACGTGGGGGATCTTCGACTCGATGTAGTCGCGGTTAGCGCCGTGGACCCGGGCGTACTCGACGTTGCTGTCGTAGATGCTCAGGTCGAAGCCCTTGCCGATGAGCATTTCCGCCAGTTCCACCAGCGGGCTCTCGCGCAGGTCATCGGTGCCGGCCTTGAAGCTCAGGCCGAGCAGGGCGACCTTGCGCTTGTCGTGGCTGGAGACGATGTCGAAGGCGTTCTGCACCTGGGATTCGTTGCTGCGCATCAGCGAGTTGAGCAGCGGCGCTTCGATGTCCAGGGAGCCGGCGCGGTAGGTCAGGGCGCGCACGTCCTTGGGCAGGCACGAGCCGCCGAAGGCGAAGCCCGGGCGCAGGTAGTACTGGGACAGGTTGAGGGTCTTGTCCTGGCAGACCACGTCCATCACTTCACGGCCGTCCACACCCACTGCCTTGGCGATGTTGCCGATCTCGTTGGCGAAGGTGACCTTGGTCGCGTGCCAGACGTTGCAGGTGTACTTGATCATCTCGGCGACTTCGATGTCCTTGCGGATGATCGGCGCGTCGAGCTCTTCGTACAGCGCTTGCAGCACATCGCCGGAGGCCTGGTCGAACTGGCCGATGACGGTCATGGGCGGGAAGTCGTAGTCCTTGATCGCGGTGCTTTCGCGCAGGAACTCGGGGTTCACCGCCACGCCGAAGTCCACCCCGGCCTTCTTGCCCGAGCAGTCTTCGAGAATCGGGATCACCACGTTCTTCACCGTGCCCGGCAGGACGGTACTGCGTACCACGATGGTGTGGCGGGTGGCCTTGTCGCGCAGGACGAAACCGATCTCGCGGCACACCGATTCGATGTAGTCCAGTTCCAGGTCGCCGTTCTTCTTGCTCGGGGTGCCGACGCAGATCATCGACAGGTCGGTATCGCGGATGGCTTCGGCGAAGTTGGTGGTGCCGCGCAGACGAGCGGTCTGAATCCCTTGTGCCAGAAGTTCACCCAGGCCCGGTTCAACGATCGGCGATTTACCGGCGTTGATCAGGTCGATCTTGTCTTTCGAGATATCCACGCCAACCACTTCATGGCCCCGTGCGGACAGGCAACCGGCACAGACTGCACCGACGTAACCCAAACCAAATATGCTGATGCGCATCGCATTTACCTCTGTGTTATTCACGCCATTAGATGGCCGGAGTTAATGTTTGCCAGCTGTTGTTGCGCACTCGTAAGTACAGCGAAGTACGCTGTAGTGTCGGGTGCAGGCAGACTAAGTTCCGAGTGACTAAATAAATGCACTCAAGTTATGTACAACCGATCCTTGTTGTTCTGGTTTGCCCTTGAATGTTGCCGGCGGCTCCTGCTGCAGGTTTCTCGAAAAAACCATCCGTAATCCTGTGGATGGCCTGGATGCCACGTAATGCGGGATTTCCAGTTGATTTTCGTGGTCCTTGAAGGCCAGCTGTTCCTTGGCTCGTTAGGGGATAGTTGTGGCGCCTTATCTCCTGTTGTTTACCCTTTAGTTCAAGTTGGTGACCCGCTGGTCAAACCGCGGTCGCAACTTGATTAGTTTCTGCTGAGTCCGTGTAAGTCATCTCTTACAAGCTCGTTGAGAATCGTTACCGGTGGTATGAGCGGTGTCCGCAGGCATAGTTCCGGCCCGCTCATCCTGTTTTGCGAAATTTCTTGAAATAGTGAGAAAGATGGCACTGCTTTCAAACTGATAGCACTTAAGGTTTGGGCCTTTAGTTGTGGGGAGTTGAAGCGCGGGGATAGTTTTGTGCCACTACCGAATAAAAAAAGTGGTGCCACTACTGAAAAAAATCACTGTTGTCGAGTGAAAGAAAAGTTAGGGAAAACGCGAAAAGTTCTATAGCGCCAAAAAAATGGCTGATCAGAGGCGGGGAATGTGCGGGTGATCACATTCTGGCGCGCTCGCCGGATGGCAACGAGCGCGGCAGGGGAACGCTTTACTCCGGTGCGTGGTCGCGCAGGAATACCAGGTGGTCGGCTTTGGATTGCTCCGCGCTGAAGCGGTAGCCCTGGACGTCGAATTGCTTGAGCTGGGCGGGGTCGTTGATACGTTCCTGGATGACGAAACGGCTCATCAGGCCCCGGGCCTTCTTGGCATAGAAGCTGATGATCTTGTACTGGCCGTTCTTCAGGTCCTTGAACTCGGTGTTGATGATCCGTGCGTTCAGGGCCGTGCGCTTGACCGCCGAGAAGTACTCGTTGGAGGCCAGGTTGAGCAGCAGGTCGTCGCCTTGTTCGGCCAGGGCCTCGTTCAGCCATTCACTGATGCGGGTGCCCCAGAACGCATACAGGTCCTTGCCCCGGGCGTTGGCCAGCTTGGTGCCCATTTCCAGGCGGTAGGGCTGCATCAGGTCCAGGGGGCGCAGCAGGCCGTAGAGGCCGGAGAGCATGCGCAGGTGTTGCTGGGCGTAGTCGAAGTCCGCTTCGCTCAAGGTTTCGGCGTTGAGTCCGGTATAGACATCGCCCTTGAACGCCAGCAGCGCCTGCTTGGCGTTGTCCGGGGTGAAGGCTGGGGTCCAGCTGCCGAAGCGCGCGGCATTCAGGCCGCCGATCTTGTCGGATACGTGCATCAGCTCGCTGATCTGCGCCGGGCTCAGTTCCCGCAGTTGCTGGATCAGTTCCTGGGAGTGGTCGAGGTATTGCGGCTGGGTAAAGCGCTGGGTGACCGGCGGTGTTTCGTAATCGAGGGTCTTGGCGGGTGAAATCACCATCAGCATGGGGTCGTCTCCTTTAAGCGTCGGGGGATTCTAGGGGCTCGGGCGCCGGGACTCCACCTATCAAGGTGATAGCTGACGCGTGGTGGATGCCGGTTGTGGCTAGGGATGCCTTTGTTGCCCGGCGGATCGGCTATAGTGCCGCGCGGGTTCTGTTCTGGAGGCATCCCTTTTGCGTATCGCGTTTCTCTTCTCGGCCTGGCTCCTGAGTGTCAGCGTGCTGGCGGCGCCCAATGACGTGGCGACCCTGGATCGCAGCACCTGGCCGGAAAAGCTCGACAGCCCGACCCTGTTCGACGTGGCCTCGCGGGCCGAGATCCTGACCTTTGCCCGTGCCTTGCTGGTCAGCGAGGCCTGGGACGAGGCCTCGCTCAAGCAGCGTCTGGGCCTGCGCATGATCAACATGGCGGCGATCAACGAGCTGCGTGAGCATTTGTGGACGCGTCTGCTGGAGAACTACGACTTCGCCCAGCAGAGCTGCGATCAGGACGCTTCGTTCTGTTTCCTGGTGGAAAACATGCAGCAGTTGCGCAAGCAGGCCGGCAAGTTCCAGCTCAGCGAGGATTCCTATTACGCCCGTTGGGGCGAGCCCAGCCGCAGCTTCCACGAGCAGTACCTGGACGAGTTGCTGCGCAAGGCGGCGCTGTCCCCGCAGAGCAGCAGCGAGGTGCTGCGTTTCGGCGATTACGAGCGCAATGGCGACGAGCTCAATGACCGGCTGTTTCTGCTGACCTTCGACAGCGCCGCCAACCTGGTGCCGGACAACACGCCCTGGCTCACCAACTACCTGCGTAAGGCCAATCTCAGCGGGACCTTCTTCGTCCTCGGCAACGATATCCAGAACCGCCTCGACAAGGCCTCGGTGGCCAGCCTGCAGTCGCTGTATTCCCGGCAGTGCGTCGGGGTCCAGGGCTGGGAATTCCGCTCCCACAGCCACTGGCAGGACTGGCAGTACTCGATCCAGCGCAGCGCCGATCTGGTGAAGAGCAAGCTGCCGGAAAACTATGTGCCGCTGTTCCGCCCACCCTATGGCCAGCGTCGCGCCGACGCCGAGGGCTTCTTCAATGCCCAGGGCATGCAGGTGGCGTTGTGGGACATCGACGCCCAGGACGGCGCCGGTAAACTCAAGGCCGAGGACAGTGGCCAACGGGTGCTGACCCTGATGCTGCTGTGGCGGCGCGGGGTGATTGCCTTCAATGCCAAACAGGACGGGGTCAAGACCAGCCTGCCCTGGTTGCTGGCGCAGACCGCGCAGAGCGGCATCGGCTGGGAAGATTGTCAGGACGCGTTTCGCTGAACGCGCCAAGTGCCCGGAAACACGGGGCGTGGGCGGAAAAAGGGGTGGATTTCGACGGGATTTCGAGGCAGGCGGACTTCCGACTTTAACGGTGAGCAGGCGGTGCGCCAAGGGCTTTTCGTCACTCTGAAAAATAAACATCAAAAAAGCGTCAAAGTGCGTTTTCCTGTCACGGTTTTTGGAGTATTACGAACTCAGACCGCCGAAACCTGCGACACAGGTGGCGTCTTCCAAGACTCCTTGTGTGCAGCTCACCTGACCCCCCTGCGGGTGAATTCGGTGGTCATTCGAGGCGCGATACCCCATGGTATTGCGTCGACTGGCTCCCACATAAGGTGACCGAGTATGGATGACCACGGACGTAGCGCTTCTTCCAACCAGCCAATCCTTTATGTACTCGATACCAATGTATTGATTCACGATCCCAACGCCTTACTGAATTTCGAAGAACACCACGTCGCCATTCCCATGACCGTTCTCGAAGAGCTGGACAAGCTCAAGAGCGGGCATCACAGCGTGGCCGCGGAATGCCGCCAGGCGATCCGCCTGATCGACAAGACCCTGGGCGAGGCCTCGCCCGAGGATGTCGAGCTGGGGGTGCCGATCCAGCGCGGCAAGAGCGGGCCCAAGGGCTTGCTGTCGATCCTGATGAGCAAGCGCAACGAGCCCAACAGCCTGTTGCCGGAGAACCTCAACGACAACATCATCATCAACCAGCTGATCGACCTGCACGCGCGCAACAAGGACCTGCCCGTGGTGCTGGTGACCAAAGACATCAACATGCGCCTCAAGGCGCGGGCCTGCGGGATCGCCGCCGAGGACTACAGCACCGACCAGCTGGTGGACGACGTGTCCCTGCTGCCCAATGGTTTCCACAACATGAGCGGCTCGTTCTGGGACCGCGTAAGCAAAGTGGAAACCCGCCAGGACCATGGTCGTACCTGGCACCAGGTGCAGTTGATCGACAACCTGCCGGCGGTGCACATCAATGAATTCATCATCGACGAACAGGGCTTCGTCGGCTGGATCAAGGAGATCCGCGCCGACGTGCTGCTGATCCTCGACCTGCATCAGGAACCCCTGTTGCACCAGGAAGCCTGGGGCCTGAAACCGCGAGACATCTACCAGGGCCTGGCGCTGTACGCGCTGCTCGATCCGGACATCCACCTGGTCAACCTGTCCGGCGCCGCTGGCTCCGGCAAGACCATCCTGGCCCTGGCCGCGGCCATCGAGCAGACCATGGTCAGCAAGCGCTACCGGCGCATCATCGCCACCCGCAGCGTGCAGGGGCTGGACCAGGAGATCGGCTTCCTGCCGGGCACCGAGGCGGAGAAGATGGAACCCTGGCTGGGCGCCATTACCGACAACCTCGAAGCCCTGCACATGGATGACGAGAACACCCACGGCAGCGTCGACTACATCCTCAGCAAGGTGCCGTTGCAGTTCAAATCCCTGAACTACATTCGCGGTCGCAGCTTCCAGCAGAGCCTGATCCTGATCGACGAATGCCAGAACCTCACCCCGCACCAGATGAAAACCATCATCACCCGTGCCGGCGCCGGTTCCAAAGTGGTGTGCCTGGGCAACCTGGCGCAGATCGACACCCCTTACCTGTCGGCCACCAGCTCGGGCCTGACCTACCTCACCGAACGTTTCAAGGACTTCCCCAACGGCGTGCACATCACCCTGCAAGGGGTGCCGCGCTCGATCCTGGCGGAGTACGCGGAAAGCCATCTGTAACCTCAATTGCTTCCAGCACGGGCGGCCTTCGGGTCGCCCGTTTTGCATTCGGCCTGCGGCACTGGGTTATTCTGCGGCTCCCCGCCGCCGAGCGCTTCCCAGTTGGAAAACACCGGATGACCCGCGTTTCCCTGCGCAATATCGACCTGAATCTGTTGGTAATCCTCGATGCCTTGCTGACAGAAAAACACGTGACCCGCACCGGCGAGCGCCTGCACCTGAGCCAGCCGGCCATCAGCCATTCCCTGGGCAAGCTGCGGGTGCTGCTGGATGATCCGCTGCTTATCCGCCAGGGCAACGACGTGCTGCTCAGCCCCCTGGCCCGCAGCCTGCAGGCGCCCCTCAAGGAGATTCTCAGCCAGATCGAAACCTTGCTCGGCAAATCCCTGGACTTCGACCCGGCCAGCTCCCAGCGGATCTTTCACCTGGCGATGTCAGATTACGCGGCGGCCATCGTCCTGCCCCGGTTGCTGGTGCGCCTGCGCGGCGAGGCGCCACTGATGCGCCTGGTGGTGACCCAGGGCAGCCGGCACCAGATGTCCGAGCAGATTGCCCAGGGCCAGATCGACCTGGCCCTGGGGGTGTTTCCCAGCCTCGGGGGAGAGATCGTCAAGGAGGTGCTGTTTGCAGAAACCTTCTCTTGCCTGGTGGATGGCAGCACCTTGGGCGCGGAGCAAAGCCTGGACTTGAGCACCTATCTGGCGCGTCCGCATTTGCAGGTATCGATGGATGGTTGCTTCAACGGTGAGGTCGATCAGCGCCTGGCAGACGAAGGCCTGCAGCGGCAGATTGCGTTCAGCGTGCCTCATTGGGGCGCGGCGCCGAACCTGATCCGTGGCACCGACCTGATCCTCACCGTGGCCAGTCGCACCCTGGACGAGATCCCGCTGCAGCCCGGACTGCTGCGCCTGACTCCGCCGCTGAACATTGCGCCCTTCAAGTTCGTGCAGATCTGGCATTCGCGTTTCAGCGATGACCTGGCCCATCGCTGGTTGCGTGAGCAGGTCCGGCTGGCCAGCGTGGCCCAGGACTGAGGCGGCCTCTCAGCCTCGGGTGGTGATGACGAAACCGCCGATCACCACCAGCACGCCGATCAGTTTCTGCAGGCTGATGTCCTTGCGTGGCAGGCCCACCAGGCCGAAGTAGTCGATGATCAGCGAGATCAACAACTGGCCGATGATCACCACCATGATGAAATTCAGCGCCCCCAGGCGCGGTGCCATCAACAGCGCCACGGTGATGTAGAGCACCCCGGCCAGGCCGCCCATCCAGATCCACCAGGGGCCTTGCAGCGCGGCCATGAGATTGGGCTTGGGCACCTTGATGAACAGCAGCAGGACCCCCAGCACCAGCAGGCTGACCAGCAGCGAAACACCGGTGGCCCACAGTGGATGCCCCAGCAGGGTGCCCAGGCGGGCGTTGGTCCCGGCCTGGAGGGGCACGGCGAAACCGGCGAGCAGGCTGAGCAGGATCGAAACGAACAAGGCCATGGAGCGACTTCCTTTTTTGGACGTAGGCGCTGTTGTACGTTTATCCGCAGCCGGGCTCCAATTCGTTGTTCTGATGCGGGATATTCGTCGGGCTGATTGCCGGTTGGCGCGGGCAGATGCCCCGTGCGAAAAACTGACCCGCAGGTTTACAATCGGCCCACCTGATCAGGAGTAACGCCGTGCTGACTCATCTCGATTCCCAAGGGCGCGCCAATATGGTCGACGTCACCGACAAGGCCGTGACCTTTCGCGAGGCGGCGGCCGAAGCGCGGGTGCGCATGCTCCCGCAAACCCTGCAGATGATCGTCAGTGGCGGTCACCCCAAGGGCGATGTCTTTGCCGTGGCGCGCATCGCCGGGATCCAGGCGGCGAAGAAGACCAGTGACCTGATTCCCCTGTGCCATCCCTTGATGCTGACCAGTGTCAAGGTCGAGCTCAGTGCCCAGGGCGAGGACAGCGTGCACATCGTGGCGCGTTGCAAGCTGTCGGGGCAGACCGGGGTGGAAATGGAAGCGCTGACCGCCGCCAGCGTCGCCGCGCTGACCATCTACGACATGTGCAAGGCCGTGGACCGCGGCATGACCATCGAAGGCGTGCGGGTGCTGGAGAAGAGCGGTGGCAAAAGCGGCGATTACCGGGTGGCTGACGCATGAGGATCTCGGTGAAGTTCTTTGCCCGTTACCGTGAGGCGCTGGGGCTCGATGGCCTGCTTGTCGAGGGTGACTTTGCCTGTGTCGACGATGTGCGCCAGGCGCTGCTGTCCCGCGAGGGCGCCAGTGTATTGGCCGAACAGAATCTGATGTGCGCCCGCAACGAAGAGCTGTGCCAGCTGGACGAACCCCTGGCGGACGGCGATGAAGTGGCGTTCTTTCCCACCGTGACCGGAGGCTGAGATGGCGATCCGTGTGCAATCCGCGGCCTTCGATCCCGGCGCCGAAGTCAACGCCATGCACGCCGCCAATACCGGGGTTGGCGCGGTGGTCAGCTTTGTCGGCTACGTGCGCGACTTCAATGACGGCCAGGACGTGCACGGCATGTTCCTGGAGCACTACCCGGGCATGACCGAAAAGGCCCTGGGCAAGATTGCGGCTGAAGCCGAGCAACGCTGGCCGCTGTTGCAATTGGAGGTGCTGCACCGCATCGGCGCCCTGGAGCCGGGCGAGCCCATCGTTTTTGTCGGCGCGGCCAGTGCCCATCGCCAGGCGGCGTTCGATGCCTGCGCCTTTGTCATGGATTATCTGAAGACCCGGGCGCCGTTCTGGAAAAAGGAAAACACTGCCGACGGCCCCCGTTGGGTGGAAGGCCGCGACAGTGACCACGCGGCGGCCGCGCGCTGGAAAGACTGATCCCCTGATGCTGGCCGGCGGCGCCCCCGAGTCCGCCGCAATCCAATCTGTAATCGACTGCGACTGTTCCCGCCGACCGCTGGGGATAAGTCGTTGCGCGCGCCGTTGACGATATGTACGTAAAAGTCCAGTATGGAATTACAAGTACAAATACGCGTCCTCCGTTTCATCCTTTCCTTCTGTCTTGCCAAACCAACAACAACCCGCGAGAGATCGAACATGAAAAAATTCCCCCTCATCAGTGGCCTGGCCTTGAGCCTGTTGGCGTGCAGCAGCCTGATGGCTGCCGAGAAAACCCTGCGCCTGGGTATCGAGGCGGCGTATCCGCCGTTCGCCTTCAAGACCGCCGACGGCAAGATCGGCGGTTTCGACTACGACATCGGCAATGCCCTGTGCGCGCAGATGCAGGTCAAGTGCGAGTGGGTCGAGGGCGAGTTCGACGGTCTGATTCCCTCGTTGAAAGTGAAGAAGATCGACGCCGCGCTGTCCTCCATGACCATCACCGCGGAACGCCGCAAATCGGTGGACTTCACCCACAAGTACTACTTCACCTCGTCGCGCCTGGTGATGAAAAAGGGCGCGGTGGTGGATGAACAGTACGCCAGCCTCAAGGGCAAGACCGTAGGCGTGCAGCGTTCCACCACCACCGACCGTTTCGCCACCGAGGTCTTCGAACCCAAGGGCATCAAGGTGGTGCGCTATAGCAACAACGAAGAGATCTACATGGACCTGGCGGCCGGGCGCCTGGACGCGATCTTCGCCGACACCATTCCCCTGGAGGATTTCCTGTCGATGCCACGGGGCGCCGACTACGCCTTTGTCGGGCCCGAGTTGAAGGATCCCAAGTACGTCGGCGAGGGCGCGGGGATCGCGGTGCGCAAGGGCAACAGTGAACTGGTGGGCGAGTTGAACAAGGCCATCGATGAGATTCGCGCCAAGGGCGAATATCAGAAGATCCAGGCCAAGTACTTCAAGTCGGATATTTATGGGGATTGAGACGTTGCGGCGTTCTTGAGGACGCCTTCGCGAGCGAGCTCGCTCCTACAGGTGTTGTGCAATTGCGTGTAGGAGCGAGCTTGCTCGCGAACCTTCATTGGCCCTTCAATTCCTTCAGGTGCTTGTACACCGTCGCTCGGCCCATGTTCAGCACGTTGGCGACGTAGTTGGAGGCGCTCTTGCCCTTGAAGGCGCCCTCGGCGTGCAGGGCCAGTACCAGTTCGCGCTTGTGATCGCGGGTCAGCAGGTTCAGCCCCAGCTGGCGTTCGCGCAGCCAGTTGTGCAGGAAGGTGTTGATGCGCTCTTGCCAGTCATCACGAAACAGCGAGTCGGGCTGGGGAATCAGCTTGCTCGGTGAGAGAAACAGGTCCAGCGCCGCCTTGGCGTTTTCCAGCAGCGAGATGTTCAGGTTGATGCACAGCACGGCCATTGGCTGGCCGTGGCTGTCGCGCAGCACGCTGCTGAGGCTGCGGATCTTCTGTCCGTCCCAGTTGAGCTTTTCATAGGGGCCGATGTTGCGTTCGTCGCTGTCGCCGCTGAGCAGGTCTTCCAGGGCCGCATCGTCGCCCACTTCGCGCTTGGACAGGTTGTTGGCGATGTAGTCGATCTTCTGCGTGCGCAGGTCGTGGAGCACCACCTCGGCGTGAGGGAAAAACAACGTGGCAATGGCATCGGCAATCGCCCGGAAATTGTCCAGGGCAGGGTCCTTTGCGGGTGAGGTCATGGGTCGTACTCCAGGCGGCATCGGCGCCCGTCGTTAGCGGGCGCTGGGAGTGTGCCGCAATCGTTCGGGCGCGTCATCCCGAGGGCCGTTTCAGCCCAGGCGGGCAGGGGACAGCAGGTCGGGCGTGAGGCCGAAGCGGGTCAGCGGTTCCGGCAGTGGCTGGCCCCGTACCAGGGCGGCGCTGGCCTGGCCCATGGCCGGGGAGGTCTGGATGCCGTAGCCGCCTTGCCCGGCGACCCAGAACAGCCCGGGCACCTGGGGATCGAAGCCGGCCAGCAGATCGCCGTCGCTGACAAAACTGCGCAGGCCGGCCCAGGTCCGGGTCGGACGTCGGATGCTCAGGGTGGTGGCTTCTTCGATCTGGTAGATGCCCAGGGCGATGTCCAGCTCTTCGGGCTGCACATCGTGGGGCTCGACCGGGTCGGCGTTGGCCGGCGAGCCGAGGAACATACCGGCGTCGGGCTTCATGTAGAAGGATTCGTCCAGGCTCACCAGCATCGGCCAGTGGTGAGTATCGAGCCCTTCGGGGCCGGGGAAGATAAAGGCCGCGCGGCGCTTGGGTTGCAGGCCCAGGGGGCGGGCGCCGGCCATGGCGCCGATCTGGTCGGCCCAGGCGCCGGCGGCGTTGATCAGCAGCGGCGCGCTGAAGGTCTGGCCATTGGTTTGGACCTGCCACAGCCCTTGTTCATCGCGCTGCAAGCCCAGCACTTCATGGTTGGTATGGACCTGCCCCTGATGGCGGCGAATGCCCCGCAGGTAGCCCTGGTGCAGGGCGTCGGTGTCGATGTCGCTGGCACTGGGGTCGTAGAGGGCGCCATGGACCTTTTCGCGGCGCAGGATCGGCAGGCGTGCACAGGCTTCGTCTGCACTGAGCAGTTGCATCTCCGGCACCGAGGCCTTGGCGCTCAGGTATTGGCTGTTCAGTTCGGCCGGGTCACCGTTGAAGTCCACGGTCATTTCGCCCCGTGGGGTCAGCAGTGGGTGTTCGCAGAAACCTTCCGGCGGGTGGTCGAAAAAGTCCCGGCTGGCCAGGGTCAGGGCTCGCACCTGAGCGGTGCCATAGGCGGCGGTGTAGAGCGCGGCGGAACGGCCGGTGGAGTGGTAGGCCGGGTGCGATTCGCGTTCCAGCACGATGACCCGGCCGTGGCGCGACAGCCAGTAGCCGGTGGAGGCCCCGGCGATACCGCCGCCGATGATGATGAAGTCTGCCTGGGTCATGGATAACTCCGGAAAAAATGCAGGTGACGGGGGCTCATGGCTGGCGTTGCAAGTGGTACAGGGCATTGGCCAGGGCGATGTCTTCTAGGCCCAGGCCGATGGAGCGGAAGAACACATGGCGCTCGGCGCTGGGGCGCCGGGCCTGGCCGCTGAGCAGCTCCGGCAGGTCGCCGAGGATCGTCGCGCTGTCCCAGCCGTGCTGTTCGCCGGCAATCAGCATCTCGCCGGCCGAGCCCGGGGTGGTGCGCCGGTAGTCGCAGTAGACCTGCAGCTCCGGCAGGGCCGCGGGCGGTACTTCATGGGCCCGTGGCGCGTTGGTGCTGATGGAGGTGATCAGCGCCGGCTTGTCGAGGGTGCGGGGATCGATGACCGGTCCGGCGGACGAGGTGCAGAGCATGATCACGTCGGCGTCTTCGACAGCTGCTTCCAGTTCGGGAACCAGTTGCAGGCGCGGGTCGAGGGCCTGGAGCTGTGCAAGCTCCTCGGCGGGCTTGCTCGCCAGGCTTGGGGAATAGAGGCGGATGCTCTGCCAGGGGCGCAGGTCTTTCACGTAGTGCAGGTGAGCCTGGGCCACCGCGCCGCTGCCGATGATCGTCAGGTGCCGGGCCTCGGGCGTGGCCAGTGCCTCGACGGCGACCGCCGTGGTGGCGGCGGTGCGCGCGGTGGTCAGTTCGGCGGCGTCGCACAGCAGCAGCGGCTGGCCGCTGTCCATGGACATCAGCAGGGTCCAGGCGGTCACCAGCGGGCCTTCGGCGCGAACGATGTAGGGCGAAGTCTTGACCCCGTACACCCGATCCTCAGCCAGCACCCCGAGGTAATTGATGAAGTCGCCGGCGCCCTGGGGAAACTCCACCAGCTGCTGCGCCGGTTGCACGGCGAGCCCGGCGGCCAGGTCGCGGAACAGTTTGCGCAGGATCTGCGGGACGTCGATTTGCCCGAGCAACTGGCGGGCTTCGGGCCGGGCAATCAGGTAGGGCGTGCTGGACATGCAAGAGCTCCCATCAAATTAAACTAATTTGTCCATTATGGACTTTTAGTTTTGGTGGGCAATATCCAGGCGAAAAAAAACGCAGCCGGTGATGGCTGCGTTTTTTCGCGGCGACCGTGATCAGGCTTGCGGGCGTTTGCGCTCCACTGGGCGCAATAGCTCGGCGGGCGGCATCTCGCAGCTGATCTTGCGCCCCAGCAGGGCTTCGATCGATGGCAGCTGGTAGGAGTCGTCCTCGCCGGCAAAGCTGATGGACACGCCCTCGGCCCCGGCACGCCCGGTACGGCCGATGCGGTGCACGTAGTCGTCCGGCACTTCCGGCAGGGTGAAGTTGATCACGTGGCTGATGCCGTCGATGTGGATGCCACGGCCGGCCACGTCGGTGGCCACCAGGACCCGTATCTTGCCTTCGCGGAAGCCTTCCAGGGTCTTGATCCGCTTGTGCTGCGGCACGTCGCCGGACAGCTGGGCGGCGTTCACGCCGTCGCGTACCAGGCGTTCTTCGATGCGCCGCACTTCGTCCTTGCGGTTGGCGAAGACCATGACCCGTTCCCAGCCGTTGTCGGTGACCAGGTTGTACAGCAGCTTGTACTTGTCGGCCCCGGCCACGGCATAGATGTGCTGTTCGACGTTTTCGCTGGCGACGTTCTCGGCCTCGATCTCGACGATTGCCGGGTCGGTGGTCCATTGCTTGGCCAGGTTCATCACGTCATCGGTGAAGGTGGCGGAGAACAGCAGGGTCTGGCGTTCGCTCTTGGGCGGGGTCTGGCGAATGATCTGCCGTACTTGCGGGATGAAGCCCATATCGAGCATGCGGTCGGCTTCGTCGAGCACCATCACTTCGACCATGTCCAGGTGCACGTCGCCGCGCTGGTTGAAGTCCAGCAGGCGGCCCGGGGTGGCCACCAGGATGTCGCAGTGGCGGGCTTCCAGGTGCTTGAGCTGCTTGTCGAAATCCATGCCGCCGACGAAGGTCATGACGTTGAGGCCGGTGTACTTGGTCAGCGCCGCGGCGTCCTTGGCGATCTGCACCACCAGCTCTCGGGTCGGGGCAATGATCAGCGCCCGAGGCTCGCCCATGTAGCGCTCTTTGGGCGGCGGGGTTTGCAGCAACTGGGTGATGATCGAGATCAGGAACGCGGCGGTCTTGCCGGTGCCGGTCTGGGCCCGGCCGATGGCGTCCTTGCCCGCCAGGGTATAGCCCAGCACCTGGGCCTGGATCGGCGTGCAATAAGGAAAGCCCAGGTCCTGGATGGCGTGCATCAGTTCCGGAGCCAGCTTGAAGTCGTGGAAGCGGGTCTTGCCCTCCTGGGGTTCGACCACGAAGTCTTCAAGTTTCCAGGGATTGGCCGGCGGCTTGGGCGCGCGCGGACGGCGCGGCTGCTCAGGCTTGGGTTGTTCGGCCTTGGGCTTCTCTTGGCGCGGCGCTTTGGGAGCGCAAGGGGCGGCCGATGTGTTCACCGGTTCTTTTTTAGCTGCGGTAGCGGGGGCGCTCCGTTCCGGCTGACGGCCGTCGTTGCGGCTGCTGGAACTGGGGGAGGGGGCGCTGGGGCTTGGCGCGAGCGGCTCAGCCTCGCTTTTACCGAAGATTTTCTTGAGTGCTTTGAGCACGGTCATCTCATCAATTGGTTAAGGAATGTACGCCGGCCAGTGTAATGCAAGAAACGGGCGCGGCGTAGTCTGTTGCTCTGGGCCCCGGCTTGAGGCGGTTTTTCTAGCGCAAACGCTCGTTCAGCCAGGTGCCGATGTCGCGGATTTCTTCTGGTAACACCTCGTGCCCCATTGGGTATTCCTGCCATGTCACGGTGACACCATGCTGTTTCAGGTACTCGTAGGCGGTGCGGCCCATGGCGTTTTGCACCACTTCGTCGTACTGGCCGTGCAGCGACAGCACCGGAATCCGCTGTTGACTGGCGGAAAGTTGCAGTTCGTCGCCAAAGGTCGGGGCATAGGTGGAGAGGGCAAGTACGCCACCCAATGGACCCTGCCATTTGAGGAAGGCGGTGTGCAGCACCACGGCACCGCCCTGGGAGAAACCGGCCAGGAAGATTCGCGAGGCGTCTATTCCGCTGGCGCGTTGTTCCTCGATAAGTCTGATGACTTCATCGGACGATTCATCGAGCTGTTCGCGACTGATCGCACGAGCCGGGTTCATGGCCAAAATGTCGTACCAGCTGGGCATGGCATATCCGCCATTGATGGTCACGGCACGGGTCGGCGCCTGGGGCAGGACGAAGCGGGTGCTCAAGAGTTTTTCCTGCAGCATCTCGGCCACCGGCAGGAAGTCGTAACGGTCCGCTCCCAGGCCATGAAGCCAGATCACACAGGCATCTGCGGGCTTGCTGGGCTGAAGAATCAAGGGCTCGGTCATGGCTGCTCCATTTTTGTGCGTGCGCGCTGATTGAGTGCGAGGTTAAGGGGCGCGCCCGGTTGATCGGTGAAGAAGATGTCGCACGGTTGAACGTTTTGCTATTGACCACTGGCTGAAACGCTTTAGCCGGAACTGTGGTACGGGCTTTGCTATGGCTCAGAAAGAGGAGTGGAAGTGATAGCACGCTCTGCCGGCGGTAACACTAACAGGCTACCGCGGGCGATGGCATAGCCAACCTCCTCTGATACCGGTTCGCCAATGGCCGCTACGGGCTTTGCGAACGGCAAAGGGCTACAGCCCGTTCGGCCGATTGGTGAGATGTAGGCCCCCCATTACGTGGATTTCTCCTACTAGACTCATAGCGAAGGTCTTACGCCGCTTGACCCCATAAAAAAGCCGACACGGGTCAACAGCGCCTCATGAGGGTGCGGCAGGACTCAAGCTCCGACACAACAAGAGCAAAACTGGAGGTTTGAATGAAGATGTTGAAATCCACCCTGGCCGCTGTCACGGCGGCCACGGTACTGGCTACAAGCGGTTTCGCACAGGCGGGTGCGACTCTGGATGCAGTACAGAAGAAAGGTTTCGTACAGTGCGGCGTCAGTGATGGTTTGCCGGGCTTCTCGGTACCGGATGCGACCGGCAAGATCCTCGGGATCGACGCCGACGTCTGCCGCGCAGTGGCTGCTGCGGTATTCGGTGATGCGACCAAGGTCAAGTTCAGCCAGTTGAACGCCAAGGAGCGCTTCACCGCGCTGCAATCCGGCGAAATCGACGTGCTGTCGCGCAACACCACCTGGACCAGCTCCCGCGATGCGGGCATGGGCCTGATGTTCGCCGGTGTCACTTATTACGACGGCATCGGCTTCCTGGTGAACAACAAACTGGGTGTGAAAAGTGCCAAGGAGCTGGACGGCGCGACCATCTGTATTCAAGCCGGTACTACTACCGAGCTGAACGTGTCGGACTACTTCCGTGGCAATGGTCTGAAATACACCCCGATCACCTTTGATACCTCCGATGAAAGCGCCAAGTCCCTGGAATCCGGGCGTTGCGACGTGCTGACCTCCGACAAGTCCCAGCTCTACGCACAGCGCAGCAAGCTGGCCACCCCGACCGATTATGTCGTGCTGCCGGAGACCATCTCCAAGGAGCCGCTGGGCCCGGTGGTGCGTAAGGGCGACGAAGAGTGGTTCAGCATCGTCAAGTGGACCCTGTTCGCCATGCTCAACGCCGAAGAGGCGGGCATCACTTCGAAAAACGTCGAAGCTGAAGCCAAGTCGACCAAGAACCCTGATGTAGCACGTCTGCTGGGCGCGGACGGTGAATACGGCAAAGACCTGAAACTGCCGAAGGACTGGGTAGTACAGATCGTCAAGCAAGTAGGTAACTACGGTGAAGTGTTCGAGAAAAACCTCGGCAAGAGCACGCCACTGGCCATCGACCGCGGCCTGAACGCGCTGTGGAACAACGGCGGCATCCAATACGCACCACCTGTGCGCTGATGGTTCTATCACCCGGCGGGCCAACCGCCGGGTGATGTTCTGTTCCATTATTCCTGGGGCACTTCATGCAAAATTCAATCGGCGCACCCAAGCAGAGGCTTAGCCTCAGCGATCCGCGTGTGCGCGCCTGGCTGTTCCAGATCATCACCCTCGTGGCGGTGGTTTCGCTGGGCTGGTTTCTGTTCGACAACACGCAAACCAACCTGCAGCACCGGGGTATCACCTCGGGTTTCGACTTTCTTGAGCGCAGCGCCGGGTTCGGCATCGCTCAACACCTGATTGCCTACACCGAAGCGGACAGTTATGCCCGGGTCTTCGTCATCGGCCTGCTCAATACGCTGCTGGTGACCTTTATCGGGGTGATCCTGGCGACTCTGCTGGGGTTCATCATCGGCGTGGCGCGGCTGTCGCAGAACTGGATCATCAGCAAGCTGGCGACGGTGTATGTGGAAGTGTTCCGCAACATTCCGCCGCTGCTGCAGATCCTGTTCTGGTACTTCGCGGTGTTCCTGACCATGCCGGGGCCGCGCAACAGCCACAACTTCGGCGACACCTTCTTTGTCAGCAGCCGGGGCCTGAACATGCCGGCGGCGCAGATGGCCCCGGGGTTCTGGGCGTTCGTGGCGAGTGTGGTGCTGGCCATCGTCGCCATCGTGCTGATGTGCCGCTGGGCCAACAAACGCTTTGAAGACACTGGGGTGCCGTTCCACAAGTTCTGGACCGGCCTGGCGCTGCTGCTGGTGATTCCGGCGCTGTGCATGCTGGTTTTCGGCTCGCCGGTGCATTGGGAGTTGCCGAAGCTGCAAGGCTTCAACTTCGTTGGCGGTTGGGTGCTGATCCCCGAGCTGCTGGCCCTGACCCTGGCCCTGACCGTCTACACCGCGGCCTTCATCGCCGAGATCGTGCGTTCCGGGATCAAGTCGGTGAGCCACGGCCAGACCGAGGCGGCCCGCTCCCTGGGGCTGCGCAACGGTCCGACCCTGCGCAAGGTGATCATTCCCCAGGCCCTGCGGGTGATCATTCCGCCGCTGACCAGCCAATACCTGAACCTGGCGAAGAACTCGTCCCTGGCCGCCGGTATCGGTTACCCGGAAATGGTTTCGCTGTTCGCCGGCACGGTGCTCAACCAGACCGGCCAGGCCATCGAGGTCATTGCCATCACCATGAGCGTGTACCTGGCGATCAGCATCAGCATTTCCCTGCTGATGAACTGGTACAACAAGCGCATTGCGCTGATCGAGCGGTGAGGAAGCGCCCATGACGACTCATATTTTCAAGCCCGACATGCCGCCGCCCAGCCGCAGTATCGGGGTGCTGGCGTGGATGCGCGCCAACATGTTTTCCAGCTGGCTCAACACCCTGTTGACCCTGTTTGCCTTCTACCTGATCTACCTGGTGGTGCCGCCGCTTCTGCACTGGGCGATCCTCGACGCCAACTGGGTCGGCACCACCCGTGCCGACTGCACCAAGGACGGCGCCTGCTGGGTGTTCATCCAGCAGCGTTTCGGCCAGTTCATGTATGGCTACTACACGGTGGAACTGCGCTGGCGAGTGGACCTGACCGTGTGGCTGGCGGTGATCGGCGTGGCGCCGTTGTTCATCTCGCGCTTTCCGCGCAAGGCGATCTACGGCCTGTGTTTCCTGGTGTGGTACCCGGTGCTGGCCTACACCCTGCTGCATGGCGGTTACCTGGGCTTGAGCAACGTCGCCACCAGCCAATGGGGCGGTCTGATGCTGACCCTGGTGATTGCCACGGTGGGGATTGCCGGAGCCTTGCCGCTGGGGATCCTGCTGGCCTTGGGACGACGTTCCAACCTGCCGGCGATCCGCGTGGTCTGCGTGACCTTCATCGAGTTCTGGCGCGGCGTGCCGCTGATCACCGTGCTGTTCATGTCCTCGGTGATGCTGCCGCTGTTCCTGCCCGAGGGCATGAACTTCGACAAGCTGCTGCGGGCCTTGATCGGGGTGATCCTGTTCCAGTCGGCCTATGTAGCCGAGGTGGTGCGCGGTGGCCTGCAAGCCATTCCCAAGGGCCAGTACGAAGCGGCTGCGGCCATGGGCCTGGGTTACTGGCGGGCCATGGGCCTGGTGATTCTGCCCCAGGCCCTGAAGCTGGTGATTCCCGGCATCGTCAACACCTTTATCGCCCTGTTCAAGGACACCAGCCTGGTGATCATCATCGGTCTGTTCGACCTGCTCAACAGCGTCAAGCAAGCCGCCGCCGACCCCAAATGGCTGGGCATGGCCACCGAAGGCTATGTCTTCGCGGCCCTGGTGTTCTGGATTTTCTGTTTCGGTATGTCCCGCTACTCCATGCATCTGGAGCGTAAGTTGGACACAGGCCACAAGCGTTAGGAGTACCTCCATGAGTGAAGCGAACAAAAAGCCTGTGGGCCCTGAAGGCATTATTCAGATGCAGGGTGTGAACAAGTGGTACGGCCAGTTCCACGTGTTGAAGGACATCAACCTCAACGTCCGCCAAGGTGAGCGCATCGTGCTGTGCGGGCCTTCGGGTTCGGGCAAATCCACCACCATCCGTTGCCTCAATCGCCTGGAAGAGCACCAGCAGGGGCGCATCGTGGTGGACGGCGTGGAGCTGACCAACGACCTCAAGCAGATCGAGGCCATCCGCCGGGAAGTGGGCATGGTGTTCCAGCACTTCAACCTGTTTCCACACCTGACCATCTTGCAGAACTGCACCCTGGCGCCGATGTGGGTGCGCAAGATGCCCAAGCGCAAGGCCGAGGAAATCGCCATGCATTACCTGGAGCGGGTGCGCATTCCGGAGCAGGCCAACAAGTACCCGGGCCAGCTGTCCGGTGGCCAGCAGCAACGGGTGGCGATTGCCCGGGCGCTGTGCATGAAGCCCAAGATCATGCTGTTCGACGAACCGACCTCGGCCCTGGACCCGGAAATGGTCAAGGAGGTGCTGGACACCATGATCGGCCTGGCCGAAGACGGCATGACCATGCTCTGCGTGACCCACGAAATGGGCTTTGCCCGCACCGTGGCCAACCGGGTGATCTTCATGGACAAGGGCGAGATCGTTGAACAGGCGGCACCGAACGACTTCTTCGACAACCCGCAAAACGATCGCACCAAGCTGTTCCTGAGCCAGATCCTGCATTGATCCTGATCCAGGGCCCGCGCTGACGATAAACCCGGACTGGCTCCGGGTTTATTTTTGCCCGGCGTTCAACCGCCGGCAGCGCCGAGCTGTGGTTCGGCGGGGGCGCCCAAGGTCGAGGGCGCCGGCCGTGGTTCGCCCAGCTCCAGTACGTCCTTCATCAACCGTGGGTGGCGATCCAGCAGGCGCATCAGCACATACAGCGGTTGGGGCACGCCGACTTCGCCGCGCTCGTAGCGGGAAAAGGCATTGTGCCCGCCGCCGGACAGCAGTTTGACCGCTTCCTTCTGCGAGAGGTGCAGCTTGCGGCGGATGCGCTTGATGTCGGTGGCGACGCTTTGCCGGTACTCCTCCAGCAATTGGTCGCCCGCGGCGGCGTAGCGTTCTGCACTGGCGGCGTCGAATTCGATTTCACCGCATTCCTGGCATTCCCAGCCCGCCAGGCCATGGAGGTGACGCTGCAGGTGCCGGTAGTCGATGAGCTCGCTGCGCTGCTCGAAGGCCAGCATGCCGGTCGGGGCGCCGCAGCTGTAGCATTGTTGCCGTTTCATGTCTCTGCCTCCTTGAAGGAGATCACCGGAGGCCCTGCACCGGGGCGGTAGGTGACCTTGATGTAGAGCGTCCAGTTATCGATGCGGGTGTAATACACGTCCTGCCACAGCCGATGATCGCCATAGGTGGTCATCGATTTGTAGAACAGGCTGCCCTGGAGTCCGGCTATCGCTCGTTGCATGTCGGCCAGGGACAATCCGAGTTCCTTGCCGCAGCGCAATGCGCTTCGAGTGAAGGCTTGTGCCCCTTGCCGAGCGACCTGCGCCTTGATCAGCGACAGGTCATGGTGAGGTGTTTTCTTTTCCATGAGACACCCTTGAGGCTTGATCGAAATTACCCTTATAGGGTTTTTTGTCAAGGCCTGTTTGCCTTGGCGAAAGTGCCTCCTCCAGCCTAAAACGTTGAACTCTCGGAAAAGCCTGAATACCATGTCGGGCAATTCATCCGATGATTGGATGATTGAGCGAGTCCCATGAGCGAAACATCCCCCCTGATCAAAAAATCCCTGGTCGACCAGGCCCTGGAGCAACTGCGCAAACGCATCAACAGCGGTGTCTGGCGGGTCGGCCAGCGCTTGCCCACCGAGCCGGAACTGGCCCATGAACTGGGCATCAGCCGCAATACCGTGCGCGAAGCCATGCGGGTGCTGGCGTTCTCCGGACTGATCGAGATCCGCCAGGGCGACGGCAGTTATCTGCGAGCGGTGGCCGATCCACTGGACATGCTCCAGGCCCTGTCCCAGTGCTCCCTGGAACAGGCCCGGGAAACCCGGCAGATCCTTGAGGTGGAGGCGGTCGGCCTGGCGGCCCTGCGCCGCACCGACGAGGACCTGCAGGCCCTGAAGCAAGCCTTGCAGGCCAGCAGCGGGCATTTTCATGGCGATCTGGAAAGCTACATCGGCTGCGACCTGGTCTTTCACCAGCGCCTGGTGGATGCCGCCCACAACCCGACCCTCAGCCAGCTGTACCGTTATTTTTCCAGCGTGGTCGGCGCGCAGTTGCGCCAGACCCTGACCCTGACTCCGCGTCGCCAGGACGTCTTCGATCTCCATCAGCACCTGCTGGATGCCATCGAGCAAGGCGACCCCGAGCGGGCCAAGAACCTTTCCCGCCAGTTGATCAACGAATCCTGAATCCGAGACCTTTATGTCCAACCACCAGGCCCCTCCGAACACCCCATCGCCTCCAGAATTGCTGATCGACGCCGAGGCCGATGACGAACCAGTCCAGCAGGCCCCTGCACCCTTGCGCCGGCCCTGGCTGTTGCTGCTGGGGCTGATTCTGGTGGCGCTGAACCTGCGTCCGGCACTGTCGAGCATGGCGCCGTTGCTCAGTGACGTTTCCCAGAGCCTGGGCCTGTCGGCGGCCAAGGCGGGGTTGCTGACCACCTTGCCGGTGTTGTGCCTGGGGCTGTTCGCGCCTCTGGCGCCGCTGCTGGCCCGGCGCTTCGGTGCCGAGCGGGTGGTGTTGGGGATTCTCCTGACCCTGGCCCTGGGCATTGTCCTGCGCAGCTCGCTCGGTGAGTTCGGCGTCTTTGCCGGGAGCGTCCTGGCCGGGGCCAGCATCGGCGTGATCGGGGTGCTGCTGCCGGGCATCGTCAAGCGTGACTTCGCTCGGCATGCCGGCACCATGACCGGGGTCTACACCATGGCCCTGTGCCTGGGGGCGGCGATGGCGGCCGGCGCGACGGTGCCCCTGAGCCAGCATTTCGGAGACAGCTGGGCCATGGGCCTGGGGTTCTGGGTGGTGCCGGCGCTGGCGGCGGCGCTGTTCTGGTTGCCGCAGGTGGGGCACAAACACGGCGCCCATCATGTGGCCTTCCGTGTGCGCGGGTTGCTGCGTGACCCCCTGGCGTGGCAGGTGACCCTGTACATGGGCCTGCAATCGTCCCTGGCGTACATCGTGTTTGGCTGGTTGCCGTCGATCCTGATCGGTCGCGGGCTGAGTCCGACCCAGGCCGGACTGGTGCTCTCGGGATCGGTGATCGTGCAGCTGGCCAGCTCCCTGGCGGCGCCCTGGCTGGCGACCCGGGGCAAGGACCAGCGCCTGGCCATCGTGTTGGTCATGCTGATGACCCTGGGCGGCCTGTTCGGTTGCCTGTATGCGCCGCTGGACGGCTTGTGGGGCTGGGCGATCCTGCTGGGCCTGGGGCAGGGCGGCACCTTCAGCCTGGCCCTGACCCTGATCGTGCTGCGCTCGCGGGACACCCATGTGGCGGCCAACCTGTCGAGCATGGCCCAGGGCGTCGGCTACACCCTGGCGTCCATGGGGCCGTTTGCGGTGGGGCTGGCGCATGACTGGACCGGTGGCTGGAACGCCGTGGGCTGGATTTTCGCGGTGTTGGGCAGCGGGGCAATCATCGCCGGGTTGGGCGCCGGCCGTTCGCTGTATGTGCAGGTGCAGAGCGAGAGAATCTGACGGGCTTCGCTGTCGGTATTTGCCTGGCAAATGCCGATAGTGTTCGCCGGGGTTGCGGATTATTGTGCTGCATCCCCCTTACCCTTGCGGAGTCCGTTCATGAGTGATGCCCATCGCGCCCTGATTACCGAGTTCTACCAGGCCTTCCAGCGGCTCGATGCCGAGGCCATGAGCGCCTGCTACACCGAGGACATCGTATTCAGTGATCCGGCCTTCGGCGAATTGCGCGGACGTGACGCCGGTGACATGTGGCGCATGCTCACGTCCCGGGCCAAGGACTTTTCCCTGACCTTCGATCAGGTGCGTGCCGACGAGCGCTCGGGTGGTGCGCACTGGGTCGCCACCTACCTGTTCAGCCAGACCGGCAACACCGTGGTCAATGACATTCAGGCGCGCTTCGTGTTTCGCGACGGCAAGATCTGCGAGCACCACGATCATTTCGACCTGTGGCGCTGGGCGCGTCAGGCCCTGGGGGCCAAGGGCCTGTTGCTGGGCTGGACGCCGCTGCTGAAGAATGCCGTTCGCGCCCAGGCCCGCAAAGGCCTCAAGGCCTTCCAGAGCGGTCGCTGAACGCCATCCTCTGCTAAGATCGCGGCTTGTTATCCACAGGCCCCGATGGTTTTTGTGAGCAGCCCCGATCCATCCCCCGTGATTGCCGCCGACCTGGCCGCGCCGGCCAGCAAACCCTGGTTTGTGTACCTGGTGCGCGCGGCCAACGGCGCTCTGTACTGCGGCATCAGCGACGACCCGGTGAAGCGCTTCGCCAAGCACCAGAGCGGCAAGGGCGCGCGTTTCTTTCTCTCCAGCCCGGCGGTGGCCCTGGTCTACACCGAAGCCTGCCGAGACAAGAGCGAGGCCCTGCGCCAGGAGCGGCTGATCAAGAAACTCAGGAAGAGTGCCAAGGAGTGCCTGGTGGCTTCGGCCAGCGCCGCGGCATCAATCTGACTGATAGGTTCTCATCAGTTGCATCTGTAGGCCGCCCACGGATTGCGCGCTAAGCTTCAGCGCTCTCCCTCTTGTGGCGGACCCCAGCATGTCAGAGTTGATCCTGCACCATTACCCGACTTCTCCCTTCGCGGAAAAAGCCCGCTTGCTCCTGGGTTTCAAGGGCCTGTCCTGGCGCTCCGTGAAGATCTCCCCGGTCATGCCCAAACCTGATCTCACGGCCCTGACCGGTGGCTATCGCAAGACTCCGGTGTTGCAGATCGGCGCGGATATCTATTGCGACACGGCCTTGATCGCCCGGCGCCTGGAGCAGGAAAAAGCCTCGCCGGCGCTGTTCCCCGAAGGCCAGGAAATGATCAGCGCGACTTTCGCCGCCTGGGTCGACTCGGTGGTGTTCCAGCATGCGGTGACCCTGGTGTTCCAGCCCGAATCGGCGGCCGTGCGCTTTGGCAAGCTGCCGCCGGAAGCGGTCAAGGCCTTCATGGCCGACCGCGCCGGGTTGTTCAGTGGCGGCAGCGCCAGCCGACTGCCCCTGGACGTGGCCAAGCATCAGTGGCCGACCCTCATGGCGCGTCTGGAGCAGCAGCTGCAGCGCGAGCCGGGGGACTTCCTGTTTGGCGAGCCGTCGATTGCCGATATCGCCCTGGCTCACCCGCTGTGGTTCCTCAAGGGCACGCCAGTGACTGCGCCGCTGGTGGACGAGTATCCGGCGGTATCCGCCTGGTTGGCGCGGGTACTGGGCTTTGGCCATGGCTCCTTCACCGAGATGAGCGCCGAAGAGGCGCTTGAGGTGTCGCGCAGCGCTACCCCGGCAGCCCTGCCTGATGAGCAGTTTGTCGATCCAAATGGCTTTGCGGCGGGGCAGCAAGTGCTGATCGCCGCCACCGACTACGGCGTTGATCCGGTGGCGGGCGAGTTGCTGTTCGCCGGCACTGAAGAGTTGATCCTGCGCCGTGAAGATCCACGTGCCGGTGTGGTGCACGTGCACTTCCCGCGGCTGGGTTTCCGCATCCAGGCGCAGTGATCCACACCTGTAGGCGCTGGCTTGCCAGCGAAGGCGTCCCCAAGATCGGTGCACGATCTGCCGGCCCCTTCGCCGGCAAACGCCGCGTCGGATCGCCGGTGCTTACGGTTGCAGCGCCGCCATGATCGCATCGGGATCATAGGTGCGGATCAGGGTTCCATTTACATCCAGGATCGGAATCCCGGCACCACCCAGAGCGGTGTAGGCCTTACGCGCCTCGGCATCTTTCTCGATGTCGAACTCGCGGTAGGGAATGCCCTTCTGATCGAGAAAGCGCCGGGTGGCCTTGCAGTAGCCGCACCAGTCGGTGGCGTATAGCACCACCCGAGCCTGGCTGCGGATCTCTTCGCTGACCACCGCCGAAGGGTTGAACAGGCGCTCGATCTTGCCCCAGTGCTGGTAGATCACCACCACCAGCAGGATCAGCAAGAACTTCTTCAATACCCCCTGGAGCATCAGTTGCGGCGCTTGAGCTGGTCGGTCAGCTGGGTCGGCAGGCCCTTGATGATCAGGGTCCCGGCTTCTTCGTCGTACTCGATCTTCGAACCCAGCAGGTGGGCCTCGAAGCTGATGGACAAACCTTCGGCGCGGCCGGTGAAGCGGCGGAACTGATTGAGGGTGCGTTTGTCCGCGGGGATCTCCGATGACAGGCCGTAATCCTTGTTGCGGATGTGATCGTAGAAGGCCTTGGGACGGTCTTCGTCGATCAGTTCCGAGAGCTCCTCCAGGCCCATGGGCTCGCCGAGCTTGGCCTGGCTGCTGGCGTAGTCCACCAGGGTCTTGGTCTTTTCCCTGGCCGACTCTTCCGGCAGATCCTCGCTTTCGACGAAGTCGCTGAAGGCCTTGAGCAGGGTGCGGGTTTCGCCCGGGCCGTCGACGCCTTCCTGGCAGCCGATGAAGTCGCGGAAATACTCCGAGACCTTCTTGCCGTTCTTGCCCTTGATAAAGGAGATGTACTGCTTGGACTGCTTGTTGTTCTGCCACTCGGAGATGTTGATCCGCGCCGCCAGGTGCAACTGGCCCAGGTCCAGGTGGCGCGACGGCGTCACGTCCAGCTCGTCGGTCACGGCCACGCCTTCGCTGTGGTGCAGCAGGGCGATGGCCAGGTAGTCGGTCATGCCCTGTTGGTAATGAGCAAACAGCACGTGGCCACCCACTGACAGGTTGGATTCCTCCATCAGCTTCTGCAGGTGTTCCACCGCCACCCGGCTGAACGCGGTGAAGTCCTGGCCGCCGTCCAGGTACTCCTTCAGCCAGCCGCTGAAGGGGAAAGCGCCGGACTCGGGATGGAACAGGCCCCAGGCTTTGCCCTGTTTGGCGTTATAGCTTTCATTGAGGTCGGCGAGCATGTTCTCGATGGCCGCGGACTCTGCCAGTTCGGAGTCTCGGGCATGCAGAACTGCGGGGCTGCCGTCGGGTTTTTTGTCGATCAGGTGGACGATGCAATGACGGATCGGCATGGGCTTCTCGGCTGATTGAAGGGGGAGGGCGGGCTCCCCGAAAAAGTGCCCAGTGTACCGCAGCCGAGGGTTCGGGCGCGGTTTGCCGGGCGATGAACGGCTGGTCGGTAACGCTTATGCATTTTTTTACCGATTTAGAGCAATAAAGCTGACCAAATGGCTAGGTAGAGGCGGATATTTCCCCGTCTGTGTGCTAGTTTTGCCCCGTCTTACGCGATGTCTCAGCGTTAAGCGTGCATTCAGCATTTGTCGGGTCGAACCAAACCCTGATTTCGGTATCTATAACCCCGATCTGTCGTGGTTGTAACCGGGGTGCCAGATTCACAAGATCTGGCTCGATGGCTGACACTGCACTCTGCAATCCAAATGAATTTGATAGGGAAGGAACACCACAATGGCTATTACTAAAGACCAACTGATCGCTGATATCGCTGAAGCTATCGACGCGCCGAAAACCACCGCGCGTAACGCTCTGGACCAACTGGCCCAGATCGTTGCTGATCAGTTGGAAAATGGCGGCGAAATCACTCTGCCAGGTATCGGCAAGCTGAAAGTGACCGAGCGTCCTGCCCGTACTGGCCGTAACCCATCGACTGGCGCCGCCATCGAAATCGCTGCCAAGAAAGTTATCAAGCTGGTTGTGGCTAAAGGCCTGACCGACGCTGTTAACAAGTAAGACTTGCAGTGAAACCGTGCTCAGAAGTTCTCCGGGCACGGTTTGTGTGATACCGATTCACGCAAGGTGAATCGTCTTTGAATCCCCCGCCTCTCTAGCTCTTCCTGACCCAGCGTTCCTGACTCCAGGCCTGTTGCTGTGCCTTGTCCTTGAAGGTCCAGGCGACGAAGCGGCTCTGTTTCTGTCCCTGGGACATCTCCACCACCTGGCTTTCCAGGGCACCGGCCTTTTTCAGCGCGCTTTCAATCGCCGGCAGGTTCGAAGCCTTTGACACCAGGGTGCTGAACCACAGCACTTGCTGGCCGACGCTCGCGCTCTCGCTGATCAACTGGCTGACAAAGCGAATTTCCCCACCTTCGCACCACAGTTCCCGGGCCTGGCCGCCAAAGTTCAGCACCGGCAGCTTGCGCTTGGGATCGGCCTTGCCCAGGGCTCGCCATTTGCGCTGGCTACCGCGTGTCGCTTCGTCCAGGGAGGCGTGGAAGGGTGGATTGCACATGGTCAGGTCGAAACGCTCGGTGCTTTCCAGCAGGCCGCTGAGGATCTGCTTGGGGTTGCCCTGCTGGCGCAGGCTGATGGCCTTGTTCAAGCCGTTGGCCTGGACAATGGCCTTGGCCGCGGCCAGGGCGGTGCTGTCGATGTCCGAACCGAGGAACTGCCAGCGGTAGTCGCTGTAGCCGATCAGCGGGTAGATGCAGTTGGCGCCGACCCCGACGTCCAGCACCCGTACTGCCGCGCCCCGAGGGATTTCACCCTGGTTGTGGCTGGCCAGCAGGTCGGCGAGGAAATGCACGTAGTCGGCGCGACCGGGTACGGGCGGGCACAGGAAGTCCGCCGGAATGTCCCAGTGGGCAATGCCATAGAAGGCCTTGAGCAGGGCGCGGTTGAACACTCGCACGGCCGCGGGGTCGGCGAAGTCGATGCTTTCCTTGCCGTAGGGATTGAGGATCACGAACTGCCCCAGTTCCGGGGTGCTCTTGATCAGTTGCGGGAAGTCGTAACGCCCCTGGTGACGATTGCGCGGATGCAGGCTGGCCTTTTCCCGGGGCGCGGTGATTTTTGGGGCGGCGGGCTTGGGCTTTTTGCGCGCAGGCTTGGGGGTGTTGGGGGCGGTCATGGGGGATCGATTCGGGGCTGGTTCAAAGTGGCGGGCATTGTCACACAGGAGCAGCGGTAAGTTTCAAGCGGTGAGCGACAAGTGATGCAAGCGTGCCTTCTGGCCACTTAAGACAACGCGCCAAAAAAAAGGGAGGCCTATACAGGCCTCCCTCTTTCACGCTGCGCGAATTGCCGTTACAGGCTGGAAATCCGTGCGTGCTGTTCCGCCAGCTTGCCCAGGGCCTGTTCGGCCTCGGCCAGTTTGGCGCGTTCCTTCTCGATCACTTCGGCCGGTGCCTTGTCGACGAAGGCGGCGTTGGACAGCTTGCCGCCCACGCGCTGCACTTCGCCTTGCAGGCGCTGGATTTCCTTGTCCAGACGAGCCAGTTCCGCACCCTTGTCGATCAGGCCGGCCATTGGCACCAGTACTTCCATCTCGCCCACCAGGGCGGTGGCGGACAGCGGAGCTTCGTCGCCGGCGCCGAGGACGGTGATGGATTCGAGCTTGGCCAGCTTCTTCAGCAAGGCTTCGTTCTCGGTCAGGCGACGCAGGTCTTCGGCACCGGCGTTCTTCAGGAACAGGGCCAGGGGCTTGCCCGGGCCGATGTTCATTTCCGCGCGAATGTTGCGGGTGCCGAGCATCAGGCCCTTGAGCCACTCGATGTCGTCTTCGGCGGCCTGGTCGATGCGGGCTTCGTTAGCCACAGGCCAGGGTTGCAGCATGATTGTCTTGCCTTCCGCGCCCGCCAGCGGTGCCAGGCGCTGCCAGATTTCCTCGGTGATGAACGGCATGAACGGATGCGCCAGGCGCAGGGCCACTTCCAGTACGCGCACCAGGGTGCGCCGGGTGCCGCGCTGGCGTTCAACCGGCGAGTTCTCGTCCCATAGCACCGGCTTGGACAGCTCCAGGTACCAGTCGCAGTACTGGTTCCAGATGAACTCGTACAGCGCCTGGGCGGCCAGGTCGAAACGGAACTGGTCGAGCTGGCGGGTGACTTCGGCTTCGGTGCGCTGCAGTTGCGAGATGATCCAGCGGTCCGCCAGGGACAGCTCGTAAGCCTCGCCGTTCTGGCCGCAGTCCTCGCCCTTGTCCAGTACATAGCGCGCGGCGTTCCAGATCTTGTTGCAGAAGTTGCGGTAACCCTCGACGCGGCCCATGTCGAACTTGATGTCGCGACCGGTGGTGGCCAGGGAGCAGAAGGTGAAGCGCAGGGCGTCGGTGCCGTAGCTGGCGATGCCGTCGGCGAATTCGGCGCGGGTCTGCTTCTCGATGGCTTTCTGCAGCTTGGGCTGCATCAGGCCGGTGGTGCGCTTCTGCACCAGGGTTTCCAGGTCGATGCCGTCGATGATGTCCAGCGGGTCGAGGACGTTGCCCTTGGACTTGGACATCTTCTGGCCCTGGCCGTCGCGGACCAGGCCGTGCACGTACACGGTCTTGAACGGAACCTGCGGCGTGCCGTCTTCGTTCTTCACCAGGTGCATGGTGAGCATGATCATCCGGGCGACCCAGAAGAAAATGATGTCGAAGCCGGTGACCAGCACGTCGGTGGGGTGGAAGGTCTTGAGGAACTCGGTCTGTTCCGGCCAGCCCAGGGTGGAGAAGGTCCACAGGCCCGAGCTGAACCAGGTGTCGAGCACGTCGTTGTCCTGCTGCAGGGCAACGTCCGGGCCGAGGTTGTGCTTGGCGCGCACTTCGGCTTCGTCGCGGCCGACATAGACCTTGCCCGACTCGTCGTACCAGGCCGGAATCCGGTGGCCCCACCACAGCTGGCGGCTGATGCACCAGTCCTGGATGTCGCGCATCCAGGAGAAGTACATGTTCTCGTACTGCTTGGGCACGAAGGCGATACGGCCGTCTTCAACGGCAGCAATGGCCGGCTCGGCCAGCGGCTTGGTGGAGACGTACCACTGGTCGGTGAGCCACGGCTCGATCACGGTGCCGGAGCGGTCGCCCTTCGGCACTTTCAGGGCGTGGTCGTCGACGCTGACCAGCAGGCCTGCGGCATCGAAGGCGGCGACGATCTGCTTGCGCGCTTCGAAGCGGTCCAGGCCCACGTATTCGGCCGGGATCTTGCCGTCGATGCTTTCGTTGAGGCTGCCGTCCAGGTTGAACACCTGGCAGGCCGGCAACACGGCGGCGTTCTTGTCGAAGATGTTCAGCAGCGGCAGGTTGTGGCGCTTGCCGACTTCGTAGTCGTTGAAATCGTGTGCCGGGGTGATTTTCACGCAGCCGGTGCCGAATTCGGGGTCGCAGTAGTCATCGGCGATGATCGGGATGCGACGGCCGACCAAGGGTAGTTCGACGAATTTGCCGATCAGTGCCTTGTAGCGCTCGTCTTCGGGGTTCACCGCGACGGCGGAGTCGCCGAGCATGGTTTCCGGACGGGTGGTGGCGACGATCAGGTAGTCGTTGCCTTCAGCGGTCTTGGCGCCGTCGGCCAGCGGGTACTTGAGGTTCCACAGGAAGCCTTTCTCGTCGTGGTTTTCCACTTCCAGATCGGAAATCGCTGTGTGCAGCTTGGTGTCCCAGTTGACCAGGCGCTTGCCGCGGTAGATCAGGCCGTCTTCGTGCAGGCGCACGAAGGCTTCCTTGACCGCCTCCGAGAGGCCGTCGTCCATGGTGAAGCGCTCGCGGCTCCAGTCCACGGATGAGCCCAGGCGGCGGATCTGGCGGCTGATGTTGCCCCCGGACTGATCCTTCCATTCCCAGACTTTTTCGAGGAATTTTTCCCGGCCCAGGTCGTGACGATTCTGGCCCTGGGCTTCGATCTGGCGCTCCACCAGCATCTGCGTGGCGATACCGGCGTGGTCGGTGCCCGGCTGCCACAGGGTGTTGCGACCCTGCATGCGGCGGAAGCGGATCAGGGCGTCCATGATCGCGTTGTTGAAACCGTGGCCCATGTGCAGGCTGCCGGTGACGTTCGGCGGCGGGATCATGATGGTGTAGGAGTCGCCCGCGCCTTGCGGGGCGAAGTAGTTCTCTGACTCCCAGGTCTGGTACCAGGAAGTTTCAATGGCGTGCGGCTGGTAGGTCTTATCCATGCGCGGCGGGACCCTATTGGCATTTATTCAGGAAAAGCCGGGAAGTATAGCGGAGGGCGGCGGCAGCAAGCCACCAGCGGCAAGCGACAAGATGGCCATGCCCGGCTTTTGCGTGTGGCTTATGGTTTGCCGCTGGTGGCGGCTGCGAGCAGGCGTTCCAGGCGGGCGTCGAGGCGGCGCTTGATCTCGGTTTCGATGTGCGGGGCGAAGTCGTCGATCACGTCTTGCATGATCAATTGCGCGGCGGCACGCAGCTCGGTGTCCAGGTGCAGCAGGGCGTCGGCACTGTTGCTGGCGGCGGGTTTGGCTGCCGGAGCTGGCGCAGGAGCTTTGGCCTGAGCGGGTGCTGGTGCTGGTGCGGTGACTTGAGCCGGGGTCGGCGCAGGTTGCGGTTTGGCCGGTGCGGTGGGGGCGGTGTCGGTTGCGGCTTGTTGCTGGCTGCCCACCATGTCGAACAGCAGGGGGATTTGCACTTCACTGCTCACGGTCTCGGTCAGCAGCGGGGGTTGCAGGTTGTCATCACCGAGCAGTTGCCGGATCGACTCAAGGTCATCCAGCAGATGCACGGGTTTTTGCAGCGGGTTGGGAGTGTCCATCGGGTGCTCAGAGTCGCTGTAAACGGTGATCTTGCAGAGGATAGCCCTGTTCGCGATAGAAACGGAAACTCTCGCGGGCCGCCTGACGAATAGTCGGGTCTTCCACCACCACCTCGGCAATTCGGGCAAAACGTGAGGCGAAGGCCGGTACTTTCAGGTCCAGGTTCACCAGCAGGTCGTTGTGTTGGCCGGGGTCCTGGCCCAGGCCGAGCACGATCAAGCCTTCGGGTTCGCTTTCCGCCGGGCCGTGGGGGACGAAGGTTTCGCCCTTGAAGCGCCACAGGCGGGCATCGAGCTCATCCCGCTGCGCGGCATCGCTGCAATGCAGGTAGATGCGATGGCCCATGCGCCAGGCCTTGTCGGTGAGCTTGCAGGCAAAATCCAGGCGCGCCGCAGGGTCCGCGCTGGGAAGGATATAGAAGTCGACTTTGGTCATTGGGGTTCCTGAGCCGCAGAGGTCGCCGCCTTCAGGCGGCGACCTCTTTCGGTCATGGTTTTCAGGCTTTGGCGCGGTCCAGCAGGTATTGGGTCAGCAGGGGGACGGGACGGCCGGTGGCGCCCTTGTCCTTGCCGCCGCTGGTCCAGGCGGTGCCGGCGATATCCAGGTGCGCCCAGTTCAGGTTCTTGGTAAAGCGCGAGAGGAAGCAGGCGGCGGTGATGGTGCCGGCCTTTGGTCCGCCGATGTTGGCGATGTCGGCGAACGGGCTGTCCAGTTGCTCCTGGTACTCGTCGAACAGCGGCAGTTGCCAGGCACGGTCGTCGGCTTGCCGGCCGGCGCTGAGCAGTTGCTCGATCAGTTCGTCGTTGTTGCCCAGCAGGCCCGAAGTATGGGCGCCCAGGGCGACGATGCAGGCACCGGTGAGGGTGGCGATGTCGATCACCGCTTGAGGCTTGAAGCGTTCGGAGTAGGTCAGGGCGTCACACAGCACCAGGCGGCCTTCGGCGTCGGTGTTGAGGATTTCCACGGTCTGGCCGCTCATGGTGGTGACGATGTCGCCAGGACGGGAAGCACCGCCGCTGGGCATGTTCTCGGCGCAGGCGAGGATGCACACCAGGTTGATCGGCAGCTTGAGCTCGAGCACGGCACGCAGGGTGCCGAACACGCTGGCGGCGCCGCCCATGTCGTACTTCATCTCGTCCATGCCGGCGCCCGGCTTGAGGCTGATGCCACCGGTATCGAAGGTGATGCCCTTGCCCACCAGGGCGAACGGCTTCTCGGACTTCTTGCCGCCGTTGTACTGCATGACGATCAGGCGTGGCGGCTGGTCGCTGCCCTGGCCCACGGCATAGAACGAGCCCATGCCCAGTTCCTTGATCTTCTTCTCGTCGAGGACTTCGACTTTCAGGCCCTTGAACTCCTTGCCCAGGGCCTTGGCCTGCTCGCCGAGGAAGGTCGGGTGGCAGACGTTCGGCGGCAGGTTGCCCAGGTCGCGAGTGAAGGCCATGCCGTTGGCGATGGCCTGGGCGTGGGTCACGCCGCGCTGGACTTCGGCTTCGGCGGCCTTGATGGTCAGCAGGGTGATTTTTTTCAGGGCGCGGGGTTCGGCTTTCTGGCTCTTGTAGCGATCGAAGACATAACCGCCATCCACCAGGGTTTCCGCCAGCAAGCGGGTCTTGCCGTAGCTGTCGCGGCCCTTGACCACGACTTCGTCCAGCGCCAGCACGGCGTCGCTGCCGCCCAGGCCCTTGAGGGTGGTGAGCACGCCACTGATGATCTTGCGGAACGGGCGGTCGCCCAGTTCGCCATCCTTGCCGGTGCCGACCAGCAGCACGCGCTCGGCCTTGAGCTTGGCCACGCCGTGCAGCAGCAGGCTCTGGCCGACCTTGCCGGTCAGGTCGCCGCGCTTGAGCACGGCGCTGATGGCGCCGCCGCTGAGGTCGTCGAGTTGCTTGGCGACGCTGCCGAGCTTGCGGTCTTCGCCGATGGCGACCACCAGGGTGGCGGTCTTCAACGTTTCCGGGCTAACGCTTTTTACAACCAGTTCCATGTCCGGGTCCCTGAATGAATGGTCTGAGAGCGCAGGAAAGACTCCGGCGCGGGGCTTGTCTATATAGAAGAAGGCGTCGCCTGCCGGCGACGACAAAGCTGCCAGTTTGAACCTCGCCGGTCGCGGCTGACAACCCTCGTATCGGCCAAGTTCGCCGCTTTAGAGCGCCGGGAGAGCATCCTCCGTGACAGGCGCGCGCAATCACAGGATAATGCGCCATCTTTTTCGGCTGCCCTGCATTCTGGGGCCGCTCGATACGTTTGCTTGTTCGGCCGCCTTAGCCTGACAACCCTGGAGTGTCTGGTTTGATCGTCTTTCGTTATCTATCCCGCGAAATCCTGCTGACCCTGAGTGCCGTGAGTGCGGTGCTGCTGGTCATCATCATGAGCGGGCGCTTCGTCAAGTTCCTCGCGCAAGCCGCCTCGGGCGCCCTGGATCCGGGCTCGCTGTTCCTGATCATGGGCTTTCGTCTGCCGGGCTTCCTGCAACTGATCCTGCCTCTGGGGCTGTTCCTCGGCATTCTTCTGGCTTATGGCCGGCTTTATCTCGAAAGCGAGATGACCGTGTTGTCCGCGACCGGCATGAGCCAGCAGCGCCTGCTGGGCATGACCATGATTCCGGCCGCCCTGGTGGCACTGGTGGTGGCGTGGCTGAGCCTGAGCCTGGCGCCGCAGGGGGCCAACCAGTTCCAGTTGCTGCTGAACAAGCAGGATGCCCTGACCGAGTTCGACACCCTGGTGGCCGGGCGCTTTCAGGCGCTCAACGACGGCAGCCGGGTGACTTATACCGAGCAGTTGTCGGAAGACCGGACCAATCTTTCCGGGGTGTTCATCTCCGAAAAACGCCTGAATCAGGAAAAGAAGGACCAGGGCATCTCGGTGCTGGTGGCCGAGAAGGGCCATCAGGACATCCGCCCCGACGGCAATCGTTACCTGATCCTGGAAAACGGCTACCGCTATGACGGCAACCCGGGCGAGGCCAACTACCGGGTGATCAAGTACGACACCTACGGCGTGCTGCTGGAGCGTCCGGATGTCAGCGACGAGGTCACCGATCGCGATGCCATGCCCACTGCCGACCTGATCGGCAAGGATGACCTGCGGGCCCGTGCCGAGCTGCAATGGCGCCTGTCCCTGCCGTTGCTGGTATTTATCGTGACCCTGATGGCGGTGCCGCTGTCCCGGGTCAATCCGCGCCAGGGCCGCTTCCTCAAGCTGATCCCGGCCATTCTGCTGTACATGGCGTACCTGACCATCCTGATCGCGGTGCGCGGTGCCCTGGAGAAAGGCAAGATCTCGCCCGCCCTGGGGTTGTGGTGGGTGCACCTGCTGTTCCTGGCCATTGGCCTGGGCTTGATGTACTGGGAACCGATGCGGTTGAAAATGGCGAGTCGTCGCAGCATGAAGGAGATGGCTCGTGGTTAAGCTCGATCGCTACATCGGTAGCAGTGTGTTCATGGCCATTCTCGCGGTCCTGGGGATCATCCTCGGGCTGGCCTCGCTGTTTGCCTTCATCGATGAGATGGGCAGCGTCAGCGATACCTACACCGTGATGGACGTGATGAGCTACGTCGTCCTTACCGCGCCGCGCCGGGTGTACGAGATGCTGCCGATGGCGGCTCTGATCGGCTGCCTGATCGGCCTGGGCTCCTTGGCCAGCAACAGTGAGCTGACCATCATGCGTGCCGCCGGCGTTTCCGTCGGGCGTATCGTCTGGGCGGTGATGAAACCGATGCTGGTGCTGATGCTGGTGGGTGTACTGGTGGGCGAGTACGTGGCGCCGGCCACCGAGACCCAGGCCCAGGCCAGCCGTGCCCTGGCTCAGGGTTCCGGCGATGCCCAGAGCTCCAAGCACGGCCTGTGGCACCGTCAGGGCGAGGAGTTCATCCACATCAACGCCGTGCAGCCCAATGGCTTGCTGTATGGCGTGACGCGTTACCACTTCGATGACAATCACCACATGCTGTCGTCGAGCTTCGCTCGTCAGGCGCGTTTTCACGAAACCTACTGGCAGTTGACGGATGTCACTACCACCTATTTCCGTGAGGGTCACACCGAAGTCATCAGCGTGCCCGACGAGCGCTGGGACGTGGCCTTGAGCCCGCAACTGCTGAGCACCGTGGTGATGGCGCCGGAGTCCCTGTCGATCAGTGGTCTGTGGGGCTACATCCATTACCTGGCGGATCAGGGGCTGAACAACGGTCGCTACTGGCTGGCGTTCTGGGTCAAGGTCCTGCAGCCCCTGGTGACGGCGGCCCTGGTATTGATGGCGATTTCCTTCATCTTCGGCCCGCTGCGTTCGGTGACCCTGGGTCAGCGCGTGTTCACCGGTGTGCTGGTGGGGTTCACTTTCCGCATCGCCCAGGATCTGCTGGGGCCTTCGAGCCTGGTTTTCGGCTTCTCGCCGCTGTTCGCGGTGCTGGTGCCGGCGGGTATCTGCGCCATTGCAGGCTTCTGGCTGCTGCGCCGGGCCGGTTGATTTCGCGGTCCTGCCAGGTTTCAAGCGCAACGCCCCGGTCTCTGGATCGGGGCGTTTTTGCATTTGACAAACGCTGACAGGCGAGCGTGACGCTCGTGCCGAGTATCAGGTACAATTCCCGGCTATTTTTCGGCGGGCCATGCCTGCAGCCTTTTTGAGTGTTCATCCGTGAGTGATTTGAGTCATATCCGCAATTTCTCCATCATCGCCCACATTGACCATGGCAAGTCGACTCTGGCCGATCGCTTCATCCAGATGTGCGGCGGCCTGGCCGAGCGCGAAATGGAAGCCCAGGTTCTGGACTCCATGGACCTTGAGCGTGAACGCGGGATCACCATCAAGGCCCACAGCGTCACCCTCTATTACAAAGCCCGCGACGGCATTACCTACCAGCTGAACTTCATCGATACCCCGGGCCACGTGGACTTCACCTATGAAGTCAGTCGCTCCCTGGCGGCCTGTGAAGGTGCATTGCTGGTGGTGGATGCCGGCCAGGGCGTTGAAGCCCAGTCGGTAGCCAACTGCTACACCGCCATCGAGCAGGGCCTGGAAGTGATGCCGGTGCTGAACAAGATCGACCTGCCACAGGCCGATCCGGAGCGGGTCAAGGAAGAGATCGAGAAGATCATCGGCATCGATGCCACTGACGCCGTGACCTGCAGCGCCAAGACCGGCCTGGGCGTGGACGAGGTGCTCGAGCGCCTGGTGACCACCATTCCGGCGCCGACCGGCAATATCGAAGACCCGCTGCAAGCGCTGATCATCGACTCCTGGTTCGACAACTACCTGGGCGTCGTGTCCCTGGTGCGTGTGCGTCACGGCCGGGTGAAGAAAGGCGACAAGATCCTGGTGAAATCCACCGGCAAGATCCACCTGGTGGACAGCGTCGGTGTATTCAACCCGAAACACACCGCCACCGCCGACCTCAAGGCCGGTGAAGTGGGCTTCATCATCGCGGGCATCAAGGACATTCACGGCGCGCCGGTGGGCGACACCCTGACCCTGAGCTCGACCCCGGACGTGGAAGTGCTGCCAGGCTTCA
Organism: Pseudomonas sp. 3MA1; assembly: GCF_029237275.1. Lineage (NCBI taxonomy): Bacteria > Pseudomonadati > Pseudomonadota > Gammaproteobacteria > Pseudomonadales > Pseudomonadaceae > Pseudomonas > Pseudomonas sp. 3MA1. The sequence continues at coordinate 5,318 of NZ_JAACFX010000007.1, read as the reverse complement.
AGCGCATCCAGCCGCAGGTCTATGCCGGCCTGTTCCCGGTCAGTTCCGATGACTTCGAGGATTTCCGCGAAGCCTTGCAGAAGCTGACCCTCAACGACTCGTCGCTGCAGTACACCCCGGAAAGCTCCGATGCCCTGGGCTTCGGCTTCCGTTGCGGGTTCCTCGGCATGCTGCACATGGAGATCATCCAGGAGCGCCTGGAGCGCGAATACGACCTGGACCTGATCACCACCGCGCCGACGGTGATCTTCGAGCTGCTGCTCAAGACCGGTGAAACCATCTACGTCGACAACCCGTCCAAGCTTCCGGACCTGTCGTCCATCGAAGACATGCGCGAGCCGATCGTGCGGGCCAATATCCTTGTGCCGCAAGAGCACCTGGGCAACGTCATAACCCTGTGCATCGAGAAACGCGGTGTGCAGCATGACATGCTGTTCCTGGGTAGCCAGGTCCAGGTGACCTACGATCTGCCGATGAACGAAGTGGTACTGGATTTCTTCGATCGCCTGAAGTCCACCAGCCGCGGCTACGCCTCGCTGGATTACCACTTCGATCGCTACCAGTCAGCTAATCTGGTCAAGCTGGATGTATTGATCAACGGCGACAAGGTCGATGCCCTGGCATTGATCGTGCACCGTGACAACGCCCACTACAAAGGGCGTGCGTTGACCGAGAAGATGAAAGATCTGATTCCTCGGCAGATGTTTGACGTGGCAATCCAGGCCGCCATCGGCGGGCAGATTGTGGCGCGGACAACCGTCAAGGCCCTCAGAAAGAACGTACTGGCCAAATGCTACGGCGGCGACGTCAGCCGTAAGCGCAAGCTGTTGGAAAAGCAGAAGGCCGGTAAGAAACGCATGAAGCAAGTGGGCAACGTGGAAATTCCACAAGAAGCCTTCCTTGCCGTGCTCAGGTTGGATAGTTAGGTCCTATGTCACTAAATTTCCCGCTGTTGCTGGTCATCGCTGTCTTCGTATGCGGTTTCTTGGCGTTGCTCGACCTGGTGTTTCTCGCACCGCGTCGACGCGCGGCCATCGCCAACTATCAGGGCAGCGTCAGCCAGCCGGATGGGCTGGTGGTCGAGAAGCTGAACAAGGAACCGCTGCTGGTTGAATACGGCAAGTCGTTCTTTCCGGTGCTGTTTATCGTCCTGGTGCTGCGTTCGTTCCTGGTGGAACCGTTCCAGATTCCATCGGGCTCGATGAAACCGACCCTGGATGTCGGTGACTTCATCCTGGTGAACAAGTTTTCCTACGGGATCCGCTTGCCGGTGATCGACAAGAAGGTCATCGAAGTCGGTGATCCGCAGCGCGGCGACGTGATGGTGTTCCGCTACCCGAGCGACCCCAACGTCAACTACATCAAGCGTGTAGTGGGCCTGCCAGGGGACGAAGTGCGCTACACCAGCGACAAGCATCTGTTCGTCAACGGTCAGCCGGTGGCCGAGCAGTTGGTTGGCGCCGAGCCTGGCACCCTGGGCAGCGCTGAGCTGTACAAGGAGAAACTCGGTGCCGCCGAGCACTTGATCCGCAAGGAAATGAGCCGCTATCGGGCCACTCCTGACGGTCGTTGGGTGGTGCCCGCCGGGCACTACTTCATGATGGGCGACAACCGCGACAACTCCAACGACAGTCGCTACTGGGACGATCCAAGTATTCCCAAAGACCTGCTGGGCATGGTTCCCGACAAGAATATCGTCGGCAAGGCCTTCGCAGTCTGGATGAGCTGGCCCGAACCGAAACTCAGCCACCTGCCGAATTTCTCGCGGGTTGGCCTGATCAAGTAATCACACACGGCGCTGTTGAACACAGCGCCGAATGCTTTTCTGGCTCTTGTATAAAACGGCGCGCCTTCGGGCCATCCGTAACAGCCTTAAAGCCAGAAGCATGCAGTCAACGATATTCAGGATGTGGATTTGAACACAGCGTTAATTGCCACCCGCACTTCGTGCGCGGCCCCTAGGATGGCGAGTTTCGGCAACGAAATCAGTGTGGGTAAACCGTGAGCGTTTCTTTGAGCCGTCTCGAGCGTCAGCTCGGCTATTCCTTCAAGGACCAGGAGCTGATGCTCCTGGCCCTCACTCACCGCAGCTTTGCCGGACGCAACAACGAGCGCCTGGAGTTTCTCGGTGACGCCATCCTCAACTTCGTGGCCGGCGAGGCGTTGTTCGAGCGCTTCCCCCAGGCTCGCGAAGGCCAGCTGTCGCGTTTGCGCGCGCGCCTGGTGAAAGGTGAAACACTGGCGGTGCTGGCCCGCGGTTTCGACCTGGGCGAATACCTGCGCCTGGGCTCCGGCGAATTGAAGAGCGGCGGTTTCCGTCGTGAGTCGATCCTGGCCGATGCCCTGGAAGCCCTGATTGGTGCGATCTACCTGGACGCCGGCATGGAAACCGCCCGCGACCGCGTACTGTCCTGGCTGGCCTCGGAGTTCGAGAGCCTGACCCTGGTGGACACCAACAAGGACCCCAAGACCCGGCTGCAGGAGTTCCTCCAGTCCCGTGCCTGCGAACTGCCGCGCTATGAAGTGGTGGATATCCAGGGCGAGCCGCACTGCCGGACATTCTTCGTTGAATGTGAAGTCACCTTATTGAATGAAAAAAGCCGAGGTCAGGGTGTGAGCCGTCGCATTGCCGAACAGGTAGCGGCCGCCGCAGCACTGATTGCCCTGGGCGTGGAGAATGGCCATGACTGATTCAACCGCAACACGCTGTGGCTATGTCGCCATCGTCGGCCGCCCCAACGTGGGCAAGTCGACCCTGCTCAACCACATCCTCGGCCAGAAGCTGGCGATCACCTCGCGCAAGCCCCAGACCACTCGCCACAACATGCTCGGGATCAAGACCGAAGGCGCCATCCAGGCGATCTACGTCGACACCCCCGGCATGCACAAGAGCAACGAGAAGGCGCTGAACCGCTACATGAACAAGACCGCCTCGGCGGCCTTGAAAGACGTCGACGTGGTGATCTTCGTGGTTGACCGCACCAAGTGGACCGACGAGGACCAACTGGTGCTGGAGCGCGTGCAGTACGTGCAAGGCCCGGTGATCCTGGCGATCAACAAGACCGATCGCATCGAGGACAAGGCCGAGCTGATGCCGCACCTGGCCTGGCTGCAGGAGCAACTGCCGAACGCCGAGATCGTGCCGGTTTCCGCCCAGCAGGGGCATAACCTCGAAGCCCTGGAAGGCCTGATCGCCAAGCACCTGCCGGAGAACGACCACTTCTTTCCGGAAGACCAGATCACCGACCGCAGCTCCCGCTTCCTGGCCGCCGAACTGGTGCGCGAGAAGATCATGCGCCAGCTGGGTGCCGAGCTGCCGTACCAGATCACCGTGGAAATCGAAGAGTTCAAGCAGCAGGGCAAGACCCTGCATATTCACGCCTTGATCCTGGTTGAGCGCGACGGTCAGAAGAAAATCATCATTGGCGACAAGGGTGAGCGGATCAAGCGCATCGGCATGGAAGCGCGCAAGGACATGGAGCTGCTGTTCGACTCCAAGGTCATGCTCAACCTCTGGGTCAAGGTCAAGGGCGGCTGGTCCGACGACGAGCGCGCCTTGCGCTCGCTGGGCTACGGCGACCTCTGATGCCCTGCGCCGGCCAGCCGGCTCCTACACCTTCGCGTAGGAGTCGGCTGGCCGACGACCAGCTGCAACCCCTTCTTCGGACCCGGTTCCCTCTCTGCCCCTGAGATCCCTCGCAACCATGTCCAGCAACGCCCCAGTCGGCCAACTCGCCTACGTCCTGCACAGCCGCGCCTACCGCGAGAGTAGTGCCTTGGTGGATTTCCTAACCCCTCAAGGTCGCCTGCGTGCTGTATTGCGCAACGCCCGGGGCAAGGCCGGCACCCTGGCGCGACCCTTCGTGCCTCTGGAAGTCGAGTTTCGCGGCCGTGGTGAGCTGAAGAATGTCGGGCGCATGGAAAGTGCCGGAATCGCCTCCTGGCTCAATGGCGAAGCCTTGTTCAGCGGCCTGTACCTGAACGAGCTGCTGATCCGCCTGCTGCCGGCGGAAGATCCCCATCCGGCGGTATTCGACCACTACGCCGCCACCTTGCTGGCCCTGGCCGAAGGCCGGCCCCTGGAGCCTTTGCTGCGGGCCTTCGAATGGCGCCTGTTGGACGACCTGGGCTATGGCTTTGCCCTGGACAGCGACATCCATGGCGCGCCCATCGCTGCCGATGGGCTGTATCGCCTGCAGGTGGATGCCGGACTGGAACAGGTCTTCCTGCTGCAACCGGGCCTGTTCAATGGCACCGAGCTGCTGGCCATGGCCGAGGCCGATTGGAGTGCCCCCGGTGCCTTGTCGGCGGCCAAGCGCCTGATGCGCCAGGCCCTGGCCGTGCACCTGGGCGGTCGGCCCCTGGTCAGTCGCGAGCTGTTTCGCAAACCCTAGGCCTGCCGGTCGCTCATCCGCTGGCGGCGGCCGGCCACTTGCCGCGCTCGTTCTGCGTTCGTGCAAATGGCAACAGACCCTGTTCTCCCCGTATGCTGTGCGCCGAATTTACATTTATCCAGGAGCGCTTCCGTGACCACCAGCAATCGCATTCTTCTCGGCGTGAACATCGATCACGTTGCCACCCTGCGTCAGGCCCGCGGCACTCGTTACCCTGACCCGGTCAAGGCCGCTCTGGATGCGGAAGAGGCGGGTGCCGACGGCATCACCGTGCACCTGCGCGAAGACCGCCGGCATATCCAGGAGCGCGACGTGCTGCTGCTCAAGGACGTGCTGCAGACCCGCATGAACTTCGAGATGGGCGTCACCGAAGAGATGATGGCCTTTGCCGAGCGCATCCGCCCGGCGCACATCTGCCTGGTGCCGGAAACCCGTCAGGAGCTGACCACCGAGGGCGGACTTGACGTGGCCGGACAGGAAGCACGGATCAAGGCAGCGGTGGAGCGTTTGTCGAAAATCGGTGCCGAAGTGTCGCTGTTCATCGACGCCGACGAGCGTCAGATCGAGGCCTCCCAGCGCGTCGGCGCACCGGCCATCGAGTTGCACACCGGTCGCTATGCCGATGCCCAGACGCCGAGTGAAGTGGCCGATGAGCTGCAGCGCATCGTCGACGGGGTTGCCGTGGGCCTGGCCCAGGGGTTGATCGTCAATGCCGGCCACGGGCTGCACTATCACAACGTCGAAGCGGTGGCGGCGATCAAGGGCATCAATGAGCTGAACATCGGCCATGCCCTGGTGGCGCATGCGCTGTTCGTCGGTTTCAAGGGCGCGGTGGCCGAGATGAAGGCGCTGATCCTGGCGGCTGCGGCCAAGGCCTGAATGGTCTTCGCCGGCCAGCCGGCTCCTACGCAGTCTCTGTAGGAG